>CAUEYX010000020.1 GCA_959022495.1 uncultured Lachnospiraceae bacterium | reverse complement strand
ACCGATGGGGGAGCCATCGGTCTTTTGAGGGGAGTATAAATAATTAATAAGGGGTTGTAGAAAATAACCTTTCTACGAAAAATAGTATAATATACGAAATTGGAAAAAGCAAGCAAAAAATAAAAATAATATAAAAATATTTTTTGTATTTTAAAGGTTTAAGAACAAATGAATAAAATCCGACGCAGTCTGAGATACTATGACTGTACCAAATAAAACAGGAGGGATACTCATGGCAAAGAATTATAGCAATACAAACAACTCAAACAAAAACACAAAAAACAGCTCTTACTCATCTTACGCTGACACACAGAGCAACAACAAAAATGCAAACAAGAACAGCAGCTCAGGAACCAATGCATCTGACAGCAAGAACTGCGGAAGAACAAAGGATGCGTATGACGAATCAGACCGTTACTAAGACGGTGCCAGCTGGCTGATCAAGCGAAAATTGCTAATTGGGGACGTAGTAAAGTTCAACTTTACTACGTCCCCAATTTATAGTAAGATGGATACAGTATAATATAAGGACGGAAATTATTCATGCATGAGATGGAATGGATCGCACCCTGCCATTTCGGGCTGGAGGCTGTGCTAAAGCGGGAGATCCAGGACCTTGGGTATGAGATTGTGCGGGTGGAGGACGGAAGGGTTACTTTTCGCGGCGGAATGGATGCCATGTGCCGCGCAAACATCTTCCTCAGGTCTGCGGAGCGCGTACTCCTGAAGGCAGGGGAGTTTCAGGCAGTGACTTTTGAGGAGCTGTTTGACAGGACAAAGGAAATACCGTGGGAGGATTACATCCCGGAGGCAGGGAAATTCTGGGTGGCAAAGGCGGCCTCTGTAAAGAGCAGGCTGTTCAGTCCGTCTGATATCCAGTCTATTATGAAGAAGGCGATGGTGGAGCGTTTAAAGGCAAGATACCATACCCAGTGGTTTCAGGAGACCGGCGCATCCTATCCGGTCCGGGTGTTTTTGATGAAGGACATTGTGACTGTGGGACTTGACACAACCGGAATGTCCCTGCACAAAAGAGGGTACCGCCCCGTGGCGGGAAAAGCGCCTATCGCGGAAAACCTGGCGGCGGCGCTGATTATGCTGACCCCTTGGAGAAAGGAGCGGATTCTGGTGGACCCGTTCTGCGGCAGCGGGACATTTCCGATTGAGGCGGCTATGATGGCCGCCAATATCGCTCCCGGGATGAATCGGTCTTTTACTGCAGAGGCATGGACGAATTTAATAAGAAAGAAGAACTGGTATGAGGCGGTCAATGAAGCGCAGGATCTGATGTGTGATGACATTGAGACGGATATTCAGGGATACGATGCAGACCCGGAAGTGCTACGCGCCGCACGGCGCAATGCGGAGGCGGCAGGGGTTGCTCATCTGATCCATTTCCAGCATCGGGAAGTGAAAGATTTAAGCCATCCTAAGAAATATGGATTTATTATTACGAATCCGCCCTATGGAGAACGTCTGGAAGAGAAGTCGGCCCTTCCCCAGATATACCGTGATTTTGGCGAGGCGTTCCGGAAGCTTGACAGCTGGTCCGCCTATATGATAACAAGTTATGAGGAGGCAGAACGCTATTTCGGGCGGAAGGCAGAAAAGAACAGGAAAATTTATAACGGGATGATCAGGACATATTTTTACCAGTTCCCGGGACCGAAGCCCCCAAAACAGAAAAAGTAAAGGCAAAAGGCAGAGGTTACATAAGAGAAGACAGAGGGTACAGGGAAGATGAAAAGAAGAATTATATTTGCAACAGGAAATGAAGGTAAGATGAAGGAAATCCGCATGATTCTTGCCGACCTTGGCGTGGAGATCTTATCGATGAAAGAAGCCGGGGCCGATGCAGAGATCGTGGAGGACGGCATGAGTTTTGAAGAGAACGCGGAGATCAAGGCCAGGGCCGTGGCACGGATGCTTACGAATGATATTGTTCTGGCGGATGACTCTGGGCTGGAGATCGATTATCTGGATAAGGCTCCGGGGATCTATTCTGCGAGATTCGCGGGTGAGGATACTTCTTATGATATTAAGAACAGGATATTGTTAGACCGTCTGGAGGGCGTGCCTGAGGAGGACCGCACCGCACGCTTCGTTTGTGCGGTGGCAGCAGTATTTCCGGATGGGACAGTCGCTGTAGTGCGCAAGACGATCGAGGGGATGATTGCATATGAGTCTGAGGGATCGAATGGATTTGGGTATGATCCGATATTCTATGTGCCGGAATACGGGTGTACGACAGCGCAGATGACGCCGGAGCAGAAGAATGAGCTCAGTCACAGAGGGAAGGCGCTTCGGGCAATGCGGGATATATTAAAAGAGAAGTTTGGAGAGGGCATATTATGAGAGTATTGATCATCAGTGATACACACGGGCGGCATACAGGGCTTGACAGAGCTCTTGAGGGGGCCGGCGAGATCGATATGTTTGTTCATCTGGGTGATGTTGAGGGGGGAGAGGACTACATAGACGCGGCTGTAGAGTGTGAGAAGCATATGGTGAGGGGAAACAATGATTTCTTCTCAGATCTGCCGAGAGAAGAAGAGTTTTATATAGGCAGATATAAAGTGTTTATCACTCACGGACATCCGTATTATGTATCCCTGGACCCGGAGTATATCCGGGAGGAAGGCGAGGCAAGAAAGGCAGATATCGTAATGTTCGGACACACGCATAAACCGTTTTTCGAGCAGAAGAACGGTATGATTGTGCTGAATCCCGGGAGTATCTCTTTCCCGCGGCAGGAGGGCAGAAAAGGCAGTTATATGATCATGGAGATCGGGGAAGATGGTGAAGCCTCATTTGATCAGAGATATCTGGATTGAATGGGGGCTGCCCGAACTTTACTGCGGTATGGACAGTGTAAAAAGTAAAAACGAGGAAAACTGAAAAAAATTGTTGACATTGTGAAAACCTTATAATATAATAGTCAATGCGCTACGGGAAAGACAGGAACGCAGGAATTATACCGGGGTGTGGCTCAGCTTGGCTAGAGCGCCTGGTTTGGGACCAGGAGGTCGCAGGTTCGAATCCTGTCACCCCGATTGTGTGCGGGTGTAGTTCAATGGTAGAACACCAGCCTTCCAAGCTGGATACGTGGGTTCGATTCCCATCACCCGCTTTTCCGCAGATGATGCGGAGAGCCTTTGAAAAGGGGATATTTGAATATGAGTCTGTAGCTCAGCTGGATAGAGCAACGGCCTTCTAAGCCGTAGGTCGAGGGTTCGAATCCCCCCAGGCTCGGTATGGTGGGTATGGTGCAGTTGGTTAGCGCGCCAGATTGTGGTTCTGGATATCGTGGGTTCGAGTCCCACTACCCACCCTTTTTCTTTTGTACTCGCACTGGCAGGCAGTGTCAGATATAAGTCTTCGTTGGGCTATCGCCAAGCGGTAAGGCACAGGACTTTGACTCCTGCATTCGCTGGTTCGAATCCAGCTAGCCCAGTTTACCTGGGAAGCCGGGAGAGAAAAATATGGGCGTGTAGCTCAGGTGGTAGAGCACTTGACTTTTAATCAAGTTGTCCGGGGTTCGAATCCCCGCACGCTCAGTGAGTGAGATGGCGGAAACTCAGGATATGGGTTCCCGCTTTTTTCATTCAGTTATAAGCGGATATGGCGGAATTGGCAGACGCGCCAGATTTAGGTTCTGGTGTCCTTGACGTGCAGGTTCAAGTCCTGTTATCCGCATTGAACTTAAAAACAGAGAGCCCCGGAAACGATGATGTTTCCGGGGGTTTTTCTATATGCCCACATAAAAAGGGGCAAATCATAAAAGTTTTACGGATTTAATTCACTGGTTATCCCGCTTTTCATTTTCTTTGTGGTGTGGAAATAGATTTCCCTGGTTACCTTGCTGTTTGCGTGTCCAAAGTGCCTGCTTATGATTTCAATAAGGATTTTCTGTTCTGCCATAGCCTGTATGGATGTGGCGCATAGAGCCAGAGCTTGGAGCATATCAGCTTTCCTAGATCTGGCTCTTACACTGCTCAAAAGTGCTTCCTCACGAAATTATGGTTTATTCCACCATTTAGCGCGACAATTCCCCAATAGTTAGGAAATCAGGTGATGATAAAGAATATCAAGGAATTCTCCTGTGCGTGGTTTTGAGTCCAGTGGATACTTTGCGATCTGCTGAAGAAGTTCCCGGTTGCCGTTGTTCCAGCAGTAGGAAACAGCCGCACGCATACAGTGTTCCACGTTCGCGCGGCTCTCACCAAAATGTTCAGCTACATCTACATACAGCGTTTTGTAAACGGAGAGCAGATAATCTTCATTTTCAAGACAGAGTTCCAGGGCGCGGCAGAGATAACGGTGACCGCGTCGGGTAGATGGGATGCCGAGGCTCAACAGTAAGTTGCTGATTGTACTTTTCATGATTTCTCCTCCTTAACAATAAGTTGTTGCAATAAAAATTTAACTGGAAAAACATGGTAATCGAAAATAAACAAGTAAAATAGAGAAAAATCGACAAAAATAGAGCGAAAAAAAGAGGTTCTTTGAATGTGCATGCGTTTTGTCTTTGTTACGCGCAGCCATAAATTCCTCTTGCCTGTCCGGAGCGTTTATTATATACTGAGGCAGTGCGCAGTGCCGCACAGAGGCTGAAGAGGAGGACAGAAAAATGATCGAGAAAAAGATCAGGTTTGCAACATCAGGGCAGTTGATGAGTTTTTGTAATACATGCCAGAAGATGAAATCAGACATTGACGTGACAGATATGTCCAACCGGAATTTCCGCATTGATGGGAAATCGCTTCTTGGGCTGATGTCGATTAAGCTGGGGCTTCCGATGCGCCTGGTTGTGAATGGAGAAGACGAGGAACTGGCGCATCAGTATTTTACAAATTTTGAGATGGAGTGACCGTGATTGAAGGCTGGGAAACCGGACCTGTTTCACCTGGGAACGAATGAAAACCGTGTGCAGAAAGAATATGCACACGGTTTTTGTTTACAGCAGGGAATTTTGTCCGTCACTGATGGGAAAAGGCGGCAAAAGGCGAAAGCTGTCCCTGCTCGTAGTATTTCAGGAGGAAAAATGCTGCTGCCGATGCGCAGATTTCTCCGGCGGGGAATGAGATCCATACTCCGATAGGCCCCCAGATCTGGGAGAGGATGAAACTCAAGGGGATTGTGATTATAAACTGCCGGAGCAGGGAGATAATCAGAGAGTTCCGTCCATTCCCCAGAGCTTCAAAAGTACCGGAATAGATGATCCCCACAGAGGAGACGAGAAAACCGAGGCAGATGATGCGCAGAGCGGTCACACCCGCCTCCATCAGTTTCTCGTCCGCGTCAAACAGCGCGAAGATCTGTTCCGGAATCAGAAGGGACAAAAGTGTGCCCAGAAACATGAGCGCTGCCGCGCAGGCAAGGCTGTACCGGATGGCAGAACGCGCGCGGCGTATTTCTCCCGCGCCGTAGTTGTAGCCAATGATGGGGCGCATTCCCTGGACAATCCCGTTGGCCGGCATGTAGATGAAGGTCTGGAGTTTAAAATATACGCCCAGGACAGCCACGTAAATGTCGGAAAATGTGGTGAGGATGCTGTTCAGGATGCTGATGAGGACAGAAGGCAGCAGCATCATGATGCTGGAAGGGATACCGACACAGTAAATCTGGCGGATAATCTTCGTGTCAAACCGAAGGTATTTCATGCGGATATGGATGGCATAAGGTTTCCTCAGGTATACGATAATGTAGAGCAGGAAAGCACTGATCTGCCCGATTACTGTGGCAATAGCAGCGCCTGCCGTTCCCAGCGCGGGGAATCCGAGAAGACCGAATATAAGGACCGGGTCCAGGATAATATTGACGACACAGCCGACAATGAGCAGATACATTGTGATTTTCATCTGTCCGATCCCCTGAAAGATCTTTTCAAAAGCAATTTGAAAAAGAGCGCCGAAGGAAAGGCAGAGGACAATGTACGTGTAATCGCAGGCGTCTTCTAGCACTGCGGGATTATCTGTGAATAATGACAGGAATGGACGTGTAATGAAAATCCCTCCGAGAATAAAAAGGATGCAGTGGAGAACCGTCAGGGCAATTCCGATCGTGGCGGCGCGGTCCGCCTTCTCCTGGTGCCCGGCCCCCAGATGGATGGAGATGGCTGAGCTGATTCCCACGCCGATCCCTACTGCCACAGAAACAATGGCATTCTGGAGGGGATAAGCCAGTGAGACAGCAGTCAGGGCATCCGTACCAAGCCGCGCTACATAGATGCTGTCCACGATATTGTAAAGGGACTGAATCAGCATGGACAGCATCATGGGCACAGACATGGAGATCAGAAGGGAAAAGACGGGTTTTGTTTTCATAAAAGTATTATTTTCCTGCATGGAATGAAGCTCCTTTCATATGATTCTGCACAGGGGCATCGAAAGACCGCGCCGGTGCAGAACAATAAAAAAGCCATATGCCTGTTTGAATGCTGAAACAGGAAAACCATATGACTATAAAATGCATTATTTATATTTTATTTTTCAGGCAGGGATATGGACTGCTTTGGTGATATCTGTAATGACTCCGCGGGCCCGCCTGCGGTCTATATAATAGCACAGGCGGGCCGGTGAAGTCAATTGTTGTCACTGTATATTAACAGTCCCGGAGATCAGGTCCCGGACCGGGACATCAGCAAAGTTAAAACGGAAGCATGCCTAAGTGCTCCAACAGGATTTTGCATCCCAGGAGTATGAGGATCGCGCCTCCCGCAAGTTCGGCTTTTGCCTTGTAACGGGTGCCGAACAGATTTCCGATCTTGACTCCCGCGGCGGAAAGCAGGAAGGTTGTGGCTCCGATAAAAGAAACTGCTGGTATGAGATGCACGTTCAGAAAAGCGAAGGTAATCCCTGCTGCCAGTGCATCGATACTTGTGGCCAGCGCGAGCAGGAACATCGTCTTGATGTCAAGAGAGTCATTCTCTTCTTCGCAGCCGCCGGAACAGGCCTCCCGAATCATGCCGGCTCCGATAAGCCCCAGCAGAATGAAGGCGATCCAGTGATCAATGGCGGTGATCTTATCCCGGAACTGGATGCCAAGCAGATACCCGGCAGCGGGCATCAATGCCTGAAACCCTCCGAACCATAAGCCTACAATCAACGTTTTTTTGACTGTGATCTTCGGCATTGCAAGTCCCTTACAGACAGAGACTGCGAAGGCGTCCATAGACAGCCCCACAGCCAGAATGAACAATTCAATAAATCCCATTTTTTCCTCCTTGGTCATGGCGGTAAGCAGGACTGCTTCCGCGAAATAAAAAAGCAGGTGCAGTGCTGCACCTGTCGGTTAAAAACATGTACAGCAAATACACTGTACATGAGTCTCATTATTTAAGATAAGCCAGGTCCCCGCCGGGAACCAGTATGTTGACTTACCACGCAGGAATATACGCCAATTACTCCCTCACGAACTGATAACATGTTACCATTAAGCATGCGCTGTGGCAAGAAAAATTTTCCGTAAAAATCAAAAAATTAGCAGCTGTATTTCCGTAAGTGGATAAAAATATAAATCAACGTTAATGCGAAAGAAAAATGCCGAGGACCTGTTATATTATTCACATTATTGACATATTTCCCTGATAAGATATAGGATAAAACTAAAAGTGTACATGTCATGAAAAGAGGAGAGACAAGTTATGGAAAATATAAAGGTTCTTGTTGTGGACGATGAGAGCAGGATGCGGAAATTGGTGAAAGACTTCCTTGCCCGGGAAGGATACACGGTGGTTGAGGCCGGGGACGGCATGGAAGCTATGGACATATTTTATGAGGAGAAGGATGTGGCGCTGGTTATTCTGGATGTGATGATGCCAAAGATGGATGGCTGGCAGGTGTGCCGGGAGATCCGGGAATCTTCGAAAGTGCCGATCATTATGCTCACAGCGCGCTCTGAGGAGAGGGATGAGCTCCAGGGATTTGAGCTGGGGGTGGATGAATATATCTCGAAACCATTCAGTCCCAAGATCCTGGTCGCGAGGGTGAACGCGATTCTGCGCCGGACTCTGGGTAGTACAGGTGGGGATGTAATCGAGGCTGGCGGCATTGTGATCGATAAGGCAGCCCACATTGTGAAGATTGATGGGGAGGCCGTTGAACTTAGCTACAAGGAGTTTGAGCTGCTGTCATATTTTGTGGAGAACCAGGGGATAGCCCTGTCGAGGGAAAAGATCCTGAATAATGTGTGGAATTATGATTATTTCGGGGATGCCCGGACCATTGACACCCATGTGAAAAAGCTTCGGAGCAAGCTGGGAGATAAAGGAGAGTATATCAGAACGATCTGGGGAATGGGCTATAAGTTTGAGATTGACTGATCTGAGGTGATGATTCATGAAGTATTCGATCCGAAAGCAGATAACCGCCATCTTTATCGGACTTTTTGTATTTATCCTTGGGGCAGTGCTTATCATTAATAACGGTTTTCTCGGAACATATTATCTCTCTCATAAGTCACAGGAACTGATCCGGACATTCAGTGAGATAGACAGGATGTTCGCGGAGGGAAAGCTTTCAGAGGTAACCTCAGTGAATAATATCCTGATTCGGACAGAGAGGGCCAATGTGGATCTTGTGGTCGTGGACGCGAAAGGAAATGCGGTGCTGAGCACGCTCAGCACGGAGGACCCCCGTTTTAAGGAAATGATGGTAGGGCTCCTTCTGGGGATGGCCGCCGTTAATATAGAAGATGTGATCAGGCAGTCTGACGAATATACGATCTACCGGGATGATGGCCAGAGGACCACAGGGGATGTTGAGTATCTGAAAATGTGCGGCAGGCTTTCCGACGGCTCCTGGTTCAGCATGCAGAGCCCGCTTGCGAGTATCGAGGAGAGCGCGACCCTGGCAAACCGTTTTTTGATCTATCTGGGCGTTATCGGAATTATTCTGGGCGGGCTCCTTATCTGGCTGTTTTCCAGAAGAATTACCCAGCCAGTTATGGAGCTGGCGCGGCTTTCTCAGGAGATGGCGAATCTGAATTTTGACGCCAAATATACGCGGAACGGAGACGATGAAATCAGCGTCCTGGGAAGGAACTTTAACCGAATGTCCGCTCAGCTGGAAAAGACGGTGTCCGAATTAAAGCGCGCAAATAACCAGCTGCAGAAAGACATTGAACAGAAGGAAAAGATGGAAGACATGCGGAATGAATTCCTGGGGAATGTCTCCCATGAGCTTAAAACTCCCATCGCGCTTATACAGGGCTATGCGGAAGGCTTAAAGGAAGGGGTAAATGATGATCTGGAGAGCCGGGAATTTTACTGTGATGTGATTATAGACGAGGCGGGCAAGATGAATAGGATGGTCAAGAACCTTCTTGCCCTGAACCAGCTTGAGTTTGGAAGTGATGAGGTGCAGTTTGAGCGCTTTGACATTGTCCGCCTGGTAAAAGGCGTGATCTCAAGCTGTGAGATTCTGATACAGCAGGCGGAGGCAGTGATTGATTTTATTGCCGATGAATGCCTCTATGTGTGGGCGGACGAATTTAAGACCGAACAGGTTGTGCGCAATTACCTGACCAATGCGATCCACCATGTGGAGAATGAGAAACGGATTGAAGTGCGCATTGTCTCTGACAGCGGCAGGGCGAGGGTGTCTGTGTTTAACAGCGGGAAACCGATACCGGAAGGGGACATTCCTAAACTGTGGGACAAATTTTATAAAGTGGATAAAGCGCATACAAGAGAATATGGAGGCAACGGCATCGGTCTTTCGATTGTGAAAGCGATCATGGAGTCCTTCCATCAAAGATACGGTGTAAAGAACTTTGAAAACGGGGTGGCATTCTGGTTTGAACTGGACGCCCGAACCGGCGGTGAACCCGGAGCGGGGGGAGAGACCGCTGAGGATGACAGAACGGACAGAAGGCAGATTGCTGAAGTGGCAAATGCTTCTTTACATTAAAGCGAAAATGCGTTAAAATGCATGTATTAAGAAGTTTTATAGGCATACGGCATGCCGGAAGAGGGCAGTGTTTCGTATGCCTAAATTGTTATCTGGGAGGAAGAGAGCTATGTATGAACGGATATTCGAAATTGTACAGTCAGTAGACGATTTTGTGTGGGGATGGTGGATGATTTTTCTTCTTCTCGGCACGCATCTGTTTATGACGATCCGTACCGGGGTTATTCAGAGAAAATCCATTACGAAAGGAATCCCGCTTTCGGTGTCTAAAGAAGATGGCGCAGACGGAGAGGTCAGCCAGTTCGGTGCTCTGACAACGGCACTTGCATCTACGATTGGTACGGGAAATATCATTGGAGTGGGAACCGCGATTGCCCTGGGAGGTCCGGGAGCGGTGCTTTGGTGCTGGCTGACCGGAGTGTTCGGAATTGCCACGAAGTATGCGGAGTCTCTGATTGCAGTAAAGTACCGGGTGAAGACCGCGGACGGCAGAATGCAGGGCGGCGCGATGTATGCGTTGGAGCGGGGACTGAACATGAAATGGCTGGGGATGATTTTCGCCGTGTTTGCGGGATTTGCTTCCTTTGGGATCGGATGCGCCACCCAGGTGAACGCGATCGCTGAGGTCTGTAATGAGAACCTCGGGATTGATCCCTGGATTGTCGGGCTGATCGTGGCGGCGCTGACCGCGCTTGTTATTTTCGGCGGTATCAAGAGTATCGCAAATGTGTGCGAGAAACTGGTGCCTTTCATGGCGGCGTTCTATGTGATCGGATGTATCATTATCCTGGGAATTAACTATGATTATATTATTCCCGCGATAAAGACAATCTGCCGGCTGGCCTTTACACCGGGCGCGGCAGCAGGCGGGCTTGTGGGGACGGGCATCCGCTATGCAATACAGTACGGTGTCGCGAGAGGGCTCTTTTCCAATGAGTCAGGAATGGGTTCCGCGCCGATCGCGGCCGCGGCGGCCAGGACAAAGAATCCGGTGCGCCAGGCGCTTGTCTCTTCCACGGGGACATTTTGGGATACCGTGGTTGTCTGTCTGATGACAGGACTTGTGCTTGTCTCTACGATTATGAAAAATCCGGCGATCAATGCAGACCAGATCGCGGACGGCGGACAGCTGACGACGCTTGCTTTCGGACAGATACCTGTCCTTGGGCCGTTTATTCTGGTTGTGGGAATTATTTCCTTCGCTTATTCTACAATCCTTGGATGGGCCTATTATGGAGAACGGTGTGTGGAGTATTTTGCGGGAAAGAAGGGCTTGATTCCCTACCGTATCTTATATGTGGCGGTGCTGCTGATTGCGCCGGTGCTGGCCCTGGATCTGGTGTGGAAGCTGGCTGATATCCTGAACGCACTGATGGCGATTCCGAACTTGATCGCCGTGCTCCTGCTGTCGCCGGTCATTGTGAAGGAAACGAGGAAGTATATCAATAATCTGGACGCTGTGGACGACACGCCTGTGCCTGTGGTTAAGACTGGTGTCGGGAAGGAGGAGAGCCGATGACTGCGGTTATCGATTATGATGCAGGCAATATACGAAGCGTAGAGAAAGCCCTTCTGGCTCTGGGGCAGGAAGTACATATTACGGGAGACAGCGGAGAGATTCTGCGGGCAGATAAAGTAATCCTTCCAGGTGTGGGCGCTTTTGGCGACGCTATGGAAAATATACGCGCAAAAGGGCTGGACAAAGTGATCCGGAAGACGGTTGAGAAGGGGACCCCATTCCTGGGGATCTGCCTGGGGCTTCAGCTTTTGTTTGAGCGAAGCGAGGAGGCGCCGGGCGTGGACGGTCTGGGAATTCTTAAGGGAGAGATCCTGCGGATTCCTGAGGAAGAAGGAATGAAGATCCCTCATATGGGATGGAATTCCCTGCATCTGGAAAATAACGGCAGGCTGTTCACAGGTATTGAAGAACAGTCCTATGTGTATTTTGTCCACTCGTATTATCTGAAGGCAGGGGACGAGAAAATTGTAAAGGCTTCCACAGAATACTGTACGCACATTCACGCGTCGGTGGAGAAAGACAATGTGTATGCCTGCCAGTTCCATCCTGAAAAGAGCAGTGATGTGGGACTGAGGATTCTTAAGAATTTTGTGGAGCTTTAAGAGGAGGGTGCGCATGTTTACAAAAAGGATCATTCCCTGTCTGGATGTCAATGCCGGGCGGGTCGTTAAGGGTGTAAATTTCGTTGACCTGAAAGATGCGGGAGATCCCGTGGAGATCGCGAAGGCATACGATAAAGCGGGGGCAGACGAGCTGGTGTTTCTTGATATTACTGCTTCCTCAGATGAGCGCAGGACAGTTGTGGATATGGTGCGCAAGGTTGCGGAATGCGTGTTTATCCCCTTTACCGTGGGAGGGGGTATCCGCACAGTAGATGATTTCCGTGCCATACTCAGAGAAGGAGCGGACAAGGTATCTATCAATTCCTCTGCCATCAATACGCCGGAGCTGATTCGTGACGCGGCGGATAAGTTCGGAAGCCAGTGCGTGGTCGTGGCCATTGACGCAAAGCGTCGTGTGGATGGAACAGGCTGGAATATCTATAAGAACGGAGGGCGCGTCGATACTGGAATCGATGCTGTGGAGTGGGCGAAAAGAGTGGATCGGCTCGGAGCTGGGGAAATCCTGCTTACAAGCATGGACTGCGACGGAACCAAGGCCGGGTATGACCTTGAGCTGACACGCATGATTGCGGAAAACGTATCCATACCGGTTATCGCGTCAGGCGGCGCCGGGAAGCTGGAGCATTTCAAAGAGGCACTTACCGAAGGAAAGGCCGATGCGGCGCTGGCGGCATCACTGTTCCATTATAAAGAATTGGAGATCCGTCAGGTGAAAGAGTATCTGAGAGGAGAAGGCGTGTCGGTGAGATTGTGAAAAATCTGTGAACGGGGCCTGACCCCTTCAAGAAGGGGTCAGGCCCCGTTGGGGAGAATATTCTGAAAATTAAGGAGACAAATATGGCTGGAATTAATGGAGACTGGTATGAAGCGCTCAAGGGAGAGTTTTCTAAACCGTATTATAAGAAACTGTTCCAAACAGTAAATTATGAATACAGGACAAGACTGATTTTCCCTCCGGCGGAGGATATTTTTAATGCATTTCATCTGACGCCGCTTGAGCAGGTGAAAGTGGTGATCCTGGGACAGGACCCCTACCACAATAACGGGCAGGCTCACGGGCTGTGTTTTTCCGTGAAGAAAGGAGTGGAGATCCCGCCTTCCCTTGTAAATATCTATCAGGAACTTCACGATGATCTTGGGTGTACAATCCCGGATCACGGATGTCTGACGAAATGGGCAGAGCAGGGCGTGCTTATGTTAAATACAGTGCTTACTGTGAGGGCGCACCAGGCGAATTCTCATCGGGGAATCGGCTGGGAGGAGTTCACGGATGCGGCCATCATGGCACTGAACAGCCAGGACCGCCCGATTGTTTTTATCTTGTGGGGAAGCCCGGCGCAGAGAAAACGGTTTATGCTTAATAATCCGAAGCATCTGATCCTGATGGCACCTCATCCAAGTCCCCTGTCCGCGTTCCGCGGATTTTTTGGAAGCAGGCCGTTCAGCCAGACAAACCGATTTCTGGAAGAACATGGAGTTGAGCCTGTTGACTGGCAGATCGATTGAGAAAAAAGCCTTGCAATTTGCTATAAACAGAGGTATAATTTTATACGTGCCAGATGCAGATGTAGTTCATCGGTAGAACACCAGCTTCCCAAGCTGGGGAGGCGGGTTCGATTCCCGTCATCTGCTTAAAAGTGTCCCGGAGATGCTGAGAACAGCGTTTCTGGGATTTTTGTATTTATCCAGATTTACACCCCGGTACTATTTTACAAATACCAGTGATATGATTGTCTATTCAACTGTTTTCCTTCTGGAAATAAAATGAAAGTAGATATCTCTGATAATATGACAAATTCCGTAAAGAAGTGCTTTGATTTACAGATCATGCGGAAGAAGGGAGGGATATGAAAAGAACGCAGAGTGTCTGAACAATAAGAAAAATAGGAGGAAAGGGATTATGCATAAGAAGATGGGGCGGGTGTTCAGCGGTTCTCTGGCGGCTGTATGCGTACTGACGTCAGTGAATTTCACTGGAATGGACCGCGTGCAGGCAGCGGGGCAGCCGTCAGCGGATGTCCCGTGGACGACCACCAGGTATGAGCTGGAAGATGGACGGACATTTACTGGAACAGGAGCCACGCAGGAAATTGCGATCAAGACAGGCGACCGGTTTTCAGGTGGAAAAGCGATTGATACGATGGATAAGAACGGGGACGGCGCGGGAGTGGCCATCGAACCGACAGTCGCGGAGAATGGGCTGTACCAGGTTGTGCTGGGATACTCTAAAGGCCGCGCTTACGCGGAAGGAAAAATTGCCCTGTACAAGAATGATACAAGGATCGATTATTTTGAGACGAAGACAACAGGTACAAATCCCGGTTCAGAGCCGGTCGTAGAGTCGGACGCCCTGGCAGTGCGGCTGGAAGCGGGAGATGAATTGAGCCTGCGTTCGGATACAGGTGACGCGACAGACGCCGTGGCATGCTTCGACTATCTGGATATCAGCCTGTGGGGCGGCCGGTATGAGGCGGAAAACGGCACGTTCACACTGGATACCATGGAAGCGGAGGCTGTAGAAAATGCTTCCGGCGGGGCCGCTGTGGATGGATTTGAGAAGACGGATGGAGCGGGAGTTGAATTTCCGTTTACCATTCCCGCGGATGATACCTATTATCTGACGCTGGGTTATACGAGGATCAACTACGAGATCGAAGACCAGATCGGGATCTACGTGGACGGGGAGCGCGCAGGTGAGATTGAGCTGAAATCCGGCGGAAATACAGGCGATTATATTGAGTCTGACCCGGTGGAGATGCAGCTGTCTGAAGGCAGCAAAATAACGGTTAAGACATCTGCGGCGGACGGAGACCAGGGACTTCTGATGATGGATTATCTGAAAGTACAGCCTAAGACGGCGAGAGTGGCGACAGACTCGGACCCGGCGTTTACAAGCAGGCTCCTTCGGGTAATGGCAGGTGACGAGATCACAGTGCCGGTAAAGAATGTGACAGAAGGAATGGTTTTAAAGTATGAGTCTTCCGCGCCGGACATTGCGGCGGTTGACGCCGAGAGCGGGAAGATCACTGCAAAAGCGGCAGGCGACGCGGTGATCACAGCGACAGCGGGAATGGTTTCATTTACCTGCAAGGTACAGGTGGTGGACACGGAAGAAGACCTTGCTGTGCCGGTGAGCAGCTATGAGGCTGAGGAAGGCGAGCTGGTTGCGGGAAGTGCCGCAGATCCAGTGATTAAATCAGGAAGCACCTTCTCTGGCGGCAAATGGGTGGAGATCTACGACGCTGGAACAGGCGCGGCGGTTAAGATCACTCCTGAGATCGAAGAGGAGGGACAGTATTCTCTTACAATGCGCTACGCGAAGGGAAGCATGTATCCGAACGATACGGTATCCGTGTATGTGAATTCAAAGAAAGTCGGTGAATTCAAGATGGATTCCGGCAGTCTGACGGCGACAAGGAACACCAATACAATCGTTACGGACTTAAAACCTGGCGATGTGGTAATGGTCCGCAAGGACGCGGGACAGAACTCCCTCTTCCGCTATGATTATCTTATGGTTTCCCCGGTGACAACCGTGCCGGTGAGAGGGCTGACCATGGAGGAAGAGCATGTAACGATCGCAAATCAGGAGACATATCAGGTGAAATACACCCTCTCTCCGGAGAACGCCACGGATGACCTGGTGTGGAGCAGCGATAACCCGGGTATTGCCGAGGCAGACGGGGGTGTGATCTGGGCGCGCAGCGAGGGCGACGCGGTCATCACGGCGAAGTCCATCTATAACGATGAGATTCAGGCGGAGATGAAGGTGACGGTTGAGCGCAATGATAAGATTGAGACAATTGCCAGCAGTGATATGGAGGTCATGATCGACAAAACATATCCGCGTGTCATGGAATATAAGATGACAGGATCTGGAAACACCATGGATGGAAATACCCAGCCTCTGGACAGCATCCAGATTAACGGAAAAGACTATCAGCCGGAGATTACCTTCGAGAAAACAGGCAATGATACCGCTGTATACACGATGAATGTGAAAGAGCTGGACGCAGTCCTTACCCTTCAGGCAAAGGTAGAGGGCACGACTCTGAAAATGGATTTCACAGACATTAAAGAGAGCACGGATAAGGATAACAGGATCTTTACCATCGAGCTGCCGGACCAGAACCTGGTATCTGTAAGCAGCAGGGAAGAGGCTGCTCAGTTCGCGGGCTCCAAGATGCAGCCGGATATCACAAAGACAGGCGACCAGTATATTGACCTTACCACAGCGGGAGAAGCAGCTCCTGAGAACTTTAACTACGGATTTATTTCCAACGGAAAAGTATCTGCCGGTATCCGCAGCAATGCATACAGCACAAGCGACGGGGACCAGGGAGCGCCGCGGCGTGTGATTAAGGAGACGGTGGCAGAAGGAAGTTCATACCGCACCAGTTTAAGAAGCGGGTCATGGGTATGGAGAAGAGCCGATTACACAAAGAAATTCATCACATATGATGAAGACGGAAATGCCGGCGAAGTGCAGACAAAGACATACGAAGATACACCGAATACAGACGATATGCCGCTTGTCTACGTAGCCCTGGCAGAAGACTTAAACGGAACAGGAACAGTAGACTGGCAGGACGCGGCAATCCGTTTCCGCGATATCATGGAGACGGCGATCGGCATGGACAAGATCCCGGATGCGGTCGTACAGCGGTTGATTATGCCGCAGGCCGGTGAGGGCAACTATCCGTTTATTTCCTCGCTGGATGAGACAAAACGTGTCTATCTCAATACAGACGGACTGGGACAGATCATTCTGGATAAATATCATAACCTCGGGTACTGGGGAGATTTCAGCGTCTATGATGATCACCTGGGCGGACTCATTGATTTCCGCAAGTTCGTATCTGACGCCACAAATATATATAATGGATTTGTAGGTGTTCACAGTAACTTTACAGAAGTCTTTGCGAAGACAAGCCAGTTCAGTACAGAGAGCGTGCAGATGAGCTCAGACGGACTGACACCGAACAGTAAGGGATACAAGGCGTACGGTTTCTTCCTGCATCAGTGCTATATGGCGGATGATACATGGGAGGCACTGTCCGGACAGCGCCGCGACAGCATGAAGATGTTTGTGGAAGACGTGCCGGATTTAGGCTTCATTTACAGTGATGTATACTACTGGAACGGATGGCGGGGCCAGCGCCTGATCGACGATTATACCGCCAACGGGCTCGCTTACTTTGTAGAGTGGCCGTATATCTCAGAGGAAGCATCCGTATGGTCGCACTGGGCAGTTGAGAAAGATTACAGCCCGGCGAGCAACAAAGGATATTCCAGTGATATTGCGAGGTTTATTTTCAACCACACGAAGGACCGCTGGGACAACAACGCTTCCAAATGTGATAATCAGCGTGTGCCGAACAGCTGTAACCTGCTGATGGGCGCGGATACAACATCCTATGAAGGATGGGTTCACGACGGTGTCAATCAGTACGATTACATCATTACAAAAGTATTTGATAATAACCTGCCGACGAAGTACATGCAGCACTTCCCGATCATCCGCATGGACAAAGACGCGGAAGGCTGGGGCGAGCACATCTGGTTCGAGGACGGGCTGGAAGTCTATCGTGACGCGGACGGCAGACGCGTAATGGAAAAAGACGGAAAGCTGGTCTACACAGAGGACGCGTACCTGATCCCGTGGGATGAGGGCGATATGCAGGTGGACAACAGCGAAGAAGAAAAAGAAGTGAAGCTGTACCACTGGAATGAGAACGGCGGCGAGACGACATGGGAGCTGCCGGACAGCTGGAGCGGACTTGGAACGGTCTATCTGTACAAGCTGACAGACCAGGGTAAGACAGAGGAGCAGGTAATCCATGTAAATAACGGTTCCGTAACACTGAGCAATATCGAAGCAAGGACTCCCTATGTGATCTACAAAGGTGAGGCAGCGGCCACGGAAGATGTCAGCTATGGAGACGGCACCTTTGTAAAAGATCCGGGATTCAACTACGGCGACCTGCGCGCGTGGGAAGTAAAAGCAGGGAACCCGGAAGTGCGCAAGAATGATAACGAGGGTGACGAGCAGTCCACGATTAATAAGTATGACGGTCAGATCCGAAACTATGAACTTATTATTCCGGACAGCCAGGCAGCAGAAGTGAGCCAGACAGTTACCGGACTCAATGGAGGGGAAGAGTACGCGGCATCCGTGATGGTGGAAGTTGAGCGGGGTAAAGAGCGCATGGCATCCATCAAAGTGGACTGCGGCGGAGAGACTGTGGAGAACTACACAACCAAGTCGATCCTCAAACAGTATGATGCTTATGATTCCAAGGCAGGCACATACATGCTCCGAATGAGAGTGGTATTCAAGGTGCCGGAAGGTGAGGACAGCGCGGTGATCCGCCTGTGTGCTGCTGAGGGAGAAGGCAAAGTGCGTTTCGATAATGTGCGTGTGTATGACACAACGACTCCGGAGGCACCAAAAGACGCGCAGAACGTTGTATTCTATCAGGATTTTGAGTACGGCAAACGCACAGACGCGGAAGTGCGCGCGGAGAATAAAGCGACCTACGAGAGTTACTATCCGTTTAACCTTGGATCAGCGGGCGGTATCCGTGAGGCACGCGCAATGCTTCAGAGCCGTCACGATCCGTATACCCAGAATAATAAGAATGCCGGATGGGACCCGGCTACAATCATGGTAGATATGGCGCTGGACGGCGACCACTCACTGTCAGTGATTACAGACAGCCTGGGCGCGGCATTCCAGACAACCCCGCAGAGCATCCGCTTTGAGGCGGGACATACATACCGGATCTCCTTTATCTACCAGAACGCGCTGGATGATACATTCGCGTTCGTGCTGGGAGCGGACCAGAACAGTGAGCCGATCTATCAGGAATCACTGAAGGCTACGCCGGAGAAGACGGGCAATAAGACATTCACATATGAATTTACAAGTACGTCTGACCAGACGTGGTTCTCCATCAACCGTATTAATCGCGATGTGGTCGTATCAGAGAACCCGAATCCGTTTGTGATCGACAACATTCTTGTGGAAGACCTGACAGAGGAAGTGATTCCGACTGTGGACAAGAGCGGACTGGAGGCCCTTTACAACCAGTATAAAGATCTGGACAAGAGCGGATATACCAGCACGACATGGAAAGCATTTGAAAAAGCATTGAAAGCGGCGGAGACCGTCCTGAAGGATGAAGAAGCGTCCCAGGATCAGGTGAACGCTGCGAAGGACAGCCTGCAGGCGGCAGTGGACGGCCTGCGGGTCAGCAAGACTACGCTGGAGTACTTCCTGAACCAGGCGAAAGCCCATGTGGAAGCCGGCGATACAGAAGGCCTTGTGGGATCTGTGAAGCAGATGTTTGACGAAGCGGTCGCGGAAGGCGAAGCGGTGATGGCGAAAGAGGACGCTTCCAGAGAAGAAGTGAAGAATGCCGCAATGAAGCTGATGCTGGCGATCCAGGCCCTGGATATGAAGGCCGGGGATAAGACGGACCTTGAGATGGCACTGCAGCTGGCGGGAATGATCGACCTGGATCAGTATGTGGAAGCAGGGCAGGAAGCGTACCTGGCAGCGAAAGAAGCGGCAGAGGCCGTGCTGGCAGATAAGGACGCCATGCAGCCGGAGGTGGACAGCGCATGGCAGGCGCTGACAGATGCCATGGCACAGCTGAGGCTGAAAGCGGATAAAGCGGCCTTAGAAGCACTGCTGAACAGTGTGGCAGAGCTGGATCTGGAGCAGTATACAGAAGAAAGCGTCCAGACATTTAAGGCGGCGTTCGCGTCAGCCAGGGCCGTGCTGGAAGATCTCAGCCTGACTGCAGAGGACCAGCAGACCGTGGATAACGCAGTACTGGCACTCTCAGCGGCAGTAGACAGCCTGCAGCCGAAAGAGACCGTATCCGGCGGAGAAGGAGAGAACCCGGGAACGGATGAAGGTGACGGAAACGAAGGAACCGGAAGCGGAACTACAGATGACGGAACCGGAAACGGAGAGGGAAGCTCTGACACCGGAAACGGCTCAGACGGAGATAAGGGAACGGCAGGAAAGACAGAAAATGCCGGGAACGGAAATGGAAGCAGCGCCGGCGGCAGCCAGAAAGCGGCGAAGGCAGGGGACGCGGCATCCGCGGCAGGACCTGCGGCGGCGATGATGCTGGCGGCTGTACTGGCAGCGGGAGCAGTTACAATCCGCAGACGCCAGAGAAGATAAAATTTGGATTTGCAGGGATCAAGGGATGTGTCCGCCGGGGAATGGATATGCCTTGCAGGCATACCCACTCCCGGGCTGGTCTCATCGCATGATCCGAGAACAGCAGGGGCGGGCTGCCGGAGACGGATTCTGCGCAGGTGCGCGGGCGGCTTCGGCTTCGCTCCACAGGACAGGAAAAACTACAAAATCAGAGGACATGCCAAACTGAACGCATGTCCTCTGATTTTTACTTTTTCCAGGCCCTGTTCCGAAGTTGCCGAAGCCACCCGCGCAGAAAGGCATTCGAAAAGGCGCTCCGCAGTTTTCTTGGTCTGCGCGAGGGCCGGGAAGAGACTTCCCGGCAGATGCAGGATTTTTAAAGAGGGTGAGAAGGGAGCGCAGCGGAATTTGTTTCTCATTTATCTCCCCGGTAAAGACCAAAATCAGGTTCCTTTATTTCTGATCTGGAGCTGATCTGTGACTTGGTTGATTCAGAATGTTCTTCATCCGGCGGCGTTGGATTTTGTCCGATTTTTAATTCTTGAAGGATCGTGTCAAAATTTTTGTCAGTCATACAAAACCTCCTGATAAATTTTTAACCTGTTAATAAAACATACACAACAAATAGTCCTAATGAAATCACAGCGGAAGTCCAGCCGCATCTGTATAGTTTGACACGCTTATCATTCGTCTTACGATTGTGATCAAGCGCAGTAATATAATATGTAACCATAACACCAGAAAAAATATTTTTCGGCAGAGACATTTTATCCTTATCATTAAAATAGCGAGGATCAATCTTTTCATAAGAGTGCGTTATTACAGCGCGAAACAAAAAGATGAATGCGGCTGCCGCAGAAACAACAGCAGCCATAAAAAATAACGGGATACAGATAGAGACAAGTGTTGTCAACAGCCGGAATTCTCCGTAGCCGGGATTTTTCCGAAAAGGAAGTGTTTTTTGGCAGCATCCGGGGCATATAAAGGTTAAAATTCTCCACACAGGATGACAGGATCATGCATTGTAAAATTTTGTTATTGGCATTATAAAGAGATATCATAGGCAAAATATAACGAATGAAGGAGGGAATGAAATGAAACTTAGAAAATGTCTCGCCGGCATGCTCGCGGTCTGCCTTTCGGCTGGGATGGTGCCCGGATATTCTGCCGAAGCGGCGGAAGATGAGCCGCTGCGGATTTATGTGTCCACGGACGGAAGCAGCACAGCAGAGGGAACGATGGATGATCCCGCGAGTCTTGACCATGCCATGGAACTGGCGCGGGAAGCTTCTGTTTCAGCAAAAGGGGATATTGAGGTCCTGATTGAGGGAGGCACCTACTATCTGGATGAGACGCTGGAGTTTACCAGGGAGGATTCAGGGAAGGACGGGCACAGTATTATTTGGAGAGCGGCGGACAGTTCTGACAGACCAGTTTTTTCCGGTGGGAAAGTTCTGGAACACCAGTGGGAGCTGTATGACGCGGAAAAGAATATCTATAAGTATGAGGGAGCGGATTTTACAACGCGCGACCTCTATGTAAACGGAACGAGAAGCATTCTGGCAAGGAGCAGGAATACGGTTTCTGGCCTGGAAGTGAGTACGTCAAAAGCTGCGTGGACGGAAGAAGGGCTGAAAGGAGAAGTGGCGGATATTGTCAGAGGATACGGGGATATCAGCCAGCTTGAGGCTGTGAGAAATGTACGCTGGCGGCATTTTGAGGCTCCGGTTGAAAAGGTGGACGAAGATACCGTATATATGAATGATGTGGCGTGGAGCAATACGAACAGTACGAATCGAATCCATTATGACTGGAACGGGGCTTCCTGGAAAGCATACGGCGGAGGAGTAACGTATT
Source organism: uncultured Lachnospiraceae bacterium (assembly GCA_959022495.1). Lineage (GTDB taxonomy): Bacteria > Bacillota > Clostridia > Lachnospirales > Lachnospiraceae > Mediterraneibacter. The sequence continues at coordinate 33,917 of CAUEYX010000020.1, read as the reverse complement.
TCCAAAATGCCTATGCGCTTCTGGATACACCTGGCGAATTCTATCTGGATCACACGGCCCATGTCTTATATTATATCCCGAGAGAGGGAGAAGATATGCAGACGGCTGAGGTGATCGCTCCTGTGCTGGATAAGATTATGGTCCTGGAAGGAAGGGACAAGGAGCAGATTACAGAGCCCCAGCCCAGGCGGGAAAAGGGCGGAATTGTTGACGAAAAAATTGAAAATATCACCTTTGACGGAATTATATTCCGGCACAATTCATTTCTGGACGGCGGAGACGAAAGCGGTTATATCGGGACACAGGGCGGCCACAGCCTGACAGGGCCGGAAGAGGAAGGGCCGTTTTCCGATCCCTGGGGCAGCTATGCCGCGCCGCCGCAGGGCGCGGTCTATGTGAATTCGGGGAATCAGATTACATTCCAGAACTGCGAATTCAGTAAGATAGGGACCACTGCGCTGATGGTCACAAAGGGGAGCAGGAACTGTACCATAGACCACAATACGTTCTCTGACCTGTCAGGCGGAGCGGTTTATCTGGGGGACGCCAAACATACCAGCGATACCGCGCCGGACCCATATAAGAAAGGACCGTCCTATTCAATTGACGGTGTTGTAGAACCTGCGGTGGTTCCCCTGGAGGAACGGGAGCTGTCCTACAATAACACAATTTCTTACAATTACGTTTCGGATACGGGAAAACAATATTCGGATACATGCGCGATCTGGTGCGGATACGAGAGCAATTTGAAAGTAGTACATAATACGGTGGATCATGTGCCTTATACGGGGATCAATATCGGATGGGGCTGGAGAGAGACCGGAAGAGTCAGCCGCATGGCGGACAATTATATCGCGTATAACCGTGTTGTCGATTTTATGATGAAAGAGACAGATATGCATGATGGCGGAGGTCTGTACATGATCAACGCGATGCCCGGGACGATCGTGGAATATAATTATTTCAACAGGAACGGTGTGGACAATGCGGTTTATTTCGACGCGGGACTGGATTATGCGGTCCTCCGGAATAACGTGATGACAAACATTGAGTATAAATGGGTTTCTGCCAATGTGGCTGCGTACCACAGGGGATTAGTCGGATATGATAATTATATTGAGAAGGGCTATGGGACCACCAACGGCAGGCCGGATTATACATTCGACGGGGAATACAGCATTTTAGGGGACAATTACATTTATACCCAGGTACTGCCGGCCGAGGCGGAAGAGATCGCCAGGAACGCCGGCTGTGACGCGCCGTACGGGGAGAGCAGTGCCGACGACCCGTTCTCCGGTGTGGAGATGTTGTATTATAACGCGGCGGAGGGAAAGAACGCCAGCCAGTCTTCACTTGCGTCGGCAGGCAATGCTGTGGATGGCAGCATGAATAATTATTCCCTTACACAGAAAGAAGAGAATCCCTGGTGGCAGGTTGATCTGGGAAGAAGCCTGGCACTGAAATCCGTGGATCTCTATGGTACAGACAAAAATCCGGTCTCTGATTTCTATGTGCTCGTTTCGGAGCAGGATTTTGGGACCCGGACCCTTGGGGAACTGCTGGGTGATCCTTCCGTCACCAGTGTACATATTCCCGGCAGCGTGGGAAGCCCGTCAACGGCAGTTCTGCCGGAAGGGACACAGGGACGTTATGTCCGGGTTGTATTAAATGGAACGGGAATTCTCGGGTTCGCGGAAGTTCAGGTGAATCTGGATATGGACAGCCGATACGTTCCATATTTAAAAGATACGTCTGCCACTATGAATCTGCAGAAGGCAAAAGATGTATCCTACGAAATCTATCATTCGGGGAATCCGGTCTCTGCTGTCTATATGGATGGCGAAAAACTTCCGGAAACAGCTTACCGTACAGAAGATACAACGCTTGTGCGCAATGAATTTCTGTCCGAAGAAAATATAGAAGCATACCTGGAAAAAATAGGAGAGGACAATCCGTGGTATGACCAGCTCAGCAGGCATTACCGGAGTATCCAGGACAGCCCGAAGTCCGTGGAGGGCTGCGTATTGACGCTGGACAGCCAGTTCCTGGAAGATAACGGCACACCGGGAAGCCATGAGATTGAAATCCAGTTTGAGAAAGGGATGGAACTGGAGGTGTCTCTGGAACTGACATCCGTTGTCCCTGAAACGCTGGCGTATTATGGATTTGATGAAGAGAGTGATGACGAGACGGTAAAAGACCAAAGTGACCGAGAAAATGATCTTACAATTCATCAGAATCCCGAGAGAACAGAAGGGATCAGCGGCAGTGCCCTGAGTATAGATAAAGAAAAGGAAAACTGGGCTTCCGGGGATGTCGACCTGGGAGAGCTGGACAAAGAACTTCTGGTGGACTTTTACGTAAAAGTGCTGCCCAGGGAGTCGGGAAATGCCCAGCTGGTCAATAAGCGCGCCATGGGGAAAACAACGGGCTTCATGGTGGATCTGCTGAAGGATAATACGCTCAGATTTACGGTTGGCGCGGGAGGTAATGTAATCAGCACCCCGACGCCTGTTCCGGAGAATGAATGGATACACGTCACCTGTACCTATCAAAATCTGGTGATGAAACTGTATATCAATGGAGAACTTGAGGCACAGAAAACGTTGACCTCACAACCGGTGATGAAGAACGATCTGCCATTGACACTGGGGAAACACGCGGATAATACAGAAAAATTCACAGGATATCTTGATGAACTGCTGATACAGAACGCGGTGGAGGACACTGTTTCACCGGTGATTTTAGGGACAGAGCCGGAAAACGGAGCCCAAGATGCTGATTTAAGCGGCGGAATTACCCTGGAGCTTTCAGAAAACGCGGTTCCCACCGGCCGAGAAGCAGATATCCGTGTCAATGGACATTCTGTAGAAGCGGCTGTGGAGATCAAGAACAATCAGATGTATCTGAAAGTGGTAAAACCTGAGGAAGGATTTGTATATGACGCGGAGTATCAGGTGACTGTACCGGCAGGCGCGGTAAAAGACGCGGAAGGGAACGCCCTTAAGAACGCGTACACGTTTTCTTTCCATACGAAAGAGGGGAAGGGGACGCCCTTCGCGTGGGAGGACTCTTATTCGTTCTATGCGGCTACCCCCAGAGATCTTAAGATCGAATTGGCACTGCAGGGGCATAAGATAGACGAAATTTCCTGCGGGGACGCCGCGTTACCGGAAGATGCTTATGTGGTAAAAGACAGTATTGTGACGATCCGAAGCGAATATCTCCAGACTTTGGCCGCGGGACCGGCTGAACTGAAGATCGGTTTTGACGACAATACAGAAATCGCGCTGGAAATTCTCGTACTGGACGAAGCAGAGGCCATGACCGTGGTGTCCTATGATTTCTCAGATGCTGCGGATCATCAGATCAAAGATCTCAGCGGGAATGAAAACCACGGGTATCTGGAAGATGAAAGCGCGGTGGTCAATGACAGTGCTGAGGGCTGTTACCTCAATATGGATGGAACCGAAAAGACCACAATCGTAACGGAAAGCAGTCCGTCTCTGGAACATTTTTCAGATATTTATCTGGAAATGAAAATCCTTGTCCCGCAAGAGAATGCGAAAACCATGACGCTGATTTCCAAAAAGGCTATGGGCGGGGCCGGATTCGGTCTGGAGCTTCACCCCAATGGGGCGGTTAATTTCGTGATGAGGAAAAGCAGCGGGGGCAACGCGTCTGTAAAAACAGGCGACGGGGCGGTTACATATGGCAGTGACGCCGGATGGCAGACGATCCGCGCGGTCTATGATAGTGAGACAAAGACCGCACGCATTTTTGTGAATCATAAGCTGCAGGCGGAGCAGGCTGTGGACGGTGTGACAGCTGAGAGTGTGAATAACCCGGATGCTGACCTGGCATTTGGCTGGGCGTATAATTCCGGAACAGACAGCAGCCAGAAGTCCAGTTTTTACACCGGGCTTATGAAGGATATTACGATAAAGAATACGGCCGCGCGGACAGACGTGCCGGAGGTGGTGAGTATTCTTCCGGAAAACGGGGCTTTCGGTGTCTCGGTGAATACATCTGTGCAGATAGAATTTAACCGTGAAATCAAGATCAGCGATGCACAGGATCATCAGATTCAGCTTCGGACAACAGGCGAAGATACGCAGGCTGTACCGTGCGCTGTATCATCAGAAGGAAACAGCATCACCATTGAGCCGGAAGGAAAGCTGGAATATGGCAGAGAATATGAACTGCTGATACCGGCCCTTGCAGTATCCGATCTCTATGAGAATTATAATCAAGGTGAAGTCCGGTCCGTGTTCACCACTATAACAGGAAACGCGTACATAGAAGCAGGCAGCAAGGAGCAGGAATATGACAGCCAGAACCCATCGGAAGTGTGCGCGGAGCTGGTTTTGAACGGAAATACAGTGACTTCTGTGAAAAATGTCAACGAAGAACTGCCGGCGGACGCGTATGTGATAGAAAATGGAACCCTCCGGTTCTCCCAGGATTATCTAAGCGCCCTGGAAAACAGTGTTGTGATCACTGTGGAATTCAGCAGTGGCAGGTCAGATACATTGACCATCAACGTGATTCAGAGAAGAACTGCGGCAGAATATATTTTGGGCGTGCCGGGAGACACTGTGAAAGACCTGAGCGGAAATGGGAACGACGGGAACCTGAATACAAAAAATACGGTAATTGATGATGAAAGGATGGGAAAGGTGCTGACAATGGACGGCAGTATGGATTCCGCAATCCAGATTTCAGACAGTGAGAGCCTCCATAATTTCAAAGATTTGACGGTGGAGCTCTGGATACGGGTTCCGAAAAAGAATACGGCCACACAAACCCTGGTCAGCAAAAAAGGGATGGGAGCGGCCGGATTCGGGCTTGAGCTCCACGCGGACCAATCCATTAATTTTGTAATCAGAGGTACGTCCGGGAATGTGACGGTTAAGAGCAGTCCGGCCCTGATCACTGTGGGAGAGAATGCGCAGTGGCACCATGTCACCGCAGTGTACGACAGCAGAGCGCAGGAAATCAGCATTGATATAGACGACGTGAAAAAGAGCGCACAGGCAGCGAAAGTTACATCAGCGACTTTAAATAACAGTGCCATCAATCTTAATCTGGGACATGCGGTAAACGGTACGACCGCCAATACAGAAAAGTCCAGCTTTTTTGAAGGTGAGGCCGCGTACCTGGCGCTTGTAAACTCCGCGGAGGATATAAAAGGAGCGAGGCTGCTTAACAGCAGTGTGGAGGATGGAGCCCAGGATATAGCAGACGGCACGGAGATCGTGATGACATTCAGTGAAACGATCACTGTGGATCAGGAAAAAATCAGTTTGATCTCAAACGGAGAAACGAAAGAGTACGACTGCCATGTTTCAGGGAATATCCTTACAATTGTGCCGGCACAGCTCAAGAAAGGGCAGGTGTATGAATTATCGCTGGCAGCGGATTCTGTGAAAGACAGCGCGGGAAATGCCATGGCCGATGCGGAATCCATTTCATTCAGCACAGAAAAAGGCGCGGATAAGCAGAAACTGGAAGACCTGTACAATCAATGGAAGGATGAGACCGCGCCCGGCTATCTGAAAGAAACGTGGGAGAACTTCCAAAAGGCCCTTGCGCAGGCGGAATCAGTGCTTCAGGATGACGCGGCAGAGCAGGAAGACGTTGATCAGTCCTATGAAGATCTTCAGGCGGCGGCAGAGGGCTTAAGAGTCAGCAAAACCACGCTGGAGTACTTCCTGAACCAGGCGAAAGCCCATGTGGAAAACGGGGATACAGAAGGCCTTGTGGAATCTGTGAAGCAGATGTTCGATGAAGCCATCGCGGAAGGCGAAGCGTTGATGGCGAAAGAAAATGCTTCCAAAGAAGAAGTGAAAAACGCCGCGATGAAGCTGATGCTGGCCATCCAGGCCCTTGATATGAAGGCCGGGGACAAGACGGACCTTGAGATGGCGCTGGAGCTGGCAGGAATGATCGATCTGGATCAGTATGTGGAAGCCGGCCAGAAAGAATACCTGGCAGCGAAAGAAGCGGCAGAGGACGTGCTGGCAGACAAGGACGCGATGCAGCCGGAGGTGGACAGCGCATGGCAGGCACTGACAGAGGCCATGACACAGCTCAGGCTCAGAGCGGATAAAGCGGCATTGGCAGAACTCTTAAACAGTGTGGCAGGGCTGGATCTGAAACAGTATACAGAAGAGAGCGTACAGACATTTCAGGCAGCGCTCGCGTCGGCCAGGGCGGTGCTGGCAGATATCAGCCTGACAGCAGAGGACCAGCAGACTGTGGATCACGCGGTAATGGAACTCACAGCGGCAAAGGACGGCCTGCAGCTAAAAGAGGATCTGTCCGGAGGAGAAGGAGAGAATCCAGACCCCGGTACAGGAGAAGAAGATGGCGGCAGTGTCGGTGATGACGGAACCAGCGGCTTTGGAAGCGGAACCTCAGATGACGGAAACGAGGGAACCGGCGCTGGCACAGATATCGGAACGCCGGATGCGGAAGGAGGAAATGGAGCCGCAAATAGCAGCGGCGGCAGTGATGGCAGCCGGAAAGCGGCTAAGACAGGAGACGCGGCATCCGCGGCAGGGTCCGCGGCGATGATGCTGGCGGGCGCACTGGCAGCGGGAGCAGTCACCATCCGCAGACGCCAGAGAAGATAAAATCTGGATTTGTGGGGGAGACGACTTTGAAAAAATGAGTCCGAAAACAGCAGGATTATTTGAGGACGGATTCGTGGAGAGGGACGGGACGGATCAGGTTCCGCTCCATGATTTGGGAAAGATCTAAAAGGAAGGACACACGGCTAAAAGCAATTGACCGGCGGAAGATTCGGCTTACGCCTCAGGCATCCGCCGGTCAATTAACGCCGCGCGTCCTTCCTTTAAGACTTTCCGGCAAATCATTCCAAGTCGCCTGCTCCGCCCCGCCCCTCTCCACGAAAGGTCCTCAAAATAGGTGCTGTTTTCTGCGCGCATCCATCCGGAAAGCGCCTCTCCCGGCAGGTCCAGATTTCCCTCTTTAAGAAAATCTTCAAAATTACCTTACGAAATATTAGGAAATGTAAGGTAAAATGCATTTACCATATACTGACAAGGAGGATGCTGTGAGAAATATTATTCGTGTGGCTGACCTCTACAAGCTTTACCGCATTGGCGATTCTACAGTGCGGGCGCTGGACGGGGTGAGCTTTCAGATTCAAGAGGGAGAGTTTTGTGCCATTGTGGGCACGTCGGGCTCCGGGAAATCAACCCTGCTCAATATGCTTGCCGGGTTAGAGAGACCGACCAGAGGAACGGTCGTTATCAACGGAAAGCATATCGAGAAGCTGAAAGAAGATGAACTGGTGAAATTCCGCAGGGAAAATGTGGGATTTATCTTTCAGTCTTTCCATCTGATGGGGACCATGAATGCCTTGGAAAATACAGCCCTGCCCCTGACCTTCCGGGGGGAAGGGAGGAAACAGAGGCTGAAAAAAGCAGAGCGGATGCTGGAGCTGGTTAATCTGGAGAAGCAGAAGCTGCATATGCCAAATCAGATGTCCGGCGGGCAGCAGCAGAGAGTTGGCGTGGCCAGGGCTCTGATCGCTGATCCCAAGATCATATTTGCCGATGAGCCTACAGGCAACCTGGATTCCCATACCTCTGAGGAGGTAATGAAGCTGATGCAGAAAATCGTCAGAGAGCAGGGCAGGACATTGGTTATGGTTACCCACGATCCACATGAAGCAGGGTATGCGGACCGGGTGCTGCACATAATTGACGGAAAGATTGTACGGATAGAGGAAAACAAAAAACGGAGGACTGGTGAGAATGAAAAAGCGTAGCAGAACGATCTTAAAAAGGACAGGAGCGGCAGTGTTGTGCGCGGTATTTATGGTGACAGCAGCACTCCCGGCGGCAGTATACGCAGACGGCGGTTCAGGAGAAAGCGCAGCCGCCGCGGGAGCAGCGGAAGGATTGGGCGGCAGAGTCCAGGGTGCCAGAACACTGGCGCAGATCCAGATCAGTGTGGGGGACGGACAAAAGACACCGGTTTTCCGAGCGGGCGAGAAGGTGAAACTTCAGATCAGCGTAAAAAACAATGGAAATACTGACGCCCAGAATGTGCGGATCAGCCCTGTGATAAAGGAAGAATCCGAATGGGTATTTGAGATGGACCAGCTCAATTATGAACAGGAGCTGGGGACTTTAGAAGCAGGGAAGCAGGTGGATGCGGTCTGGGGAACAGATGAAAATATGCTTACGGTGAAGAACAGTGTGAGCGGAAAGGCATACAAACTCACCTTCCATATTACTTATGATGACGGCGAGAAGGCCTATGAGACAGAAAAATATGTTTTCGTTAAGACAGCAGCGCAGGATAAGCCGGCTGAGGAAAAGCCATCCGGTGGAGGAACGTCAAATTCCGGTTCGTCTTCCGGAGCGGGCAGCGGCGGAGAGAATCCAGGGAATACTCAAGGGACAGGCGGCAAGGCACCGGCCTATGACGGGGGAACTGCGGGCGGGTCTGTCTATAACAGTGAACCGATGATCTCCGGCGGCGCGGCTGGCGAGGGCGCTCCTTCCGGCGGCAGTTCGTCAGGCGGCTCTGTGCCGAGAGTGATTGTCACGGGATTCACCACAGAACCGGGAGAGGTCCGTGCGGGAAATGATTTTAAATTAGTTGTGCATTTAAAAAATACATCGTCACGGACCGCGGTTTCGAACATGCTTTTTGATTTCCAGGCGCCTTCATCCGGCACGGAAGCGGCGGCAGAAGCACCGGCATTCCTTCCGGCATCGGGATCAAGCTCGGTGTATCTGGAGAGCATACCGGCAGGCGGCACGAAAGATATTGAGATCAACCTGAATTCCAGGGCGGATCTAGTGCAGAAGCCATACAGTATCAGCATGAGCATGAAATATGAGGACAGCGCGGCAGCCCAGTATGAAGTCCAGTCCAGCCTGGCAATTCCGGTCAAACAGGAGGCCCGTTTTGAATTCAGTAAAATCCAGATTGCGCCGGAGGAAGTGGCGGCTGGCGAGGAAGCTAATATTTCCTGCAGCCTGTATAATCTCGGACGTGTTAAGATGTACAACGTAAAAGCACGCTTTGAGGGGAAAATGCTGGATGCCCAGGAACAATTTATCGGGAATCTCGATGCGGGCGCCACAGGAACCATTGATGCCATTGTCACCGCGAAAAAGGCGACAAAAGGAGCAGAGGAATGCAGGCTGGTCCTTACCTATGAAGACGACGCAGGCAATGTAAAGACCGCCGAACAGAAATTTTCCGTGACGGTTATGGAGGACGCGGGGATGGATGATATGGGAATGCTGCCTGAGGATATACCGGAGGAAGGACAGGGAATACCATGGGTGATACTGGCAGCTGTCGTTGTAGCCGCAGCTGCCGCGGCAGGGAGTGTATTCTTGATAAAACGGAGAAAGAGAAAGATCCGCGAAGCAGAGGAGGAGGAATTGTTCGATGAGGTGGAGCGATTTACTGAGGATGAGCAGTAACAGCCTCAAGAGGAGGAAACTGCGGACATTCCTCACAATTCTTGGAGTGGTGATCGGGACTGCCTCGATCGTGGTCATGATCTCTCTGGGGCTGGGACTGCAGGAGTCCATGTATGAGGAGGTGGAGCAGAACGGCGGGACCACAGGCATTCTGGTGACTGGAAAAGAAAGTGGGGGAATGTATTTCGACAGCGCGGGCGCCGGCGGTTCCTCCGATGGTGAGAAGAGCAGATATATTACAGATGATGTAATAAAAGATCTGCGGAGGCTGGAAAATGTCAAAAGTGTGGAACCGATGCTCAACGTTCCGGTCATCGGGCTTAAGGGTCGTTATGAAGGAAGTTTCGAACTGTGCGGCATGACGGAACAAGGGCTGAAATCTCTGAAACTGGACCTGGAGGAAGGAGGGAAACTGCCAGATCCGGAGAGCCCGCAGCTGGAACTTGTGTATGGAAATGCAGTTCTCGGCGGTTTTGCTGATAAATCATCGGGGAGAACTTACTGGGAAACAGGAGAAGTACCGGATATTGACCTTAAGAATGACACAATGTTTCTGGTCCTTGACCAGGACGGTTATTATCAGTCGCAGAGCACGCCGGCAGTCGGAACTGCTGACAGCGGGGAAGGCGGCGGAGAAAGCAGCGCCGGTGGCAGCGCGCAGGGCAGCCGGGCGCCGGCAGCGCCAAAAAAGTATGTAGTGAAAGGAAGCGGCATATTGGCGGGAGGCATGGACAGTTATAACTCGGATTCATTTAAGGTCTACTGTGATCTGGATAAACTGAGGGAATATCTCAAAAAAGAATTCCGCGGGCGTGTGATCCCGGGACAGCCCTCCACAAAGAGCGGGAAGCCGTACAGCAGATTTGTCTATAGCGCGGCGAAAGTACAGGCGGATGATTTGGAGAGCGTAGAAGCATTGTCCAGCACAATCCGCAGCCTTGGATATAATGTGGAAACAAATATAGAATATATCCAAAGCATGAAGAAGCAGTTTGCCATGGCCCAGGCCGTTCTGGGCGGAATCGGCGCGGTTTCCCTTCTGGTAGCGGCCATCGGAATTGCTAATACAATGATGATGTCTATTTATGAGCGGACAAAAGAAATCGGGGTTATGAAGGTCATTGGCTGCGGACTTAAAAATATCCGCCGTCTGTTTCTCATAGAAGCGGCATTTATCGGACTGGGAGGAGGGATGATCGGAAATATTTTAAGCTTGATTATATCGGCGGTGATTGACGCATTTGTCTCGGGAGGCAGTATGGGGATAAACGGGAATATCTCGGTAATCCCTGTATGGCTGCTGCTTGTATCCACTCTGTTTGCCGTATTTGTGGGCACGGCGGCAGGATATTTCCCGGCGCGCAGGGCAATGGCGCTGAGCCCGCTGGAGGCAATCCGCAGCCAGTAATAAAATAACAGGTGATGGAGGAGGTCACTCCTCTATCACCTGTATTTCCAGATAATCAAAGTCAATCGAATCCACGAAATTATCCTGATAAAACCGCGCTTTTGCGTGGCGCTTGAACTCTGCGATTGTATTGTCCAGCCAGATTGGCTTGCTTAAATCGAATTCATAACAGATCTGATCCAATGCGTTGAAGATCTTGTGGGTGCGGGTGTCATCTGTCTCATCGCAGATCACAGTGTCCCTCAGCATCCGGTTGTCTTTAAATTCCTTTCCCCATAAACGAAACATAAGAGAGCTCCTTTCTTCCTGCTATTCTAACACAGGCGGCATCAAAAGTCATTTACAAAATTACGGTGATGCGGGAAACGGGCGAAAATCTTCCGTTGCCTGGGAGGAAGCTTTTTGATATAGTATTAGAGGAATTACGAAAGATAATCCGGGAACGGGTGTACAAGGTTTAGAAAAAGCGGGACCAGGAGGAAAGACAGATATGATCAGGTTATGTACAGAGGCGGACAGATCCATATTGGAAAGTTACTTAATGGAAGAGCCGTATGGAAGGGCGATTGCCGGCGCGGTGGAGGCATCCGGGGTGGATACGCCCTTCCAGACAGTGTATATTGACGAAGAACCGGGGACGGAGGAAGCCGGACAGAAGGTGCGAGGTGTCTATCTGTGGCTTCACGGGACGCTCCTTCTCTACTGTAAAGACAACCAGGTGGGCATTGATTTCCTGGAGGAGATGATGGGCATCGAGGCCCCTCAGATGGTAGCGGGAAGACGGGATAATGTCAATATCGTGAGCTGGCTTTTGACGGATTACAATATGGAGACAGGCAGAACACTGCCGGGAATCAGGGACAAGGAAGGAAATCCGGTGGAATACTTAGAGAAAGCGGAACACGAAGGCGAGTGGGCAGTGCTGACAAGATAGTATGCCGGGGCTCCTGAAGGACAGAGAGAGGAAGAGATCATGAAAAAGATTCTGGACAGGATATTTGTTGACGGGCTCAGCGGTATGGCCCAGGGGCTGTTTGCTACACTGATCATCGGTACGATCATCCAGCAGATTGGGACATTCGCGGGCGGAGAGATGGGAAATGTGATCTATATGATCGGAAAAACCGCGGCAGGGCTCACCGGTGCCGGGATCGGAACCGGCGTGGCGCGCAAGCTGGACGCAGGGCATCTGGTTATCGTATCCGCGGGTGTTGTGGGAATGATCGGGGCATTTGCGGGAGATCTGATGTCCGGGGAAATGCTGGTGGACGGGAATCTGGTCCTGGCCGGGCCAGGCGAGCCATTGGGCGCATTTGTGGCAGCCTACGTGGCGATTGAACTGGGGATTCTGGTCTCAGGCAGGACCAGGCTGGACATCATTCTTACACCTCTTGTCTGTATCAGTGCCGGCGCCGCGGCCGGCCTGCTTGTGGGGCCGCCCATATCTGGCTTTATGGCATGGCTCGGTTCGCTGATTAACTGGGGGACTGAGCAGCAGCCGCTGCTCATGGGCATTGTGGTGTCTGTACTTATGGGAATGATCCTGACACTGCCGATCAGTTCTGCGGCGCTGGGAGTGATATTGAATCTCTCCGGCCTGGCGGCAGGAGCGGCGACTGTGGGATGCTGCTGTAATATGATCGGCTTCGCTGTGGCCAGCTGGCGGGAAAATAAATTCAGCGGGTTCCTGGCTCAGGGTATCGGGACGTCCATGCTCCAGGTACCCAATATTGTGCGGCACCCTCAGATATGGATTCCCGCGATCTTTTCCAGCGCGGTCCTGGGACCGGTGGGAACGATGCTCTTTCACATGACGAACAACGCGACTGGCTCCGGGATGGGGACAGCGGGGCTTGTGGGACCGCTGATGACATGGCAGGTGATGACGCAGACAGAGAGCGGCGCGGTCGTACTGTTAAAGATACTGCTGATTCAGTTCATTCTTCCCGCAGTGCTGACGCTGCTGGCATCCGAATTTATGCGGAAGAAAAAGTGGATTCATCCGGGAGACATGAAGCTGGAGATGTAAAAAAGCAGCAGTTTAGCCCTATGACCGTTCGATTACTAAAAAGATTATAAAATAGAGCGAACTCTGTGACAGAAAACACAAAATATGGTATAATTTTTGAAGATAAAACAACCAATGGGGGATATCCGCGATGAAATGTGAACAACAGGTTGAGGCTGCATTAAAGAGCTACGAGGATGTCGACAGTTGGAAAACAGTTATCTTTCTCTACAATGCAGCTTTGAAAGAAGTAGGCACAAAGCTGGAGATACTAAATGACGAATTTCAGCATGTACATCAGTACAACCCGATCGAACACATCAAGACAAGGATCAAAACAGCGGAGAGTATCGTAAAGAAACTCAAACGCTACGGATATGAGGCGTCCATTGAAAATATGGTCCGCTATATCAACGATATCGCAGGCGTAAGGCTGATCTGCTCTTTTACATCCGATATCTACCGGCTGGCAGAGATGATCGGTAACCAGAGTGACTTGAAGGTGCTCTCAATTAAGGATTACATAAAGAACCCGAAAGAGAGCGGTTACAAGAGCTATCATATGCTTGTCTCGGTTCCCATTTTCCTGTCAGACAGCGTGGTGGATACGAAGGTGGAGATTCAGATCCGTACGATCGCCATGGATTTCTGGGCGAGCCTGGAGCATAAGATTTATTATAAGTTCGAGGGCAATGCGCCGGATTATATCAGCAGGGATCTGCGGGAATGCGCGAAGATGGTAGCAGAACTGGATGATAAGATGCTCTCGCTCAATGAAGCGATCCAGGAGTGCATTGTCCACGAATCCAGCAGGAACAATATGGATGAAGTGTTGGAAAATGTGATCGGGAACAGGAAAGATCAGAAATTGCTGCATCTTGAAGCAGCAGGAGAAGCGTGCCGGTAAATTAATTTCACAAAAAAGAACTGCCGCTGTGGAACATACACCACGGCGGCAGTTTTTGCGTCTGAATATGCTATCTGGCTTTTACTTATTTCTCCGGAACAGCCTGCCCTGTCTCATCGCTGGCCGCAATTTCTGTGATCGACTTCACAAGTCCTGCGATCTCCTGGATCTGTGAAGGCACGATGATCTTAGTCGCCCTGCCGTCCGCGGCTTTCTCGAAGGCCTCCAGGCTCTTAAGGGTAAGTACCGCGTTATCTGCTCCGGCTTCTTTTAAGAACCGCAGGCCGTCCGCGGTAGCCTGCTGTACCTTCAGGATGGCTTCTGCCTCACCCTCTGCCTCGCGGATCATCTTCTCTTTCTCCGCCTCCGCCTGGAGGATCGCCGCCTGCTTATTCGCCTCCGCTTCCAGGATGACGGATTGTTTCTGACCCTCTGCCACGAGAATCGTGGACTTCTTTTCACCCTCTGCCCGGAGGATTGCCTCTCTTCGTTCACGCTCAGCCTTCATCTGCTTCTCCATGGCGTCACGGATGGCTGTGGGCGGGATGATGTTTTTCAGCTCCACGCGGTTTACCTTGATGCCCCACGGGTCAGTAGCCAGGTCCAGCTCCGCGCGCATCTTTGTATTAATGGTCTCTCGGGATGTAAGCGTCTGGTCCAGCTCCAGGTCACCGATGATGTTGCGAAGTGTAGTTGCCGTCAGGTTCTCGATGGCAATGATCGGGTTAGCCACTCCGTAGCAGAACAGTTTGGGATCTGTGATCTGGAAGAAAATGACCGTGTCAATCTGCATGGTGACATTATCTTCTGTAATTACAGGCTGCGGCGGAAAGTCCACCACCTGTTCCTTGAGGTCTATTCGCTTTGCCACCCTGTCAATAATGGGAAGCTTGAAATGAAGCCCTGTGTTCCATGTGGCCTGGTAAGCGCCGAGGCGCTCAACTACGACTGCCTGCGCCTGGTGCACAATCTTCACACAGGAGATCAGCACAGCCACGATCAGGATGACAACAATGATAAAAAAGATACCTCCGATACTGATTAGTCTGCTCATTTGTTATTCCTCCTCGTATTTTTCTACAATCAATTTTACCCCGGATACAGCGACGACTTTCGCGAGAGCGCCCGCTTCCAGGATCTCCCTGTTGTCTTTGCTGCGCACCGTCCATTCCTGTCCGTTTACAGTACTTTTCCCGGTCTGGTTCAGGTTGTCGACTTTTTCTGTCAGTTTAATGATCCTTCCGATTTCGCTTTCGTAGTTCGTCTTTACCCGCTTCCGGTTGAGATGCTTCACTGCCCATGGGCGTGTGAAGACAAGCAGGACACATGAGATGACGAGAAAAACCAGGATCTGTATCAGCGGGCCCGCGCCGAAAATGGCGGTGAGCATGGCTGCCAGCGCCCCGCCGGCAAACCAGATTGTAGTCAGCCCCACAGTGATCAGCTCAATCACAATCAGTATGATGAACAGACCGAGCCATATCAGATACGGATTTTCGGCAAAAACTTTAAAAAATACTAAATCCATCGAGTCTCTCCTTTTCTTTTTATTTTTCTGTAGTTTAATCTGTACGTTTCTACGTGCCGTGAAAATCAAAATCAGACACTTGCTAATTCCATGGATACTGTGTGTAATCAATCTCAAAATAGCCTTCACTTGGAACGAAATCAACCGGATCGCCGTCCAGGGTAAGCGATGTCCCGGCAGGGAGAATGAGATTCCTCAGCCGGCCTTCCGGAGAGTCCGAATCCCGGAACGCCCACAAGTATTCGCTGGAGCCGTCGGGATAAATGAGGTCCAGATGAAATGATAGATAGCCTTCCCCGTCTTTTAAAATAATATCATAGATTCCCTCCGGAATGCGGTCTTCCCCCACTATATATGTCCCCGGGGCAGGAGTCAGTGTATCTGTCAGGGGATTTGCTGTGGGCTCCGCCGTCAGAGGCTGCGCGTTTTCTGTTATAAACGACAGAACAGCCCCGCCGTCAATGGAGATCTGCGCTCCGCTGTACAGACGGAAGTCGTCCAGTTCCTCTATCTCATCGTACTCCTCATCCGAGCCGAACCAGGCTGAGTCGTAGATGCTGTTCTCTGAATCGGACAGG
The DNA here is from genome assembly GCA_959022495.1 of uncultured Lachnospiraceae bacterium. Taxonomy (GTDB): domain Bacteria; phylum Bacillota; class Clostridia; order Lachnospirales; family Lachnospiraceae; genus Mediterraneibacter. The sequence goes on along the minus strand of CAUEYX010000020.1, from coordinate 18,009 downwards.
GTGAGGCTGCCGTTTCCTGATAGAAGCTCCACCCGGTAAATGCCTTCCGGTATATGGACGCCAGCCTGATAGATGCCGCTTCCGAGAGATGCCTCGTATGTACTGCCCGTCTCCGGAATCTCTCTGGTGACAAATTCGTAAAGGTCATAGTCCCAGAAATCGGAAGAGAGGTCACCGTCATCTTTAAACAGATTGTCAATGATTGTCTGCCAGGAGTCCCCATCCGGCAGGGAACCGGTCTCAACTACGGACCTGCCCGCCTGGAATAATACAGGAGCCGCTGCGCAGATTATAACAATAACGATAGTGAATAATGCCGCAGCCTTGTATTTTCTGACCCGGATGTCCTGGCTTTTCTTCCAGAGGGAAGCATCCCGCCGCTTCCGCGGCTGGGATCTTGAGGGAAACACCGGCTGGCGCCCGGCAGTGCCGAAGCGATTCCTCCTGTCGGCTGACATCGGCGCCTGCCCTGGTGGAGCACCGTGTGTTTTCGGTTTCTTTTCTGTATCCGAAAGGTGATATGGGTCTTTGCGATACTCCCGGCTGTACATTTTATTATTAAGGCCGCAGAATTCGCATACCCCGTTGTTCAGCCTGCCGCCGCATAAACTGCATCTTCCAGTCATTTCCCCGCCCCGCTTTCTCTGGTGTTGTCTGAAAATTAAGTACATTATAGCAGACGGAGGTGAATTTGTGAACTTATCTGGCGCGTATCCCAATTTTTTCTTAAGATGGGACGATAAGGGGCAAAAAATCTTGATGCATTCTGTTCCTATACTTTATAGGAAATTTCGACTTTATCCCCGCTCATATGGCGAATGCCCTCGGATGACATTCCTTTCGGTGGGTTTTCTATGTATTTTTTGCGCAGTGCCTCGACATCTGGTTTCATAGCAAGCATCCGCCTTTGAGAGGATGATAGCATAAAAACGCTATGCAGAGGAACGCTTTCCACGAGATTTTCTCATACCCTTCTCTCTGCAGGCGGAGCAGCAAATCTTCAAAGTCGGCGGAGGCGGGAATCAGCCGGCCGCCCAGGATTTTTTTGCAAGAAAAAAGCAAGAATATAGACATGGCGTTTTTACAAGATAATGTTAAAATGATTTTATCTGTATTGCTAAAGGAGGGACTGTCCCGTGTCAAAAACAACACTATTTGACAGTCGTATCAAAAAATACGCTTACCGTGAGGTATCACAAATATATCAAGATATTGGAGCATCACCGGATGGCCTGTCTCATGAACAGGTCGAGGCGATGAGGGAAAAATATGGTGCGAACAGCTTTGCGGAGCAAAAAAATGATACGATGATACGCCGGTTGCGGCGGGCTTTTATCAATCCGTTCAATATAATTCTCTTTATCCTTGGTATTATTTCGTTGGTGACGGATGTTTTTCTCGTCTCCAACTTCACCAGAAATGCCACTACTGCCATCATTATCTTTTCCATGATCCTAATTAGTGGTGCAATCCGTCTGATTCAGGAACTCCGAGCAAAGAACGCGGCGCAGCAGATTGACCGGCTGATTCATGAAAGTATCACTGTAAAGCGAGAAGGAGAACTCATAGAAATACCTGCGGAAGAATTGGTGGTGGGGGATATTGTTCTGCTCTCTGCGGGTGACCGTGTTCCAGCGGATATCCGGCTGACAGAAGTCACCGACCTGTTCATCTCACAGGCAGCCATAACGGGCGAAAGCGCCATTTTGGAAAAGAACTGCTGCGCTCTCAGTTACAGCAGCTTGGAAACGCTGACCCAGCTTGAAAACCTTGTTTTTATGGCAACAACAGTCATCAGCGGTAAGGGCGAGGGTATTGTGCTGGCAGTCGGGAAGGACACGCTCTACGGCAGCTTTGCAAAACCTGATTCTGATGATAAAAAATCCTTTCAAAAGGGCGCCAATTCCATTGCCTGGGTCATGCTCCGCTTTATTGCGGTGCTGATTCCCATTGTATTCGCGCTTCTCGGTATCACAGGTGGGAAATGGCTGGAATCCTTTGCTTTTGCGCTGTCGGTGGCTGTAGGACTGATGCCGGAGATGCTGCCTATGGTTATTACCGCCTGCCTTGCAAGGGGCAGTCTTACCATGAGCCGCAAGCAGACCATCATCAAAGACATCAATGCCATGCAGGGTTTTGGCAGCATGGATGTGCTTTGCATGGACAAGACTGGAACACTGACCAATGAAAGTATCCTGCTGGAATATTACATGGACGTGCTCGGCAACGAAAGCAGCGAGGTGCTGGATTTAGCTTTCTTAAACAGCTTCTATCATTCCGGCGTACGCAATCCAATTGATAACGCAATTCTTGCCTGTCAGACTATGCCGGGACGCGAGACGCATTACACTGATTTGCTCACTCAGTATCAAAAAATAGACGAGATTCCCTTTGACTATGCCCGCAAGTTCGTCAGCACTCTTGTGACAGGCAAAAACGGAGAAAGTCAACTCATTATGAAGGGGGATATCTCCCACATCGTTGATCGTTGCAGCCATGTGGAGTATCGGGGTGAAATTCTGCCGATAGAGAAAGGCAGGATGCAGAGCGTATCCTCTGTGGTAGATGAGATGCTCCGGGACGGTATGAAGGTCATCGCCGTTGCACGAAAAAATGTAGGACAGCAAAACCAGATTATCCCTGCCGATGAAGAGGATATGATCTTGATGGGGTATCTGGCATTCTTTGACGCACCCAAGAAAACCGCGAAGGTGTCCGTGGCGGCGCTCAAAAGGCTGAAGGTGACTTCCAAAATTCTGACGGGGGATCAGGCGGACGTGGCGGTCTCTGTATGTCGCCGGGTGGGGATTTATTCCGAAGCCGTGCTGACCGGCGCCAATCTGGATGAAATGACAGACGGCGAACTTAGCGCTGCGGTTGAAAAAATTCATGTTTTTGCGGAGCTTACACCGGGGCAAAAGGTCCGTCTGGTTTCTGCTCTGAGTCAAAACGGGCATACGGTGGGCTTCTTGGGCGACGGAATCAATGATATCCCGGCACTTTGCGAGGCCAATGTGGGCATCTCGGTGGATACGGCGGTGGATGCAGCAAAAGACGCGGCGGACGTGGTACTGCTTCAAAAGGATCTTGGCGTGCTGGAACAGGGCATTTTAGAAGGGCGAAAAACCTTTACAAATATGCTCAAATACATTAAAATTACCGCCAGCTCCAACTTCGGCAACATACTCTCTATTGTCTGCGCCAGCGCCTTCTTGCCCTTTTTGCCTATGACTTCCGTACAGATATTGCTGCTGAACCTGCTGTACGATGTTTTGTGCATCATTCTGCCCTGGGACAATGTGGATGAAGAAGAGACGCTGTCTCCGAGGGACTGGTCGGGCAGGACGCTGGGGCGGTTTATGCTGTCCTTTGGACCGATCAGTTCCCTGTTCGACATAGTGACATTCCTGTTTCTGTATTACTTCCTGTGCCCTATGCTGTGCGGAGGAGCGACTTATCTGAACCTTACCGATCCCGCCCTGCGGCTTCAGTATGTGTCTTTTTTCCAGACAGGATGGTTTTTGGAATCCATGTGGACGCAGGTGCTGATTCTACATTTTCTGCGGACCCGCAGGATACCTTTTGTGCAGAGCAGGCCGTCTGCACCGGTTATTTGTATTACCCTTGCGGGAATCATCGCCTTTACCGCGATTACCTTTACTAAGGGTGCGTCGTTGTTCGGCCTGACAAAATTGCCGCTTTGGTATTTCGTGTTTCTGCTGATTGTAGCGCTGTTGTATATGCTGCTGACTACGGTAGTCAAAACCTTCTATCAGAAGAAGTATCATGAGTTGATTTGAAAGGAGGAATCCATCGTGAAAAAGAATATCGGTTTTATCCCAATGGATTCTGTCCTTGAAGAGTGGCTGCTGGAAAAGCTGATGAAAGAGCCGCCCAAAAGTGACTGCGCCGAAGACTTGCTTTCCGGCATCCGGGATATGCTCAGCGGAGAGGTGACCTCCCTGCTGCTGAGCGCATCCAGCGAGGCGGAAGCTTCCTCGCTCGTCCCGCCGGATGGGATGCGGATTGGAGAACTGGAAATCAGCCCGAAAAGCAGGAGGGTCGTCATGGGTGGCGCTGAAGTCAGCCTGACGCCAAAGGAGTTTGACATACTGTATTTCCTTGCTCAGAACCGCGGGGAGGTATTTACCAAGGAACAGATCTACCGGGCGGTGTGGTCTGAGGATTACCTTTTGGATGACAGCAACATCATGGCATTTATCCGAAAACTACGGAAGAAAATTGAGCCTGACCCGGACGCACCCAAGTACATTCTGACTATCTGGGGTATCGGATACAAATTTAATGACCAACTGTAACATAGGCGGGCCAAACTGACCCCGCCTAAATTCTTGCAAAATCGCAAGGAAATCGCAAGGTTTTAACCATGTGATTCTTCTTGCGATTTTTGTATTCTGTAAGTGGTCGAAGGGATCAGACTTCTGAAATTAAAGAAACTAAGAGATGAAATCAATCACCGAAAGGAGTGAGCGGCCATGGATTACACCTGCATCTTTTTTGGAGTTCTTTTCACCATAGCGGGCTTTGTGTTTGCCTGTGGGAAAGGACATATTTATTTATCTGCGTGGAAAAATATGCCGCAGGAAGAGAAAGAGAAAATTAAAATTGTCCCGCTTTGCCGCAATATCGGGGAAGTCATTGCGCTTAATGGCATGATTTTTCTACTGAAGGGCTTCTGGTCCGAATTTACAAATCACTGGTTCATGGGGGCTGTGACTGCATGGCTGGTTGTCGCCGGTTTTGATGTGTGGTACATCGGAAAAAGCAATCGATATCGCAAAAAATAATCCGCAATGCGGTTTCAGATAGATATTCCATAAAAAGTGAGGTGAATGGCATGGACTCTGACAGTAGTCAGCAAAGGCAACGAGCAGTGCAGGAGAATACGGAGATTCCGTGTCATTCCAGTGATTGCCCCTGCCTCTACTAAAAATAAAGGAGGTAAGACCAATGAACAAGAAAGAAAATCGTATCACTGTTCGTCAGGAAGTTCAAAAGGCTGTTATCCGTGACGAGCAGAATCGCCGCATTCAGTTTGCGGCTGCCAATCCCATTCAGGAAGTTTTGAAAAACCTGCATACCACACTTCGTGGCCTTGATGCAGAAGCCATATTCGTAAGCCGCACCAAATACGGCAGCAACAAAGTAACACACGAAAAAAAGAAATCTCTGGCCAAGCGGCTGGCCGGTGCATTCATCAATCCCTTTACCGCCATCCTGTTCTGTCTGGCGCTGGTGTCCACCATAACGGATATGGTGTTCCCCTATTTTTCTCTTTTAGGCAGTGCGCCGGAGGATTTTGACCCCCTGACTGTGGTAATTATTCTGACTATGGTTATGATTTCCGGCACACTTCGTTTTGTACAGGAATCCAGAAGCGGAAACGCGGCGGAAAAACTGCTGGACATGATCACGACTACCTGTACGGTCACCCGCAGAGAGCAGGAAAAAGCTGAAATACCTATGGATGATTTGGTGGTGGGCGATATTGTGCATCTGTCCGCCGGGGATATGATTCCCGCCGATGTCCGCATTTTGGATGCAAAAGATTTGTTTGTCAGTCAGGCAAGTTTGACTGGAGAAAGCGAGCCCGTTGAAAAAACGCCTAATGTCAGCGCGGCCAAAGACAGCATAACCGATTACACAAACATTGCCTTCATGGGCAGCAATGTGGTTTCCGGCAGCGCAACCGCTGTTGCGGTCTGCGTCGGCGATCACACCCTGTTTGGCTCCATGGCGTCCGCCGTTGCCGGAGAAGCGGTAGAGACCAGCTTCACCAAGGGTGTCAATGCCGTCTCCTGGGTGCTGATCCGCTTCATGCTGGTCATGGTTCCGCTGGTGCTCTTCATCAATGGCATTACGAAAGGCGACTGGTTGGAAGCATTCCTGTTCGGCATCTCTATTGCCGTCGGCTTGACCCCGGAGATGCTCCCCATGATCGTGACGACCTGTCTTGCCAAAGGCGCGGTCTCCATGAGCAAAAAGCAGACCATCGTCAAGAACCTGAATTCCATCCAGAATTTCGGTGCCATAGACATTCTTTGCACCGACAAGACCGGAACGCTGACACAGGATAAAGTTGTGCTGGAATATCACCTCAACGTAAACGGTGAGGATGATACGCGGGTATTGCGCCACGCTTATCTCAACAGCTATTTCCAGACCGGCTACAAGAATCTGATGGATCTGGCGATTATCCATAAGACAGAGGAAGAAGAAGCGGAAGATCCCCGACTGCTCGACCTGTCTGAAAGCTATGTGAAGGTAGATGAAATTCCGTTTGACTTCACTCGCCGCCGTCTGACCACGGTAGTACAGGACAAAACCGGCAAGACCCAAATGGTGACAAAAGGCGCTGTGGAAGAAATGCTCTCCATCTGCACCTATGCGGAGTGTGACGGCAGTGTGCAGCCGCTGACCGATGATGTCCGCCGCCGTATTCTGGAAACAGTGGATGATCTTAATGACAAGGGCTTCCGTGTTCTTGCCATTGCGCAGAAAAGCAATCCCTCCCCGGTGGGCGCTTTCGGCGTGAAGGACGAGTGTGATATGGTGCTGATTGGGTATCTTGCGTTCCTCGATCCTCCGAAGGAATCCACCGCAGACGCAATCAAGGCGTTGAAAGACCACGGCGTGACTACCAAAATCCTGACCGGCGACAACGAAAAGGTGACCCGCACCATCTGCAAGCAGGTAGGGCTGAAGGTTCGCAATATGCTTCTTGGTGCTGATCTGGAGAAAATGACGGATGCGGAATTGGCAAGAGCTGCGGAGTCCACCGATGTATTCGCCAAGCTGACCCCTGACCAGAAAGCACGTGTGGTTTCGATTCTCCGGGAAAACGGCCATACGGTTGGTTTTATGGGCGATGGAATCAATGATGCCGCCGCTATGAAAGCCGCTGACATCGGCATTTCGGTGGATACCGCCGTAGACGTGGCAAAAGAATCGGCGGATATTATTTTGCTGGAGAAAGACTTGATGGTTTTGGAGCAGGGCATTATCGAAGGCCGCAAGACCTATGCTAACATGATCAAGTATATCAAGATGACCGCATCCTCAAACTTCGGCAATATGTTCTCGGTACTGGCGGCCTCTGCGCTGCTGCCCTTCCTGCCGATGATGAGCGTGCATCTGATTTTTCTGAACCTGATCTACGACCTGTCCTGTACCGCGATTCCCTGGGATAATGTGGACGAGGAATTTATCGTAAAGCCCCGGAAATGGGATGCTTCCAGTGTGGGCAGTTTTATGATTTGGATCGGGCCTACCAGCTCCATCTTCGACTTTACAACCTACATTTTCATGTATTTTGTATTCTGCCCCATGTTCGTGTCCGGCGGCGTCCTGTTCAACGATCTGGCTGCTTATTACAGCGGAGCGGAGCTTGCGTCCATGCAGGCGCAGTATATCGGGATGTTCCAGGCTGGATGGTTCGTGGAATCCATGTGGAGCCAGACACTGGTCATTCACATGATTCGTACTCCGAAGCTGCCCTTTATCCAGAGCCGCGCATCCGCTCAGGTGACGCTGCTTACCATGACCGGTATTGCGGTCCTGACTGTGATTCCTTTTACAGTTTTCGGAACGGCGATTGGTTTTGTTGCTCTGCCCGCAACGTATTTTGCGTATCTGATCCCCTGCATCCTGCTGTATATGGTGTTGGCGACCAGTTTGAAAAAAGCCTATGTCCGTCACTATGGCGAGCTGCTCTAAGGAGGTGTGATGATGAACTGGAAAGAAATTTGGATGACTCTTTTTGGAACAACCGAATGGCTGGGTCTTAATATAGGCTTTTGGGTATCGATGGCTGCGGTTGTACTAATTGTAATTGTAATGAACGTTGTGTTTTGGGGAATGAAGCCCAAAAAGACAAATACAGACAAGCCGAAAAACGCGTGATTACATCTGGTTGCGGATAACCTCCGAAAGTGTGGTGTTCAATATGTTCACCCGGTCAAGGAACACTCGTGGGGACAGCGTGTGGTTCGCTTCTATGATCCGGACAGGCATATTATCGAAGTGGGTGAAAATATGAAAGCGGTTTGCAAAAGATTTATAGACAGCGGAATGACGCCGAAACAGACAGCAGAGCGCATGGACGTACCTGTGGAATATGTAAATGAGTGCAATGTTCGTATGTGGCAGAGGCGTTTCAAAAGATTGCCGACAGAAGAAATATAAAATTGCAGCTTATCAAGAAAAAGTAACATACATCTTGTTCGCGGGAAAATGGCAAAGCGCCTTTGCTGACGGGCAATCAAGGCGGAAAAGCCCTAAAATGGCTTTCCGCCCATTTCAATTTTGGGAGAAAAATGCGTCCGCTTTTCCGGGAGCGTGGTCACATCTTCGGGAAACTTTTGAGATCGTCCAGAAAATCCGGGCAGGCAAACGGCGTCCTACCAGGATGGGGAAATGCCGACGTTCTCCAGGCTGCTCTACAAACGAAAAGGGAAAACCATTTTTTCTTTCTTAAGCTGTCAAAGATGGGATTATAGCAGACAGAGGTGAATTTGTGAACTTATCTGGCGCGTATCCTAATTTTTTCTTAAGATGGGACGATAAGGGGCAAAAAATCTTGATGCATTCTGTTCTATTCGCTATACTGTACTGAGGGGCATTTTTGACGGCGTTCGGGAGTATGATAGAAGTCAAGGGAAAGTGAAAGGGAAGTTAAAGGGAAAAAGGAATGACAAAAGAGGCAAGGAAAAAGGGAATGGAGATCGGAGCGGGACTGCTCCTCTACATGACTGCGTGGGCAGTAACGTCTTTTGGGTCTGTTACAGGGACGGCGGAGATGGTGCTGTTCCTACTGGCATATGCTGTCCTTTCTGTGACAACGTACTGGGAGCAGCTGAAAAAGATCTTAAAGAGGCAGTTCCTGGATGAAAATCTGCTGATGATGGCTGCGACGGCAGGGGCGTTTGCCATAGACAGGCATAAGGAAGCAGTGGCGGCGATGCTGTTTTATCAGGTGGGAAAACTGGTGGAAGAAATCTCGATGAGCAGGACAAAGAAATCCATTGCCAGATTTATAGATATCCGTCCGGAGTACGCGAACTTGAAGGTCGGGCAGACGGAGAAAATCGTACCGCCCCAGGAGCTTCTGCTGGGGCAGATTATCGTGCTCAAGCCCGGGGAGAAAATTCCGGTAGACGCGGTTGTGACATCTGGGACCGGGACAATTGACATGAAGGCTCTCACCGGGGAATCAGAGCCAAGGGCGGTATGGACGGGCAGCAGGCTGTACAGCGGAGCCATCAATTTGAACAGTGTGCTGGAAGCGCGGGTTGTAAAACGGTACAATGATTCTACCGCGGCGAAGATCATGGAGCTGGTTGAGAACGCCAATGAGAAAAAATCCGACAGCATCTATTTCGCGGATAAATTTACAAAATACTATACACCGATTGTGATCCTGATCGCGCTTCTTACGGTCATTCTCCCGCCGATGATGTTCACTGAGGCAAGAGGAGAGTGGATCTACAGAGGGCTTATTATCCTGGCAGCCGCGTGTCCCTGCGGTCTGATGGTATCCATTCCTCTGGCATTTCTGGGCGGCATCGGATCAGCGGCAAAGCAGGGAGTGCTGATCAAGGGCGGCAGTCTGCTGGAGAAACTGACCCGGGTAGATACATTCGTGTTTGATAAAACGGGAACATTGACAGAAGGTGTGTTCCATGTGAAGAATATCGTTCCATACAGTGAGATGGAAGAAAAAGAACTGCTGGAGATCGCGGCACTGGCAGAATCTTATTCCAAACATCCGGTGGCTGTGTCACTGCAGGAAGCTTACGGCAGAGAAGTGGACAGGACGCGGGTGTCGGATATCGCGGAACAGCCGGGATACGGCGTCCGGGCTATGGTGGATGGAAGAGAAGTGTATGCAGGTAATACAAGGCTTATGGAGCGGGAGAAAATTGAAATTAAGCCTGTGGAAGAAGCGGGTACCGCAGTTTATGTGGCTGTGGACGGGAAGTATGCGGGATATATCCTGATTTCCGACGTGATCCGCGCGGACGCGGCCAGGCTGATGAGATGGATGCGCAGAAGAGATCTTTCCGCTGTCATGCTGACCGGGGATAATGAACAGGCGGCGGAGAGCGTGGCGGCTGAACTTGGCATAGACAGTGTGTACGCGGAGCTGATGCCGGAAGATAAAGTGGCGCTCCTGGAAGAATTCCGGGAGGAACAGATGGAGGGTGAAATCCTGGCATTTGTCGGAGACGGCATCAATGACGCGCCGGTCCTCGCGCTTGCGGATATCGGAATCGCCATGGGCGGCCTGGGAGCGGACGCGGCTTTGGAGGCGGCAGATATCATCCTGATGGAAGACGAGCCGTCCCGGATCATCAATGCGGTCCGCATCTCTAAGGCGACGTTAAGTTCCGTGAAGCAGAATATGATCTTTGCCATTGGGATAAAGGTGATCTTGATCGTCATGGCATTCTCCGGGTTTGTGACGATGCAGAACGCGATTATCGCTGATATGGCAGTGATGCTGATTAATCTATTGAATTCATTCTGGATGATGAAATATCCGGATTATGGAGTATGAGTTATGATAATGAAGAGAAAACTAATGGCGGCAGCAGTGGGGATCTCTGCCGCCGGAATCCTTGGCGGCTGTGCCAATCCCCAAAAAGAGGGCGTACAGGCGCTGGAGGAAGGCCGATATGAAGAGGCTCTGGAACAATTTCAGGAAGCGGCTCAGAACAGTGACAGGGAGAAATCCGCGGAAGGGTACCGCGGGCTTGGGATGGCATATTATGAGACCGGTGAATACGGAAAAGCCCTTGAGGCATTCCAGAACGCGGTGGATCTTGGCGCGCAGGAAACCGCGCAGCTTTATCATCTGATGTCCGTGTGTGTGATGCAGACATGGACAGAACAAGAAGATTATGAGACTGCGCTGGAGTATATCCAGACAGGTCTTGCCCTGGCGGAGACCGATGACAGCGGAGAAGTCCCTGATGGGGACATGATCCGGGAGATGAAATATAATAAGATCATCTGCTATGAAAATCTGGCGGACTGGGAGAACGCGTTAAAGGAAGCGGAGGCGTATCTCGGTGAGTATCCGGATGACGAGGCAGTCCAGAAGGAAAAAGAATTTCTGGAAACCCGGTAGCGCGTATGCGCTGCCGGGTTTTCATTCCAGGGGAATGCCCTTAAGGTCTGCCCTATACGGTGAAAAGTTCGGCCTGTGGGACGCACACTCGCGCGGCGGTTTGAAAGAATGGAGGAAATGCAGGATGTATGAAATGGAACAGATTGAGGAAAAGGTGATCCTGGTGGGAGTTGATACAGGAGACGGAGAAGCTGCCAAGCGTTCTCTAGATGAGCTGGCGGATCTGGCAGAGACCGCGGGAGCAGAGGTGGCCGGCAGGCTCATCCAGGCGCGGGATTCAGCGCACCCGGCGGCTTATGTGGGGAAGGGAAAGCTCATGGAGCTCAAAGATCTTATCTGGGAGACAGAGGCCACGGGCATTATCTGCGATGACGAGCTGACCAGTGCCCAGCTTGGGAATCTGGAGGCGGAACTGTCCTGTAAAGTGATTGACCGCACGCTTCTCATCCTGGATATTTTTGCCGCCAGGGCCGTGTCCGGCGAAGGGAAGATCCAGGTAGAGCTGGCACAGCTCAGGTACCGCGCGTCCCGCTTAACCGGGCTTGGAAGATCGCTGTCCCGTCTGGGAGGGGGCATCGGGACAAGGGGCCCGGGCGAGAAAAAGCTGGAGATGGACCGCCGCCTTATCCGGGAGCGGATCAGCCGGCTCAAGCGGGAGCTGAAGGATGTGGAGAAGCACAGGGAGCTGATCCGCGCCCAGAGATGTCAGTCCGGGCTTAAGACAGCGGCGCTGGTTGGCTATACCTCAGCGGGAAAGAGCAGTATCGAAAACGCGCTGACGGACGCGGGAATCTTGGAGGACGCCATGCTTTTCTCCACCCTGGATACGACAACCCGTTCCTTGATGCTGGACAATACGCAGGAGGTCCTGCTTACAGATACAGTGGGATTTATCCGCAAGCTTCCCCATCATCTGGTGGAGGCCTTTAAAAGTACATTGGAAGAGGCCAAATACGCAGATATTCTTATCCATGTAGTGGACGCGTCAAACCCACAGATGGAGGAGCAGATGTATGTGGTGTATGATACCCTGCGCCAGCTGGGCGCGGAGGGAAAGCCGGTGATCACGCTGTTTAATAAGCAGGACCGGCTGGAGGCGCCGGGAAGGCAGCGGGATTTCCAGGCGGACTATTCGATCCCCACATCGGCGAAGACGGGGCAGGGACTGGACGAGCTGAAAAGAGCGCTCCTTGAGATTATCAGGAGGGACCAGATCTATATTGAACGGCTGTATGACTTCTCCGAAGCGGGGAAGATCCAGGTTATCCGAAGCAGGGGACAGCTCCTTGCGGAAGAATATACGCCGGAAGGGATTGCGGTAAAAGCATACGTGCCCAAAGATGTATACGGGAAAGTGTAGATGTATATGATAGAGGAAGCGATTGCCCGCAGTTTTACCATTCGATTCAGACTGCCAATCTGTAAGAATGCCGGAGCAGATTTTACAAACAAAAATGATATGATATTCCATTTCTTTCCTGCAATATGAAAGGTACATTTAAAGTGTATATTTTTCGATTGAAGCGGAACAGGCTAAGAGGCGTGAAAGGAGGGCAGGCAGCGTCGAAATCTTACAAAATGGGATGATTACAGGAGGAAGAGAAGTATGCATAAGCAGATGAAGAAGTGGATCAGCTGGACAGCGGCCGCGGCATGCATCGTTACATCCGTGAGCGTGGGCGGGACAGAAATCACAGCACACGCTGAGGATGGCGGTACATCCGGCGCAGGCTATACACCGCTGGCAGAGGAACGGTATGAATTGGAAGACGGACGGACATTTGAAGGTGAAGGGGCGACGAAGGATGTCACCATTAAAAGCGGCAGCCAATTTTCCGGCGGCGCGGCAGTCGATACAATGGATAAAAACGGGGACGGCGCGGGAGTGGAGATCGAGCCTGTGATTACAGAGGAAGGTCTGTACCAGGTGACGCTGGGATATACAAAAGGGGTTGCCCGGGAAGAAGGAAAGATCGCGCTCTATAGAAATGAGGAACGGATTGATTATTTCTATATTAAAAACAGCAATAATCAGCTGGTGGAGGCAAATACTATCGCGGTCCGCCTGGAAGAAGGGGACACGCTGAGCATTATATCAGATACAGGGGATACGATGGACGCGGTGGCGTGCTTTGACTATCTGGATATCGGTCTGTGGGGAGGCCAGTATGAGGCGGAAACAGCGGAACTGCTCGGAGGCACCCGCATCCGTGACCTGGAGATCGCTTCCGGCGGACAGGTGGTGCAGGGGTTCCAGGGACCGGAAGGCGTCATTGAAGGCGCTGGAGCCGCGTTTCCATTTGTGATCCCGGAAGATGACACATATATTCTGACACTGGGATATAACCGGCTCAACTATGAGATCGCGGATCAGATCGGGATCTATGTTAACGGTACCCGCGTAAGTGATGTGGAATTGATCAGCAAAGGGAATACGGACGAAGTCATTACAGATTCTGACCCGCTGGAAATCGCGCTCAAAAAGGGAGATACGGTCACAGTCATGGCGGAGGGGGATGATCAGGGACTTCTGGAGCTTGACTGGATCAAGATACAGCCAAAGACAATAAAAATTGCGGATGGCACAGAGGCGGGATTTGAAAACGGTCTGTTCCGGGTCGTTACAGGCGATGTGCTCACGATCCCGGTAGAAAATATTCCGGAGGGAATTGTGCTCACCTACGAGTCTTCCGACGCGGAGACAGCGTCTGTAGATGCCCGTACAGGACAGATCACAGCTGAGAAAGCAGGAGAGGCTGTGATTACCGCGCAGGGGGAAGGATACAGCTTCTCCGCAAAAGTACAGGTGGTGGATTCGGAAGAAGAGCTTCCTGTAGAAGTGGCAAAATATGAGGCGGAAGATGGTGTACTCATCAATGGTGATGACGCGGACACACCGACACCGGTCATCAAACAGGGAAGCCCCTTTTCCGGGAATAAATGGGTGGAGATCTACGATGCCGGAACTGGAGCGGGAGTGGAGATCACGCCGGATATCAGCGAGAAGGGCAATTACATCCTGACCATGGCTTATGGAAAGGGCAGCATGTACCCGGACGACAGGGTGGCTGTGTATGTCAATAAGAAAAAAGTGGGTGAGTTTAAGCTCATTAACAACCATCTGACTGAGGTCTGGGATACAAACAGTATTGTAGCAGAACTGGAGCCGGGCGATAAGGTGACTGTCCGCAAAGACAGCGGCATGAACTCTCTGTTCCGCTATGACTATCTGAAGGTCGCGCCAGACGCTGTGATCCCCGCGAGGGATATCACAATCAACGAGAAAGACGTGGATGTGATTGATATGGAGACAGTGGAGGCGGATTATACGCTTTCACCTGAGTACGCCAACGGCGAAGTGGTGTGGACCAGTGAAAACACAGATATTGCGGAAGCTGACGGCGGAGTCATCCGCGGACGCGGTATCGGGACGACGACGGTTACAGCGGCATCTGTGTATAACAGCGAGATCAAGGACTCAATGACCGTAAATGTGCTGGAGAATGAGAAGCTGGAGAGCATCGCCAGCAGCGACATGACAGTCCTGCTTGACCGGGAATTCCCGCGCGTGATGGAATACCGCATGGCGAGTGGGAACGCGATGGACGGAAATACGCAGGCGTTCCACACAATGGTGATTAACGGCAAAGAGTATACGCCGGAAGTGAAGTATGAGAAAAAGGATGACGCAACGGCAGTGTACACACTGACAGTCAAAGAACTGGACGCTGTTCTGACCCTGCAGATGAAAGTGGAAGGAACGATCCTTAAGATGGACTTCACGGATATCAAGGAAAGCGAGGACAAGGATAAGAGAATCTATACCTTTGATATCCCGGAGATGAATCCCGTATCTGTAAGCAGCAGGGAGAAGACGGCAGAATTCGCCGGCTCGAAGATGCAGGCAGATATCAGGAAAACAGGAGATACCTACATAGACCTGACAAAAGGTGAAGCATCCGCTGCCACAGGATATAACTACGCGTTTATTTCCAACGGGAAAGTCAGCGCGGGTATCCGTTCCAATGCTTATACAGAATCAGATTCTAACTCCCGAGTCATCATGGAGACCGTTGAAGAGGGAAGCGCGTACCGGACAAATCTCCGGAGCAATTCCTGGTTCTGGCGCAGGGCGGATTATACAAAGAAATTCAAAGATTATGAAGGAAAATACGGTGAGGCCGGAGAACTGACCACACAGACTTACGAGGATACACCGAACACAGACGAGATGCCGCTCTGCTATATTGTGCTGGCGGAAGACCTGAATGGAACAGGCACCGTGGACTGGCAGGACGCCGCGATCCGTTACCGCGATGTGGCGCAGTACGCGATGGGCGAGGAGAAGATCGCGGACGCGGTTGTGCAGAGGCTGATCATGCCGCAGGCCGGGGAAGGAAACTATCCGTTTATCTCTTCCCTTGATGAAACAAAACGTGTCTATCTGAATACAGACGGGCTGGGACAGATCATTCTGAACAAGTTCCACAATCTTGGCTACTGGGGAGATTTCAGTGTCTATGATGACCACCTGGGAGGGCTTCAGGATTTTGAGAAGTTTGTGGATGACTCTACGAATAAATATAATGGATATGTGGGAGTACATACCAATTTCACGCAGGCATTCGCAAAGACAAATCAGTTCAGCACAGAGAGTATTAAGATGAACGATGACGGCCTGACGCCGAATACCGCGGGCTATGCGGCGTACGGGTTCTTCCTGCACCAGAGCTACACCACGGATGATACATGGGAGGCTCTTTCCGGAGAACGCCGGGACGCGATGGCACTCTTTAAGAGTGATGTGCCGGATCTTGGATTTATTTACAGCGATGTCTATTCCTACGGCGGCTGGAGAGGCGAGCGCTTAGCCGACGACTATGAGGCCAACGGGCTGGGCTACTTTGTTGAGTGGCCGTATGTATGTGAAGACAGGGCCGTGTGGGCACACTGGGCGGTTGAGAAAGATTACAGCCCGGCGAGCAACAAAGGCTATGCAAGTGATATTGCGAGATTTATTTTCAACCATGAGAAGGACCGCTGGGACAACAACGCTTCCAAGTGTGACAATGAGCGTTATCCAAACAGCTGTAACCTGCTCATGGGCGCGGATACAACATCTTATGAAGGATGGGTTCACGACGGTGTAAATCAGTACGACTACATTATCACAAAGGTATTTGAAAATAACCTGCCGACGAAGTACATGCAGCACTTTCCGATCATCCGCATGGACAAAGACGCGGAAGGCTGGGGCGAGCACATCTGGTTCGAGGACGGGCTGGAAGTCTATCGTGACGCGGACGGCAGACGCGTAATGGAAAAAGACGGAAAGCTGGTCTACACAGAGGACGCGTACCTGATCCCGTGGGATGAGGGCGATATGCAGGTGGACAACAGCGAAGAAGAAAAAGAAGTGAAGCTGTACCACTGGAATGAGAACGGCGGCGAGACGACATGGGAGCTGCCGGACAGCTGGAGCGGACTTGGAACGGTCTATCTGTACAAGCTGACAGACCAGGGTAAGACAGAGGAGCAGGTAATCCATGTAAATAACGGTTCCGTAACACTGAGCAATATCGAAGCAAGGACTCCCTATGTGATCTACAAAGGTGAGGCAGCGGCCACGGAAGATGTCAGCTATGGAGACGGCACCTTTGTAAAAGATCCGGGATTCAACTACGGCGACCTGCGCGCGTGGGAAGTAAAAGCAGGGAACCCGGAAGTGCGCAAGAATGATAACGAGGGTGACGAGCAGTCCACGATTAATAAGTATGACGGTCAGATCCGAAACTATGAACTTATTATTCCGGACAGCCAGGCAGCAGAAGTGAGCCAGACAGTTACCGGACTCAATGGAGGGGAAGAGTACGCGGCATCCGTGATGGTGGAAGTTGAGCGGGGTAAAGAGCGCATGGCATCCATCAAAGTGGACTGCGGCGGAGAGACTGTGGAGAACTACACAACCAAGTCGATCCACAAACAGTACGATGCTTATGATTCCAAGGCAGGTACATACATGCTCCGAATGAGAGTGGTATTCAAAGTGCCGGAAGGCGAGGACAGCGCGGTGATCCGCCTGTGCGCGGCAGAAGGGGAAGGCAAAGTCCGCTTTGACAATGCGCGTGTATACGAGACTGGCACGCCGGAGGCTGTAAAGGACGCGGATAATGTGGTTCTTTATCAGGATTTTGAGTACGCGCAGCGTAAGGAAGCGCCTGAGCGCCAGGAAAATAAGCCGACTTACGAGAGCTATTATCCGTTTAACCTGGGATCAGCGGGCGGCATCCGCGAGGCGCGGGCAATGCTTCAGAGCAGACATGACCCGTATACCCAGAATAATGAGAATTATGAGTGGGACCCCAAGACGATCTTTGTAGATATGGCACTGGAGGGAGACCATTCCCTGTCGATTATCACAGACAGCCTGGGAAGGGCGTTCCAGACGACTCCGCAGACTGTGCGTTTTGAGGCGGGACATACCTACCGGATCTCCTTTATCTACCAGAACGCGCTGGATGATACATTCGCGTTCGTGCTGGGAGCGGACCAGAACAGTGAGCTGATCTATCAGGATACGCTGAAGGCGACACCGGCAGGCACAGGCAGCAGACAGTATACATACGAGTTCACAAGCACATCAGACCAGACCTGGTTTGGATTTGACCGTGTGAATCGGGATGTGACAGTGACAACGAATCCGAATCCGCTTGTACTGGATAATATTCTTGTGGAAGACCTGACAGAGGAAGTGGTTCCGACTGTGGACAAGAGCGGACTGGAGAGTCTCTACAGTCAGTACAAAGATCTGGACAAGAGCGGATATACCAGCACGACATGGAAAGCATTTGAAAAAG
>CAUEYX010000019.1 GCA_959022495.1 uncultured Lachnospiraceae bacterium | reverse complement strand
TTCTGTTTTTAGCATGTTATCGGATTTCGTTATTTTTCTTGTTCCATGGAGCGGAGCCGAAGCCACCCACACACCCGCGCAGAATATGTCTTCGAAAATCTGCTCCGAAGTTTTCGTCCGATTTGCCGCTGCCCCTGCGAGTCTCTCCGGCAAATCCAGAGTTTACTCTTGAAATTTGGTTTATAGAGTGGTATTCTATACTATGTCGTGCTAAAGCGCGAAAGAAAATCAAACTCAGGAGAGTCTTTTCTCCGGCAGGCAGCGTGCTGCGTATGCAGGGGGAAGAGCGCCGAAGGTGTAAGCGGCATTTAAGGAACAGACGGGCGATCCGGTCAGAGCGGAATGGTCCGGAATTTCCATGACAATGCCGTGAGTCTCTCAGGCAAAAGGATGGAGGTATAAAGGAATGTTAGAGCAGATCGATAAGATCATCACAGCGATCGACAATGCAGTGTGGGGACTGCCGTTGATCATTCTGATCCTGTTTACAGGATTTCTTCTCACAGTTCGGCTGGGCCTTTTACAGGTAAGACATCTCGGGAAAGCATTTAAATTCATGGTGAAAAATGAAGAAGAGGGCGAGGGAGAAGTGACCAGTTTTGGGGCACTGTGTACCGCTCTGTCCGCGACCATTGGAACCGGGAACATTGCCGGTGTTGCGACCGCGCTGGCAGCCGGCGGACCGGGAGCGTTATTCTGGATGGTTGTGGCTGCATTTTTTGGAATGGCGACTAAGTACGCAGAAGGGCTTCTGGCTATCAAGTACCGCACGATTGACAAAGACGGCCATGTTCTTGGCGGACCATTTTATTACATTGAAAATGGCATGGGTAAGAACTGGAGATGGCTGGCGAAAATATTCGCGTTTTTCGGCGCCGGCGTGGGCTTGTTCGGTATTGGTACTTTCACACAGGTGAACAGTATTTCTTCCGCGGTGAAGAACTTTTTTGACCCAGAGTCCACCCATGTGGTTTTCTCTATGTTCGGCAGGGATTATTCGCTGGCAACAGTGATTGCCGGACTGGTACTTACCCTGTGCGTGGCGCTTGTCGTGATCGGAGGAATTAAGAGGATTGCGAAAGTATCTGAAGTTGTTGTGCCGTTTATGGCGATTCTGTATGTGGTGCTGGGCCTGATCATTATTGTGACGAATATTACGTCTGTGCCGGCAGCGCTGGCATCGATTGTGAAGTCTGCGTTTACAGGGAGCGCCCTGGCAGGCGGAGCCATGGGAAGCATGATCGTGGCCATGCAGAAGGGAATTGCGAGGGGAATTTTCTCCAATGAATCCGGTCTTGGAAGCGCGCCCATCGCAGCGGCGGCCGCAGTGACAAAAGAGCCGGCCCGTCAGGGTCTGGTGTCCATGACAGGGACATTTATTGACACGATTGTAATCTGTACCATGACGGGACTGTCCGTCGTGATCGCGGGCACTTGGCTTGATCCGGAGCTGGAGGGTGTGGAGATTACTATGGCAGCATTCCAGCAGGGACTTCCGTTCCCGCCGGCAGTCGCGTCATTTTCCCTGATGCTGTGTCTCGTGTTCTTCGCGTTTACTACGATTCTCGGGTGGAATTATTACGGCGAGAGATGTATCGAATATCTGTTTAACAGACGGCAGTCTGTGGTGAAGGGGTACCGGTGGCTGTACATAATTGCTGTGTTCATCGGGCCTTATATGACGGTTGCCGCGGTTTGGAACATTGCGGACATTTTCAATGCCCTGATGGCCTTCCCGAACCTGATCGCCCTGCTTGCCCTGAGTGGAGTGACCGCCAGGGAATCAAAAGCCTATTTTGGGAAATTGAAGCAGGCGGATAAAGGAAAGTAAACCTATAAACAGTATGAACGAATAGAGAAACCAAAATCTGACAGGAACGCTGGGAGTATTTGTCAGAAATCAGCAGAACAGTCTGTATTTATCCCTGAGTGTATTGGGATAAGTACAGACTGTTTTTCTGTCTGGGTGAAAATTACAGAAAATTTATATGGGGTCTGTTATTTGTAGGACAAAAAAAGTAAATAATATCTTTAAAACGATAATCCGATTGTCAGAAAACGTTGTTCTGAAAATACATGATCATGTGTTTTGGGGATTGCATTATACTATATTTTGTATTAGAATGGTTTCCAGACGGATAATGAGAGCCGCGGGGCGGCGCCATGCCAAATAGATGAAAATGAGGAGTAGAATAGGATGAAGATCATTAAGAGAAATGGAGCTGAAGAAGTATTTGACATCAAAAAGATCGTAACAGCCGTAACCAAGGCGGATGTTTCATCAGAAGGCAGAAGCCTTACGGATGCCCAGATAGAGGACATAGCGGAGTTCGTGGAATTTAAGTGCAATAAGCTGAACCGCGCGGTGTCTGTGGAAGAAATACAGGATATGGTGGAGAACCAGATCATGGCCACAGGAGCTTTTGATCTGGCGAGGCGGTATGTGAGATATCGTTTTAAACGTTCCCTGGTCAGAAAGGCAAATACAACTGATAATCGAATTCTTTCCCTGATTGAGTGCAACAATGAGGATGTGAAGCAGGAGAATTCTAACAAAAACCCTGCGGTCAACAGCGTACAGAGAGATTATATGGCGGGGGAGGTCAGCCGTGACCTGACACAGAGGATGCTGCTTCCGGAAGATATTGTAGAAGCGGACAAGGCCGGAATCATCCATTTCCATGATTCAGATTACTATGCCCAGCACATGCATAACTGCGATCTGGTCAACCTGGAGGATATGCTGCAGAACGGCACTGTGATCAGCGGCACAATGATTGAGAAACCGCACAGTTTCTCTACAGCGTGCAACATTGCCACACAGATCATCGCTCAGGTGGCCAGCAACCAGTATGGAGGACAGAGCATTTCCCTGGCACATCTCGCGCCGTTTGTGCAGGTGTCAAGAGAGAAAATACGCGCGGAAGTTCTGGGGGAGATGAAGCTGGTCGGCATGGAGTATCCGCAGGATGTTCTGAATGAGATCGTGGAAGGACGCCTGAAAAAAGAGATCACAAAAGGTGTGCAGACCATCGAATACCAGGTCATCACACTGATGACGACCAATGGGCAGGCGCCGTTTTTGACTGTCTTTATGTATCTGAATGAGGCAAAGACAGAGGCGGAGAAAAAAGATCTTGCCATGATTATAGAGGAGACGTTAAAACAGCGTTACCAGGGAGTGAAAAACGAGGCGGGCGTGTGGGTGACCCCGGCGTTCCCGAAACTGATTTACGTTCTGGAGGAGGATAATATTGACGAAGGGACGCCATACTATTATCTGACAGAGCTGGCGGCAAAATGTACGTCAAAGCGCCTTGTGCCGGACTACATTTCTGAGAAGAAGATGAAAGAACTTAAGGAAGGGAACTGCTTCCCGGTGATGGGGTGCAGAAGCGCGTTAAGCCCTTGGAAGGACGAGAATGGGAATTATAAATTCTACGGCCGTTTCAATCAGGGAGTTGTGACGATCAATCTTGTAGACGTGGCCCTTTCTTCCGGCGGAGATATGGAGAAGTTCTGGAAGATTTTTGACGAGCGGCTTGACATGTGTTACCGCGCGCTTATGTGCAGGCATAACCGTCTGAAGGGCACTCTGTCCGACGCGGCTCCGATTCTCTGGCAGTATGGTGCTCTGGCGCGGCTGAAGAAGGGCGAGACAATCGACAAACTGCTCTATGGCGGGTACTCTACGATTTCCCTTGGATATGCCGGGCTCTACGAGTGCGTAAAATATATGACAGGGAAATCCCATACAGATCCCTCAGCCACATCCTTCGCGCTGGATGTCATGAAGCATATGAACGAGGCCTGCGATAAATGGAAGGCTGAGACGAATATCGGGTTCAGTATCTACGGTTCACCGATTGAGAGTACAACCTACAAATTCGCGAAATGCCTCCAGAAGAGATTTGGCATTGTGCCGGGGGTGACGGACAAGAGCTATATTACCAACAGCTATCATGTTCATGTGTGTGAGGAAATTGACGCGTTTGAGAAGCTGAAATTTGAGTCACAGTTCCAGGCTCTCTCAACAGGCGGGGCAATCAGTTATGTGGAAGTGCCCAATATGCAGGATAATATCCCGGCAGTGCTCCAGGTGATCCGCTTTATCTATGACAATATTATGTATGCGGAGCTGAACACAAAGAGCGATTACTGCCAGGAGTGCGGGTATGACGGTGAGATCCAGATCGTGACCACGGAGGATGGTAAGCTTGAGTGGGAGTGCCCCCACTGCGGAAACCGCAATCAGGATACCCTGAACGTGGCAAGAAGGACGTGCGGATATATTGGGACGCAGTTTTGGAATCAGGGCAGAACACAGGAGATTAAGGAAAGAGTGCTCCATCTGTAATTCAGAATTCCGGTTTTAGGAACGGTTTTATGTTGCTCTGGGATCGGGCGGAAGTAAATTGATACAGAGGACAGTAAGATGTATTACGGTGAAATAAAAAAATGTGATATTGCCAACGGAGAGGGAGTCAGAGTCTCCCTTTTCGTTTCCGGCTGTACCCATCACTGCCCGGGATGTTTCAACCGGGATACTTGGGACTTTGCTTATGGAAAAGCGTATACACAGGAGACAGAAGAAGAGATCTTAAAGGCGCTGGAGCCCGCATATATCAACGGACTGTCTCTTTTGGGCGGAGAGCCATTTGAGCCGCAGAATCAAGAGGTCCTTGTCCGTCTTCTGCGGAGAGTGAAAGAAGAATATCCTGAGAAAGATATCTGGTGTTACAGCGGATATCTTTTTGATAAGGAACTGCTGGGAGAAAGCCGGGCAAGATGCGCGTATACAGATGAGATGCTCTCCATGCTGGACGTGCTGGTGGACGGAAGATTTGTGGAAGCGCTGAAAGATATCCGGCTGGTGTTCCGGGGGTCGTCAAACCAGCGTGTGATTGATGTGAAGAAAAGCCTGGACCAGGGGAAGATCATACAGTGGGAACCGAAAGTGAAAAGGGGGATGACCTGACAGGATAAAAGCAGCCAGGCCCGGAGACGGGCGTGCCTGCGGGATGGACAGAATCGATAAAAAGAGAGACGGGCATTGCCGTATGCTTGAGGCTGGGAGGAAACTGCATGAAAAAGTCAAAAGGACTGAGACAGATATTGAAGAAAATATACGGTCTGCTGGACTTCCGGCAAAAGAGAAATTTTGTGCTGATCCTGATGATTATGATGCTGTCCGCGGGACTGACCCAGCTGACGCCGAAAGCGGTGGGAAGCCTGACGGACGCTATCCTTGTGCACAGCCAGGTTCATTTTCTGAAAGTGATTCCTTTTCTCGTCTTTATCCTCATTGTGACTATCCTAAATCAGCTGCTGAAAATCCTGCGCAGGGTCATGGTGGAGGATACCGCGACAAGGACGGAGAAGAAGGCAAGAGGGATCGTTATTGTATCGCTCTTAAAAGCACCTCTGGATTATTTCAAAAAAAATATGACGGGGAACATCCACGGCAGGCTGAACCGCTGCCTTGAGGGGACTGTGAAGCTGGAAAAGCTGCTTTTTATGGATTTTGCTCCCGCGATTTTTAACAGCATTGCGGCTGTAGTGGTTATATTTACCACGCTTCCGGTTGTTCTTGCCATCCCTATGCTTCTGGTTATTCCCATAGGAATCGCCATTGTGCTGCGCCAGATTTCCACCCAGAGAGGGATTCGGGTAGAACTTCTGGAAACCAAGTCCGCTATGGACGGGACGACGGTGGAACTCTTAAACGGGATTGAAGTGATCCGCATAACGGACAGTGTGGGCCGGGAGTCGGAGCGGTTTGACGAAAGATCCGAATTCTTAAGACGCAAAGAGATGAAACATCACGTTCAGATGGCAAAGTATGACTGTCTGAAATTTATAAACGAGGCGGTTTTTACGGTTCTGATGATAGGTGTGTCCACATTTCTTGCTACAAGAGGGGTAATTACAGTAGGAAGCGTTCTGACGGCATACCTGTGCTTTAATCAGCTGATTACACCACTGGAAGAACTGCACAGGATCTTGGATGAACTGTCTGAATGCATGGTGCTGGCGGAAGATTTCTTCCGCATGACGGACCTGCCCCTTGATTTCTCCTATCTCCCGGAAGAAGGGAAGGTCACTGCCGGGGCTCCAGCTGAGGGGCAGGGCGGGGACGGCGCACTGATTGAGATCCGGGATCTGCGATTTTGTTATGAAGATGATAAAACTGTGCTGGACGGTGTGGACCTGACGGTGGAAAAAGGAATGTTCCTGGGCATCGCGGGACCCAGCGGCTGTGGAAAATCTTCGCTTATCAAGGCGGTGTGCCGCCTGGAGAGGTCCGAAGGAAAGATCCGCATCGGCGGAAGAGACCTTCATTCTTTATCAAGACAGGATATTGCCGGAATGATCGCCCTTGTTCCCCAGAATCCGTTTCTTATTGCGGGTACGGTGTATGACAATATCTGTTATGGGACAAAGGAGGATGTGACGCCGGAAGAAGTCGTGGAAGCAGCGAAAAAAGCGTATATCTATGATTTCATTGACAGCCTGCCCGAGAAGTTTGACACCGTTATCTCAGAGGGAGGGGGCAATCTCTCGGGAGGACAGAAGCAGAGGATTGCCATTGCCAGAATTTTCCTGCGAAGTCCAGAGATCGTGATTCTGGATGAGGCGACCTCAGCACTGGACAATACGTCTGAGAGGCAGATTCAGACGGAGATTGAGAAGATGAAAGAAGAAAACGGCGTCACAGTTATCTCCATTGCGCACAGACTGACGACACTGCAGAACTGCGATGAAATTCTTGTTTTTGACAAAGGGAAGATCTGTCAGAGAGGGAAATACGCGGATCTGATCAGCCGGGAGGGAATTTTCAGCGATATGTACCATGGAAGGATGAAATGAGCGAAAAATTTCTTGACTTATTTTAACGTACTACATATAATGAATGAGTATATTGCAAAGACTAGGAAGAGGATCAGTAAGAGAGGATACCCGCAGACATTTTGTGGGACGTGTTTTCCAGAGAGCTGCCGGATGGTGCAAGGCAGCGGCACAGTCTCTGAACTCGCCTCGGAGTCCTTCTGCTGAAATTATAAATGGAAACAACCATGCCGCCAGGCTCGTGAAATACCTCGCCAAGCCGGCAGGTTGTACTTTACCGCTAGGCTTGATAAGACCTCGCCAAGTGGGATAAGTAGGCAGGAGCGGGAATTCCCGTTACAGAATCAATGAGTGCATCGGTTAAGGCGGTGGAGGTGTTTTTGTTCCGATATACGCCAAGACGGGTGAATAAGAGTGGTACCACGGAACAGAAAGCCTTTTCGTCTCTTGTATTTCAGAGAAGAAGGCTTTTTATTTTTGCGCATCAAAGAAAGAGAGGAATCATCACAATGGGTACAAAGATTGTGTACAACCACAAAGCCATCGAGAAGAAATGGCGCGAGAAATGGGCAGAGAACCCGGTCAATCCGCGCGTAAATGACAATGGAGAGAAGAAGCAGAAGTATTATTGTCTTGACATGTTCCCGTATCCGTCAGGAAACGGACTTCATGTGGGACACTGGAGAGGTTATGTGATCTCTGACGTATGGAGCCGTTATAAACTCCAGCAGGGATACTACATCGTACATCCCATGGGATGGGACGCGTTTGGTCTTCCGGCTGAGAACTATGCCATCAAGATGGGCGTTCATCCGGCGAAATCCACGGCAGAGAACGTGGCGAACATCAAGAAGCAGATCAATGATATCGCGGCTCTCTATGACTGGGATATGGAAGTGAACACAACAGATCCGGCTTTCTATAAATGGACCCAGTGGATCTTCGTGAAGATGTTCAAGGAAGGTCTTGCATACGAGAAGGAGTTCCCCATCAACTGGTGCCCGTCCTGTAAGACAGGTCTGGCGAACGAGGAGGTCGTAAACGGCAAATGCGAGCGCTGCGGTGCGGAGGTGACAAAGAAGAACCTGCGCCAGTGGATGCTGCGCATCACGAAGTACGCGGACCGTCTGTTAAATGATCTCGACAAACTGGACTGGCCGGAGAAGGTCAAGAAGATGCAGACAGACTGGATCGGAAAATCCTACGGCGCTGAGGTGGATTTCCCGGTAGAGGGAAGAGATGAGAAGATCACAGTCTACACCACAAGACCGGACACCCTTTACGGAGCGACCTTCATGGTGCTTGCCCCGGAGCACGCCCTGGCAAAATCTCTCGCTACAGACGAGACAAGAGAAGCGGTAGAGAAATACATTTACGAGGCTTCCATGAAGTCCAACGTAGACCGTATGCAGGATAAGGAAAAGACAGGCGTATTCACGGGAAGCTATGCCATCAACCCGTTGAACGGCGCGAAGACACCGATCTGGCTGTCCGACTACGTTCTTGCAGATTATGGTACAGGAGCCATCATGTGCGTACCTGCCCATGATGACCGTGACTTTGAGTTCGCGAAGAAATTCGATATCCCGATCATCCAGGTCATCGCGAAAGACGGCGTGGAGATCGAGAACATGACAGAAGCATACACAGAGGCAGCAGGCACCATGATCAATTCCGGTGAGTGGAACGGAATGGAGTCCGCTGTGCTGAAGAAAGAAGCTCCGCATATCATCGAGGAGAGAGGACTGGGACGCGCGACGGTCAATTATAAGCTGCGCGACTGGGTATTCTCCCGCCAGCGTTACTGGGGCGAGCCCATCCCGATCATCCACTGCCCGGACTGCGGATGTGTTCCGGTACCGGAGGAAGAGCTTCCGCTGACACTGCCGGACGTAGAGTCCTACGAGCCCACGGGAACCGGAGAGTCTCCGCTTGCGGCGATCGACGAGTGGGTGAACTGCACCTGCCCGGTGTGCGGAAAACCGGCGAAGAGGGAGACCAACACCATGCCTCAGTGGGCAGGTTCCTCCTGGTATTTCCTGCGCTATGTGGACAATCACAATGACAAAGAACTGGTATCCAGAGAGAAAGCAGACGAGATGCTCCCGGTGGATATGTACATCGGCGGCGTCGAGCATGCGGTGCTCCATCTGCTGTACTCCAGATTCTATACAAAATTCCTGTATGACATCGGTGTGATCGACTTTGACGAGCCGTTCCACAAGCTGTTCAACCAGGGTATGATCACCGGAAAGAACGGCATCAAGATGAGCAAGTCCAAAGGAAACGTCGTTTCCCCGGATGATCTGGTGCGCGACTACGGATGCGATTCCCTGAGGATGTATGAGCTCTTCGTGGGACCGCCGGAGCTGGACGCAGAGTGGGATGACCGCGGAATTGACGGTGTCAACCGCTTCCTGAAACGTCTCTGGAACCTGCTCATGGACAGCAAGGATCAGGACATCAAGGCGACAAAAGAAATGATCAAGCTGCGCCACAGGATGGTATGCGACATTACCACCCGTCTGGAGAGCTTCAGCCTGAACACCGTGATCTCAGGCTTTATGGAGTACAACAACAAGTTCATCGAAGTGGCGAAGAAAGAGGGCGGCATCGACAAAGAGACACTGGAGACCATCGCAGTGCTTATCTCCCCGTTCGCGCCGCATTTCGCGGAAGAGATGTGGGAGCAGTTGGGACACACAGATACTGTGTTCAAGGCAGGCTGGCCGACCTACGATGAAAGCGCCATGAAGGATGATGAGATCGAGATCCCGGTGCAGATCAACGGCAAGACAAGAGCAGTTGTGAGCATCTCCGCCGAGGCGGCGAAGGAAGAGGCAATCGCGGCAGGAAAAGAAGCCATTGCGGATAAACTGACAGGGAATGTAGTGAAAGAGATCTACGTTCCGAAGAAGATCATCAACATTGTGATGAAATAGGCAGTGCGGATAACAAAGAGCCTCGCCTCCTTATGCTTGCATAAAAGGAGTTGAGGCTCTTTTGTTATCCTTGGGGCGTGTGCTTGTTAAGTGAGAAGGAGCAAAGCGGAATCGAGCTTGAGAGCACTGGCGTGAGTGAAATGATTTCTTCAAAATACCTGTCAAAGAAACTTTGCATCTCTATTTATTCATTGTAAAAGCTTAATTGCTTTACTCTGGGCATTGTTCTCTTGCATAATATTGTTCAAAGGAAAACGATATGTATTAGAAACGGAGCGATACTATGAAAATAGGAAATCAAATATCAAATATTCGTAAAGAAAAGCGATTAACACAAGAGGAATTTGGTGGATTATTTCATGTTACGCGACAGACTGTTTCAAATTGGGAAAACGAAAAAAGTTATCCTGATTTACAAACGCTTATAGACATGAGCAATCAGTTTGAAATCTCCCTTGATACGTTATTAAAGGAGGATTCCAAAATGGTAAAAGCAATAGATAAAGAAAGAGTATCAGGCACAATTAAACACGAAAAGTCAATCATAGACTTTTTTACGGGCGCAGGGACTGGAATTGTTGCATCTTGTTTATTTTCTGCAGATTCAACAATACGAACTGTAACGATTATAGTTGGACTTGTAATGATAGGAATTGGATGGTATAAAAAGGCGAAGTGTGATAAAAAGGTATTCAAGTATATGGAGGAACATGAAGAGGTCTGATTTTGGATAGCGACAAATCCCAGTATTGAGTTCCGGAGATTGGACGCAAATCTGCTATGTAAATTATGCGGTTACTTCGAGTCTTTCGCCAATGTCTCGTATGCTTCGTGATTATTATCGATAAGCTGTTTGGAAATAGCTATGATGTTTTCATCCGTGGCAATTTGTTCTTTTTCCGCAGTGCTATACTCCATCGCGAAAACCTCCTTGATATTCATTGTTGCCCTTGTGGGTCTGTTATATCAGATTTTCAGGGGAAAGAAATAGCCGCCACATCACTCAGCACATGTGACGGCTGCCCGGGAGGGCGGTAATTCATTGTTCGGGGGAAGCCGCTTGCGGTTTCCCTTTTCTATCCATAATATAGCATACCGCGGAAATTCATTCAAGAATTTGATGCTAAATGATACTATTATTTCGTGCGGCAGCCCCTGGTATCAGAGGTTTACATTTGTTCCGCCAGCTCCCCCGTTTACATATGACTATATCTGATAAGCCAGGTGGAACGCTCCATGGATTACGGTCATCAGGTTTCCAACTTTGGCGGCATCTCCGATCACATGAACCGGAATGGATCTACTCAGGCTGAGTTCAAACGGTTTCGGGTTGTAGCCCACCGCTGAGATCACGGTGCGGGCACTGATCTTCTGACCATTTTTCAGGACAATGCCATCCGGGACAATCTCTTCGATCTGCGCGCCGCAGACTGTTTTGACCTGGTACAGATTCATGTAATCTACCAGAGCTGTGCGGTTAGGAGGCATGATCCCCGGCGCGGACAGGATGTCATCCAGTGCTTCCACAACGGTGACGTTATGTCCGTGTTTTGCTAACTGATAGCTCAACTCACAGCCGGTCAGCCCGCCGCCGATGATAGCGACGTCTTTTTCAGGCGTTATCCGTTTCCGGAGGACATCCACTGCGGTCACAGTATGTTCAAAGCCTTTGATCGGAAGCGCTTTTTCAGATGCGCCGACAGCTACGATCACCTCATCCGGATTCAGCGCTTCGATGAGCTCCGGGGTCGCCTCAGTATTCATACGGATGTCAATGCCGGAGTTCTTCATTTGAGTACGGTACCAATTCAGAAGCATGCAGTCCATTTCTTTAAAATCCATGGCTGCTGCGGCGATAAATGCTCCGCCCAGTTCATCGGTTTTCTCAAATAAGGTGACGTGATGTCCTTTCAGGTCGGCAACCCTTGCAGCCTCCATTCCGCCGATACCGCCGCCGACGACCACGATATTTTTCGGCTGGGCAGCTTTTTCAATGCGGCAATTATCCTCCTCCATGACAGCAGGATTGAGAGCGCAGGAGAGATGTCTGCCGCCGAGAACTTCGCCCATACATCCCACATGGCAGGAGATACAGGGACGTACGTTGTCAAGATCTCCGGCATGTACTTTATTCGGCCATTCCGGATCGGCAAGGAGCGGGCGCGCCAGTCCGATGGCGTCGATCTTACCGGAAGCAACCGCCTCATTCGCGGATACCGGATCATGCATACGTCCTGCGCAGATAACAGGGATATCAACAAAGTTTTTGATATATTCACACTCCGGCAGATTACATTCAAGAGGCAGATATACCGGCGGGTGCGGGTAATACCAGGAGTCATAAGTGCCGTTGTCGGCGTTGAGGGCATCGCATCCTGCGGCTTCAAGGATCTGGGCGACTTTCGGGCTTTCTTCCAGAGAACGTCCGAATTCTTTGTAATCTTCCCCGGGAAGAGCAGCCTGATTCCAGCCTTTCATTTTGGAGGCTACGCTGTAACGGACGCTGACCGGATAATCTTCCCCGCAGACCTTCTTGATCTCACGGATGATCTCGCAGGTGAAGCGGAGTCTGTTTTCCAGAGAACCGCCGTACTCGTCGGTACGGGTGTTCATTGAGCTGATCGCAAACTGATCCAGCAGATAGCCTTCATGTACGGCATGGATCTCTACTCCGTCAATTCCTGCATCTTTGCACATTTTTGCAAGCTTTCCAAAAGCATTTACCCGTTCGTGGATCTCTTCTTTTGTCATTTCGCGGTGCATGATCTCTTTATTCCAGACATTATGTATCTCGCATGGAGCGATAAGCGCATTATCCGGATTCATCTTCTGGGATTTGATCATTTCCGTGTTGATCTGAAGCACCCTTCCCATACCAGCCGTGATCTGGAGGAACAGTTTGGCGTCATAGGAGTGGATTTCTTCCATTACTTTTTTCATGGGTTCGACAAAACGTTCTCCGTGGCTGTGGAACCAGTTCCCCATCCCGAACATGTCTACAAGATGCGTGACACTTGGGATGATCAGGCCTGCTCCTCCTTTTGCCCGCTCAATGTAGAATTTGCCATACTGGTCATTGAACGTTCCGTCCGGTTTCATAGCGCTGGGACCGCCCATGGCGCACATGATGATGCGGTTTTTGATTTCTGTGTTTCCGATTTTCATTGGCTTAAATAAAGCGCTGCACTGTTCTGACATTTCAGTACCTCCTTGTTTTGATCTTGCAGAATCAAATTCATAGAATTTGATTCACCGAATAAGATTCTATGAAAATAGTAATCCTGTTTCTGGACAAAGTCAACAAAAATTATGATAATATAGCTGAAATTCTCGTGATGTGTTATAATTCACAGGCAAACAAAAATCAGGAAGGAGCAGAATGGGTGACAAGGCAGGAGCAGGCACTGCGGTCCAGACAGAAGATCATGGATACGGCAATGCTTTTGATAGAGGAAAAAGGTTATGCGAATGTAACCATTAAAGATATATGTGAAAAGTCTGGTCTCTCGATCGGGACGTTCTATCACTATTTTTCTAATATTGCGGAGATTTTGTTTACCTTTTACAATCAGTATGACAGTATGCTGGAAGAGGGATTGACAGTGCATCATTATGAAACCTGGCGGGAGGAAGCAGACTATCTGTGCAGGACGTATCTGGAGCTGACTCTGAAAAACGGATGGCAGGTTTCCTCTGCGGTGATCTCCACTCAATTCAGGATCGAGGAGAAATATCTGTATCGGGAGGAACGGTTTTTAAATCAGAAGCTGAGATCCATGATCGAAAAGGGAAAGGCATGCGGGGATATCCGGGCTGATGAGGAGACAGACCAATTGTGCGCATGGCTGCTGCGCAGCGTGCGGGGGGCAATCTTCGACTGGGTCATGCATGACGGCAAGACGGATCTTATGTCAACAGGGGTACATGATTACAGCAGGGTGCTGGATGAAATGATGGAGTGAGATATTGTAGGAATTATACTATCTATTTCCTTCATGTTGTCCGTGGGATAATCGTAACAGGAGGATCATGATGAAGAGAAAGAATAATCCCAATATAAAAACGGGGAAAAATACGGTGAAATTCAGGCGGCTCCTGTTTTCCGCGATCATCGTGGTGTTACTGGCTGTGGCGGCATACTGCGTGTACCGTCTGCGGTTCTTTTTTATCGGTACCAGCAGTGACCCTGTGGAGGCAGAGGAGAATGCGGATTTCGGTATAACGGACATTCACAGTTCTGTTGATATGGACGGGGACAGGATCGACGATCAGACGGATATCCTTAAGGGTGCCCGGGATTATATTGCCACGGAGCCGGTTTATAAAAGTAAGTATTATGCAACCGGATATCCGGATGATAAATACGGGGTCTGTACGGATGTGGTGGCAAATGCGATGAAGGACGCAGGATATGACCTTATGGAGCTCGTCAATGAGGATATAATGGCAGAGCCGGAGGTTTACGGGATCGAAGAGCCGGATATCAACATCGATTTTCGCAGAGTACAGAACTTAAAGGTATATTTTGCCCGCAATGCGGTTTCACTCACCACAGATATTCATGAGATCAGCGAATGGCAGGGCGGTGATATTGTCATTTTCGAAAATCATATCGGGATCGTTTCAGATAAACGAAATGATGACGGGGTATCCTATGTGATTCATCACAACAGCCCCCTGCAGGCGTCATACGAAGAGGATATTCTTGAGAAGCGGGATGATATCGTGGGACATTACAGAGTCAGTGAGTAATAACAAGTAAGCGAAAAGGGGATTGCATCTTTGTGAAATATTGTGTATAATACATCAATCAGATGCCGACAGTTCGTTTGTACCATCCTGTCGTTAAACAAAACCAGGACTGCTGTTCATAATAATGTGAGGATAGTGGCTTTGCGTTTTGCAGAGCCTTTTTCTTTTGTGAGAGTAGTTTTGCGTTTTGTAGAATTATTTTTACTTATGGAGGAAGATTATGAACAGTGAAAACCTACAATCAACACAGAGTTCCGGGGCGGTCGGAACATGGTTTAAAAGAGAAAAAGAAGAGACCGTGATCCTGCTTAGATGCATTCCCGCGACTGCGGTTTCTCTCTTCGTGGTCAGCGTGATCTGCATGAACCTGCTTGCCAACAAGACACTTGTCCAGACAGACTGGATCGCGTTGGACGGAGGAATCCTCATATCCTGGCTGTCCTTTATGTGCATGGATATCATCACGAAGCATTTTGGTCCCAAGGCGTCCACGAAGATCGCGGTCCTCGCGTCCATGATCAATCTGCTGACCTGCATGATTTTTTATATCGCGAGCATCATTCCGTCCAATGCGGGTGATTACACGGCACTCAATGAGATCCTGGGCGGAACCTGGTTTATCCTTCTGGGAAGCACCATCGCGTTTCTTGCATCGGCGGCTCTTAACAATTTTCTGAACTGGACGATCGGCAGAGCATTCCAGAGGAATCCGGATGGAAGACTGGCGTTTGCGGCCCGTACATATATTTCCACTCTGATCGGTCAGTTTGTGGATAACTTTATTTTCGCGGTCATCGTCTTTGTGGGCTTTGCGCCCATATTCTGGGACGGATTCCACTGGACAGTCCTGCAGTGTACGACATGCGCCCTGACGGGAGCATTGGCGGAGCTGCTCATGGAAGTGGTGTTCTCTCCGTTTGGCTACGAGATTGTGAAAAAATGGAAGAAGCACAATGTGGGGCAGGAATACCTTGCCTATATGGGAGAGGAAAAATAAGATGAAAGTATTGATAACGGGAACATCGCAGGGGATCGGCAGAGCGATCGCAGAGCACTTTCTGGCGGAAGGCCATGAGGTGACGGGGATCGACCGGCAGAAAGCCGGGATCAAATATGGGAATTACACACATTACCAGATGGATGTCCGCGATTATGGCCGGCTTCCGGAAATAAGGGATGTCAATATCCTGATTAACAATGCCGGAACTCAGAATGAGGATGATATTGAGATTAATCTCAAGGCGCTTATTTATATTACTGAGAAATACGGTGTCCAGGATCAGATCCGCTCTATTCTGAATATCGGTTCCGCAAGCGCGCATACGGGTTCAGAATTTCCAGAATACTGCGCGAGCAAGGGAGGCGTGCTGGCATATACGAAGAATGTGGCCATGCGGGTGGCAGCGTATGGGGGCACCTGCAACAGCCTGGACCCCGGCGGCGTGCTGACTCCGCTGAATGAATGCGTGATGAATGATGAGGGCCTGTGGGCGCAGATCATGGAAGAAACTCCTCTGAAAAAATGGGCGACGCCGGAGGAGATCGCGGAGTGGGCATATTTCCTGACCGTGACAAATACCTTCTGCACGGGGCAGAGTATTGTTGTGGACGGCGGAGAATCCATCAAACATAACTTTGTCTGGAAGGATTGCTGAAGGAGGCAGGACGATGAGCAGAGAAGTAAAGATACGCGCGGCACTTCCCGGAGATGCTGAGGAGCTGCTTGAGATTTACGCTCCTTATGTGGAGCACACAGCTGTTTCCTTTGAGTATGCTGTGCCTTCTGTGGACGTGTTTCGGGACAGGATCGAGGCGCGGCTGGAGAAGTATCCTTACCTTGCGGCGGAGGATGAAGGGGAAATCATTGGTTACGCGTATACAAGTCCCTTTATCGGCAGGGCTGCATACGGCTGGTCCGCGGAGACGACGATCTACCTGCGCCGGGACAGCCGGAGAAAGGGCATTGGAAGATTATTATATGGGACGCTTGAGAAAATATCCGTGTCCCAGAACATTCTGAATCTGAATGCCTGCATCGGATTCCCGGAGACGGAGGACGAGTATCTGGGAAAGGACAGTGTGGAGTTCCATCGCCGCATGGGATATCAGATGGCAGGGGTTTTCCATAACAGCGGTTACAAATTCGGCCGGTGGTATCATATGGTCTGGATGGAGAAGATCATTGGGGAACATAAGGAAAAACCAGAACGTGTAATCCCCTTCACTGGGCTGGAAAGAGAAATATTGGAAAAATGCGGAGTATCCTGCGGCCGCTGAGGAGGGATGCGCCAGGTGAATTTGTCTATTCTGCCGGATTGTTTTCCGGCTTTCTTTATGCTATTATGTCTTCACTGATACGGGCAGTATTCTGTCTGCCCGTCACTCATGCCGAAAGGCTTCTCATTTTCGGAAGTTCTGTTTCAGGATATTTACCCGATGATGGATGCAGCATTATGATTTACATTTCGCAGATAAGGAGGATTGGAATATGACAGGGGCAGCATAGGATCTTTTTATAAATTTTACAGAAAACAAAAGTAAAGTCCGGTTTATTGTACATGTAAAAATGTATAATAAGGAATGAAAAATTTGTTGACATTTTACAAGAGGTATAATACTATAATACCTAGAGCGAACAATTGTTCGATTCAGAGAAGGAGAATTTGATTATGGCAGTGAATGAAGAAAAGAAGAAAGCGCTGGATGCAGCGATCGCGAAACTGGAGAAGGATTTTGGGAAAGGTGCGGTTATGAAGCTCGGGGAGTCAGGAGCCCATGTTGCGGTAGAGACAGTACCCACGGGATGCTTAAGTCTGGACCTTGCGCTGGGACTGGGCGGTGTACCGAAGGGGCGTGTCATTGAGATCTATGGACCGGAGTCCAGCGGTAAGACGACAGTAGCCCTGCACATGATTGCGGAAGTGCAGAAAAGAGGCGGCATCGCGGGCTTCATTGATGCAGAGCACGCGATGGACCCTGTGTACGCGAAGAATATCGGAGTGGATATCGATGAACTTTATATCTCACAGCCGGACAGCGGCGACCAGGCTCTTGAGATTGCGGAGACGATGGTGCGTTCCGGAGCCATCGATATTATTGTCATTGACTCTGTGGCAGCCCTTGTGCCGAAACAGGAGATCGAAGGAGATATGGGAGACAGCCACGTCGGTCTCCAGGCAAGGCTGATGTCCCAGGCGCTCAGGAAGCTGACCCCGGTTATCAGCAAATCGAACTGTGTGGTGATCTTTATCAACCAGCTCCGTGAAAAAGTGGGTGTGATGTTCGGGAATCCCGAGACCACGACAGGCGGACGCGCTCTGAAGTTCTATGCTTCTGTCCGCATGGATGTGAGAAGGATCGAGACCTTAAAACAGAGCGGGGAGATGGTCGGGAACCGCACCCGCATTAAAATTGTGAAGAATAAGATCGCTCCCCCGTTTAAGGAGGCGGAGTTTGACATTATGTTCGGAAAAGGGATCTCCAGGGCGGGGGACATCCTGGATCTTGCCACAGGTATTGACCTAATCCGGAAGAGCGGCGCATGGTATGCTTACGAAGGCGAGAAGATCGGGCAGGGACGGGAGAACGCCAAAGCCTATCTTGAAAATCATCCCGAACTGATGGAAGAACTGGACCAGAAAGTCCGGTCTCACTACAATTTGTCGGGCGCGGACGGAGACAGCAGTGAAACCGCAGAGGGCAGCGGGGAAAAGAAGACCGTGGAGAAACAGGAGGATAAGAAGGCAGCCCAGAAGAAAGCCGGGCAGAACAGTGATCTTGCCCTTAAAGGCGGAAAGACAGAATGACAGTTACAAAGGTAGAACCGCTGACAAAGACCAAATTCAAAGTGTATCTGGACGGGGAATTTGCTTTTGTCCTCTATAAGGGGGAACTGTCCCGGTTCGGTATCCGGGATGGCGGAGACATCCCGGAGGAGACCGTTGATAAGATCCGCAGGGAAGTGATCATGAAGAGAGCAAAACTGCGGGCCATGCACCTTTTGGAGGACATGGACCGCACGGAGGCGGCCCTCAGGGAAAAATTGTTCCAGGGGCTGTATCCCCAGGATGCCGTGGAAGGCGCCATCCAGTATGTGAAGTCATTCGGATATCTCAACGATGCCCGGTACGCGGAGAATTTCGTGAGGAGCAGGCAGGGCAGCAAGAGCCGGAAGGAGATCCGGGCACTTCTTTTGAGAAAAGGGATCGGGTCCGATCAGATTGAAGCCGCATTTGACGCGTGCTCCGATGGAGCAGAAGAGGATGGGGAGCAGGAGGCAGTACGGAAAATACTGAAGAAAAAACGGTTTTCCCCGGAGGCCTGCGAAGAGACAGAATTACAGAAAATCTACGGATATCTGGCACGAAAGGGTTTCCGCTACGACACCATCCGTCAAGTGATACAAAACTATAATGAGAATGCTTGACATTGTTGTGAAAACAGTATAAAATTTAACTGTTGTATTTAAGTAATATGTACAATGAAAATTAAATAAGGAGGTGCTCCTGTGCAATTAAGTTTAGGCTTATGTATAGTAATTGCCGTGGCCCTCGCGTTGATAGTTGGGATTATTTCTCACTTTGCAACGGTTTCCAATCTGAAGAAAAACGCTCAGAGCAAAATCGGGAACGCGGAAGCAAAGGCGAGAGAGATCATCGACGATGCTGTGAAAACTGCTGAGACAACGAAGAAGGAAGCTCTTTTGGAAGTGAAGGAAGAGTCGATCAAGACAAAGAATGATCTTGAGAAAGAGACAAAGGAGAGAAGAGCGGAACTGCAGCGCTATGAGAAAAGAGTGCTCTCAAAAGAGGAAGCAGTTGACAAACGTTCTGATATCCTGGAACATCGGGAGTCAAAGCTTACAGCAAAGGAAGAACAACTTCGCCAGCGTGAAGCCAAGGTAGAAGAGCTGAGTCAGAAACGTGTACAGGAACTGGAACGAATCTCAGGACTTACCTCCGAACAGGCAAAAGAATATCTGTTGAAAACTGTTGAAGAAGATGTGAAGCATGACACTGCGAAAATGGTCAGGGAGCTGGAAGCCCAGGCGAAAGAGGATGCTGACAAGAAAGCGAAAGAGTATGTAGTCAATGCCATCCAGCGATGTGCCGCGGACCATGTAGCAGAGACGACGATCTCTGTCGTACAGCTTCCGAGCGATGAGATGAAAGGCCGCATTATCGGAAGAGAGGGAAGGAATATCCGGACATTGGAGACACTCACCGGCGTAGAACTGATTATTGATGATACACCGGAAGCGGTTGTTTTATCCGGATTTGACCCGATCCGCCGCGAAGTGGCCAGAATCGCCCTTGAGAGGCTGATTGTGGATGGGCGTATCCATCCGGCAAGAATTGAGGAAATGGTAGAGAAGGCGCAGAAAGAGGTCGATACCATGATCAGGGAAGAAGGAGAAGCCGCAGCCCTTGAAGTGGGCGTGCCGGGCATTCATCCGGAACTGATCCGTCTGCTCGGCCGCATGAAGTTTAGGACGAGCTACGGGCAGAACGCCCTGAAGCACTCTATCGAGGTTGCTCAGCTCGCGGGGCTCCTCGCGGGAGAGATTGGCATCGATGTAAGAATGGCGAAACGCGCCGGACTTTTGCATGATATAGGCAAATCGATCGACCACGATGTAGAAGGGTCACATATCCAGATAGGTGTGGATCTCTGTAGGAAGTATAAGGAGTCCGCAACTGTTATTAATGCTGTGGAAGCCCATCATGGAGATGTGGAACCGCAGACACTGATCGCGTGCGTGGTGCAGGCTGCGGATACGATTTCAGCGGCACGGCCGGGCGCAAGGCGTGAGACCATCGAAACATATACAAACAGATTGAAACAGTTAGAAGAGATTACCAACCAGTTTAAAGGTGTGGACAAATCTTTTGCCATCCAGGCAGGTAGAGAGATTCGTGTTATGGTAGTTCCAGAGCAGGTATCTGATGATGATATGGTGCTTATGGCCAGGGATATCGCGAAGCAGATTGAATTTGAGCTTGAGTATCCGGGACAAATCAAAGTAAATGTAATCCGTGAGTCACGGGCGACAGATTACGCGAAATAGCAAGAAATCATAACAACAGATGAAAGGTCAGCCCTTGTCGAAAGACGGGGGCTTTCTTTTTTCTGAAAAACGGAAAATGGAGGAGAATATCATGAGTGACGAGATCAAACGTCTGAAACGGGAACTGAAATTCAAAGGAAAGATCATCGATTTCTATCAGGATACAATGGAGATCAATGGCGACCATACCGTAATCTGGGATTTTATTAAACATAAAGGGGCAGCGGCGGTAGTTCCTGTCACAGCGGATGGGAAGATTCTGATGGTGAGACAGTACAGGAACGCGCTTGAGCGGTATACGCTGGAGATCCCGGCGGGTGCCCTCGACGCGGAGGATGAACCGGGACAGGAATGCGCGGCCAGAGAACTGGAGGAAGAGACCGGGTACAGGAGTGAGAACATGGAATGGCTGATCACGCTGCGCACGACAGTTGCTTTCTGTAATGAGAAGATCGAGGTGTATGTGGCAAAAGATCTTATCCCTTCTAAACAGCATCTGGACGAGGATGAATTTATTGACCTGAAAGCTTACAGCATAGAGGAACTCAAGGAGAAGGTATTCACAGGAGAGATCGAAGATGCCAAGACGGTGGCATCGCTTATGGCCTATGCGGTAAAATATGGTGTATAAAAGACAGACCCCGGCATATAATGAAATATCCGGCGGGACAGGGAGAACCTGGTTCCGGGGCGGATCAGTCCAAGTGTGATCAGGAGGCGCCATGAAGATATTTCGCACGAGAAAACAGTTTCTCATTTTCTTTATGCCGGGGTTTCTGCTCGGCATTATTTATGTCAATTTTATTGCCCGCAGATACATGGCTGAACCGGGAATATTCAGTGATTTTTTCTTGAATCAGTTTCAGTCGGTGCATGTGGAAGCGAGGGAGTATATCTGGTATCTTCTGCGGCTTCGTGCCGTACCGTTCCTGGCGCTGGCCGGATTGTCTTTTACAAAGGCCGGGAAGGCATCCGCTGTCCTGTTCCTTGTTTGGACGGGCATTTCCGGAGGAATCCTCATCTCCACCGCAGTGCTGAATCTGGGCATTAAGGGAAGCCTTTTGTGCATTGTGGGGCTTTTTCCCCAGTTTCTGCTGTATATTCCGGCGTATGTGGTACTGCTGTGGTACTGTTATACCGTTCCGCAGACCCACTGGAACCGGCAGAAAACGGTGTTCGTATCTCTGACGATGGCTGTGGGGATGATTCTGGAGATGTACGTAAATCCGATTCTTGTCAAAGCGTTTCTCTCTGTATTTTAAAGAGGAGGGCCGGCCGCTGTCTGGCCGGCTTATTTGCGGGGCTTTATGGAGCGTATGCCGCCGGCTTATGTATGGGCCGGTGTGCGGGAAGCAGTCAGGAGAACGGCCGCCGCCAGGCCGGATATCACAAACTGGCTTATCAGAAGCCCCCAGAGATAGCCCTGAATTCCGAACCTGGGAATTGCGAGGAATACGCCTGCAATGCGGACGAGCAGCCCGGTTACATTAATCAGGAATGTAAAAAGAGTTTTGCCAAGCCCGTTGATAGCGCTCATGAGGGCTGTATTCGTATACAGGAAAGGGCAGATCCAGGCCAGGGTCAGAATAAATCTGCCGGCGGAAGAGCTGTGGAAGAGCACGGTCCCGATCAGGTTCCCGAAGATCAGGAAGAAGAGACAGCACGACAGTCCGAGTATGAGGCAGCTTCCCACAGCTTTTTTCAGAAGCTTTGCCATGGCCGTGCGGTTCCCGACTGCCTGCGCTGCGCTGACAGCGGGCATCAGCACAGTGCCAACGGAGTTTGTGATGGCAGATGGAAAGAGGATGCAGGGCATGGCCATGCCGGTCAGCACGCCGTATATGCTCAGTGCCGCGCTCCCGCTCATGCCGTACAATTTAAGGCAGGCCGGGATGGAGGCGGCTTCCACGCTCTGGAGCAGGGTGACGGCCGCGCGGTTGGCGGTCAGGGGCGTGGACAGGCTGAGCAGTTCCCGGAGACTTCCAGATAAGGAAGGAAGACCGGAGATATGCCCAAAAGGTTTCTGCGCGGCCAGCAGACGGGCAGAAAACATGGCGGAGGCGAATTCGCCCGCCACAACCCCGGCAGCCGCGAGCTGAATAGAAGGCGCGCGTCCGGTATTTTTCATAAAAGTAAAGAGAAGGACTACGAAAAGGATGCGGGAAGTCTGTTCTATGAGCTGGCTGAAGGCAGGAAGTTTCGCGTGCTGCAGCCCGAAGCTGTATCCACAGATACAGCTGTGGACTGCGGCGCACGGCAGTGCATAGGAGATGATAACCAGCATTTCCGTACATCTGGGGTCTCCTAAAAATGTTTCAGCAATGGCGGGTGCGTTCTGCTGGATCAGCAGGACCTCGGCGAAAGACAGGATCAGAGTGAGGCAGAGAGCGGTGCGCAGCACGTTCCCTGCCTCTTCTTTCTGCCCTTTTGAGATTTTTTCGGCGGTCATGCGGGAGACTGCCGTCTGAATGCCGGCAGTGCTGATAGAAAGACAGAGAGCATACACGGGGAAAATAAGCTGGTAGAGCCCCACACTCTCTTCACCGAACGCATGGCTTAAAAAGATACGGAAGAAAAATCCCATAAGCCGGGTGATGAGCCCGGCAGCTGTCAGGATAGCGGCACCCTGGAATAATCTGTGCTTTGTAAACATAAGAAGACACCTCTTATGGCATACTTTTTACAGCATATGTCTGTCGACGGCTTGACAGAACAGGCTGGGAGTGATATTCTACAAAAGTAAATCCTAGTAAAATACTAGGAGATAAAAACAAAGCCGGAGAGGGTGAGAACGTGAAGCTGTCTACAAAAGGAAGATATGGGCTGAGGGCCTTAATTGACCTTGCCCAGTACAGCGGGGAAGCGCCGGTCTCCATCACCAGTATTTCAACCCGCCAGGAACTGTCGGAGCGGTACTTGGAGCAGCTGATGTCCATGCTGAAGAAAGCAGGTCTGGTGAGAAGTATCCGGGGCGCGGGCGGAGGATATGTGCTTGCAAAGGAGATGCGGGAGATCTCCGTGGGCGATGTGCTGCGGGCTCTGGAAGGAAGCCTGGAGCCAGTAGAGTGTGCCGGGCTTGAGCCGGATGGCGGATGTAAAGCCGCGGACTGCTGTGTGACGAAATATGTCTGGCAGAGAATCAATGACAGTATCAGCCGGACCGTGGATGAGATCATGCTTGACCAGCTGGTGGAAGAGAGCAGGAACATGAACCGTGCGGGCATGGACCGCGCGTCATGCAAAAATTAAAGAACGAATAAGATGGAGGAAGGTATGGAAAAACTGATTTATCTTGACAATGCGGCAACGACAAGGACAGCCCCGGAAGTGGTGGAAGCAATGCTGCCGTATTTTACCGAACATTATGGCAATCCTTCCAGTGTATACGGGTTTGCCGCGGAAAATAAAGAAGTGATCACCAGACAGCGGGAGATCATTGCGGACATTCTTGGAGCCAAAGCGAATGAAATCTATTTTACAGCGGGCGGGACAGAGGCTGACAACTGGGCGCTGACCGCTGTGGCGGAAGCTTATGCCGCGAAAGGAAAACACATTATCACAACAAAGATCGAACATCACGCCGTCCTGCATACCTGTGAGTACCTCAAGAAGCGGGGATATGAAGTGACTTATCTCGATGTGGATGAGAATGGAACGGTTGATCCCAAAGCCGTGGAGGCGGCGGTCCGCCCCGATACAATCCTCATTTCAGTGATGTTCGCCAACAATGAGATCGGCACAATTGAACCCATTGCCAAGATTGGCAGAATTGCGCGGGAACACGGAGTGCTGTTTCACACAGACGCGGTGCAGGCGTTTGCCCAGATTCCGATCAATGTAGATGAGTGTAAGATTGATATGCTGAGCGCCAGCGGACATAAATTAAACGGGCCCAAGGGGATCGGATTCCTCTATATCAGAAAAGGCGTAAAGATCCGCTCCTTTATCCATGGCGGCGCCCAGGAGAGAAAACGCCGTGCCGGGACAGAAAACGTACCCGGTATCGTGGGCCTGGGCAGGGCGGCAGAACTGGCGGCGGCTTCTATGGAAGAGCGTATGGAGAGAGAGTCGCGGCTCAGGGATTACCTGATCGGCAGGATTGAAAGCGAGATTCCCTACTGCCGGCTGAATGGAGACCGGGTGAACCGCCTTCCCAATAATGTGAACTTCAGTTTCCGGTTTATCGAGGGAGAGTCCCTGCTCATTATGCTGGATATGAAAGGGATCTGCGGTTCCAGCGGTTCCGCGTGTACGTCCGGGTCTCTTGACCCGTCCCACGTGCTCCTGGCCATAGGGCTGCCCCACGAGACGGCACACGGTTCCCTGAGACTGACTCTGGGCGCGGATACATCCAGGGAAGAGCTTGACTATGTGGTGGACTGTTTAAAAGAAATCGTGGCTCAGCTGCGGAATATGTCACCGCTGTACGAGGATTTTGTGCGCAGGCAGGAAAAGAAAAGGAATCAATAATACAGATCAGGAGGAAATAAAATGTATACAGAAAAAGTAATGGATCATTTTCAGCATCCCAGAAATGTAGGAGAGATCGAGAACGCCAGCGGAGTGGGCACGGTCGGAAACGCCAAGTGCGGCGACATTATGAGGATCTATCTGGATATTGATGAGAACCAGATTATCCGGGACGTGAAGTTTAAGACATTTGGCTGCGGGGCAGCCGTGGCCACGAGCAGCATGGCCACAGAGCTTGTGAAAGGAAAGAATATCCAGGAGGCGATGCAGGTTACGAACAAGGCGGTCATGGAAGCGCTTGACGGCCTGCCGCCGGTGAAAGTACACTGTTCCCTGCTGGCGGAGGAGGCGATTCACGCCGCGCTCTGGGATTATGCGGAGAAGAACGGGATAAAGATCGAGGGATTGGAAAAACCGAAATCAGATATCCATGAGGGTGAGGAAGAGGAAGAAGAGGAATACTGATGGGCAGAGTGGTCGTTGGGATGTCCGGGGGCGTGGATTCTTCTGTCGCGGCATATCTTCTCAAAGAACAGGGGCATGATGTGATCGGTGTGACCATGCAGATCTGGCAGGAGGAGGACGCCTGTTCCGTGGAGGAGAACGGCGGGTGCTGCGGCCTGAGCGCTGTGGAGGACGCCAGGCGCGTTGCCGCGGCCCTTGGCATTCCCTATTATG
This sequence comes from uncultured Lachnospiraceae bacterium, assembly GCA_959022495.1. GTDB lineage: Bacteria > Bacillota > Clostridia > Lachnospirales > Lachnospiraceae > Mediterraneibacter. The sequence continues at coordinate 31,710 of CAUEYX010000019.1, read as the reverse complement.
TAATGAATTTTAAAAAAGAATTCCGGGAGAATGTGATCGATTATTTTACGGACGAGTATTTAAGCGGGCGCACGCCCAATCCCTGTATCGCGTGCAACCGGTACGTGAAGTGGGAAGCGCTCTTAAACCGGAGCCTCTCTATTGGAGCGGATTACATTGCCACCGGACATTACGCGCGCGTCGAGCGGCTTTCCAGCGGCAGATATGCACTGAGGCGCTCGGCCGCGCTGGCAAAGGACCAGACATATGCCCTCTATAATCTGACGCAGGAACAGCTTGCCAGGACCCTGATGCCGGTTGGGAGGTATTCGAAGGATGAGATACGCTCCACCGCGGAGAAGATCGGGCTTTTCGTGGCGGACAAGCCGGACAGCCAGGACATCTGTTTCGTGCCGGACGGGGATTATGCTTCTTTTATCGAGGAAACAGTGAGAGAGAAAACAGGCAGGCAGCTGCCGACGGGAAATTTTGTAACTCCTGACGGACGCATCCTGGGACCGCATAAAGGCATTGTCCATTATACAGTGGGACAGCGCAAAGGGCTTGGGCTTGCTTTGGGATATCCTGCATTTGTGCTTCAGATCCGCCCGGAGACTAACGAGGTTGTCATCGGGACTTATGAGGAGTCTCTGACCCGCACCGTCCGCGCGGACCGGCTGAACTTTATGACAGTGGAGGACCTGACAAAACCAAGACGTGTTTTCGCGAAGATCCGCTACAATCACAAAGGCGCCTGGTGCACAGCGGAAAAGACAGGGGAGGACGAGATTGTCTGTCATTTTGAAGAACCCCAGAGGGCAGTGACGCCGGGGCAGGCGCTGGTCCTCTATGACGACGAATATGTTCTGGGAGGAGGGACAATCCTATGAGTGAGAGCTGGATGAGCCTGCCGGCAGGCCGAAAGGCGGAACTGACAGGAGGAATCGTCTGTGACAGCCATATGCATACGCTGTTCTCAACAGACAGCGAGGCGCCTGTGAGAAGTATGCTGGATGCCGCGGCGGAGCGCGGGCTTAAGGCGGTCTGTATCACGGACCACATGGATCTGGACTTCCCACCCCAGGAGGGGGAAGAAATTGTGGACGGCCAGACCCCTTTCTGGTTCGACGTGGACGATTACTTTCAGGCGCTTGCGCCGCTTCGGGAGGAATACCGGGACAGGCTGGATGTGCGGATCGGTATAGAGATCGGTCTTCAGCCCCACCTGGGGAGCAGGTACAGGGAGCTGGTGCATGCATACCCCTTTGACTATGTCATCGGCTCCGTACACCTGATTCGGGGTCTGGACCCGTATTATGGGAAACTCTTTGAGGGACGCACGGATAAGGAGGCCTACCGTGAAGCATTTGTCGAAACACTGCGGTGCCTGGAAAATGTGGAGGATTTTGACGTTCTGGGCCATCTGGACTATGTGGTAAGGTACGGGACACACCAGGCGCAGGAGTACTCATACAGGGAGTTCGCCGATGAGATTGACGCGGTGCTCAAAAAATTGATCTCGATGGGCAGAGGGCTGGAGATGAATACAGGCGGGCTCAAATACGGCCTCGGTTTCTGCAATCCCCATCCTGACGTGGTGAAGCGCTACCGCGAACTGGGCGGCGAAATCATTGCCATTGGGGCGGACGCGCACAGCCCGGAGCATGTGGGGTATGGTTTCCGCCAGGCGGCTGAGATCCTCAAGGCGTGCGGATTCCGGTATTACGCGGAATACAAGGGGCGCAGGCCGGAATTTAAGCGCACGGACTTGTAATAAATTCGTATTTAGTACTTGAATTTTTGTTCTTACTTTAGTACAATTATTCTAGTTGATGAATCCTTAACAATGTTTTGCCTGTAAGGATTCATTGTTATGACTGTAACACAGTCAAATATTTTCAAATTCTTAGGAGGAATTAATCATGGCAGTAAAAGTAGCGATTAATGGATTTGGACGTATCGGACGTCTCGCTTTCAGACAGATGTTTGGGGCAGAAGGATTTGAGATCGTGGCAATCAACGACCTTACATCTCCGAAAATGCTGGCTCACTTACTGAAATATGACTCAACACAGGGCAAATACACGCTGGCTGACAAGGTTGAGGCAGGAGAGGATTCCATTATTGTTGACGGAAAAGAGATCAAAATCTACGCGAAAGCTGACGCAAAAGAGCTTCCGTGGGGAGAGATCGGTGTTGATGTTGTTCTGGAGTGTACAGGATTCTACACATCCAAGGCAAAAGCTCAGGCTCACATCGATGCGGGCGCTAAGAAAGTTATCATCTCTGCTCCGGCTGGAAATGACCTTCCGACAATCGTTTACAATGTAAATCACGAGCAGCTTACAAAGGATGATGACATCATTTCTGCTGCATCCTGTACAACAAACTGCCTCGCTCCGATGGCTAAGGCTCTGAACGATCTCGCGCCGGTTAAATCTGGTATCATGTGCACGATCCACGCTTACACAGGCGATCAGATGACACTTGACGGACCGCAGAGAAAAGGCGATCTGAGAAGATCCCGCGCGGCAGCTGTGAACATCGTTCCGAACAGCACAGGCGCAGCTAAGGCAATCGGCCTTGTTATTCCGGAGCTCAACGGCAAACTGATCGGCTCCGCTCAGCGTGTTCCGACTCCGACAGGATCAACAACAATCCTGACAGCAGTTGTAGAGGGAGAAGTTACAGTTGATCAGATCAATGCGGCTATGAAGGCAGCAGCGAATGAGTCTTACGGCTACAATACAGATGAGATCGTATCCAGCGATATCGTTGGCATGTCTTACGGTTCACTGTTTGACGCTACACAGACAATGGCTCTTCCGGTTGGCGACGGCACAACAGAAGTTCAGGTTGTTTCATGGTATGACAACGAGAACTCTTACACAAGCCAGATGGTAAGAACAATCAAATACTTCGGAAAACTGCTTGAGGCTTAATTCATTCTCTGAAAAGAGGACAGGCACTTGAGAAGATGATTCTGAATAATTGACTCACAATGGGGTCCGGTCTTGTTGTAGGACCGGACCCTGTTTCGTCTAAACACAGATGGAAGATCATTCCAGAATAATTGTTTTTATGAAAGATCAGGAGGCTATAAAATGGCAGCACTTAACAAAAAATCAGTAGATGATATTAATGTAAAAGGCAAAAGAGTCCTTGTAAGATGTGATTTTAACGTACCGCTCCAGGAGGGAAAGATCACAGATGAGAACCGTATCGTTGCGGCTCTTCCGACAATTAAAAAGCTGATCGCTGACGGCGGAAAAGTAATTCTCTGCTCACATCTTGGCAAACCGAAGGGAGAGCCGAAGCCGGAACTTTCTCTTGCGCCGGTGGCAGTAAGACTTGCGGAGCTCCTCGGCCAGGAAGTAAAATTCGTTGCTGATCCGGAGGTAGTGGGACCGAACGCGAAAGCGGCAGTGGAAGCGATGAACGACGGCGATGTTGTTCTTCTTGAGAATACACGTTACAGAGCAGAAGAGACAAAGAACGGCGAAGCGTTCTCCAAAGAACTGGCTTCCCTGTGTGATGTATTTGTAAACGACGCATTCGGTACAGCTCACAGGGCTCACTGCTCAAACGTCGGCGTTACGCAGTATGTTGACACAGCGGTTGTGGGATATCTGATGCAGAAAGAGATTGATTTCCTCGGAAACGCGGTAGAGAACCCGGAGAGACCGTTTGTAGCGATCCTGGGCGGTTCCAAGGTGTCCAGTAAGATTTCCGTTATCAATAATCTGCTTGAGAAAGTAGATACTCTGATTATCGGCGGCGGAATGTGCTTTACATTCACGAAGGCACAGGGCGGTAATGTAGGAAATTCCCTTCTTGAGGAAGATTACCTGCAGTACGCGCTTGACATGATTAAGAAAGCAGAGGAGAAAGGCGTGAAGCTGCTTCTTCCCGTTGACGCTGTGGCAGCGGATGCGTTCTCTAACGACGCGAATACACAGGTCGTTGCGCAGAATGAGATCCCGGACGGCTGGATGGGACTTGATATCGGGCCTGAGACAGCGAAGATGTATGCTGAGGCTGTGAAGTCAGCGAAGACCGTCGTATGGAACGGACCGATGGGATGCTTCGAGATGCCGAAGTTTGCTGACGGAACAAAGACGGTGGCGGAAGCGCTTGCGAATACAGACGCAGTGACAATCATTGGCGGCGGCGACTCCGCGGCAGCTGTAAACCAGCTTGGATACGGCGATAAGATGACACACATCTCAACAGGCGGCGGCGCTTCCCTGGAATTCCTTGAAGGAAAAGAACTGCCGGGCGTAGCAGCGGCAAACGATAAGTAAAAAGCTTAGTGAAGCCAAGCCAAAGGCGCAGGCTGAGCTTAGCGTTTACTTAGTTCGACGCACTTGGCGAGGTGTTTTCGAGCCTAGTAAGTCGAACATACCAGGCAAAGCTTAGTCAAGCCAAGCCAAAGGCGCAGGCTGAGGGTAACTGAATATTTATGTATAGGAGAAATAGTAAAATGGCAAGAAAGAAAATTATCGCAGGCAACTGGAAGATGAATAAAACTCCGAGTGAGGCAGCTGCACTGGTAGAGGAATTAAAACCCCTCGTTGCGAACGAGGAAGTTGACGTGGTATTCTGTGTTCCGGCAATCGATATCGTACCGGTCGTTGAGGCTGTAAAAGGAACGAACATTCAGGTCGGTGCTGAGAACATGTACTATGAGGAAAGCGGAGCTTATACAGGTGAGATCGCGCCGAACATGCTCGTAGACGCAGGTGTAAAATACGTGGTTCTCGGACATTCTGAGAGAAGAGATTACTTTGGTGAGACAAACGAGGATGTAAACAAGAAAGTCCTTAAAGCACTGGAGCACGGCATCACACCGATCATGTGCTGCGGAGAGACTCTTGAGCAGAGAGAGCAGGGCGTGACAATGGACTTTATCCGTCAGCAGGTGAAGGTTGGCCTTCAGAATGTAACAGCTGACCAGGCGAAGACAATGGTGATCGCATACGAGCCGATCTGGGCAATCGGAACAGGCAAGACTGCTACAACAGAGCAGGCTGAGGAAGTCTGCAGGGGCATCCGCGAGTGCATCGCTGAAGTTTATGACGAGGCGACAGCTGAGGCCATCCGCATCCAGTACGGCGGTTCTGTAAACGCAGGCAACGCGGCAGAGCTGTTTGCGCAGGCAGACATCGATGGCGGACTTGTAGGCGGCGCTTCCCTGAAAGCGGATTTCGGAAAGATCGTGAACTATAAATAATGATCCCGGTGTGAAAAAGATTTCAAAGAGATGATAAGGTAAGACCTTACAGAGGGCGGCTTGTTCTGCGGAAAAACAGGACAAGCCGCCTTTTATCACAGAAACTGCATGATTCTTTCTTCGTCTTGCAAATTCGGGTGAAAACGGGTACAATAAATAGCGGAATGAAAGTTCACAAATGTACAAATAAAGGAGATATGGATATGAGCAAGAAACCAACCGTATTGATGATATTAGACGGCTACGGCTTAAGAGATGACAAACATGGAAATGCTGTGGCAGAGGCGGCAACGCCGGTCATGGACAAACTGATGGCTGAGTGCCCGTTCGTAAAGGGAAATGCCAGCGGAATGGCAGTCGGTCTTCCGGAGGGGCAGATGGGAAACTCCGAGGTAGGACACCTGAATATGGGCGCGGGCCGCATTGTATACCAGGATCTGACTAAGATTACGAAAGCGATCCAGGATGGAGATTTCTTTGAGAATAAAGCTCTGCTCGCGGCGTGTGAGAACGTGAAGAAAAATGATTCTGCTCTTCACCTCATGGGACTGGTATCTGACGGCGGGGTTCACAGCCATAATACACATATCTACGGCCTTCTGGAGCTGGCGAAGAGGCAGGGAATCGAGAAAGTGTATGTGCACTGCTTCCTGGACGGACGCGACACACCTCCGGCGTCCGGAAAAGAGTATGTAGAAGAGCTGGAAGCGAAGATGAAAGAGATCGGCGTGGGCGAAGTGGCAACCGTGGCGGGACGCTACTATGCGATGGACCGCGATAACCGCTGGGACCGCGTGGAGAGAGCGTACAAGGCACTTGTAAAAGGAGAGGGCGTGGAAGCGGACTCTGCCGCGGCAGGGATTCAGGCATCCTATGATCATGAGAAGACCGACGAGTTCGTAGAACCGATGGTGGTTATGAAAGACGGGGCTCCTACCGCTGTTGTCAAGGACGGTGATTCCATTATTTTCTTTAATTTCCGTCCGGACCGCGCAAGAGAGATTACCCGCACATTCTGCGATGATGAGTTTACCGGTTTTGACAGAGGGCAGAGGGTTCAGACAACCTATGTATGCTTTACAGAATATGACGTGACCATTGAGAACAAGATGGTGGCATTTGTAAAAGAAGAGATCACAAATACATTCGGTGAGTTCCTTGCGGCGAATGGGCTGAAACAGGCCCGTATCGCTGAGACAGAGAAATATGCTCATGTTACATTCTTCTTTAACGGAGGAGTGGAAGAGCCGAATCCGGGTGAGGATAGAATCCTCGTCAAATCTCCGAAAGTGGCGACCTATGACCTGAAGCCGGAGATGAGCGCGTATGAAGTGTGCGATAAGCTGACAGAGGCCATTAAATCCGATCAATATGATGTGATTATCATTAACTTCGCGAACCCGGATATGGTCGGCCATACAGGAGTAGAAGCGGCGGCGGTCAAGGCGATTGAGGCGGTTGACGAGTGTGTCGGCAGAGCGGTTGATGCGGTGAAAGAAGTGGACGGACAGATGTTTATCTGTGCTGACCATGGAAATGCGGAGCAGCTCATCGATGAGGAGACAGGGGAACCGTTCACGGCTCACACAACGAACCAGGTGCCGTTCATCCTTGTGAACGCAGATCCTTCCTTTAAGCTGAGAGAGGACGGGTGCCTGGCGGATATCGCTCCGACGCTGATCGAGATGATGGGAATGGAGCAGCCAAAGGAAATGTCAGGCAAGTCTCTTCTTATGAAATAATAAAAATATAAAGGAGTCTATGACCGCGCGCGGACGCAGAAAAAGTTGTGTATGGATGAAAAGAGAATACAGAGACGTCTAAAGATAACGGTCATTTTAGTTGCTGCCACAGGAATTGTTCTGCTGGCGGCAACTGGATTTTTTGGCTGGTTTTTATGGGGGTCTCTTAATCAGGCAGTAAGCAGACAGATGGCAGTTACGGCAGATAAATATGTGAATTTACTGCAGAATCAGATGCATGCGGATTTTCAGCTTCTAGACACAATTTCAAGTTTAGCCGGCAATAAAGAGTTCCGGGATGGAGATGACTTTCAGGATGTCCTTTATGAGACAGTCCGGCGGAATGATTTGATTACAATGGGATATTACGCTGTTTCCGGAGAGGGAGTGGAGGCGGCTCAGGACAAAAGAGCGGAGACCGTTTCTCTTGAACAGTGTACAAAAGAACAGAAGGAGGCAGTATATGCTGTTTTCGGAGGGGAGAAGTCCGCATCAGAGCTGGTGGATGGGCACATTTCCGGGGAGAAAGTGATCGTGTATGCTGTCCCGGTCATAGAAGACGATAAAATCATCGGCGCATTGTGTGCCAGAGGATCATCATGCATATTGGAGGAGATTCGGACAGGAAAGCCGTCCGCGCTGGATGGTGTATCGATCAGCCTTGTGGATGAAAATGGGGAGTTCTTGATCCCATCGGAAGCATCCGGCGTGAAGGCAGGAGCTGATACGCTTCTGCGGCCGGCCGGCGTGAACGGGTGGCGTCTGCTCTGTACAAGTTCTGTCTGGGAGCTGAAGGGAGGCATTCTGCCGCTGGCAGGAGCCGCCATGGCTGGATTTGCGGGGATGCTGGTTTTGATCCTTTTCTGGCTTCAATATTGTTACAGAAAGATGAGGGAAAATGCGGCTGAGCTGTTTGGACTTGCGTTTTACGACCAGCTTACCGGGGCGTATAACTTTGACCGGTTCCGGCAGAGGGCTGAAGCTGAGTGCAGGAAGAACAACAGCTGTACGCTTGTTTCACTGAATATCCACCAGTTTAAATTCATCAATGAAATTTTTGGAAAAGATCATGCGGACCAGGTTCTAAAATACGTGGCCGATATGATTTCCGGCAGTCTGAACGAAGGGGAAATTTTCTGCCGGGAAAGCGCGGACTTTTTTTACATTTTCCTGCGGGATACAGACAGGGACAGAGTGCGCGGGCGTCTGGAAGAGATTATGGCGGCAGTGTCAGGGCATGGCAGGAAAGGACAGGGCGGGCACCATATCCTGCTGTACTGCGGAGCAGTGATCTCTGATGAAACAAAGATCCCATATCATATGGAGCAGATGCTGACCCACGTCATGTTTGCGCTGGAAAAGGCAGGGGAGACCCATCAGAATAATGTGTGGTTTTTCGACTCGAAACTGCATGAGAAAGAACGGATGGATAATTATGTGGAGAGGCATATGTACCAGGCTCTGCAGGATGAGGAATTCCTTCTCTATCTGCAGGCTAAGACAGATTTGAAAACAGGACTGATCGGCGGGGCGGAGGCTCTTGTGCGGTGGGCCGGAAAAGATGGGGAAATGATCTATCCGGATCAGTTTATCCCTGTATTTGAGGCAAATGGATTCTGTACGAAGCTGGATCTGTATATGGTTGAGAAAGCGTGCATGTGCATCCGCGGCTGGATCGATCAGGGAATGGAACCGCTGCCGATATCTGTTAATCAGTCAAAATCTTTGATTTATAAGGCAGATTATATCAAAGAAATGCGGGAAATCATAGACCGCTGTCATATTCCGGCAGAACTGGTCACCCTGGAGATTCTGGAAGGAGCTGCCCTGGAGAATGTAGAGGAGTTCAACGAGACAATACGGGCTCTGCAGGCGGAAGGATTTCAGATATCAATGGATGATTTTGGGAGCGGTTACTCCTCCCTCAATGTGCTGGGGCAGCTTCAGATTGATGAGCTGAAGCTGGACCGGGCATTTCTGAATGAGGTGACTGCGGGCAGAAATGATAAAGCAGGGCTGATCATGCAACAGATTATAGAACTGTCCAAAAAGCTTCAAATCCGTACCGTGGTAGAAGGTGTGGAAACCGCGGAGAATGACCGGATGATCCGAGAATGGGGATGCGACATGGGGCAGGGTTATTATTATGGAGAACCATGCAGCGCAGAGGCATTTACTGAGAAATATATGAAGAAAAAGTAGCTCCCGGGCAGCGCGGACAGGACGCGCGGCATAAGGGGTTAAAAGAGAGGAGCAGTTCTGCATCATGGTGCAGGAAGGGAATTACGATGGGCGAAAGACTTACGAAAAGCGACGTGGAAAAAATAAAGGCTGAGATAGAACACCGTAAACTGGTGGAGCGCAGGGAGCTGATTGAGGCAGTGAAGGAAGCGCGCTCACACGGTGATTTGAGCGAGAATTTTGAATATCATGCGGCGAAGAAAGAGAAGAACCGTAATGAGAGCCGGATTCGTTATCTGGAGAGGATGCTGAAGACGGCTGTGATTGTGGAAGACCATTCAGCTTCTGACGAGGTGGGGCTGAATAATACTGTGGAGATCTACTGCGAGGATGACGATGAAGTTGAGACATACCGGATCGTGACATCCGTAAGAGGCAGTTCCCTGAATGGCCTGGTCAGCATCGAGTCCCCGCTGGGGAAGGCGCTGCTGGGGCAGAAAGAAGGCGACAGGGTCTATGTCAGGGTGAATGGGGATTATGGCTATTATGTGGTGATCCGCAGAGTGATCAAGACAGAGAGCGAGGCGGAGGACCACATCCGCAGTTTCTAATAGACAATGGCCGCGGATAGGACGGATGCAGAGGATATGAGGAGAAACATCGGGGAATCTAGTTTGATACAGAAAGGACAATCATATGAAATATACAATTGCGCTTTTTGACCTGGACGGCACCGTCACGGATTCCGGGCCGGGGATTTTAAACAGCATTCGGTATGCGCTGTCCAAATATAAACTTCCGGTACCGCCTGAGAAAGTATTGCGCACATTTATCGGGCCGCCTCTCAAGGAACAGTTTCAGGCAGTGTGCGCGCTGACAGAGGAGGAGAGCGCGCGCATGGTGGAGGCGTACAGGGAATATTATACGGATAAGGGGATTTTTGAAAACAGCGTATACCGGGGTGTGCCGGAGCTGCTGGAACAGCTTCAGAAGGCTGGCGTGCGTATCCTTATGGCTACGGCAAAGCCGGAGGAATTCGCGAAGCGGATCGCAGAGCATTTTGGCTTTGCCAAATACTTTGAATTTATCGGCGGCGCGCGCATGGACGGCAGGAGGACGGACAAGCATGAAGTGATCGAATATGTGCTCGCGTCCTGCGGAATATCCGAAGATGAGAGGCGGCAGGCGGTCATGATCGGTGACCGTTCCCATGACATGATCGGGGCGGAGAAAGCGGGGATTCACAGTCTTGGTGTTCTGTACGGGTATGGGACAAAAGAGGAGCTGGAAAACGCAGGAGCGGAGCTGACCGCGGAAACCCCGGCGCAAATTGCTGAAATGATGTAAATGAGGATAAAAAAGGGATTGACATATAAACCGAGTATGATCTATAATATGTCCATTAACAGGAGATAGCAAGGGAGCTGTAACCAATCCGGGTACAGCTCTCTCTTTTTTTATTTATAGGGACTCCCTATGCTTTCCCGGTCCTTTGCTTTTTCGAGGCGGGTGCTCCTGGGAAGAAATGAGAGGAGATGGTGATATGTGTTCGATCATGACATGGTGTTCTGACACAGCGGATATGGAACGGTTTATGGAAGGCTTCCAGCGCACGCATTCCCGCGGGCCGGATGATATGAGAGTGATAGAGAATGACAGCGGCATCATGGGATTCCAGCGGCTGTCCATTATGGGACTGACGGAATCGGGAATGCAGCCTTTTGCGAGGGGCAGCAGATATGTTGTATGCAATGGCGAGATCTATGGATTCCGCAGAATCAAGGAGCAGCTGCTGGAGAAAGGATATCGTTTCGAGAGCGGCAGTGACTGTGAGATCCTGCTTCCGCTCTATGAGGAATATGGGACAGAGATGTTCGCTATGCTGGACGCGGAGTATGCTATGGTGCTTTACGACGGGGAGAGCGGGGAGTATATCGCGGCGAGAGATCCCATTGGAATCCGCCCTCTGTATTATGGATATGCGGCTGACGGATCGGTTCTCTTCGCCAGTGAGGCGAAGAATCTGACAGGGCTGGCGGAGCGGATCATGCCTTTCCCACCCGGTCATTATTATAAAAACGGAAAATTTATCTGCTACAGAGATATCACAGAGGTGAAGGAGCCCTGCACAGACGATCTGGAGACAGCCTGCGCGAAGATTCGGGAGAAACTGACCGCGGGGATTGAGAAGAGGCTGGATGCGGATGCGCCGCTGGGATTCCTTCTGAGCGGCGGCCTGGATTCTTCCCTGGTATGCGCCGTCTCGGCGAAACTGTTAAAACAGCCTATCCGCACGTTCGCGGTGGGCATGGATAAGGATGCCATTGACTTAAAGTATGCAAAGGAAGTGGCAGACTATATCGGCAGTGAGCATACAGAAGTGATTATCACCAGAGAGCAGGTGATCTCTGCGCTTGGAGAGGTAATCAAAGCTCTCGGCACTTTTGATATTACGACCATCCGCGCATCCATGGGCATGTATCTGATCTGTAAGGCCATCCGTGAGAGGACGGATGTCCGTGTTCTCCTGACGGGAGAGATATCGGATGAACTGTTTGGATATAAATATACGGATTTTGCGCCGTCGGCAGAAGCGTTCCAGGCAGAGTCCGTAAAGCGTGTGCGGGAGCTTCATATGTACGATGTGCTGCGCGCGGACCGCTGTATCAGTGTTCACTCTATGGAGGCGAGGGTTCCGTTCGGTGACCTGGATTTTGTCTCTTATGTAATGAGTCTGGACCCTGCTATGAAAATGAATGTGTACAACAAAGGGAAATATCTGCTCCGCCATGCATTTGAGGGAGATTATCTGCCGTATGATATCCTGATGAGGGAGAAAGCGGCGTTCTCGGACGCGGTAGGCCATTCGATGGTGGATGATCTGAAAGAATACGCGGAGACACTGTACACGGACGAAGAATTCAAAGAGAAGGCCGGAAGTTATGACCATGCCGCGCCTTTTACAAAAGAATCCCTGATGTACCGGGAGATCTTTGAAACGTATTATCCGGGGCAGTCTCAGATGATCACGGACTTCTGGATGCCGAACAAAGAGTGGGAGGGGTGTGACGTGGATGATCCTTCCGCCAGAGTTCTGGCCAACTATGGAGCGAGCGGCGTGTGATCAGGAAGCGAAAAAGAAATCCCCCGCCGGATGTCCGGAACATATTTGTGCGATATGCGGATACCCGGCAGGGGATATTTTCTTTTATGAGGTTTCCGACTTTGCAGACACCATCTTAGTTCTCCGCCTCAAGGTTCTTAAATGCGGTTGAGAGCATGAGCTTGATACGGTTCAGCTGGTTTACTTCGCTTGCGCCCGGGTCGAAGTCAATGGCAACGACATTGGAGTGCGGGTGCAGTCTCCTCAGCTCCTTGATGACTCCTTTACCTACCACATGGTTCGGCAGGCAGGCGAAGGGCTGGGTACATACGATGTTCCCCGCTCCGCTGTGGATGAGCTCTAACATCTCGCCGGTCAGGAACCATCCCTCGCCAGTCTGGTTTCCGATGGAAACGATCTCGGACGCCATCTTCGCCAGGTCTTCGATGTGTGCCGGCGGATCGAAGTGTTTACTCTCGGCAAATGCTTTTGTCGCCGGAGCGCGCAGCCACTCTACCGCCCTGATGCCCAGGTTCCCGATCAGTGCCTTGGACTTCTTGAATCCAAGGTGGGACACCTTGAAGTTCTGATTATAGAAGCAGTACTGCATGAAATCGATCAGATCGGGCACGACCGCCTCCGCGCCTTCCGCTTCCAGAAGGTCTACCAGGTGATTGTTTGCCGCCGGGAGGAATTTTACAAGGATCTCTCCCACAACGCCGACTCTTGGTTTCTTGATATCCAGTGTCTCGATATTGTCAAAATCATGGATGATCTCACGGCACAGCTTCTTGAACTTCCTGCGTGACGGATATCCTTCGGATACAAACTTCTGGCATACGCTCACCCATTTCCTGTGCATGGCATTCGTCGTGCCCGACACTGCCTCGTACGGGCGCATGCGGTAAACACATTTCATGAAGATGTCCCCGAACACCGCCGCGTAGGCGATGCGCACGGCAAGCGGGAGCGTGATCTTGAATCCCGGGTTCGCCTCCAGACCGCTTAAGTTGATGGAGATGACCGGGATATGCGCGTATCCCGCTTTCTTTAACGCCCGGCGGATGAAGCCGATGTAGTTGGACGCACGGCATCCGCCTCCGGTCTGGCTGATGATGACTGCCAGATGATCGGTGTCGTATTGTCCGGACAGGATGGCGTCCATGATCTGTCCGACCACGATCAGGGACGGATAGCAGGCGTCGTTGTTGACATATTTCAGACCCATGTCTACTGCCTGACGGTTGTCGTTTGGCAGGACTTCGATCTTGTAGCCTGCCGCCTTGAACGCCGGCTCTAAGAGCTCGAAGTGGATGGGCGACATCTGCGGGCAGAGGATGGTGTGGGTCTTGCGCATCTCCTTTGTAAAGGGCACCTTCTCGATGGATGCCGGGCGGATGGTGCGCTCGTTTTTGTGCTGCTCACGCACACGGATCGCAGCCAGCAGGGAACGCACGCGGATGCGCGCCGCGCCTAAGTTGTTGACCTCGTCGATCTTCAGTGTCGTATAGATCTTATCCGAGCCTGTCAGGATCTCTGCCACTTGGTCTGTTGTGACCGCGTCCAGTCCGCATCCGAAGGAATTGAGCTGGATGAGATCCAGGTTTTCGGTCGTTTTCACATAGTTTGCCGCCGCGTACAGACGGGAGTGGTACATCCACTGGTCCATGACGTTGAGAGGACGCTCTACCTGATGCAGGTGAGAGACAGAATCCTCTGTCAGCACGGCAATATTGTAGGAGTTGATCATCTCCGGCAGTCCGTGGTGGACCTCCGGGTCGATGTGGTACGGACGGCCCGCCAGCACGATTCCCCGGTTTCCGGTCTCATTTAGGAATTTGATCGTCTCCTCGCCTTTTTTGCGCATATCTTCACGGCATGCCGCAAGCTCGTTCCATGCGTCGTGTACGGCGGACTTGATCTCACTCTCTGAGAGGGAGAACTTCGGTCCCAGCTCCTCGATCAGGCGGTAGGAGATGGTCTCCTCGCTCTGAAGGGAAAGGAACGGGTGGATGAAGTCTACTTCCCCGTGTACGATGGCGTCCATGTTGTTCTTGATGTTCTCCGGGTAGGAGGTGACGATGGGGCAGTTGTAGTGGTTGTTTGCCTCTTCGAACTCGTTCCGCTCATACGGGATGGACGGATAGAAGATGTGCTTCACACCTTTGTTGATCAGCCACTGCACATGTCCGTGCGCCAGCTTCGCCGGATAGCATTCGGACTCACTGGGAATGGACTCGATGCCCAGCTCGTAGATCTTTCTCGTAGAAGCCGGAGAGAGTACCACGCGGAAGCCCAGTTTTGTGAAAAATGTAAACCAGAACGGATAGTTCTCGTACATATTCAGCACGCGCGGGATGCCGATGACGCCTCTTTTTGCCTCCGATTCTTCAAGCGGCTCATAGTCAAAGTAGCGATGGAACTTGTAGTCGAACAGGTTCGGCATGGTGTTCTTTGACTTTTCTTTTCCAAGGCCGCGCTCGCAGCGGTTTCCGGTGATGAACTTACGTCCGCCGCTGAAATGGTTGATGGTCAGACGGCAGGTGTTCGTACATCCGCGGCATTTCGTCATGGTCGTGGAGTATTCCAGCGCCTTGATGTCCTCGATGGAGAGCATGGTCGTGCCCTCGCACTCTGTATAGCGCTCGCGGGCGATCAGAGCCGCTCCGAAGGCGCCCATGATACCTGCGATGTCCGGTCGGATCGCCTCGCAGTCCGCGATCTTTTCAAAGCTTCTTAATACGGCGTTGTTGTAGAACGTACCTCCCTGCACAACGATGTGGCTGCCAAGTTCAGAAGCGCTGGATACTTTGATAACCTTGAACAGCGCGTTCTTGATGACAGAGTAGGCAAGTCCCGCGGAGATGTCCGCCACGGATGCGCCTTCCTTCTGCGCCTGTTTTACCTTCGAGTTCATGAACACGGTACAGCGTGTTCCCAGATCGATAGGGTTCTGCGCGTAGAGTGCCTCATGAGCAAAATCTTCTACAGAGTAGTTCAGTGATTTGGCGAATGTCTCGATGAAGGAACCGCATCCGGAAGAGCATGCCTCATTCAGCTGCACGCTGTCCACGGTCTGGTTCTTGATCTTGATGCACTTCATATCCTGTCCGCCGATGTCCAGGATGCAGTCCACGTCCGGCTCGAAGTACGCTGCCGCATAGTAGTGGGCGACTGTCTCTACCTCGCCCTCGTCCAGCATGAGCGCTGCCTTGATGAGCGCCTCGCCATATCCGGTGGAGCAGGAGTGGACGATTTCCACGCCCTCCGGAAGCAGGTCATAGATTTCCTTGATGGCGGAGATGGTCGTTCCCAGCGGATCTCCCTCATTGTTATGATAGAAGGAATAAAGCAGTGTCCCGTCTTCACCAACAAGGGCTGCCTTTGTGGTCGTGGAGCCGGCGTCGATGCCGAGGAACGCTTTTCCCTTATATGTGGCAAGGTCTTTGACCGGCACCTGGTGCTTCGCGTGGCGGGCAGTGAACGCTTCGAATTCTGCCGTCGTGGCGAACAGCGGGTCCAAACGCTCCACCTCAATATCCATCTGGATGCGGTTCTCCAGACGGTTCTGAAGCTCCCGGAGCGCCACCGGAGTGTCTTTCTTTGAATTTAACGCAGAACCGATGGCCGCGAATAAGTGGGAATGGTTCGGCGCGATGATGTGCTCGTCATCCAGCTTCAATGTGCGGATGAACGCCTCCCGAAGCTCGGAGAGGAAGTGGAGCGGACCACCCAGGAACGCCACATGCCCGCGGATCGGTTTGCCGCAGGCGAGACCGCTGATGGTCTGGTTGACCACGGCCTGGAAGATGGACGCCGCAAGGTCCTCCTTGGAAGCCCCGTCGTTGATGAGGGGCTGGATGTCGGATTTGGCAAATACGCCGCAGCGGGCGGCGATGGAGTAGAGTGCCTGATAATCTTTTGCGTACTCGTTCAGACCGGACGCGTCTGTCTGTAATAGAGAGGCCATCTGATCGATAAAGGAACCTGTACCGCCGGCACAGACCCCGTTCATACGCTGTTCGACATTCCCGCCTTCAAAATAAATGATCTTCGCGTCCTCGCCGCCAAGCTCAATGGCAACGTCCGTCTGCGGAGCGTAGTCCTGAAGGGCGGTCGATACGGCGATGACCTCCTGGACAAAAGGCACGCCGAGATGTTTTGCCAGCGTCAGTCCGCCGCTGCCGGTGATGACCGGAGAGACCTGGATCGGGCCGAGCTTATACAGGGCGCGTCCCAGAAGGTCGGATAATGTCTCCTGGATATTGGCGAAATGTCGTTCGTAATCGGAGAAGAGTACCTCGTTTTCTTCATCCAGAATCGCAATTTTAACCGTAGTGGAACCGATGTCGATTCCAAGAGTATGTAATTCTTTCAGACTCATTGTATAATCCCCAATCTTTTGTACTAAAATTTATATGAGTTCTTTCTTATTAAATGCATTCACGCATTTTACAACAATCTACATTATACGACACGAATTTTAAAAAAACAATTGTTATTATTATGCGGGATTTCAAAATAATTCCTGCCATTATGGATAATTTATATAAAGATAGTGTTAAACCTTAGAAAAGGCGAAACATCTATTTGACAAACAAATAGCCGGACGTTACAATTGTATCGATTATTATCATTTTGGATGTAAGGAGTAGGATCGTTTTGAACTGGCTGGATAAATTAGAGAAGAAACTGGGACGTTTTGCAATACCGAATCTGACGGTCTATCTGCTGGCAGGCTATGTGATCGGTTTTGGGGTTATGTATGTGATGCCGGAGCTTTTGACCTGGCTTACCCTGGAACCGGCGCTGATTGTCAGGGGGCAGGTGTGGAGGCTCATCTCATGGGTGCTCATCCCTCCGACAACGAAACCGATTTCCCTTCTGTTCCTCGTGCTTCTGTACTATTCGCTGGGGACGTCGCTTGAGCGGACCTGGGGGACATTCCGGTATAATGTCTATATTTTCTCAGGACTGATCTTTACCGTTCTGGGGGTGTTCGCTCTCTACGCGGTATACTATTTCGGTTTTCAGGTGGAACTGCCGCTTTCTATGGCAGGTCTTGTGAGCACGAACTATATTACGATGTCCATTTTCCTCGCGTTTGCCGCGATTTATCCGGATATGGAGGTATACCTGTATTTTATCCTGCCCATTAAAATGAAATGGATGGCCCTTGTCTATGCGGCGATGGCGCTCTATTATTTCATCCGCGGAGGGCTTGTGACGCGCGTAGCCATAGGGGCGTCGCTTCTGAACTTTGTGATTTTCTTCCTGTCCACACGCAGCCGCAGGAGACCTTCCTTAAAGGAGAAGGCCCGCAGGGAGAAGTTTAAACGGCAGTCCGCGCCGCATATGCAGTATTCAAACGGGGCGAAACACCGCTGCGCGGTGTGCGGCAGGACAGAGATTGATGATCCCTGCCTGGAATTCCGCTTCTGTTCGAAATGTAATGGAAACTATGAATACTGCCAGGATCATCTGTTCACCCATGAACATGTAAAATAGAAAAGAGCGGCAGACAGTTTTAATATCGCTGATAAAGCAGACGCAATACGCATCTGCTTTTATAAAGTATATATTTCAAAAGGAGAGTATGAAAATTCATGAAAAAGACAAAAGTAGTTTGCACCATGGGACCCAACACGAATGACAGAGAGCTTATGAAAAAGCTGATAGAGAACGGGATGGATGTGGCCCGTTTCAATTTTTCTCACGGCGATCATGAGGAGCAGAAGGGAAGAATGGACCTGCTCAAAGAGCTGAGAGAAGAGCTGAACACGAACACAGCGATCCTTCTGGATACAAAGGGACCGGAGATCCGCACAGGCGTGCTGAAAGACGGAAAAAAGATCACTCTTGAAGCGGGAGCTCAGTTCGTCCTGACGGTAGATGAGATTGTCGGGGACCAGAATAAAGTCTCCATCACTTATGACGGGCTTGTGCAGGACGTGGACGCGGGAAAAGTAATCCTCATCGATGACGGCCTGATCGCTCTTAAGGTGACTGGTAAAACAGACAGAGATATTATCTGTGAGGTTATCAATGGCGGCGAACTCGGCGAGAAGAAAGGGGTCAATGTACCGAACGTGGCGGTCCGGCTGCCGGCGATCACCCAGAAGGATAAGGATGATATCCGTTTCGGCGTGGAGCAGGGCATTGACTTTATCGCGGCTTCTTTTGTCAGAAATGCAGAGTGTGTGCTTGAGATCAAAGCATTCTTAAAGGAACTGGGCGCTCCCTATATCCCGATTATCGCGAAGATCGAGAACGCGGAGGGGATTAAAAACATTGACGAGATTATCCGCGCGGCGGACGGCATCATGGTTGCCCGCGGTGACCTGGGCGTGGAGATCCCGGCCGAGGAGGTTCCGTATCTCCAGAAAATGCTGATTCAGAAATGTAACAGCAACTTTAAGACCGTTATTACAGCAACCCAGATGCTGGATTCTATGATGCGCAACCCGCGCCCGACGAGAGCGGAAGTAACAGATGTGGCCAATGCAGTATACGACGGAACAGACGCTGTGATGCTTTCCGGGGAGACCGCACAGGGCAAATACCCGCTGGAGGCACTTCAGATGATGGTGCATATCATTGAGAGTACAGAACAGCATCTGGATTATGACACGATCCTGGAGAAGACAGGCGGGCATCTGAAGAAGGGGCTGTCCAGCGCGGTGGGATATTCTTCAGTGCTGGCAGCGTCGAACCTGAACGCGAAATGCATCATCACTCCTTCCGTGTCAGGGGCTACGGCGAGAGTTGTATCCAATTTAAGACCGAAGCAGCTGATCCTGGGTGTCACACCCAATGAGAGAACTCTGCGCAGAATGTCCATCTACTGGGGCGTCAAGCCTATCAAATCCCGTGAGTTTAATACAACGGACGATATCTGCGACGGAGCAATTGAGCTGGCAAAGGTAAAACAGTTCGCAGAGACCGGAGATGTGGTTGTGCTTACGGCAGGAATCCCGTCCATGAATGTACGGCAGGAACGAAGCGCAGCCAGCAATATGATGAGAATTGCCACAGTAGAGTAAAGAATAACGAAAAGAGACAGCAGTAATCAGTTTACAGATCCCGCGGAGAAGGCAGGCAGGCCATTTTCCGCGGGGTTTTTGCGAAATATTCTTACTATGGCTGTGTGAAATAAGTGTTGACAGTATAAAAAAACTGTAATATAGTGTTCCTGAAAAGAACTACTAATAGAGAAAGCGGAGAAAGAGGATGAGCATGGAAGATAGCAGGGCTGTCGATTATCTGATGCATTTTGGACTTTCACGTCAGGAAGCTCTCGTCTATGAGCAGCTCCTGAAACGGGGAAAACAGACCGGATACGAGATCGCCAGGGATACAGGCATCTCCCGGTCCAATGCGTACAGCTCTCTGGCGGCTCTTGTGGAAAAGGGAGCAGCCTATCTGGTGGAAGAGACGGCGAAGAAATATATTCCGGTATGCCCGGAAGAGTTCTGCGGGAACCGGATACGCCGCATGGAGGAAGAAGAGCGCTGGCTCTGCATGAATCTGCCGCGGCAGGAGCATGGTCAGGACGGTTATATTACGGTAGAAGGGGAAGAAAATATCTGCGGCCGGATACATAATCTTCTGGAAAATGCGGAAGAGAGAGTCTATCTATCCTGTTCCGCTGTCTGTCTTGAGCAGCTGTGCGCGGCGTTGTCCGCTCTGGCGGATAAGGGCAGGAAGATTGTTCTTATTACGGACCATCCATTTGGCATGGAAGGCGCCGAGGTCTATGTGACCGGGGATAAGGACAGCCAGATTGGGATGATCACGGATTCCAAATACGTGCTGTCCGGGGAGTACGGTCCGGGCAGTATGAATACCTGCCTGTATTCAGGACAGAAAAATTTCGTGAAGCTCTTTAAGAGCGCATTGGCAAACGAGATCGAACTCATTAAAATACGAGGAGGAGAAAACAGCGATGAACAAAAAACCATTTGTGACAAAAGAACAGATTGAGGAGATTGTAAAGACTTACCCGACTCCGTTTCACCTCTATGATGAAAGAGGAATACGGGAGAATGTGAAAGCATTAAAAGAAGCCTTTTCCTGGAATAAAGGATACAAGGAATACTTTGCGGTGAAGGCAACGCCAAACCCGTTTCTGATCCAGATATTAAAGGAGTACGGCTGCGGCTGTGACTGTTCCTCCTACACAGAGCTTATGCTTTCAGAAGCTCTGGATATCAAGGGGGAAGACATTATGTTCTCGTCCAACGACACACCGGCAGAAGATTTCGCACTGGCGGAAAAGCTGGGCGCGATCATCAATCTGGATGATATCACCCATATTGATTTCCTTGAAAAGACGATCGGCTATATTCCCGAGACTATCAGCTGCCGGTATAATCCGGGCGGCCTCTTTAAAATCAGCAATGATATCATGGATAATCCGGGGGATGCCAAGTACGGCATGACTACGAAGCAGATCCTTGAGGCCTATAAAATACTGAAGTCCAAAGGCGCGAAAGAGTTTGGTCTCCACGCGTTCCTTGCCAGCAATACCGTGACAAACGATTACTATCCGATGCTTGCCAAGGTGCTCTTTGAGCAGGCTGTAAGGCTTTCAAAAGAGGCGGGAGTGCATATCAAGTTCATCAATCTTTCCGGAGGGATCGGCATACCCTACAGGCCGGAACAGGAGCCCAATGATATTTTCGCGATCGGAGAAGGGGTTAGAAAAGTTTACGAGGAAGTGCTTGTTCCCGCGGGGATGGGAGATGTGGAGATCTATACCGAGCTGGGACGCTATATGATGGGACCATACGGCTGCCTTGTGACGAAAGCCATCCACGAGAAGCATACGCACAAGGATTATATCGGTGTGGACGCGTGCGCGGTGAACTTGATGCGCCCGGCAATGTATGGGGCATATCACCATATTACCGTGCTTGGCAGAGAAGATCAGCCCTGTGATCATAAATACGATGTGACAGGCTCTCTGTGTGAGAATAATGATAAATTTGCCATTGACAGAATGCTGCCCAAGATCGAGATGGGAGACTATCTCGTAATACACGACGCGGGAGCCCACGGGTTCGCAATGGGATACAATTATAATGGAAAGCTCAAATCAGCGGAGCTCCTGCTCAGAGAGGACGGCAGTGTGCAGATGATCCGGCGGGCAGAGAGGCCGTCCGATTATTTTGCTACATTCGACTGTTTCGAAATCGGGAAAAAACTCCTCGGGCAGAAAGGCTGAACAGAAACAATTGAGAGAAAAGACAGCCCGGGAGCAGAAAAATGTTGCAATGAGTTTTCCCAGGTGATATAATCAGATTTGGCTTCCGGTGGAAGCCGGATCAGCCGCTGTGGTGGAATTGGCAGACACACCTGACTCAAAATCAGACGGAGAATATCCGTGCCGGTTCGAGTCCGGCCAGCGGCAGCATAAAATTCAGCTCTCCAGCTTTTGGCTGGGGAGCTTTTTTACTGCCCGAAAATGCGGATTACGATCTTTTTGTGACCAGTCCGCAGAAAAACTTGCCATTTCCGGGCAGAGATGTTATGGTAAAGAAGTATCAGTATCTATATCCATAAATAATTAATAAGGTTTAGGAGGGAAGTGTACAAGTGATAAGAAAAAACAAATTACTGATATGCGCGCTCGCCATGTCCATGGTCCTCACTGTTATGCCGGGGATAACGAGCCTGGCAGCCGAGGCAGAAGGGGAGACGGAAGCCGCGGTATCAGAACTTCAGGACGAAAACAGCCAGCGTCTGGAAGAAGTTACGGCAATGGATGAGGACGGAACGATCTACGAGATCGATGATACGGACGGTACAGTCGATGAAGCGGATGAATCGGAAGGTGTGAGCGGGATCGCGATGTTCGCGGCGCGCGCTTTCAGTCCTCAGGTTGTGAATTTTAACACAAAGGGAAATGCTGTCACAAATTATACAGACGAGACGAACGGCATCTCAGGGTATACGAACGGCGCCTACGGCGCGGATGCGGCGTATCTGGGGACAACGTCTGACGGCCGGATTCGGTTTATGCTCTCAGGGGTGACCGGGACCGTAAGCGCGTCGGATGTTCAGCTCGTGGATTATGGTTCTGTGGCGCAGAATGTAAGTTATTATACGGTATCAGGGGGAAAACTGATCCATTATATCTCACAGGATCTGGCGAAAGCCCCTACGTCTGCCGTGAATAACGGGACTGCTCCGTCCTATTTGAGTGAAGGTGGAAAGTATTACAGCTATGACGGACACTATTTCTATACAGATTACACGGTGATGCTTTCCGATTATCAGAGCGGCTCCAACGGGGCATCCGCGGTAAACGCGGGAAATCCGTTCAATAATTATTTCCAGTTCCTGGATATGAACCTCTCTACAAGTTACAGCGGAGATGAACTGGACAGTGCTCTTAACACAGCGATGGTAAACGCGGGAATTGATCCGGCGTCCTCCAAGCTGACAGGAACAGGGAACAGTTTTGTGAAATATCAGAATACATATTCTGTCAACGCCCTTCTCTCTCTGGGGATCGCGGTCAACGAGAGCGCATGGGGCAGAAGCAGTATCTGCATGACAAAGAATAATATTTTCGGTCTGAACGCGGTAGACAGTTCTCCGGGAGACGCATATGCTTTTGCGAGCATTGACGACTGCATCCGTGAATTTATGAATTATCAGATGGCCAACGCATATCTCAAAGATGGACATTGGTCGAACCACGGTGAGTATCTCGGCAACAAAGGCGGCGGAATTAACGTAAGTTATGCCTCTGACCCGTACTGGGGAGAGAAAGCGGCAGCTCATGCCTGGAATCTGGACACTGTGGGCGGAAGTAAAGATTATGCCGGAACAGGCAGCGCTCCATCAGATGATCCGTCAGCGGGCGGTACTACAGAAGGGCCGGACACCCCATCGGATGACCCGGCAGGAGGCAGCGGTCCGGCAGATGATCCGAATACAGATACGCCGGGGTCAGGTGCAGCAACGCCGGATGATCCGGTGATTGATGCGCCATCGGATGATCCGTCAGACGGCCCGGCAGCCGATACACCAGTGGATGATCCGGCAGATAATGGAACAACAGGAGATTCTATAATTGAAACACCTGGTACGGATGGCACCACATCTGATGGTCCCGCCACGGACAACCCGGCCGCAGATGATCTAACACCGGAAGATACCACCGCAGGAACACCTGATACAGATGAAACACTGTCGGAGGGCCTGACGGAAGATCCTGCTGCGGCAGATCCACAGCAGGAGCAGACGGAGGTTCAGACAGAAGAGCAGGCTGCGCCGGCAGTAGTCAAGATTTCCGCTCCCAGCGGAGCACAGAATACAGCCGGAACGGTGACAAGATCGCCGAAAACAGGAGATTTGGCGGACACTGCTCTTTGGGTGGCAGTGCTGAGCGGGTCGGCAGTCCTGTTGACGCTCATGTCTGTGGCGGCAGTCAGGAGAAAATCCGTGAAATAAAAATATGGAACATAGAAACCTGGATATTGTTAGATACTTGATATGATTCTGAAAAAAGAGATGTGAATCATGTATTCATCGAATGCCTGGAGGCAATGACTGCAGCATCAAAAGGGGAAGAACGATTCTCCAAGGAGGCTGTAAAGTCAGAGCTTCCAGGCATTTTTATGTTTTTATGCGTGGATTTTTACAGATACATTCTGCAGAGCTCCGAAAATGTTCGAATGCGTGTCACGGCATCCGGTACATTTCCGAACCCGTATTCCGCGAAGATGAACGGAATGCCGGCATATTCGCACGCGTCGGCGTCTCCCTGTGTATCTCCGACGTACACGGGGGATTTTAATCCGTTCCGCTCCATCAGCATGCGGAGCGTTTCCCCCTTGGATACCTGTGTTTCTCCGAAACAGAGGTGATCCTTAATATAAGGTTCAATGCCCGCGCATTTCATGGTGATTTCAATATATCCAAGCTGGCAGTTGCTTACAATGAAGAGTGGATACCTTGCGGAAAGTTTTTGGATGGTCTCCACCACACGGTCATACAGGAGACCGGGGTGATCCGCCAGATAATGATTCTCAGCCTGGAAGCAGATGTCAAGAAGCCTTGTGCGTTCGCTTTCCGGAAGGTCAGGAAAGAGGGCGTTCCCGATCTCGGTCATTGTCTTCCCGAAAAGTCCGCTTAAGATTTGAGCGTCCAATGTGAGATCAAGGGTAGAATGCTCCCGGATCGCTTTGTTCCATGAGGCGGCTACAGAATCCGTGGAATCCCACAGCGTACCGTCTATATCAAAAATGATTCCATCCATAACAGAAGTCTCCTTTACGTATTTTTCATCTTAAGATTCAAGTTCAGACGTGAACATAATACCATAAAAACGAGCTTTTAAAAAGAAGGTTTTTAGTGTATACTTTAGTAATGGTTATAGACGGAGGCGGATTTTATGAGAGAAAAAATCGTACTGATAGATGGACACAGCATTTTAAACCGGGCGTTTTACGGGGTGCCTGACCTGACGAATTCGGAGGGGCTCCACACGAATGCTGTCTATGGATTTTTAAATATTATGTTCAAGATTCTGGACGAGGAGCGGCCGGAGTACTTAACCGTTACATTTGATGTTCACGCCCCCACCTTCCGCCATGAGATGTACGCGGACTATAAGGGGACGCGAAAGCCTATGGCAGAGGAGCTTAAGCAGCAGGTCCCTGTGATTAAGGATGTGCTGCGCGCCATGGACATCGAGATCATCGAACAGGCAGGGCTGGAGGCGGATGACCTGCTGGGGACGATCTCGCGCGCGTGCGAGGAAAAAGGCATGGATGTGTCTATTATTTCAGGAGACCGGGATACTCTGCAGCTGGCCACGGAACACGTAAAGATCCGGGTTCCCAAGACAAAGCAGGGGAAGACGGAAATGGAAGACTACAATGCGGACGATGTAAAAGAGCGGTACGGTGTGACCCCGAAAGAATTTATCGACGTGAAGGCGCTGATGGGCGACGCGTCTGATAATATACCGGGTGTACCCGGTGTGGGGGAGAAGACCGCCACAAAGATCATCCAGGACTATCAGTCTATTGAAAATGCATACGAGCACGCGGACGAGCTGAAGCCCCCCCGCGCCAGCAAAAACCTGAAGGAATACTGGGAGCAGGCGCAGATGAGCAAGGTGCTGGCGACGATCAATGTTCATGCGGACATTGACTTTGATATTGAGAAAGCGCGGCACGGCAATCCTTACACAAAAGAAGCCCATGAGATGTTCAAACGGCTCCAGTTCAGGAACATGCTGAGCCGTTTTGACGTGGAGGTTTCGGCAAATGATATTGAGAAAGCGTTCCGCGAGATTACGGACAAGGAGGAGATCCGGCGGATTTTTGCCGAGGCGGCGCAGGCAGAGTGCGTGGGAGCGGCTGTCTCGAAAGATCCGGGAAATGTACTTCCTCTGTTTGCCCATCCTTCCGGGTTCGGCAGGATCGCGGTTGCCTATGGTAAGGACAAGATCTATTCGATCCCCTGTGACATGGAGACGGACATGGACAGTCTCTTCGCGGAGCTTTCCTCCCTGGCGGGGAAGGCCAAGCGCTTCGCAATGTGCGGTCTGAAGGAATTCCTCGCGTATCTGCCGGAGGCGCGGCCGGATCACTGTTTTGACGGGATCGTTGCCGCATATCTTTTAAATCCGCTGAAAAGCGATTACGACTACGAAGATGTGGCAAGAGAACAGCTGAATCTTCTCATTGATGAGAAGTGCGAAGATGAGGTCAAGGCCTGCTACGAGGCATACACTGCTTACGCGGCCGCGTCTGTCCTGGAAGAAAAGCTGAAAGAACAGAATATGGACCGTCTCTTTTTTGACATTGAGATGCCGCTTGTATTTACACTGTTTGATATGGAACAGGCTGGGGTCAAAGTTGAGGCCGAGGCACTCAAGATCTATGGAGATCAGCTGGGAGCGCGGATTGTGGAGCTGGAAAAAGAGATCTACAGCCTGGCAGGGGAAGAGTTTAATATCAATTCGCCCAAACAGCTGGGGGTGATTCTCTTTGACAAACTGAAGATGCCACATGCGAAGAAGACGAAGACCGGTTATTCCACGGCGGCGGATGTGCTGGATAAACTTGCCCCGGATTATCCGGTTGTGGCTAAGATTTTGGAATACCGTCAGCTCGCGAAGCTGAAATCTACGTATGCGGATGGGCTCGCGGTATATATTGGGGATGACGGGCGCATCCACGGGAAATTCAACCAGACAGTCACAGCGACCGGACGGCTGAGCAGCACGGAGCCGAATCTCCAGAACATCCCGGTGCGCATGGAACTGGGACGGCTTATAAGGAAAGTATTTGTCCCCAAAGAAGGATATGTGTTCGTCGATGCCGACTATTCCCAGATTGAGCTGCGCATACTGGCGCACTGTTCCGGCGACGGGCAGCTGATCCAGGCATACCGGGAAGCCCGGGATATTCACAGAATGACCGCGTCCCAGGTGTTTCATACGCCATTTGATGAGGTGACAGATCTCCAGCGGCGCAATGCCAAGGCAGTGAATTTCGGCATTGTGTACGGGATCAGTTCTTTCGGGCTGAGCCAGGACCTGAGCATCACGAGGAAGGAAGCGGCCCAGTATATTGAGCACTATTTTGAGACCTATCCCGGGATCAAGAAGTTCCTGGATGATTCGGTGGCTCATGCCAAAGACAAAGGTTATGCAGTCACTTTATTCGGGCGCCGGCGGCCGGTGCCGGAGCTTCGGTCCAGCAATTTTATGCAGAGAAATTTCGGTGAGAGGGTGGCCATGAACGCGCCGATCCAGGGAACTGCCGCGGACATTATCAAGATCGCCATGATCGGGGTCAATGAGGAGCTGAAGAAGCGCGGCATGAGATCCCGCCTGATCCTCCAGGTGCATGATGAGCTTCTGATCGAAGCCGAAGAGTCCGAAGTGGAAGAAGTCAAATCCATCTTAAAAGATAAAATGGAACACGCGGCGGATTTGTCGGTGCCGCTGATTGCGGACATGCATACCGGACAGAACTGGTATGAGGCAAAATAATGCCGGCATGAGATCTGGGATACCGGAATAAGATCAGTGCGGGATAAAAGCAGTGCAGAATGTATGCGCTGTTGAATGGATAAAGTAGAGGGAGAAGGACAGATGAAAGTGCTTGGGATCACCGGAGGAGTGGGCTCGGGAAAGAGCGAGGTGCTCCGCTGGCTGAAGGAGGCTTACGGGGCCTATGTGTGCCAGATGGATGAGACGGCAAAGGAGCTCCAGGAAAAAGGTACGGACTGTTTCCGGCGCATTGTGACCCATTTCGGAGAGGGCATTATCAGCGGGGACGGTGCTCTGGACAGGGCAGAGCTGGGGCGGATCGTCTTTTCGGATGAACGGCAGCTCCGGGCGCTGAATGAGATTGTCCATCCGGAAGTTGTACGCCGGGTAAAGGAAGACATCCGGCGCAGAGAGCGGGAGGGAGTGGACCTCTATGTGATAGAGGCGGCGCTTCTCCCGGACGTGGGGCAGGAACTATGCGATGAATTGTGGTATATTTATACAGAAGAAAACGTGCGCCGGGAGCGCCTGAAAGCTTCCAGGGGGTATTCGGATGAAAAGATCACGCAGATGATCGCGTCCCAGCCCGGGGAGGAAAGGTTCCGCTCGGCGTGTACTGCTGTCATAGACAACAGCGGGGATTTTGAAGATACAAAGAGACAAATAGGAGAGAGATTAGGCTTATGAGAATGTGCAGCATTGCCAGCGGAAGCAGCGGCAACTGTATCTATGCGGGGAGCGATCGGACGCACCTTCTGGTGGATACAGGGATCAGCAGAAAAAGGATAGAGGAAGGCTTAAAGAAGCTGGAGATCAAGGGGGATGAACTCAGCGGCATCCTCATTACGCATGAACACTCGGACCACATCCAGGGACTGGGCGTGTTCAGCCGGAAATACGAAATCCCGGTGTACGCGACGCCGGGCACCATTGAAGGAATCCTGGGTTATTCGGGCCTGGGGAAGATGCCAGAAGGGCTTCTCCATCCCATACATACAGATGAACCATTTACACTCGGAGATGTGACAGTGAATCCCTTCGCCATCTCCCATGACGCCAATGAGCCGTCAGGGTACCGGCTGGAATGCGGAGGAAAATCCGTCGCGGTGGCCACGGACCTTGGGAAATATGACGAGTACACAGTGGAACATTTAAAACATCTGGATGCGGTTCTCCTGGAGGCAAACCATGACATCCATATGCTGGAAGTGGGCGGGTATCCGTATTACCTGAAACAGCGTATTCTCGGGGATAAGGGGCATCTTTCAAATGAATTGTCAGGCCGTCTGCTTTGTGATATACTACATGATAATCTGAAGCACATTGTCCTGGGACATTTAAGTAAAGAGAACAATTATGCGAAACTTGCGTACGAAACGGTCAAGCTGGAAGTCACCCTCGGGGATAATGATTACCGGGGAGAGGATCTGGATATGTTTGTGGCCAGCAGGGACACGGTTTCTGATATTATAACAGTCTGATTGAGGAGGATAAAAAAGATGAAGAAGTGTATTGTAACAGTGCTGGGAAAAGACACAGTGGGAATCGTCGCGAAAGTGTGCGCCTATCTTGCGGAAAATGAGATCAATATTCTGGATATCTCACAGACGATCATCCAGGGGTATTTTAATATGATGGTCATTACGGATGTGACGAATCTTAAGAAGGATTTTACGGTTCTGTGCGATGAGATGGAGAAGCTGGGAAATGAGATCGGCGTGAGCATCCGCTGCCAGAGAGAAGAGATTTTTGAGAAAATGCACAGACTGTAAGAGAAGGAGATTGTGAGGATACGGATATGATTAATATGTATGAAGTATCAGAGACCAACAAGATGATTGAGCATGAGAACCTGGATGTGAGGACCATCACTCTGGGGATCAGCCTTCTGGATTGTATTGACTCTGATTTAAACGAGCTGAACCGCAGGATCTACGAGAAGATTACAACGACCGCCAAAGATCTGGTCTCTGTGGGGCAGGATATTGAGAAGGAATTTGGAATTCCTATCGTAAATAAGCGGATCTCTGTCACCCCGATTGCACTGGCAGGGGCGGCCGCATGTAAGACACCGGAAGATTTCGTGACCATCGCAAAGACACTGGACCGGGCGGCGGAGACTGTGGGGGTGAATTTCATCGGGGGATATTCCGCTCTCGTGTCAAAGAGCATGACAAAGAGCGATGAGAACCTGATCCGTTCCATTCCCCAGGCGCTCTCCGAGACCGAACGTATCTGCAGCTCTGTCAATGTGGGATCGACAAAGACAGGGATCAACATGGACGCTGTCCGGCTCTGCGGGGAAATGGTGAAAGCGACGGCGGAAGCCACAAAGGAAAGGGATTCTCTCGGCTGCGCGAAGCTGGTGATCTTCTGCAACGCGCCGGATGACAATCCGTTTATGGCAGGCGCATTCCTGGGTGTGACAGAGGGGGATGCCGTGATCAATGTGGGCGTCAGCGGTCCCGGGGTAGTGAAAAAAGCCTTGGAGAAGGTGCGCGGAAAAGGATTTGAAGAGCTGTGCGAGACAATTAAAAAGACGGCCTTCAAGGTGACGCGGGTGGGGCAGCTTGTCGCCGGGGAGGCATCCCAGCGGCTGGGCATTCCATTCGGCATTGTGGACCTGTCTCTGGCTCCGACTCCGGCAATCGGCGACAGTGTGGCTGAGATTCTGGAGGAGATCGGGCTGGAGCGGGTAGGCGCACCAGGGACGACGGCGGCCCTGGCTCTCTTAAACGACCAGGTGAAAAAAGGCGGCGTTATGGCGTCCTCCTATGTGGGCGGTTTAAGCGGCGCGTTCATTCCGGTCAGCGAGGATCAGGGGATGATCGATGCGGTGCATGCGGGCTCCCTTACGCTGGAAAAGCTTGAGGCCATGACCTGTGTCTGCTCAGTAGGACTTGACATGATCGCGGTTCCGGGCCGCACAAGCGCCAGCACAATCTCAGGCATTATCGCGGACGAGATGGCCATCGGAATGGTGAACCAGAAGACAACCGCGGTGCGCTTGATCCCGGTCATCGGAAAAGACGTAGGAGATATGGCGGAGTTCGGCGGCCTTCTCGGGTATGCGCCGGTGATGCCGGTCAATGAATTCGGATGTGAAGCGTTTATCAGCAGGCAGGGCAGAATACCGGCCCCCATTCACAGCTTCAAAAATTAATAAATAAGAGAATCATTCTAACAATAAAAAGAACTTAGAAGAAAAGGAATTGACAGCAGAAGAACCTGACAGTGCCGCGGCAGGCGGCAGAAATGGAGTGGATGATGAGTAAAACAGCGATCGTTACAGACAGCAACAGCGGGATCACACAGGACAGGGCAGAAGATCTGGGAATCTATGTGCTTCCTATGCCGTTCTTTATCGATGGAGAATTATTCCTGGAGGACATCACTCTGACCCAGGAGCAGTTCTATGAGAAACTGGGCGCGGATTCCGATATTTCTACATCACAGCCATCACCGGGAAACGTTATGGAATTGTGGGAAAACATACTTAAGGAGTACGACGAGATCGTGTGTATTCCCATGTCCAGCGGACTTTCCAGCACATGTTTTACGGCAATGTCTATCGCGGCAGAATACAGAGGCAGGGTGCAGGTCGTGAATAACCAGAGAATATCCGTCACCCAGGAGCAGTCCGTGTATGACGCGATGAAACTGAGGGATGAAGGGCTGTCCGCGGCACAGATAAAAGAAATCCTGGAGCGCGAAAAACTGCAGGCCAGCATTTATATTACAGTTGATACTCTGAAATACCTGAAGAAAGGCGGCAGGATTACCCCGGCGGCGGCCGCTGTCGGCACAGTACTGAATTTAAAGCCGGTCCTCCAGATCCAGGGGGAAAAGCTGGATGCATTCGCAAAAGTAAGAGGCTGGAAGGCCGCGAAGAAAACCATGTTAAACGCGATTGAGAACGATTTAAACGGACGGTTCGCGGACGTCAGGGAAGAGATGGTTCTGGGAATGGCATATACCTGCACAAAAGAAGAGGCGCAGGCGTGGAAGCAGGAGATCATGTACCGCTTCCCGGGGTATGAGATCGTAGAAGGGCCGCTGTCACTGAGCGTGGCATGCCATATCGGACCTGGGGCCATGGCAGTGACCTGTATGAAGCGCGTGTGAAATCTGGATTTGTGGGGGAGACGGCTTTGGTGAATGGGTCCGAAAACAGCAGGGCTTTTCAAGGACGTATTCGTGGAGAGGGGCAGGGCGGATCAGGTTCCGTTTCATGATTTGGGAAAGATCTAAGAGGAAGGACACACGGCTAAAAACAATTGACCAGCGGAAGATTCGGCTTACGCCTCAGGCATCCGCTGGTCAATTAACGCCGTGCACCCTTCCTTTTACGCTCCCTCCTCATCCCGTTTTGAAATCCTGCATATGCCGGGAGACTCCTGCTGTCTTGAGTAAATCGAGAAAACAGCGGAGCGCCTTTTCGAACGCCTTT
>CAUEYX010000018.1 GCA_959022495.1 uncultured Lachnospiraceae bacterium | reverse complement strand
CCTTTTTTCTTTTGAAAAAATTCAAAAAAAGGGTTGACAAACATTAGCAAGATTTGACAGTATTATGCAATTTTTGAACAGTATCGTACAAGATTCTTTCCTTATAATGCAATATAATCAAGCTGTAAGCTGCCACAGCTTGACAGGACTAATTTTAGGAGGTAATGGTATGATACGGAAATATATTTATGGTTCCCCTTTCCAGACGGACGCTGTTATCACAGACATTCCTGCGGAAGGCGGGATTCCCGGATACGGTACGGTCAGCGCGGGGGAGGGATTTTCATTCACATATTTTATGGATGATGATGATATCGTATATGGACTCGGAGAAGCGAACCGGGGCATGAACAAGCGGGGATACTGTTATGTCAGCGACTGCACAGATGACCCGAACCATACAGAAGACAAGCGTTCTCTCTATGGGGCACATAATTTTATTGTCATTGCGGGAAAGCAGACGTTGGGGCTTTTCTTCGACTATCCGTCGCGCCTGACATTTGATATCGGATACACAAAGATGGATACCCTGAGCGTATTCTGTGAAACCGCGGACTTAAACCTGTATGTCATTGAGGGGGAGTCTCCTTATGACATTGTGAAGCAGTTCCGGCACATCATCGGCAGGAGCTATATCCCGCCGAAATTTGCGTTCGGGTACGGACAGAGCCGCTGGGGATACCAGACAAAAGACGATTTCCGCAAAGTGGCGGAGGGGTATCGGGACAATCATATTCCGCTGGACATGATTTACATGGACATTGATTATATGGATTCGTACAAAGATTTTACACTGAGTGAGGAATTTGAAGATTTCCCGGATTTTGTCCAGGAGATGAAGGACAGCCGCATCCGCCTCATCCCCATCATTGATGCCGGTGTAAAGATTGAAAAAGGGTATGATATATATGAAGAAGGGATAAAAAACCAGTATTTCTGCCAGCGTGAGGACGGGAGTAACTTCGTCGCCGCAGTGTGGCCCGGGGACACCCATTTCCCGGATTTTCTGAACCCGGACGCCAGGAGATGGTTTGGCGATCAATATCGGTTCCTGACAGACCAGGGCATTGAGGGATTCTGGAACGATATGAACGAGCCGGCAATTTTCTATTCCAAAGAAGGGCTTGATGAGGCCAGGGAGCTGGCTCTTACGTTTGCCCAGAGCGGCGGCGGACGCTGGGACAGCGGTTCCGCTGGAGAGGAAGGCGGAGTCGGTGTGTGGCAGATGGGTGACAAGCTCCAGAGCCTGGCCAACAGCCCGGAAGATTACCGGCGTTTTTATCATAATGCAAACGGGGAAAAGGTGCGCCATGACAAGGTGCATAATCTGTATGGTTTCTACATGACCCGCGCCGCGGGCGAGGCATTTGAGCGGATTGATCCTGACAGGCGGTTTCTTATGTTCTCACGCTCTTCCTACATCGGCATGCACCGATACGGCGGTGTCTGGACAGGGGATAATAAATCCTGGTGGTCCCACCTGCTCCTGAACCTGAAAATGATGCCGTCCCTGAACATGTGCGGCTTCCTCTATACCGGGGCTGACCTTGGCGGATTCGGCGCGGACACAACCCGTGAACTGCTGCTGCGTTTCCTGGCACTGGGCGTCTTTACTCCGCTGATGCGGAATCATTCCGCGCTGGGCACAAGGGAACAGGAATGCTACCAATTTGAAAATACCGAAGATTTTCGTCATGTAATCGGAGTAAGATACCGCCTCCTTCCATATATATACAGCGAGTACATGAAGGCGGCCCTGAATGACGATCTCTACTTTAAGCCTCTTGCCTTTGTCTATCCCGGGGATGAAATGGCTTCCCGGATTGAAGACCAGCTGATGATCGGAAATGAGGTTATGATTGCCCCGGTTTATGAGCAGAACGCAAAAGGAAGATACATTTACCTGCCGGAGGAAATGAAATTCATCAAGTTCCTGCCCGATGGAACTATTCGCGAAGAAGACCTGGCGCAGGGCGTCCATTACGTGGATATCGGTCTCAGTGAAGTTCCGCTGTTTATCCGAAAAGGCAGATGCATTCCCCTTGAGGGCGGCGCGGAGTGTGTGGATGATATCGACTATGAGAATCTGCAGATGTTCGGATACGAGGGAAGTTCCTATACACTCTACGATGATGATGGGATACATAAGGACTATGAAAATAAGAAGAATTACCGGATTTTGAAAAAATAAGACTGAAACAAAATAGATAAGAGAAAACAGCCTTTTAAGCACCGGGCCAAAAAAGCTTTGAGGAGCGCGGGATCGGATCAGACCAGTCCCGCGCTCCTCAGCACATACAGCCATCCCGTCAGCGTAAACGCGCTGAACAGAGTGGTAAGCATGACGACGCTGGATGTCAGCACGCCCTCATGCCCCATATTTTTCGCCATTACGAAACAGCTGACCGTGGTCGCGGACCCAAGCATGACGAGGATCGCTGTCAGCTCCTCCCGCCGAAATCCCAGCGCCACTGCCAGTGGAAGGAATACCGCCGCGAATCCCACGAGTTTCATCACGGAAGCCACGGCTGCCGGTTTCACCTCCGCGAATGCTTTCTTTATGTCAAATGCAGCCCCCATTGCCATCAGCCCCAGAGGCGTGGCCACAGCGGATATGCTGGAAACGGTCTTTGCCAGGATCGGCGGCATGGGAATCTTCAGGGCGGACCAGACAAGCCCAGCGGCAATGCCAATGATGATCGGATTTGTCACAATGCCCTTCAATGTAGCTGTCCATACTTTTTTGTCCAGCCGCCTCTTCTCCGGCTGAAACACTGCCAGGACGACAACCGCCATCACATTATACAGCGGCACGCTCCCGATAATCATAAGGGGCGCCATTTTCGCGTCGCCATATATGTTCTGAATGAAAGCAATCCCCAGAAGCGCCGCGCTGCTGCGGTAGGACGCCTGGATAAACTCTCCTTGTATAGCGCTTTTTTTCCAGAAAAAGGATACGCCGGCCGCAATCCCTATGCTCAGAAAAGTCGCGGCAAAACAGAACAGGACAAACTTCAAATCCCACACTTCTGAAAAGTCCACTGTCGCCAGGTCCTCGAACACAAGGACCGGCAACGGTACAAGAAATACAAATTTATTCATTTTTGACGCAAATACATCGTCTATCCAGCCAATTTTGTGAAATACTAATCCCAGCGCCATCATAAGAAAAACCGGCACTGTCGCGTTCAGGCTGAAAATCAAACTATCCATGTGTATGAGCCTCCATTTTATGCGGTCCCCCCCTATTCTGTCCGCAGCGCTGTCACGGGGTCGCTCTTTGCCGCCTTCCTTGATGGTATGATCCCCCCGATCAGCGTCAGTACAATGCTCAGCAGGATCAGGATGACTGCCGGCATGACCGGGAGCACCGCGCTTACGTCATCCGTCCCCGCCAGATAATGAATCAGCATATTGCCCGGTATCAGGAGCAGGAGCGACAGTCCGATGCCGATCAGGCCCGCGCAGAACCCGATAATAAACGTCTCTGCATTGAACACCTGGGAGATATTACTCTTCGAGGCGCCGATGGCTCGGAGTATCCCGATCTCTTTTTTCCTTTCCAATACACTAATGTAGGTAATCACCCCGATCATGATGGAAGATACAATGAGTGAGATCGCCACAAAAGCAATCAATACGTAGCTGATAATATCGATAATATCCGTGACAGAGGACATTAGTGTGCCAACCACGTCTGTGTAGGTAATCACCTGCTCTTCTTTCCCTTCTGCTTCCATGCGGCTGTTATAGCCGTCCAGGATATGGACCACCTGCTCCTTGCTTTCGAAATCTTTGGGATAGAGGTCAATTCCGCTTGGAATGTCAAAGTCCACATATCCCAGGCTGCGCAGATTATTCTCATAGGAGGCGCCGCTCCCGGAATTCATAGACATCATGAGCTGTGCCAGTTCCTCCCCCGTCATATTCATCTGAAACGCCCCTGCAAGTGCTTCTTCGTCGATATGCAGCGCGCCTGAAAATGTCTTCTGGAGGTTCCCTGCAATGCCGGACACCGCCTGCCCCATCGCGCGCTCCATCCCGGCAGTCAGCTGTGCCATCACCTGCCGCAGAGCGGATGATATCTGAGTCTCAAGGGCCTCCCCTGCCGCACTGCCGTAAGCTGTCATGGCATTCTGCATATACGATTGCGCGGCGCTTGATATCTGCTGGCCCAGACGGTCCATATCCACAACTGCCGCAAGCCCCTCTGTCAGTCTCTGCTGCCCCTCCGGTGTGTTGAGATATTCCAGGAAATACTGGGGCATCCTGCTCGGATCAGGTCCATTTCCTGCCGCTGCATAGACCTGGTATCCTGCCGCAAGTTCTGACGCCAGTTTCTGCATCTGCTCCCCGGTAACGGTAATGTTGTCCGCAAATCCCCCGAAGATCTTTTCCGCCCACCTGTTCAGGATCTCCTGCGCCTCATCAGTGCCCAGATATTCCAGCAGATAGGTGTCAAATTCATTCGGGTCCGTGTAGCCATTCTCTGTCACATACTTCCCAAAGCCGCTCATAACTTCCGTAAGCATCCCCTTCAGGTCCTCCACGGTCACTGTAACTCCTCCGCCGGACTGGATAATATCCGCAATGCTGTCCCGCAGGATCTGCTGGGCTTCCGGGGTGGACAGATAATTCTGAAAGGCCTCTCCCAGCCCGGAATAATCTGCCTCGGGATGCGCCTGCGCATAAGACTGATACCCTTCCATCAGGCTCTCCGCCAGGACAGCCATTCCGTCCGCGGAGACTGTAACGTCCAGGTCCCCCACAATATCCTTCAGGCTGGTCTCCGGCAGGTCCGGCAGCTCAACCGAAACCTTCCCCAGGTCAAGCATTCCTGACAGGTCCAGGGAGTCCCCGGCAGCGGATGACAGACCTGAGAAATCCAAAGAATCACCTAAATCAGATAAAGCATCCTGATCAAAGCCAAACGCCTCCTGGATTTTCTTTTCATCTACCGTAAAAAGAGACTGTGTCTCGAAACTGTCGTCCCCGTTCTCCTCCCCGAAACGTTCCCCTGTAAAGACGTTGACCGAAGGATCTGCAAGCTGCTGCTGTACAATGGTTTCCTTTTCCGCCTTCTCCGCCACATGTTTTGTCAGGGAAGCCGGATACCCAATTCCCGCTGACAGCGCGGACGCGCTGGCATCCTCAGAAGGCTGTACAACGCCTACAATGGACAGCTTCTCCCCCTTCGCCGCAAGCCCGCGCATATATTCTTTGTCGTCGGACTTATCTTTCCACACATTGTACTGGCTGTCATATTCATAATAATCCGCGGGGTTTACAAGGCGGAACGTAATTCCCAGCATGTCGTCGTACGAGTAGCTGCCCATATTATCAGGCGTCTCCACCGTCTCTTCATCAATAAACTGCTGGATCATCTCCTCCAGCTCCACCGAATCCCTCAGCCCCAGTGTATACAGCATAAGGTCGCTGACACTGCCGCCCGAGGTCAGGACAAGCACGCATTCATTGTAAGTTTCCGGCCAGCGCCCTGCCTTTATATCATACTGGTCCTCATAAAGTCCGGTGTTCTCCGGCATTTCAAAAAATACATCTGTGCTCATCATCGTGGACATCATACTGTTAGACCCGGCAGATGAACCGAATCCCAGGGCATCGAAAGACTGATCCGGGTGCACCTGGCGCACAGAGTCTCCCTCCTCCCGGTAGATTTGCGGCACCACATTATAAGAATACTCAACCGCGTTTGTATATTCCTCGATCCCGCTCTCCCCGCTGTCCAGATATTTTTTCAGCGACTCCAGGTCATTGGAGTCCATTGTGGAGAACATATCCGTCACCATCTTAATAACCCGGATATCTCCGGATGTCTCCCGGGCGTCTCCGCCGGCCCCTTCATCGCTGACCATAATGGAACTGAAATCAAAGCCCGTGCTCTGAATCTGGAGGGGATACTCTGACAGCGTCTCTTCCTCAATATCCTTGATATACTCATTCACTCCGGTGGAGAGCGACAGGATCAGCGCGATACCGATAATGCCGATAGAACCCGCGAACGCTGTTAAAAGAGTCCGTGCCTTTTTTGTTTTTAAGTTGTTGAAGCTTAAAGACAGCGCCGTAAGAAATGACATGGAAGCCTTTCCCATATTCCGGTGCTGTGGTTCCTCCATCTCCTCCGGGGACACCACAAAGGCATCACTGTCTGATGTAATCTTTCCGTCTTTCAGGTTGACAATGCGTGTGGCGTACTCCTGTGCCAGTTCTGGATTATGAGTTACCATAACCACCAGACGGTCCCTCGCCACTTCTTTCAGCAGTTCCATAACCTGAACGCTGGTCTCACTGTCCAGCGCTCCTGTAGGTTCATCGGCGAGCAGGATATCCGGGTCATTGACCAGTGCTCTGGCGATGGCCACTCTCTGCATCTGGCCTCCGGAGAGCTGGTTTGGTTTTTTATGGACCTGCTCTCCCAGCCCCACCTGCGCAAGCGCCTGCCGTGCCCTTTTTCGGCGTTCCGATTTTCCAATGCCGGAGATGGTGAGGGCAAGCTCTACATTGGCAAGGATCGTTTGATGAGGGATCAGATTATAGCTCTGGAACACAAATCCGATCGTGTGGTTGCGGTAGGAATCCCAGTCCCTGTCCCTATATTTCTTTGTGGAAATCCCATTGATAATCAAGTCACCGCTGTCATAGCGGTCCAGGCCGCCGATAATGTTCAGCAGGGTCGTCTTTCCCGAGCCGCTTGGTCCCAGGATTGCCACAAACTCATTGTCCCTTAAATTCAGGCTCACGTTGTCAAGAGCTTTCTGTACCAGATTACCGGTGTGGTACTCCTTACAGATGTCTCTGATCTGAAGCATGTCTGTCTCTCCCTTCTGCGTCAATGCTCCTATTCTATCACATTTCAAAAAATTCCACTATGATATTTCACATTCTCTTCACAAATGCCTGCCTCAGCCTCTTCACAGATAACAAAAGAGCGTCTGTACAATACAGACACTCCTCTATCCATGAGCTTGGATGGTTCTCTCCCGCCGTAACATTATCTTCTGCTCTTCCGGATGTTCATCGCGAATATAAAGTAGAGCAGAGGAATGATACATGAGCAGAGCTGCTGGACACTGAAATCCATAATAAGTGACAGCACGGAAACCGCCAGTGTCACTCCGCCCCATATCACAGCCAGCATTGATTTCTCTGGATTGTTCGCCGCGCGCAGCCCAAGGGCGCCGCTGATGATGCCCAAAGCGCCTTCCAGGACAAACAGAATCACGCTGAGCGCGACCATCTCAGCCGTCTGTGCCACGGAACTGTCCCCCGCCGCGAAAAGCGCGATTGTCAGCGCTCCCGCACCCGCTACGAAGAGCCCTGCAATCATCTGCAATATAGAAATGATCTTCAATCCTGTCCTCATAAATTCCTCCATCTGTATCACTGCATTAATTTAGAACTATAGTAAACTCTACCATCTTTTTTACAGAAGTTCAATAAAAAATGCAGCCCTTCGTCCAGCGGAGGATTTTTTTATGCACTGTGCATCTGCTACCATCCCCGGAAAAAGAAAAGTCCTGCTCCGATTCCTTTCCCAATCGCCACACTTATGGTAAAGGCCGCTATATATCTCACAATCCTTGCCCGCCGCATGAACACAGGGAACACATTCAGAATCTCAGCCAGCGCCATGGACCAGCAGCCCACAAATATGCCGGCAAATATGCCAAATATGCCGAGCAGCCCTCTGCCGGCAGAAAGCTGTGCGGCCTCGGACATCCACTCCATAGCAGCGGGTACGCTTCTCTGAAATACATAGAACAGATTTCCAAGGATTCCTCCCAGAGCCACGCTCGTCTCATAAGTCAGGATTTTATCTCCTGTATGAGTCCGGTCGGCAAAATCCGCCACCACTCCGAGCTCCACGATAAATGCAAACAGTCCGCCCGCTGCAGCGATTCCCGCACTAAGTCCGACGACTGCCAGGAGGATCTGCGGTGCCCATTGTGCCCACATCCAGTTCTTCCCCCTTTCTCGATGAAGCTTCCACAAGCGTTGTCTGGATATCATTTTCATACAGTCTCATCTGCACCTCCATGGGAGTCGGATCGACGGTGAAACGTTTCTTCCCAAAATGATTAAAGAAAATGAGTATTCCTGCTGTGATGCCTATGGAGTAGGTTATCTCTAATATTGTAAATCCATCTGATTCCTGACCGGTTACCAGTTCATGGATCTGTCCAAACAGCTTTGTTACATCCACGTCATTATTAAATGCCATGATGGAAAACGCTGCCCCAAAAAACGTCACAGCTGCAACAAATACCGTTTTCAAAATATGCCATGCTAACGGAGGGGTTTTCTGATCCTCAAATGTCACAATGATATCTGTTTCTCCCATATTTTGTATCTGGAGGCCGGGATACTTCTCATGGATACACTCAATAATTTTTAAGACAGATACAACACATCTGCGCTTTCCGGCTTTTTGGAATTTAAGGATCTTCAATGTTTTTATCTTGGGTGGGACCGTCTTATCCGCACACTCCATGGACAGGAGGTCTCCAAGTGTCACATCCGGCTTTGTCACTTCCACATCCCGGTCGCCTTTGATATAGAGCGTTGTATCAGAAGACATAACATACCTCCCGGGTTTCCGGATCTTCCCACTGGGTGTCTTCCTGCATTGCTGTCCCGCACCGTCCGCAGCGCCTGATAAGGAATCCTTCTGTTCCCTGCTCCCGCGGCGCGCTGTAATAGTAAATGACCCCGATCACAACCGCCGCGAGGACGACCACCAGAAGGCACGCCCATATTTTTTTCTTTCCGTCTTCCATGCTGTTCACCTGACCTTTCTGCCTGCTGTCTCAGAACCAGTGTCCACATTTTCTGCTTCCTGCTTTTGCTGTCACTTGGTACTGTAAGACTTAGTATCCGGGATAACCACGGAATTTATTCATTTTATTTATGGCTGTCTCTCCGAAACAGCATCGGCTCTGTCAGCTGCCGCGTTTTCTTAAATTCTGAAGAATCTTCTTTTCCATGCGGGACACCTGCACCTGTGAGATCCCCATGATTTTCCCTACATCAGACTGTGTTTTATCCGCAAAATACCGCAGGTAAATCAGCTGTTTTTCTTCGGCGCCCAGAGTCTCCAGAAGCTGTCTGAGCACCATCAGGTCAAGGATCTTATCCTCCCGCTTTTCTTTTTCTTCTATTTTATCCAGCAGGCGGATTTCACTTCCCTCCTTCTGATGGATCGGCCGGTAGAGTGATTCAATCTCCCCGCCCGCTTCCATGGCCTGCACCAGCTCCTCTTTCTCCACTCCCAGTTCCCGTGATATTTCTTCCAGATTGGGCTCCCTCCCCAGCTCTGCATTGAGCCGTTCTCTGACCTGGAAGCTTTTATAGGCAAGTTCCTTCAAGGAACGGCTCACCTTAATCATGCCGTCATCCCTGAGAAAACGCTTGATCTCCCCGGAAATCATAGGCACCGCATAAGTGGAGAATTTTACGTCATAGGACACATCAAATTTGTCAATCGCTTTCAAAAGCCCGATGCTCCCGATCTGAAACAGATCTTCCGCCTCTGTGCCCCTGCCGTAAAAGCGTTTTACAACACACCAGATAAGGCCTACATTTTCTTCCACAAGCTGTTCTCTCGCTTCTTTATCCCCAGCGTGTGATCTCTGTATCAAAGCGATCGTGTGGTCCATATTTCCCTTCCTTTTCCAATGGCCTTTTTCATCCTCACTTTTGTCCCTTTTCCGGGTTCAGACTCCACTTCCAGACTGTCCATGAAAGCTTCCATAAAAGCGAATCCCATGCCGGACCGGTCCTGCTCCGGCTTCGTTGTGTACATGGGCTGCATGGCTTCCTCCACGTTTTCGATGCCTTTTCCGCTGTCACACACTTCCACCATAAAAATATTATCCTCGATACGGCAGCGGATATACACTTTGCGGATCGCATTTTCATAACCGTGGATAATCGCATTTGTCACGGCTTCGGACACCGCTGTTTTGACATCCGCCACTTCCTCCACCGTGGGATTAAGCTGGGTGAGGAACGACGCCACCGCCACTCTTGCGAACCCTTCGTTTGCCGACCTGCTCTCAAACCGGATCTCCATTTCATTTGTATTTTTCATACCGCATCCTCCTCATATATCTGCATTATTTTTGTCACTCCTGAGAGTGTCAGTATCTTCTTTATCCGCGCATTCGCGTGGACTGCCCAGACCTCTCCTCCGATCAGGCAGATCGTCTTATATCTTCCCATAATCACCCCTATCCCGGAACTGTCCATAAAGTCCGTCTTTTCAAAGTCAAAGATCACATACTTAATGTGGTTCCGGTCAATGACTGCATCTGCCTCCCGCCGGATCTCCTCCGCGTTGTGGTGGTCCACCTCGCGGGGCAGATATATTGTAAGGCAGTTTTCCTGCACCTGATATTTCATGCTGCTCCTCCCCTATTGGTCCCGTCTTTCCGGGAGGGGCCTGACCCCTCCGGAAAGGGGTCAGGCCCCTTTTGCTAATATTGTTCGAATTGTACATACAAAAAAGGATGCGTTCCTTCACACATCCTTTTCTTTCGTAAATATCTGAATTTTCAA
This sequence comes from uncultured Lachnospiraceae bacterium, assembly GCA_959022495.1. Classification (GTDB taxonomy): domain Bacteria; phylum Bacillota; class Clostridia; order Lachnospirales; family Lachnospiraceae; genus Mediterraneibacter. Next base: position 47,755 of record CAUEYX010000018.1, on the reverse strand, counting down.
TCTATATCGTGCCGGCTTTCCATCCTCCTACTCTGAAGCCGCCTGACTGATGGTATTTAAATTGTTCTGTGCCTCTTGGGCATATTCGGAGTCTGCGTACCCTTCCACGACCCTCTGATAATATGCTGCGGCATTTTCATTGTCTCCGCTGCCCTGGTATGCCTGAGCCAGATTGAAAAGTGCCTGTCCGTCGTTATACCCTTCCTCCATCCGTACGACTTTGGAAAGCGCGTCCACTGCCCCTGCATGATCTCCTGAACCAAGTGCCTGTGTCCCTTCCGCAAAATAAGTCTCGCACGCACCCGGATAGACCTCCCCCGTCAGTTCGTCATAAACAGCCTGAGCAGCCGTCCCCAGGGCATCCCGGCTGACATTGAGCAGAAGATCCGCAATGGCGCTGTCATTATACTGCTGGGATTCATACTGCTGCTGCGCGCTCAGCAAAGCTTCATAGCTTTCACGGGTCGCCTGGGCCTGCTGGGCTGCGGTCTCAGCACTTTCCCCGGAGGCCCGGTAGTTATCCAGAGTCCTTGTCTGCGCGCTGACCTGGGCTTCCAGAGACTTAATCTCATCGCTGTACTCCCGCATCTGGCTGTTCATCCGGTCCGCCCTGGACTGATTGACCGCCGGGGCGACAAGAAACCAGATCACCGCGGCGCCAATGGCCGCACCGATAAAAATATTGGCCACGGCAAGCTGTCCCGCCACTTCCTTTATCCGGGAGTGCTTCGGCTGTATGATCGTCTCATTGCCCAGACTGTACTCCACTGCATCATCTTTCTTTTTCTCGCGCCTGCGCCTGCCCTTCTGCTGCACCAGTTCATGCATATAGCGGAGCGTAATTTCATTGGTCATATCCAGCTTCCTCGCCGTGCGCAGGATCTGCCGCGCATACGAGTACTGCTCGGTGTGTATGTAGACCAGAGCCAAAAGCTGATATGCTTTGAGAAATGTCGGATGTGACGATATCACCTGCTTTAACTGGATCACCGCCAGGTCCTCCCCCTTCTGCTGACAGTATGCCAGGCATTGATTGTATTTTCTGATCGCCAGATTCATCGTCTCAAGCTCTCTTGCGGAAGCCTGTACATTTTTAATGTAATAATCCGCTATATTGTCTCTTGCCCTTAAATTTTTACTGATGATCCATTCAACGAGGGCTTCCGGCACCTCACCAATCCCATAATACACAAGCCCCAGCAGATTCCGCGCCGCAATATTTTCCCTGTTGAACTGAAGGCTGCGCTTAAGCGATGAAACCGCGCCCGACATATCGCGCATCTGCGCCCTGCGCAGCCCATCGTTATACCAATAATTTGAATGGTAAACGATTTTCTTCATGTAATCCATCTATATCCCCACTATCTTTCTGAACGAATGCTCCAAAGCGGACCCCCGTGATCCGCCGCGTTCAAGTATCTATTTCTTCTGATCCATTATCTGCTTCAGCAGATCCGTCACATCGGACAGATCTTCCTGATAGACCGCGTCCTCGATCTCCTCCACCTCAAGACTGGGTTTAAATTTTTTCAGCTCTTCTTCGTAATCCAGCATTTATATTTCCTCCTGAACCAATCTCTTTATCAATCCTGTCAGATAAAGAGAGCCAAGGCAGTATACCCTGCGTCCGTCTTGAACACTCAGGGCGTACGCCAGCGCTTCCTCCACAGATTCCCTCACTATGACAGGCTGTTCTGTATATTTTCTGAAAATATCCGCAAGCCTCTGCGCGGATTCCCCGCGTCTGTCGTCTATGTGTGTTACCACATAGACGTCCGCCGCAGCGTTTCTGCACAGGTATTCCGTCATCTGTCCATAATCCTTGTCCCGCACCGCGGAAAATAGTATGATTCTTCCGCGCCCATCTGCCGGCAGGCTCTCTACAAATGCCTCCACAGCGCTGATATTGTGCGCTCCGTCAACATAGACGTCCGGCAGAATTTCTTCCATGCGGCCCGGCCATTTTAAGTCAGCCAGGACCTCCCACCAGAGTTCCCTGCGCCCTGTCTCCTCAAAAAGGTACCGCATTACTTCCATTGCAAGTATTGCATTTCCGGGCTGATATGTCCCGGTATTGTTCAATTTCCACGTGGTATTTCCATAATAATCACTGGAACAGGAAAATGCAATATGTTTGTCCTCGATTCCAAGAATTTCGAACGCATCTTTCCCGATTTTTTTACAGGAACTCCCTTGTTCCCGCGCGATCTGCTCAATCACACAGTCGCTTTCTTCCGAAGTCTCCGCGTAAAATACCGGAATCCCCGGGCGGATAATCCCTGCCTTCTCCCCCGCGATCTCCCTCAGCGAATTCCCCAGATATTCTCTGTGGTCCAGGCCGATGGACGTAATCACACACACGAGGGGATGTTCAACTGCGCTGGTCGCATCCAGCCTGCCTCCGAGCCCGGTTTCAATTACCGCGTACTCCATCCCCGCCTCCGCGAAAGCCAGAAGCGCCATACCGAACAAAAACTCAAAAAAGGTCGGATGGGCAAGCCCTTCTTCCTGCATATGCCGCACAGCCTCCCTTGTCTCTTCAAAAACCCCGCAGAAGGATTCATCACTGACCGCCTTTCCATTGACAGTGATCCGCTCATTGATCTTCACCAGATGGGGAGATGTAAAAAGTCCCACCCGTTTTCCCTGCGCGCGGAGCATTGCATCGAGATAGGCGCATACAGAGCCTTTCCCATTGGTTCCCGCCACATGAATCACCTTCAGACGCTCCTGAGGATTCTTCAGATACCTGAGGAACATCTTTGTGTGCTCTCTGTCATTTTTCTTCGTAAACTTTGGAATATCCAGTATATACTTTACTGCCTCTTCGTATGTCATTCTTCCTGTTCTTCTTCCTGTGTGACGAACGCCTGCCGTCCATTTTCCGGCGCATCCGCGTCAGCAGGCACCTCTGTCAGGGTCCCTCCGTTATATTCGTAGGTCTTTGAGGTTCTGAAAATAGTGTTGCTTGATCCGACCTGCGCCACCATGATCTGATCTCCGTCATTGAGCTGCGATTCTTTTAAATCGAGCCTTGTATTATTTAAGAATTTTGTAGTCTGCTTCTCGCCGTTTATATACACCCTGCTCTGTTTTGTGAAATGATCTCCGTAGACGCTGTAAGTGCCATCCCACTGCCCTACAACTTCCGAGATCTCCGCGTCTTTCACACCCATGACCATATGACCTTCCGTGACCGGTTCCCCGCTCTCTTTATACACATACTGATCTCCGTACATGATGTCGTACTGAAGCAGTTCCAGGTCTGCCAGGTAATTCTTCGTCTGGCGCCGCTCCTGATGATAGTTAAACACAGTACCCGAATGGATGTCCAGACGATCAAATACTTCCGCCATGATCTGATATGCCGCGTAGTTTCCATCCTTTTTCTCCAGGCCGATATTATCCCAGATCACATAATTTGTATTGTACAGGTATTTGCTCTTTAAATCCTTTGCCTCAAGGTCCATTGTAGGAAGATGGTCGCCATAAAACACAAGTACTGTCGGCTCATTGCGCGCCTCCACCGCCTCGATCAGCTCGCCCGCGAATTTGTCCATCTCATACACGAGGTTCACATAGTATTCCCACGCGTTGCGCTCTCCTTCGTCCTCCACTCCGCTGACCACGATTTCCGGATTTTCCAGTACTTTCTCCGTGGGATACTCCCCATGCCCTTCCACACTGACTGTAAATACGAAGTCCTGTCCTTCCGTGGTATCCATGGACTCCATAATATTGGGCACAAGAATATCATCCGTCGCCCAGCCTTTGGGCGTTGTCTGCAGAATATTCATGAATTCCTTGCTCGTATAGTGGTCAAATCCCATATTATTAAAAACCTGGGCACGGCTGTAGAAATTACCCCCGTTATTGTGAAGAGCCTCTGCCCCATACCCCAGGGCAGTAAGCGCGGAAGCGGCGCTTTCCAGCGTCTTCGTCTTTGCGTAGGTCTTGTATGGATACTCACCCGGACCGAAAAAGCGCATGCTCATTCCGGTCAAAACCTCAAACTCTGTATTCGCAGTCCCCGCTCCCACAGAAGGCACTTTAAAATACCCCGTAGAATACTCACTGAAAAGTTTCCTCAAATTGGGGATCGGGTCCTCCGAAAAGCGGAGCCACTCTACCTCGGCAGGGTCAAAGAAAGACTCCAGCTGCACGAACATAATATTGGGCAGCTCTTCCGCCGGCCGGCTGGTCTTATTCTCTGCCAGCACTCCATTGCCGCTGATCTCGTCCATTGTCTTTTCGCTGTATCCTGCCGGTTTATTGATACCGGTGTTGAACAGACTTGCAGAAAAGCAGTATGGGAACCCATAGTCCTCATACGCGAAGGCAATATTTCCAAAATAATTGGAGATCACCCGCTTATCGATCGCGGCATTGGTCAGCGCAAGGCAGGCCGCAAAAGAAACCCCCACACCGCCCAGGGCAAAGATCCTGTGCATTTTCCCCTGGAACTGGCCGCCCCGCCTCCACATGGAGACAATCCAGAAGACAAGAGCTACCACACCGATTATAATCATAATCAGCTCGAAGGTATTGAAATAATTGCCGGTCAGCTCCAGCGCGTCTGAGAGTACTTTCAAATCCTGCGCATTAAAGGGTGTTACACGTTTTGTAAGCAGATACCCATTGCAGATTCCCAGAAATATCCAGAATACACTGATCAGAATTCTCGCGAACACTCTCCGCCGCACAAGATATACAATGGAAAATGTAGCAAATATCATAAATGCATTATAGAGGAATACAAGCGGGGTCCCCACAAGATAATCCCACGTCTCAAAAAATGACAGCCTTGATACCATCTCTATCAGGAAATTGACCCCACAGGCAAGGAGAAACTGAAGCGGCAGGGACAGGCGGTTCATCCATTTGTAGACCGGCTGCATTTTCTTAGCGAACCTGCTGTTACGGCGCTGTTCCAGTATACGCTGTCTGCGCTCCTTCCTCTCCTTGAAATGCTGTTTGATATCTTCTTTTTTCAGATTCTTAAGTTTTGTAAAAAATCCTTTGATGTCCGGCTTTTTTATTTGAATCCGTTTCATTTGCGGCCTCTTTCCTTTCTTGATACAGTGGAACCGGTCTGCCGTATACAGACCGGTTTATCATGCACTTTACTGCATGCCTTATTTTCTAAGCCCTTCCATGCGCTCTTTCACCTGTGAGAGCATCTGGGTATACTTCTCAAGCTTCTCTTTTTCCTCCTGAACCTTAGCCGCGGGCGCCTTGCTGACGAACTTCTCATTCGCCAGCATCCCCTGGGCTCTTTTGATCTCTTTGTTCAGCCGCTCTTCCTCTTTCTTAAGCCGCTCCTGCTCCTGCTCAAAGTCCACCAGGTCTTCAAGCGGAAGGTAAACCACCGCGTCCGGAACGACGACGGATACCGCGTTGTCCGCAATCCCGTCCTTTGTCTTCTGGATCAGCACTTCATTCGCATTCATAAGCGGCTGTGCGGACGCCTTCACTTCCTCAATCCCCGCGCGTAAAGCTTCATCCTCACAGATGACATAGACCTTTGTCTTGCGGCTGTTGGGCACATCCATCTCAGAACGGATGTTGCGGATACCCTTTGTGACAGCCTTCACATGCTCCATCACATGCTCATCTGCCGGGAAGCTCCACTCCTCTTTATACTCCGGCCAAGCGGACATCATCAGGGATTCTTCCTCCGGCACCAGCGCGCCGTAGATCTCCTCTGTGATAAACGGCATAAACGGATGGAGCAGTTTTAATGCCTGTCCGAGCACAGTCTTTAATACCCAGAGCACGCAGTTCGCCGCTGCCGGGTCTTCCTCCGCGTGATAGATACGGTACTTCGCAAGCTCCACATACCAGTCGCAGAACTCATCCCAAATAAAGTCATATACCTTCTGCACCGCAATACCAAGCTCGAACTTGTCCATGTTCTCCGTCACGTCCTTCGCCAGTGTGTTCACCTCGGATAAGATCCAGCGGTCAACCGGCGTCAGAAGTGCGTCATCCGGCTTGTTTATCACGTTTTCTTTCATGTTCATAAGGATGAAACGTGACGCGTTCCATACTTTATTCGCGAAATTGCGGCTCGCCTCTACTCTCTCATTGTAGAAACGCATGTCATTGCCCGGCGCGTTTCCGGTCACCAGGGTCAGACGCAGGGCGTCCGCACCGTATTTGTCGATGATCTCCAGCGGGTCGATCCCGTTTCCGAGAGACTTGCTCATCTTCCTGCCTAAAGAATCTCTCACAAGTCCGTGGATGAGCACCGTGTGGAACGGTGACTTCCCTGTGTGCTCGAATCCGGAGAATACCATACGGATGACCCAGAAGAAGATAATGTCATATCCTGTCACCAGCACATCTGTGGGGTAGAAGTAATCCAGATCCTCTGTCTTCTCCGGCCAGCCCAGTGTGGAGAACGGCCACAGCGCGGAAGAGAACCAGGTATCCAGCGTATCCTCGTCCTGTGTGAAATGTGTGCATCCACAGTGCGGGCATTTCTCCGGCGCCTGCCGGTCAACCACGAACTCGCCGCACTCATCACAGTAGTAAGCCGGGATGCGGTGCCCCCACCAGATCTGGCGGGAAATGCACCAGTCCTTGATGTTCTCCAGCCAGTGCAGGTAGATCTTGTCAAAACGCTCCGGCACGAACTTCAGCTCACCGGTCTTCAGCGCGTTGATCGCCGGCTTCGCCAGCTCTTCCATCTTCACGAACCACTGCTGCTTGATCAGCGGCTCTACCGTCGTGCCGCAGCGGTCATGGGTACCCACCGCATGGCTGTGGGGCTCTACCTTCACCAGATAGCCCTGCTCCTCCAGATCTGCCACGATGGCTTTTCTCGCCTCGTAGCGCTCCATGCCTGCGTATTTGCCTCCCTGCTCATTGATGGTGGCGTCGTCGTTCATGATGTTGATCTCCGGCAGGTTGTGGCGCCTGCCCACCTCGAAGTCATTCGGGTCGTGCGCAGGCGTGATCTTCACGGCGCCTGTACCGAACTCTTTATCCACATAGTAATCCGCCACGATCGGGATCTCCCGGTTCACCAGCGGCAGGATCACGTTCCTGCCTACGATATCCTTGTATCTCTCGTCATCCGGGTGCACCGCGATGGCGGTATCGCCCAGCATGGTCTCCGGACGGGTGGTCGCGATCTCAAGGAAACGGTCCGTTCCCACGATCGGATACTTGATGTGCCAGAAATGTCCGTCCTGATCCTCGTGCTCTACCTCAGCGTCAGACAGTGACGTCTTGCACTTCGGGCACCAGTTGATGATACGGGAACCTTTGTAAATGTATCCCTTCTTATATAGATTGATAAATACTTCCTCAACCGCCTTGGAGCAGCCCTCGTCCATGGTGAAACGCTCTCTGTCCCAGTCGCAGGAGATACCGAGCTTCTTCAGCTGGTTCTCGATTGTTCCCGCGTACTCTTCCTTCCACTGCCATGTTCTCTCAAGGAATCCCTCACGGCCCAGCTCTTTCTTGTCGATGCCTTCCTCCTTGAGCTGGTTCGTCACCTTGACCTCTGTAGAGATTGCCGCGTGGTCCGTCCCCGGCACCCAGAGGGCATTGTAGCCTTCCATCCTCTTATAGCGGATCAGGATATCCTGGAGCGTATTATCCAGCGCGTGCCCCATGTGCAGCTTCCCTGTGATGTTCGGAGGCGGCATCACCGTTGTGAACGGCTTTCTGCTGCGGTCCACCTCAGCGTGAAAATACTTGTTCTCACACCATTTCTCATACAGTTTTTCTTCGATCGCTTTTGGATCATATGTCTTTGCCAGTTCTTTTTCCATTGTCCTCTCCTTGTCTCCCTCATAATTTTTGCAGTCTGCCGTATTGTCAGCGGACGTTCACGGAATTTTCACACTTATAATAAGAAACGCCCTTTACATTATGTAAAGGGCGAAGATTCCGCGGTACCACCTTATTTCATATATTCCCATCCCGGCCGCAGACTCCGCAGACGGTGGAATATATCTCTTAAGTCCTGTAACGTGGACCACTCCGGGACGCCCTACCTGCGCATTCTGCCTCTCTCTGCGCGAAACGCCATTCAGCCGTCCGGTTCAAAAGCTACCTTCCATCATCCTGTTCCGGGACCGCCTTCCACCCAGACCGGCATCCTTCCTCAGAATGATCAGCTCCGGACAGTCCTCTCTGACGGCAGTAATGATGTACTCCTCTTCCTCTACACCTTTTTCTTCTTGAATCAAACCAAAACACCGCGCTAAAAATATACTCGGTCTTCTGCTCCAAAGTTTTACAAAGTTGTTAACTGGAAATTAACTATCAATTACTATATCTGTAAGCAGATGATTTGTCAAGATATTTAGAGAATCTTAAGAAACCCTGCATTTTATGGGTGTTGAGGGGAATGGAGTCACATCATATCCTCTATCATTTTTACAATATCATATCCGTAATTATCCCCGGTTGCCCAGCCAAGCCCTTCCGGGTTCTCCTGCTGCCCCAGCCACTCAACGTAAGGAGCCGCCCCTTTCTTTACATATTCATAGCGGTCATCCACGCATTCCTCTGCCAGCGGGTCAGCCGTGGCATAGGCTTTCAAGTGCTGGATCTGGGCACGTATGCCGGTGCGCACATCCGGGTAAGAGTTCCCCGGCACGCCCCCGCCGGTCGTCCCAAGCCCCGCAAAATTAAACTGTTCAATACTGGCATCTCCTCCGTACTGGAGAAACCCGGTCTCCTTCATCGTCTGCGCGAATGCCACCTCCGGCCGCACCCCTTCCAAAGATGCCTCGTCATAGTACATTTGACAGAACGTTTCTATGGATTCCGCCCCTCCTTTGGACAGCTCCGCAGATGGATACTCCTTTCCGGAAGAGTGAAAATAATCCACCATCTCCTGAACCGTTACCGTGCTTTCCCCCATAATTGGATACTGCCCGTCCGCGATCGCTTCTTCTGCCGGCGCGGAAGCCCCCTCACTGTCCGCCTCATCTGCTTTTTTACTTTCGCCGGCATCTGTTTGATCTGCGTCACCGGTCTCTGTCCCCGCTGCCAGCCCGCCGCTTCCGTCCGCGCGGGCCGGCAGCACCCCTGCCGCGCCGGCAAGACCCAGTGTAAGAACAAGCAGCAGGGCCAGTCCTGCTTCGATATACAATTTGATCTTTTTATCCTGCCAGTTCATATGCGCTCTCCTCCTGTCACATTATATTCACCCTCAGATCCGGATATACGCACCTTTCTTTTTCTATAACGGGCACATCTCTGAAGTTCCCCGGTACAAGTCATAGAAAAATGCACTGGCTTCTTCTCTCAATCCAGATGGAATACTTCCTGCAGGTCCACAGATACCGGACTGTTATCCGGGTTCGTCTCCATAATGTCAGCCATAAAATCCCACCATTTCCGGTTAATCGCGGTATCCGCGCTTTTATCCCATTTCTCCGGGTCTTCCAATTCGATGTAACCGTAGAGCACCAGAGTCTCTCTGTCAAGGAAAATCGTATAATTCTTCCCTCCATACTCATGGATCATCTCCTGCATTTCAGGCCACAATTCATTATGGCGCTTTTCATACTCTGCTTCCATGCCCGGGTATAGTTTCATTTTAAATCCTTTTCTTACCATTATTAATTCCTCCTGTCCTGCTGCTTATGGAAAATAAATATCTTTCCGAGCCTCCCGGCCTTATGCCAGGCACCTGTGCCATCCGGGCGGCTCCTGTGTCTATCATATCACGTCCCGCCTAAAAATAATATGGAAAGAACAGAGCCTTTTTTGTCTTTTTCGAACAGCTCTTTTTAAAGCACATGTTTAAAACACGCATTTTACTTTTTTATGACTTGTGCTATAATCGAAAAGAAAATCACAACTCCGCCGCTGACTGCGGCGCCGCGGCAAATGAAAAGAGGGAAAATATTATGAGTTCACAGAATCTCACTCTGCTGACTGATCTCTACGAGCTGACCATGATGCAGGGCTATTTCGAGACACAGGAAAATGAAACTGTCATTTTTGACATGTTCTTCCGGGAGAATCCGAACAAGGGCGGTTACTCCATCATGGCAGGACTGGAACAGGTCATAGAGTATATCAAAAACCTGAACTTTTCTTATGAAGATGTGGATTATCTTCGGGGCCTTGGAATCTTTACTGAAGATTTCCTCCATTACTTGAGCGGCTTCCATTTCAGCGGTGATATCTACGCGATCCCTGAAGGAAGCGTCATCTTTCCACGTGAACCGCTGATCAAAGTCGTCGCTCCCATTATGGAGGCACAGCTTGTGGAGACCGCGATCCTGACCATCATCAACCATCAGTGCCTGATTGCCACAAAGGCTTCCCGGGTGGTCCACGCCGCTCAGGGTGACGGCGTCATGGAATTCGGCCTGCGCCGCGCGCAGGGACCGGACGCCGGTCTGTACGGCGCAAGGGCGGCAATGATCGGAGGATGTGTGGGCACCTCCAATGTACTTGCCGGGGAACTCTTTGACGTACCCGTCCTTGGAACCCACGCCCACAGCTGGATCATGAGTTTTAAAGATGAATATACCGCATTCAAAGAATACGCGAGGCTGTATCCGGACGCCTGCACACTTCTCGTGGACACATACGATACATTAAAATCAGGGGTGCCCAACGCAATCCGCGTATTTCAAGAAATGCGTGACAGCGGCATCCACCCGAAGAGCTACGGCATCCGCCTGGACTCCGGGGATCTCGCGTACCTGTCCAAAAAGGCGCGGAAAATGCTTGACGATGCCGGTTTTACAGACGCAGTCATCGCGGCTTCCAATGACCTGGATGAATTTTTGATCAATGACCTGAAGATCCAGGGCGCGAAAATCACCTCCTGGGGTGTGGGCACAAATCTGATCACTTCGAAAGACTGCCCGTCCTTCGGCGGTGTCTATAAGCTGGCCGCGATCCAGAATGACAGAGGAGAATTTATACCGAAAATCAAAATTTCTGAGAATATTGAAAAGATTACAAATCCCGGCGACAAAACAATCTACCGCATCTACGACAAAGAAACCGGTAAGATGCGCGCGGATCTGATCTGCTTCGCCGGTGAAGAGTACGATACCTCCGAGGACCTGCTTCTGTTCGATCCAAATGCCACATGGAAGAAAACAAGGCTCGCAGGCGGCACATACACGATGAAAGAAATATTAAAACCCATTTTCATCCGCGGAGAATGCAAATATCAGTCCCCGACAGTAAAGGAGATCGCAGAATTCTGCCGGCAGGAAAAAGAGACCCTGTGGGACGAGACAAAACGTCTTTTCAACCCGCATAAAGTATATGTAGATCTCTCTCAGAAACTGTACAACACAAAAACAGATCTTCTAAACAATGTGAACGCATAATTCACTACGCATCCCGGTCTGCGCGGATAAATACAGATCCGTATTTATCCGCGCAGAGCAGAAAAGAAAGCATGAACAAATTAAAATAGAAACAAGGAGTATCAATTATTATGAAAATTATTGTACTGGCAGGCGGTTTGAGCACGGAGCGCGATGTCTCCCTGGCATCTGCCGCAGGAATCTGCAGAACACTGGTAGAAAAAGGACACGACGCATTCCTTCTGGATGTCTTTCTGGGGCTGAAACACGCTCCGGAAAATTTAGAAGATGTATTTGCACTTCCCGGACACGGCCTGGAGGCAGCCGGCAGCATCAGCACAGATGAGCCCGATTTAGAGGCTGTAAAAGCATCCCGCCCTGACCAGTCGGACTGCTTCTTCGGTCCCAATGTGATCGAGCTGTGCCGCCTGGCGGACATTACGTTTCTCGGGCTGCACGGGGGAGAAGGCGAAAACGGGAAGCTCCAGGCCGCATTCGACCTGCTGGGCATCCGTTACACAGGGCCGGATTCCCTGGGATGCGCAGCCGCTATGGATAAAGGCTTCACAAAGCAGATCTTCCTCCAGTCCGGCGTCAATACCCCTTCCGGAACCTGCCTGCACAAAAATGCCGCGGACCGCTCCGTCGAATCGATGGGTCTTTCCTTCCCGGTAGTCGTAAAACCCTGCTCCGGCGGTTCCAGCATCGGCGTTTACATTGTAAACTCCGCGTCTGAATATGATGAAGCGCTGAAAAAATCTTTCCGCTACGAAGATGAAGTCATTGTTGAAGAATATATCAAAGGAAGAGAGTTCGCCTGCGGGGTAATCGACGGCCAGGCGCTGCCCCCGATTGAAATCATCCCCAAGTCCGGTTTTTTTGACTATGCCAACAAATACCAGGCGGATGCTTCATTAGAGGTGTGTCCCGCGGACATCCCCCAGGAGACAGACCATCTCATGCGTGATATGACAGTCCGCGCCTTCCACGCGCTGAAACTGAACGTGTACAGCCGGGCGGACTTCCTGCTGGATGAAACAGGTAAACTGTACTGTCTGGAAATGAACACACTCCCCGGAATGACAGCGGCCAGCCTGCTGCCGAAGGAAGCGAAAGCCATGGGAATCGAATATGGAGACCTGTGTGAGCTCATCATTAAAAAATCACTGGAGGCAAGATACCTATGAAACATATGTCTTTACAGGAAATCGCGGATGCCTGCGGCGGTATCTACCACGGCTCCCCGGAACTGGCTTCCAGGGAGGTCAGCAGTGTGGTCATCGACAGCAGAAAGGCTGAAAAGGACAGCCTTTTTATTGCTATTAAGGGCGCCCGCGTGGACGGCCACACGTTTATCCCCCAGGTCATGGAGAAAGGGGCTCTCTGCGCTGTATCCGAGCAGGACCTTGGCAGTGTGCCTTATCCCTATATTCTGACCGCTTCCTGCGAACAGGCCTTAAAAGATATCGCGGAACATTACCGGCGCAGCCTGGACTTAAAAGTCGTAGGCATCTCAGGCAGCGTGGGAAAAACGAGTACCAAAGAGATGATTGCCTCTGTGCTCAGCCAGAAATACCATGTTCTGAAGACTGAGGGAAACTTTAACAATGAGATCGGACTTCCGCTGACTGTATTCAACATCCGGGATGAGCATGAAATCGCGGTCCTGGAAATGGGAATCAGCGGATTTGGTGAGATGACACGGCTGGCAAAAATCGCGCGGCCGGACATCTGTGTGCTCACGAATATCGGCGCGGCCCATCTGGAAAATCTGGGCTCACGGGACGGCATCCTGAAAGCGAAAACCGAAATGTTTGCCTGGATGAATCCCAATGGTAAGATCATCCTGAATGGAGATGACGACAAACTGCGGGCATATACGCCGGAGAATGGAATTGCGCCCGTATATTTCGGGCTGGGTCCCAGCTGTTCATTCCGCGCAGAACATATTGTCAGCCACGGACTGAAAGGCACGGACGCAGAATTTGTCACCCCCGCGTCCCGCTTTTCTGCCCGCATCCATATTCCGGGCAGCCACATGGTCTCCAACGCGCTCGCCGGAATTGCCGTCGGGTACGCACTTGGGATGAAAGATGAGGACATCGCCCGCGGTATCGAAGCGAATGTGCCGATTCAAGGGCGCAGCAACCTGATCGAGACATCAAAGTATACGGTGATTGACGACTGCTACAACGCCAATCCGGCTTCCATGAAAGCATCCCTGGATGTTCTCTCCTGCGCGGACACAAGAACCGTGGCGGTCCTGGGAGATATGTTTGAACTGGGAAAAGATTCGCAGAAAATGCATTATGACGTAGGAGTCCATGCTGTCAATGCAGGCATTGACGTCCTGGTATGCATAGGGGAACTTACCGCGGATACCGCGCGGGGAGCACAGGACATGGCCCGGGAAATAGCAAGGCCGGTCCAGATCCTGCATTTTGCGTCAATAGACGCGTTCTTCGGACAGGCTGACCGCCTGCTGAAAGAAAAAGATACCCTCCTTGTAAAAGCATCGCATGCGATGGATTTTTCCAAGATTATTGAATGGCTGAAAGCCTGAAAGAAAGGGTCCGTTATTATGAAATATCAGGTTCTCGTACTGGATCTGGACGGTACGCTCACGAATTCCAAAAAAGAAATCACAGCGCCTACCAAGCAGGCGCTGATCGAAATTCAGGAGGCCGGAAAAATCATTGTCCTCGCAAGCGGCCGCCCCATCAATGGCGTTGCGCCGCTGGCCGCGGAACTCCGGATGGATCGTTTCGGCGGATACATGCTCTCTTTCAATGGGGCACGCATTACCAGATGCTCTACCGGTGAGATTCTATACGACCGCACCGTGCCTCCGGAAATCATCCGGCCGATATACGACTATGTCCGGACATTTCCCGGCCTGGATCTTATCTCCTACACGGACACACAGATCCTATCAGGGATCAGGCCCAACAAATATGTAGAGATCGAATCCGGCATTAACAATATGGAGATTGTCTCCGTGGAGGATTTTCCCGCAGCCCTGGACTTTCCGGTAAATAAACTTTTAATCCCGGGAGACCCGCAGGTCCTTGAGACACTGATTGATCCCCTGCGCGCCAAATACCACGGGCTTCTGAACATTTACCGTTCCGAGCCTTTCTTCCTGGAGATCATGCCCCGCAATATCGACAAAGCACAGTCACTCCAGAAACTTTTGAACAGCATCGGTCTGACAGCGGACTCCATGATCTGCTGCGGGGACGGATACAACGATCTGTCAATGATTGAATTTGCCGGGCTCGGCGTGGCGATGGAAAACGCGCAGCCCATCATTAAAGAATCGGCTGATTATATTACCCGTTCCAACGATGAGGACGGCATCCTGCATGTGGTCAATCAGTTTATGAGAGACTAAAGACTGCCTCCACAGAATCACAGATCAGATTCTGTCAGAAACGCGGCATCTGTGTAAGGCAGAGATCGCATTTCTCTTTTATGGAGTACGTTTCAAAATACGCTTCTTCCTTCGGAATCCAGTCATCGACAAACCGGGACAGCATTTTGGGACCGTTTCTCTTCAGAATCCGCTCTCTCTGCGCCGCCGGATCAATGTCCATAAAGATTCGGATATCATAGATATCTCCAAAACGCGGATGAACACTGTAAGCCCCCTCCACGATCATGAGGGGGCTTCTTAAGATATGCACGGTCTGCCCAAGTTTCTGCCTGGAGCAGTCATATCTCTGATATTCAAATTCATCTCTTCCTTCTTTCAAAGGCAGAAGCACCTGCTGTATAAAGCGCTCCCAGTCTACATTTCCTCCGGGCTGGGAGAGGCGCTCAAGCGACCTCTGTTCCGGCCGGAGGAAAAAATCATCCATATGGACGACAGCCGCCGTATATCTGGAGGCAAGCCCTTTCGCAAGTGTTGACTTCCCGCTCCCGCAGCGCCCGTCTATGGCCAGGAGGACGAAAGATTTCCCCCCGCCCCTTAAGCCGGAGGCCTTCCTTGCCAGCTCAGTATCAATAAGCTTGAAAATCTCCACTGCATTTCCCCTCCGATACACTCATAATCCTTTTATTTGACCAGGTCCAGAAGCGCTTTCTTTGGCACCGCGCCGATCTGCCTGCCCGCGGTCTCTCCATCCTTAAATGCAATAAATGTGGGAATGCTCATCACGCCGAAGCGCTGCGCCAGTCCCATCTCCTCATCAATATTGATCTTGCAGACTTTCACACCCGTCTCCTCCCCCGCGATCTCCTCTACAACAGGTCCCATCATTTTGCACGGCCCGCACCAATCCGCATAGAAATCCACCAGCACCGGCTGTCCTGCCTGCATGACTTCCTGTTCAAAATTCGCCTCTGTTAACTTTATAACTGCCATGTTTATATCCTCCTTTGAAATACATTTTTATTTTCTATGGTCCTATTCTACCATATCCTCAGACTTTTTCAGTGACAAAATCACACATTCCCTCAGCGCATCCCCTCAGCGCCCGTCTGACCTATTTCGTTACAGCGCCGCCGCTTATGGCCGCTGTTCTACTTTTAAATCCGACCCAGCCCTGACGCGTCCAGCACTTCTATCTTCCCTCTCGCCACTCTCACAAGGCCGTCATTCTGAAACTGTCTCAAGATGCGGGACACTACTTCCCGGGCTGTCCCCACATCCTTTGCCAAAGCCTCATGAGTAACGCTTAACACATTTCCTCCGGACATGGCGCGGTGCTCCAGAAGTGTCCCCGCGATGCGGGATGCCACATTCGAAAATACAAACTGCTGAAACAGCCACATAATATCTGAGAATTTCTCCGATATCATTTCCATTGTATATTCTTTCACAGCTCCGCTATCATCATACAGTTTCCTGTAAATCTGTTTTGGTATTGTATAAATGACGCAGTCTGTCTCCATCTCCATATCCAATTCCACGTCCATGCCGTTTATCATGCATGCCGCGCTTAAAATACTGACATCCCCGTCAAAAAGACGGAAAAGCGTGATATCCCCTCCTCCCGGAGAGGTAATGAACACGCGGGCTCTCCCCTGGGTAATGATCTGCACTCCCGCGCACTCGCCTCCTCCAAAGTGAATCTGTGTCTTCTTCGGGCAGAGAGTTCTCACTGTGTTCATCTGCACAGTCTCTTTCTGCTCTCCGTCAAGGGCCGTCCAGAAAGGAAACGACTTAAGAAACAGCTGTTCCATGTGTCTGTCCATTTTTTTCTCCATTGCATTGCTCATATTCCGGTATATTCGGTGACGAGACAAGTATAACACATCCGGCAGGCAGTTGTCTTTCCCATTTTCCCAGACACACTGTATGCATTTTATGCTTTTATTATGAAACCATAATATTTTCAACACATCTTTTTCACAATTTAGCAATAAACTAGTCACTGTTATTGAAGGGAGTATGATATAGATGACAAATGAACAATATTACGCGTTGATTCACCCGTACTCTGACGCAGTCAATCTGATCCTCGCGCGTCTGGAAATATTAAACCACACAGTCTACGAACAGGCGGAAACCCAGCCGATCCACGGTATCACCAGCCGCATCAAAGACAAAAAGAGCATTGAGCATAAACTGAAAAAGAAGCGTTCCGACGGAAATTCCGACGACGCGAAAGCCCTCCTGCACGATATCGCAGGCATACGCGTAATCTGCTTTTTTGAACGCGACATCCGTCATCTGGCAGACTGCCTCAAGAAGCAGTCTGATCTGATTATCATCAAAGAAAAGGACTACATCCGTACGCCAAAACCAAACGGCTACCGCAGCTATCATCTCATTCTCGGTGTGCCGATCTATTACATAGACGGAATGGAATACTATCCCGTGGAGATCCAGTTCCGTACCATCTCCATGGACTTCTGGGCGGCCATGGAACACCGGATCTGTTACAAAAGCCAGCCCTTCAATGAGATCGAGATGCGAAACGCCTTCCGGCAATATTCGGAAATACTGGAAAAAATGGAAAAGTCCTTTGAGGTTTACAGCGAAAACGAAGAATAACTCCAGCTCCGCCAGCTGTTCTCCACATATCATCCAACAGATAGCACGGTCTCTATGACAAGGAAATTCTCCCCGCCGGCCTCCGGGAAGTGTTTGAAATGCCCAGCCGGATCTGCCGCCTCCCATTTTCGGATCTCCAGCGGCTCTCCTTCCGCTCTGCGGATATTTACCTGCTCTCTGTCACGGGGTGTCTCAAAATAGGAGAAAAGCAGATTTTCATGGAGAGAAATCATCTGGTATCTGTCGCCAATCAGAAGTCCCTCTTCCACAATCGCCTGATGATGGCACACGTAGGAGAACAGCTTGTCCGGATACAGGACCGCGATCCTGCCGCAGCGTTTATCCGGCATCTCCCTGCGCTTCCATGACTCCACATCCCGCGGCGTGTCAAACCAGAATACCGGATACATATATGCCCAGTGTGCTTCCCCTGACCATTCCTGCCAGGTGTGCAGAAACGGTACCATATCCGGGAACCATTCTTCAGGAATTCCCGCGATCCATTCCTGGAATCCCCCGGATTCTGGCTTTTCTGTCCCTGAATCTGTCTGCTGCCTATGATCGTCATGCCGGTTTTCTTTTTTGTCGTTTTCTGTATCCGTCACATATTCCATATAGAGGAATAAAAGCTGATTCCAGCGGAACATCCCGCCTGTCAAAAGATTCCCCCGTTCCTTTTCTTTTTCCATTTTTCTGCGACAGGAATCAAAGGCCCTCTCCAGGCTGCTCCCTGCGGCTTCCGGCTTTAATGCCGCCCTATACTGCGCTCGTATAATCTGTTTCATTCTCTGTTCCTTTCTATTTTATGGCTGGCCCCTTCCTTTTTATAGGTGATCATTCCATGCCTCCGGCAGATATCTCTGCTCCCTTGGTGTGATCCTCCTTTATGCCGCCTCTTTTACACAAATATATCTTCCAGATCTCCGAGGCCGCAGGCTATGAAAATCTGACCTATTTCGAACGGGTATTTAAGAAACATACCGGGATGTTCCTTTTAAAATATCGAAACCAGTATGAAGAACGGTCCCGGAGGATTACGGACAGTGTTTTCTGAATATTCAGAAAACACTGTTTGAAATCCTCCGGAACCGTTCACAATTTTATCACAAATTTCCAAGCAGTTTATCAATGCTTACCAGTTTTACACTGAGTACAAAGATATCCGCCGCTGTCGAGAGTTCTTCCGGCGTCGGATAGGACGGCGCGATTCGGATATTGCTGTCGTGCGGGTCTCTGCCATAAGGGAATGTAGCGCCTGCTCCTGTCATCACAACTCCGGCTTCCTTTGCCTTCGCGACAATCGCCTTTGCGCAGCCCTCCATCGCGTCAAAGGAAATAAAATATCCGCCAAGAGGTTTAATCCAGGAGCCGATCTCCAGGCCGCCAAGTTCTCTCTCCATCACTTCAATCACCGCCTCAAATTTCGGACGCATGATATCCGCGTGTTTCTTCATGTGCTCCACAATGCCGTGCACATCTTTGAAAAAGCGTACATGGCGGAGCTGGTTCACTTTATCGTGTCCAATCGTCTGGAACTTCAGCATATCGCGGATGTCCTTTAAGTTTGCC
Organism: uncultured Lachnospiraceae bacterium; assembly: GCA_959022495.1. Taxonomy (GTDB): domain Bacteria; phylum Bacillota; class Clostridia; order Lachnospirales; family Lachnospiraceae; genus Mediterraneibacter. Next base: position 28,879 of record CAUEYX010000018.1, on the reverse strand, counting down.
TCAGAGGCCGCGATCGCCGCGATACCTGATCCCGGGAAACTGATCTTGGATGTTGAGGAGAATTTGTATACCATATCCGGGTTCCCGGCCTTTTTACACTCGCTGAGAATCTCAATCAGGTAGTCCTGCTTATCCTCATACAGATGATGTACACAGTACGCATTATCCCAGTAAATACGGAAATCTTCCGCCGCCGGTTTCAAATTCGCGAAACGGAATACCGTCTCATCCGAATAGGTAATACCCTGCGGATTTGAGTACTTCGGCACACACCAGATGCCTTTCACCGCCGGGTCCTCGCTGACCAGCTTTTCTACCAGATTCATATCCGGTCCCGTGGGAGTCATCGGCACATTGATCATCTCAATCCCGAAATGCTCTGTAATGGCAAAATGTCTGTCATATCCCGGAACAGGGCATAAAAATTTTACTTTATCAAGCCTGCACCATGGCGTGCTTCCCATAACTCCGTGAGTCATGGCACGCGCCACTGTATCGTACATTACATTTAAGCTGGAATTACCGAAGATAATCACATTGTCTTTGGGCACCTCCATCATATCTGCCAGCAGCTGTTTCGCCTCCGCGATCCCGTCAAGCCCTCCATAATTTCGGCAGTCCACACCGTCTTCACAAGTCAGGTTGGCACTGCTGTTCAGCACATCCATCATACCCATGGACAGATTGAGCTGCTCAGCAGACGGCTTTCCCCTGGACATATCCAGTTTCAGCCCTTTGGCCTTCATTTCCGCAAACTCAGCCTCAAGCCCGTTTTTCAGTTCCAATAACTCTTCTTTACTTAAATCCTTGTACGCAGTCATTGCAGGACCCTCCACTTTCTTTTTACTCACTGTCTGCTATTGTATATAATTTATGACAGTTCGTCAATCCTTTCTTGCATTTTTTATAGATGAAAAACGCTTTTTCAGTACCTTCTTTTACATTTTTGAAGTTTTGTACTGTTTTTCATTCATTTTCTACTCTTTTAGTTGAACAATTTCTCCCGCCTGCCGTTATATAAGGTTTTCTTTCACCCGCATAAGCTGCCGGTTCAGTTCTTGGATTTCTTCTTCGCGGAAACCGGCGCACAATTTTTCTTCCATTTTGTGAAATCCCTCTCTGACCTGGACAGCTTTCGCACTCCCTTCTTCTGTCAGGCTGATCTGATAGGAGCGTCTGCACTGCGGGTCTCTGCCACGCAGAATCAGACCCTGTGCTTCTAATTTATCCAGAGTGCGGGACATAGTAGTCACATCCAGCATACAGGCATCCGCGATCTCCCGCTGGGTGACAGATGAGTGGGTATCCAGAAACGCCAGAATCCTGGCCTGCCCCTGTCCGGGTGTAAGCCCAATCTCAAGAAGGAAGTCCTGCACCTGCTTCCTCTTAAGCAGTTCAATCTGAAATAGAATTTCTCTTAGCTGCTGTTCTAACATCTTATCCATCCTCCGATTGTTCATTATCATGCATTGCCCCGCTCTTTATTCCAGTTCATACAACCCGGTATAAAGCTGATAATATCTGCCCTTCTCTTCCAGGAGTTCCTCATGGCTTCCCCGTTCAATAACCGTACCCTGTTCCAGAACCAGGATCGCCTTGGAATTGCGCACCGTGGAAAGCCGATGGGCGATTACAAATACCGTCCTGCCTTCCATAATGGCATCCATTCCTTTTTCAATCAGCCGCTCCGTCCTCGTGTCGATGGAAGAGGTGGCTTCATCCAGAATCAGCACAGGGGGACGCGCCACCGCCGCCCGGGCAATAGCGAGCAGCTGCCGCTGTCCCTGGGACAGATTGCTCCCGTCACTGTAAAGCATAGTATGATACCCCTCTGGGAGCCTCCGGATGAAAGAGTCCGCGTTCGCGAGTTTTGCCGCTTCTATCACCTCTTCATCGGAAGCGCTTAACTTCCCGTACCGGATATTCTCTATAATCGTACCCGTGAACAGGTGAGTATCCTGTATGACCATGGCAAGAGACCGCCGGAGGTCATCCTTTCTAATTTCCCTGATATCAATCCCATCGTATAGAATTCTGCCACCCTGTATCTCATAAAACCGGTTAACCAGGTTGATGATCGTGGTCTTCCCGGCGCCGGTGGACCCGACAAAGGCGATTTTCTGCCCCGGCTTTGCATACAGACTGATCCCGTCCAATATCTTTTTCTCAGACACATATCCGAAGGACACATTCTCGAATCTCACCTCGCCCCTTAACAGGGTCAGACGGCCGTTTTCATCTTTCCACGCAAACCCGCTCTCTTCCTCCAGCCCGGCGGATGCCCCGGATTCTGAGAGACTTCCATCGGATCTTTTCCACGCACGTACAAGACGCACTTTTCCCTCGTCTGTCTCAGCCTCCTCGTGCATCATATCAAAAATCCGCTCTGCACCGGCCAGCGCCGACAAAATAAAATTCACCTGCTGGGTGAACTGGTTCAGAGGCATCGCGCTCTGCCGCACATACACCAGATACGCGGCGAGACTCCCCAGGTCCATCATCCCGGCAATAGCCAGCAGCCCTCCCGCGCAGGCGGAAACCGCATAATTGGCATAAGATAATGAAACAATGCTGGGCACCATCATCCCCGAGTACCCGAGCGCCTTTGTGGAAGCCCTGCGCAGAGCTTCATTTTTCTGCCGGAATACTTTCAGATCCTCTGCCTCATGGTTAAAAACCTTCTCCACCTTCTGCCCTGCCGCCATCTCCTCCACAAATCCGTTGATATCCGCAAGAAAGGCCTGCTGTCTGTCATAATACTCCTTGCTGCGCCTCCCATTCCATTTGATGAAAAAGAACATGACGCACAGAAACACAATCACAATCAGAGACATATTTATGTTGAGCACCAGCAGCATGGCCACCGTGCCGGTCAGCGTCAGAGAACTCTGGATCACCATGGTAAAACTGTTGTTCAGCGCCTCCTGCACCGTATCTACATCGTTTGTAAAGCGGCTCATCAGTTCCCCATGAGTGTGGGCGTCAAAGTATTTCAAAGGCAGTGTCTGCACATGTGCAAACAGGTCCCTTCGGATATCCGCGGTCACTCTCTGTGAGGTTTTTACCATCAGCCGGTTGTATCCCAAGGTGGACAGTGCCCCGCACAGGTACATGATTCCCATTCCCGCCAGCGCATACACCAGGCCTTTAACATCTCCGGGAAGGATGAACCGGTTAATCACGGGCTTAAGCAGGTAAGTCCCCGCCACATTCGCCCCTGTACTTATAAATACAAGGACAGCGACAGCCAGCAGAAGCCATCTGTGATATCCCATGTAACGGAACAGTTCTTTGAGCGCTTTTTTTGTATTTTTCGGCCGTTTATATCCCGTATATCCTGCCATTACAATTCAGCTCCTTCCTTCTGGGAATCATAAATCTCCTGATAAATTTTACTGCCGGCAAGCAGTTCTTCATGGGTACCCACGCCCTCCACCCTGCCGTCTTCCAGCACTACAATCTGGTCCGCGTGCCTCACAGACGAGATCCGCTGGCCAATCATGATTTTTGTAGTATGAGGAAGCGTCCGGGCAAGCTGCTCCCGGATGCGCGCCTCGGTCGCTGTATCCACCGCGCTGGTAGAATCGTCCAGGATCAAAACTTTCGGCTTCTTCAAAATCGCCCGGGCAATACAGAGCCGCTGTTTCTGTCCCCCGGACACATTCACGCCTCCCTGTCCCATCACCGTGTCATACCCCTTCTCCAGCCGTCCGATAAATTCATCCGCGCCGGCAGTCCGGCAGGCATTTTCGATCTCCTCCTGGGATGCCCTGCTGTCGCCCCAGAGCAGATTCTCCCGCAGTGTCCCTGAGAAGAGGGTGTTCTTCTGGAGCACCACCGCCACTGCATCTCTCAGATGTTTGAGAGGATATTCTTCCACCGGACATCCGTCGATCAGCAGCTGTCCGGACGAGATCTCATAAAGCCTCGGGATCAGCTGGACAAGTGTGGTCTTTGCCGATCCGGTCTGCCCTACGATCCCCACGGTCTGCCCTGCCCTGATATGCAGGTTGATATCTGACAGCACATACTCCGCCGCATCTGCTTTATACTTAAAGTACACATGCCGGAACTCGATCTCCCCCCGCGTAACCTTAAGATCCCGTGTCCGTTCCTCCTTGATATCAATCTCCTCATCCAGCACTTCAATAATTCGTTTTCCGGATGCCAGGGACCTGGTCAGCATCAGAAAAATATTGGAGATCATCATCAGGGAATTCAAAATCTGAAGCACATAACTTAGAAATCCCGTCAGTTCTCCCACCTGCATGCTGCCCACACGGATCATGCCGCCGCCAAACCATAAAATACTGAGGATCGTCCCGTACATCACAAACTGCATTGCAGCCATGTTGGCTGCCGCAAGCTTAAACGCCCGCTCGGACTGGGTCTGGAGATTGGTGTTTACCTTATCAAATTTTTGGATCTCATATTCTCCTCTGACATAGGCCTTTACAACCCGCACCGCTGCCAGATTCTCCTGGATAATCCGGTTTACCAGATCAATAGCTCCCTGCATCTTGGCGTACAGCGGCCGTACATTTTTAATAATCAGATACAGGCAGATCCCCAGCGCAGGCAGCGCCACTAAAAATACCACTGCCAGCTGCGCGTTTATCGCAAAGGCAACACCAGTGGCCGCCACCAGCATCACCGGTCCTCTGCACGCGGGGCGCAGCCCTCCGGAGATGCTGTTCTGAATATTTGTGACATCACTGGTCATCCTGGTTACAAGTGAGGAGATTTGAAAATGATCCACATTAGCGAAAGAAAACTGCTGGAACTTGGCATACTCTGCCTCCCGCAGATTCGCGCCCAGCCCCTGTCCTGCCACTGCTGAAAATTTGGCGCTGCCAATGCCGAGCAACAGGGCAAGGACAGCACAGACAAGCATCCACGCCCCCTGTTCAAAGATATACATCTTATTCCCCTCAGCCACACCAATATCTATAATATTTGCCATAATCAGTGGAATCAGCAGCTCAAAAAGAGACTCCGCTGTAATACACAGAGCCGCAAAAATAATGTATTTCTTATATTGTCCAGAGTATCCAAAAATACGCCGTATCATAGGAAGTGCCCACTCCTTTCCTTCATTTTGCACAGGTGGCGGCCAGCTCCACGCTGATACATGACTGCCCTCTCTGTTCTTTAATTAATAGTTGTATATACAACTATTGTATGCGCAATGTATTAAACTTGTCAATCCGAAAACTATTTAGATTATTTTCTAAATAGCTCTTGACTTTGTTCATCATCAGCTGTATAAAGTATTTAGAAATATTTCTAAATATCCTCAATTACCTTTTAGGGATTATTTTCAGAAAGGAGTGGTCTGTTGAGTTTCGCAGAAACATTTAAAGCACTGTCCGACCCGGCACGGCGGCAGATACTGGAAATTCTCAAAAACGGCAGGCTTTCTGCCGGGGATATCGCCGGACAATTTGATATGGCCCAGGCGACTGTGTCCTATCACCTGAAAGTCCTGAAACAGGCGGACCTGGTCCGGGAGGCACGGGAAAAGAATTTTATTTTTTATGAACTGAACCTGACAGTCCTAGAGGAAATCATGGTCTGGCTGTCAGAGCTGAAAGGAGAGACCTGATTATGAAAAACGATAAAAAAACGATCCTGGTTACTACACTTGTCACACTGCTTCCGATCCTTCTCGGGCTCGCGCTTTGGAATAGACTTCCTGACACCATCCCCATTCACTGGGGCGCGGACGGGCAGGCGGATGGATGGTCTGGAAAGGCTTTCGCCGTATTCGGGCTCCCATGTATCCTTACCGCAATCCATCTTTTTTCAATCTGGATTACACTAAATGACCCGAAGCGGAAGAACATCCACAAAAAGCCATTGACCCTGGTATTTTGGCTCGTCCCTGTAGTATCCTTTATAACCAGCGGGTTCACATATCTGGCAGCGCTGGGAAATGATGTCAATATCAGCCTCATTATTTCCATGCTGATCGGTCTTTTGTTCATTGTGCTGGGAAATTATATGCCCAAGCTGCAGCAGAACTATACCGTGGGCATCAAGCTTCCCTGGACACTCAACAGCACCGAAAACTGGAACCGCACACATCGCTTAGGCGGAAGGCTCTTTATTGCAGGCGGATTCCTGCTGGCCGTCAGCGGAGCAATCAGTCCCCTCCTGGGAGAGAACGCTGCAGTATTTGCAGTGATGCTGGTAATCGTGGGGGTGTGCGTCATAATTCCGGCCGGGTACTCATTCTGGCTGTTCAAAAGAGGGGTGTAAATCTGCATTTGCAAGGGAGACGATTCTAAATGAATGGGTCCGAAAACAGCGGGATTATTTGAGGACGTATTCGTGGAGAGGGGCGGGGCGGAGCAGGTTCCGTTCCATAATTTGGGAAAGATCTAAAAGGAAGGACACACGGCTAAAAGCAATTGACCAGCGGAAGATTCGGCTTACGCCTCAGGCATCCGCTGGTCAATTAACGCCGCGCGTCCTTCCTTTAAGACTTTCCGGCAAATCATTCCAAGTCGCCTGCTCCGCCCCGCCCCTCTCCACGAAAGGTACCCCCAATAGGTACTGTTTTCTGCGCGCATCCATCCAGAAAGCGCCTCCCCGCAGACAAATGCAGGATTTCAAAGAAGGTCGAAAAGGGAGCCTTATTAGAGACACTCCGGACTGTGCCTGCCGCTGCCTCCATGAGTCACCCCGGCAGATCCAGATTGATAATCTTACACCGCCAGTCCTTCTGCTTTTATGACTTCAACCACGCTGTCCACGTATTTCTCACAGATCTCGTCTGACACCGCCTCCACCATAACCCGGATCACCGGCTCGGTTCCGCTCTCGCGCACAAGGATACGGCCATCGCTGCCAAGCTCATCCGCCGCCTTCTGGACCGCTGCCTGCACAGCCGGATTTTCTCTCGCAGTCTTTTTATCTGTCACACGGACATTTTTCAGAAGCTGGGGGAATATTTTTACTTCGTCCGCCAGTTTCCCAAGTGTCTGCTTCTTTTCAAGAATGACCTCCATAAGCATAAGGGATGTAAGGATGCCGTCACCGGTCCTCGCATGTTTGCTGAAGATGATGTGTCCGGACTGCTCGCCGCCCAGCTCAAAACCGTTTTTCAGCATGTTCTCGTATACATACTTGTCACCGACCGCTGTCTGCTCATATTTCATGCCGATCTTATCACATGCCTTGTAAAGACCGAGATTAGACATCACCGTGGTAACGATTGTATTGCCTTCCAGGCGCCCCTGCTCCATCAGATATTTGCCGCACACATACATAATGCGGTCCCCATCCACTACGTTTCCATTCTCGTCCACAGCGATGCATCTGTCCGCATCTCCATCATAAGCAAATCCCACATCCAGTTTCTTCTCTTTTACGAATTCCTGGAGGACATTAATATGCGTGGAGCCACAGTTTGTATTAATATTCGTTCCGTCCGGCTCGTTGTTAATCACATACGTCTTTGCCCCCAGCGCGTCAAACACGCTCTTCGCGATGGAGAAAGAACTTCCGTTGGCACAGTCCAGTCCCACTCTCATGTCTTTAAAGGACCTTGTTGCCAAAGAGATCAGATGACCGATGTAACGGTTTCTCCCAGCCGCATAGTCCACAGTGCGCCCGATCTCATCTTTCACAGCGAGCGGGAGCTCCTCTGTCTCTCCATCAATATATGCTTCAATCTTCTCCTCAACCTCTGCCTCCATTTTATGTCCCATGCTGTTGATCACTTTGATTCCATTATCATAAAACGGATTGTGGCTCGCTGAAATCATGATGCCGCAGTCAAAGTCTTCTGTCCTTACCACATAAGAAACGCTGGGCGTTGTTGTCACATGGAGAAGATATGCGTCCGCGCCGGATGCCGTCAATCCTGCCGCCAATGCATACTCAAACATGTAACTGCTCCTTCTTGTGTCTTTTCCAATCACAACCCTTGCCTTGTGGTCCTGTCCAAAGTACCATCCAAGGTAACGTCCTACTTTAAACGCGTGCTCCACTGTCAGGACGACATTCGCCTCACCGCGGAAACCATCTGTACCAAAATATTTACCCATAGCAGACTACCTCTTAATCTTCCATAATATTTATGCCGGGATGAAACCATTCATCCATATCCCCCCGGCACATTCACATTATATTACTATTACAGAACAGTTACAAGTATTTCTTTTTTGTTACACAAGTATTTACACGAAGATGCTTTTCGAATATACTGTAGAAAGCTGTCCGGATTTCATATATGATGTTCTTGTATTCATATATGTATTTATGCCGGCAGAGCTGATATACCGGATTATAAAAACCAATACACTGAACAATTATCGGAGGAATCTATCTATGATAAAATTAATCGCAAGTGACCTTGACGGCACTCTTCTCCAAAATGGTGCCCAGGAACTGACGCCCAGGGCAATAAAACTTGTCCACAGCCTCACGCAGAAAGGAATCCATTTTGTGGCGGCCAGCGGACGTCAGTATGACAATGAGCGCCGCATATTTGACAAGATCAAGGATGAAATCTCCTACATAGCAGAAAACGGTTCCCTGTGTATTCACAATGGAAAAGTCATCTCCAGGGGAATTATCCCGGACCCGCTTGCCCGCAGAATATTAGAGGAGCTCAAGAAACAGCCCGGCTTTGAAATTGTTGTGTCAAAGGAAGACGCGTGTTACATCGAGGACAATCATCCGCAGTTTGTAAACCACATTGTCAATGTCATGCATAATACAACAAAGATCGTCCGTGATGTCAGGGAGGTGGAAGGCCCCATTTTAAAGATCGCCATCGCGAACATGACCTCTCAGGATCTGAGAACTTATCTGAATCATCTTCAGGAAATGTTTGCATCCGAGATCAAAGTTGTAACTTCCGGGCATGTCTGGATCGACTTTATCGTGCCAGACTGCAATAAAGGCACTGCCCTGAGACAGCTCATGGAGCTTTTCGGCGCAGCGCCTTCAGAGTGTATCGCCTTTGGGGATCAGTACAATGATGTAGAAATGCTGGAACTTACGGGAACCAGCTACGCCATGTCAAACGCTGCTCCTGGCATCGCCAGGCACGCATCCTTTGTAACAGACTCCGTGGAAGATGTGCTGGAAGAAATCCTCTCTTCTATGTCATAAATTTCGCGCTGTATATTTTGTGACGGCCGTCCGGCGTTCACCCCGGACGGCCATCTGGGCCAGCTCCTATTTCCTATCCTTTCCTTTGCGCTTACACCCGGAATTTCTTATGTATTTCTCTTATAAATTCCCTTCCTTTGAAGATGACCAGACCGACCAGAAACAGGAGGCTTAATCCCGCGCATATGACAGAGGGATAGGGCACTGAAACCACACCGGTCAGAAGGAGGATAAACGGAATCAGCCCGAACGCTCCTGCCTGCACCAGATAGAACAGATATTCTGACGCCTCCATTCTGCACGCCGCGGACACAATCACCATGGAAAGCAGTGTCACTAAGGACGCCAGCGGGAGGACAAAATCCACAGACCACCCAAGCCAGCCTGTAAATACATCCCACAGTACGGACCCTGCCGCCACAATCGTAAGCTGCCACATGCCATTCTTCAGTGGATTCTTCCGCTTGCGGAAGCCCACCATGATCAGCAGCCATGTACAGAAAACCCCGGCTGTCACATATCCTGCCCACCACTCTCCGGGAGTCAGAAGATAATTCAGCATCCAGCACACCACCACTGCAACGGTGCATGTAAAGGAAAAAATACGCAGTCCGGTGAGCGCTGTGCGCGATGGCTGCTGGCGGTATCCCGGAAAATCATTTTCTTCAATCCGGCATACAATTCCCTGCTGCTTTAATAGATTCACAAAATTCCGGCAGATATTTGAATTCAATATTTTGGACGTAAATCCCATCACAAGGGTGTCTCCGTAAGAACACGAACAAAGCTGAAGTTTATCGGTGCTGGCAAAAAAGCCAAACCGCTCAATATATCTCTCAAATTCCTTCGGCATCTGGATGCGGCCGATGTTGGAGTACACTGCCGTCACGCCGCGCCCGCCCAGCGTTGTCCCTGCCAGCAGGAACAAGTTTTTCACTTCCAGCGGCACTGCCCTGAGGAAGGGATTCTTCTCCAGACGGACCAGCTCATTCATTCGGCCTGAGATCTCCTCCCGGAGCGCTTCTTTCGCGAAGACCTCCTTCATCCTTCTAATCACATCCTCCAGCTCCACGTTTTCTCCGAGATCGTGCGCGGTCTCAATCCAGCTCCAGAAATTCGTCATGGACTCAGAGGGAAAGAAATTCCTCAAGTTGACGGGAATCATAAGGGATACCGGCTTTTTCAGCCGGCTTTTGGGCACCTCTTCATAGATAGCATAGAGAAACACAGCCGCCAGAAACGCCGTCACAGACACCCCGTATTCTCTTGCTTTGGCGTGTACCTGCCCGGCAGACAGAATCATTTCCGTAATCTCCATCTCCTCCTGCTCCAGCCGTTCCCCCTTAAGCTGGAAGGCGGGCTTTGACTTGGCCTTTTTCTGCTTTACACCCGTATAATACTGAGAAAAACTGTCCTCCTCGTAGTCGTTCTGCGTCAGCACTTCCTCTTTGTCCGTCTCCGGGAATTCTTCTTCTGGATGGGACAGCGACAGATAATTGTGCACAATCTCTTTTAGGAAATTCACGGCTCCCGTGCCGTCAGTCAGCCCATGGAATACCTCAAAATTAATCCGGTTTTTATGATATGTCACTTCAAAAAGGAGACGCTTCTGATCCGGCACATAGATCCGGCTGCATGGAGGACGCCATTCCGGGTGTACCGCCGCAGGGATGTCTCTGGGCTCCATATAGAACCAAAACAGGCCTTTCCTCAGAACGGAAAGAAAAAGGGGATATTTCTCCAACGTCAGCTCCAGTGCGTTCTGCAGAAGTTCTTCCCTCACTTCTTCCTTTAATGTACAGTAGAACCGGAATACCCTTGTATCCTTTTTCCCTGCAGCCGCCGGGAATGCCTGTGCCGCATTGTCCAGTTTTCTCCAGTGTCTCTGTCTCTTGTCTTTCATGCGCCCCTCCTTTTCGTACACATCTCCTACAACTCCTTCTCCAGCAGTGCCTGCTCTACATTCAGGAAACGGTTTATATGCCGAAAGCTCTCCTGTACATACAGATGCTGGATACCCAGGGCAAAATACCCATGCAGGGCTCCTTCAATCCGCTCCACACGCACACGGCCTCCCGCTGCCCGGAGCTTCCGCCCGTAATCTTCGCCTTCATCTCGCAGAGGATCGAACTCTGCTGTAAGGATCAGCGTGTCCGGAAGTCCTGAGAAGTCCTGAGCCAGAAGCGGTGCAAAATATGGGTTCATCCTGTCCTCTTCTGTGCGGGCATAAAGCTTTACATAGTCTTCCATCTTCACACTGGTCAAAAGATAGCCCGACCCGTTGGTCCGCACGGATTCATAGGGCGATGCCTCTGTATAACAGTTATAAAGCGCCGGATAAATCAGCACCTGCCGCCTGGGGGCAAAATCCCCGGTGTCCCTTGCTCTCATACACACAGCAGCCGCCAGATTCCCACCTGCGCTGTCCCCCATCACAGTGATCTGCTCCGGAGGAATGTCCGGCAGGATCTCTCCACCAAACACAGCTTTTGCGGCGGCATAGCAATCCTCAAATCCCGTGGGGAATTTATATTCCGGGGCCAGGCGGTATTCCGCGGAAATCACCAGCTGTCCTGTGGACTGGGCCATCCTGGCGCAGACCCGGTCATAGGTCTCCACACTCTCTGTGGTCCAGCCGCCTCCGTGAAAAAAGAGGACCGCCCCCGTCTCCGTCCGTATATTCCCCGGTACACTGCCGTCCGTCATCGCTATCTCACTGGGAAAATAGAACCGGAGGGGTACTTTATATGCATCATTGCTTACCTCTGTATCAAGTTTTTTCAAAAAAATCCGCATCGGATCTAACTTTCTTAAATCTGCAAGCCGCCTTGCCGCCTCCACCTCAATATTCCCGTAGGACAGCGCCTGAAGGATCGCCTTTACCGCTTTTGTCATCCCATCCTCATTTCTTCCGCATCCGCTCATCCGGTATTCTTCCTGTCTGTACCTGATTCCAGGGTAAGCCTTTGTCCGCCTCACTTTATCTCGATCACCGCATAAGGCATCTTTTCGGTGTCACAGAGTTCCACAATATACCGCTCCCCGTCCTCCGCAATTCTTGGGCAGACTATGTCTCCCAGCACAGCAGACTTTTTATAATCAACCCTTACCTGCCGCGCACAGAGGTCTTCCGGAAGCACCTCCAGGGCCATCTGGACATACTGGCAGTTGTTTACGTGTTCGTTTGTATCAATATGGTATTTCCGTACAGGGAACGCTTCCTTGTCAGCCAGCACTTCCGGCACAGTGATCTTTCTGTCTTCATAAGGCATGTCCAGCGGTGCATGTACCCCATATGGCCCAATATCCTCTTCTGCCGGACGGCAGGGACGTCCCTTTTCCAGGTCCATAAACACCCACACCGAATTCGCGCAGGCCATCTGTCTTCCTTCCTCATCTTTCATATAAAAGTTGCGGTTTCCAAAGAGTCCCTTGAACTCCGTGGCAAATGTCCCAATTGTCATTTTCTCGCACAGTTTCGGATACCGGTCCACCATAATCTGCCAGTAAGAGAGCACCCACGCCTTTTTCTCCTGCCGCAGATGCTCCATCCCAAGCCCCACGGTCTCTGAATGGAATGTACTGCAGTCCTGGAAATAATTAATCAATGCCGGAAGCGTCATGGTCCCCCGGTGTCCGATCTCACTGTACCGCACTCTGCTGTCAAATTCGTAACTGTTTTTTTGTTCATTCAGCATGTTTCAACACTCCTCTGCTGTTCTTTTATTTTCCGGAATCTTCATCCGCCTTTGCCACGTAATCATAATCCACCGTTATCACACATTCATACCTGGAATCCACTTCTTTGATCCGCTCCATCAGGCGCATAGGAAGCTCTTTCCTTGCGGTTTCACTATATTCTATGGGAATCACCATATCAAAAATCAGATTGGTTTGTGCTTCTCCATGAACAACGCGGAAATCATGGATGCTGCACGCCGGGTCCAGCTCTTCCAGAATCCTTTCCACTTTTTCCTTGATAAGCAGCACCTTTTCGTCTTTCATTTCCACCGGGTCCATATGTATTACCAGGAAGATCCCAAGCTGTTTTGACGCCTCCCTCTCAATCCGGTCAATGATCTCATGGGACTGTTCGATATCCACATCGTTTGGCACTTCCGCATGGATGGATGCCATGCTCCTCCCCGGTCCGTAATTGTGTACAATCAGATCATGGGTTCCCTCGATCCCGTTATACCCCTCCACAAATTTCTTAATCTGCTCATAAACTTCCGGGTCAATTGCCTCCCCGATCAGCGGCTCCAGGGTATCTCTCGCAATGCCCACGCCCGCCCACATGACGACGAGCGCCACGCCCACACCTACAAAACCGTCGATATTAATTCCGGTCAGGCCAAAGAAAAGGATCGAGAGAATCGTTGCGCTTGTTGTGATCACATCTCCCATGGAATCAGTAAATACTGCCATCATGACCTTGGAATTGATCTTCGCTCCCAGCCTGCGGTTAAACAGGCCCAGCCATAGTTTGACCGCGATAGATAAAATCAGGATCACGACGGATACCGTCTGGAAATTCAACTCCTCCGGTCTCCAAATCTTTCCAAAAGAATCCTTGAGGAACGTAAACCCCACTTCCAAAACAAGAAAGGATACGATCAAAGCCGCAATGTACTCGATCCGCCCGTGTCCAAACGGGTGATCTCTGTCCGCCGGCTTCTCCGCCATCTTCACCCCCGCGAAACTGATGATAGACGAGCCTGCGTCGGACAGGTTGTTAAAAGCGTCTGCTGTGACAGACACACTGTGGAGCACAAGCCCCGCTGCAAATTTTACAATAAATAAAAAAACATTGCAGAAGATACCCACGATGCTGGCGAGCACTCCATAGGCCGTCCGCACGGATATCTTCTCGATGTCTTGATAGTCTTTTATAAAATGTCTTACTAAAAATTCTGTCATTTCTAAATTCCTTTACCAGAAAAACCAGCTGATCTTAAAGTCTGATGTCGCTGTCACCCTGGAATACTCCTCTTCTGTCAAAACATTCTTAAGCTTCTTCTTTCCCTCTTCCGGCACAACCGCATTCGTTGTATCCAAAAAACACAGCCCCGGGTACAGCACGCACCACCAGTTGTGGCCGTCCGCCGCCCCGATCTCAATTCGGAGCGCTTCATAATTCCCCGCAGGGAATGTAATGTCTCCATAACTTTTATCCGGAAACCAGCAGGTTGTCACCGCCGCGCTCACAGGATACTCCGCGCCCTCTTCCGCCACAATTTCACGGCTGACCGCCTCAATCTCATCAATGTTCTCCCGCATCCATGCTTCTGTCTGCGCCGCGTCTTCCACTTCCGGCATATTTTCCTCAAGAAACGCCAGCACCGCATCCCTCACTTTCAGCTTCAGCGCCTGGTCCTCGTCGCTGTCGCTGTTAGCCAGGACATGAAACCTCAACACTTCCTGCGCCAGATGCGCCTGCATCTCTGCCTGTGCCGACGCATCCACACGGCGGCAGATCATTCCAGTGAGCAGCAAGGAAATGCACACTGCCAGCAGCAGAATAATTCTCACTGCGTTTCTCTCAACTTTCCGAATACTGCGAATATAAAATCCATCCATATGTATAACCTCCATATCTCCGTCTGTGATACATGGAGTATAGACAACTATGGAGGAAATATACAGAAGATTCTGAAAATATTCCCGGAAGGGGTCAGGCCCCTTTCGGAAAAGTTTTCTGAATATTCTTATTCTTCATCTTTATGGCGAAGTGTACCGACAACTGTATCTACTTGATTATTAATATGCTGCCCTGTAATGGCCGTTGCCATCTCTTTATCATGCCCCTCAATAGCCCCGATGATCGCCTCATGCTCTGCGAGAAGCTGTGGATAGCATTCTTTCTTCTTTAAATATTCAATCCGGTAACGGTACATCTGCTCTCTTAAATTATTCAAAAGCTGAATGAGCCTTCCATTATTCGTGGCTGTAAATATCACGTCGTGGAATGCTTCATCCGCCTGGGCAATCTGAGTAATATCATCGCTGTCCAACACCTCTCGGAAATGATCTGCAGCGGCGTGGAGTTCTCTAACCTCACTCTCATCAATACGGTCGCAGGCAAGCTGAACTGCAAGCTCTTCAAGAGCACAGCGCACTTCCAGGACATCCCGGAGATTTTTCTCTGTAATCTCAGCCACTTCTGCGCCTTTTCTCGGAATCATCAGCACCAGCCCTTCTAGCTCTAATTTGCGGATTGCCTCACGAATCGGAGTTCTGCTCACACCTAATTTATTGGCCAGCTGAATTTCCATCAGCCTTTCCCCCGGCTTGAGCTCGCCCCGAAGAATAGCCCGGCGCAGTGTGTTGAACACCACATCTCTCAGCGGAAGATATTCATTCATCGTAACTTCAAAATCAATCGGCATCCTGATTCCTCCTCACACTGTGTATACTCGTCACATACACCTGTCTGGTCAGTGACTTTTCTCTGATCCTTCTCTGGGCATCCCTGGCTGCTGCCCTGCTCTCGAACAGCCCGAATACAGTTGGTCCGCTTCCGCTCATCATAGCGTTCAGGGCCCCTGCAGCTTTCATTTCCTGTTTGATCTGCTCAATCACCGGATGCATGGGAATGGTCACATCTTCCAGCACATTTCCCATGCACGCCGCCACCTGCCTCAGGCTGTGTGTTCGCAGTCCTTCAATAATCCCGTCAATGTCCGGGTGCTCTTCTATCTCTTTTGCGTCCAGCGCTTCGTAGACCGTTTTCGTTGACACACTCACCGAAGGTTTCGCAATAAGCACGGTACATTTCGGCATCGCAGGCAGCACACTCATCTGCTCCCCAATCCCCTCAGCCAGCACGGTCCCACGCATAATACAGTACGGGACATCCGCTCCCAGCTTGACTCCACGTTCCATTAATTCATCCTGTGACAATCCAAGACGGAACATCCGGTTCATTCCAAAGAGCACTGCCGCCGCATTGGAACTGCCGCCTGCAAGCCCCGCAGCTACCGGAATGTGCTTATTCAATGTAATCTTTATCCCGGCATCAATCTGAAATTCTTCCTTTAACATCTGTGCCGCTTTGTATGCAATATTCCCATCCCCTTTGGGAAGGAAGGTCAAATTAGATACCACCGTAATCTCCGGACTTTCTGTTTTCTCAATCTTCACCTCGTCATACAGATAGATTGACTGCATAACCATCCTTACGTCGTGGTAACCATTTTCCCGTCTTCCAAGTACATCCAGCCCCAGATTGATCTTTGCCAGCGCTTTCAGTTCAATCTGATTCATCTCGTATCCTCCGTTATTTTCTGAATATTCTGAACATAGCGTCGGGAGGGGCCTGACCCCTCCCGAAAGGGGTCAGGCCCCTTTCACCTCGCCTGTATCTTGTATACATTGTACTTACAGTATACTCACATTTTCTTTTAAAATCAACAGTTTATCCCCCGGTGTAACATTTTGATTGTCCAGCCCGTTAATTTCCATAATTCCCTCAACGGTCGTCATATATTTTTTTGCCAGGCTCCACATATCCTCGCCCTCCTGGACAATATGCCCTACGATCCCCGGGCGCTCAGCGGCTGCTTCTGCATCTGCCGGATGCATTCTCACATCCGTAATCATCTCCATGGGGAGCTGTTTCCTCAGAAAAATATCAAATGCCAGGACTGCTTTCACTTCCACGGCCTCACTGCCTGCCAGAGTCACTGCCAGCTGCTCCACATGACTGGTAAGGCTGCTGTCCACTCTCTCCGGCATGCCTGGATATTCAATCAGATACGAGAAAGGAACAATGCCCTGCCAGCTCCCATAGGGCTCCATATCGTCTCCCCGCAGATACAAAAACGAAAGGTGCAGGATTCCTTCTACCCGGATTCCTTCGTCCGTATGCTGCTCACTCTCTATCTGAATACCGCCCTGGCTGTGAAGGATCTGGAGAACATCTTCCTTCAGTTCAGGAAGCGCCAGCCGCTCAGACACCTTGCATCTGGACTGGTTCTGCATCAAAAGCTCCTCATACACCACATCCTGGGTGTCAAATTCGCATATTTGTTCCAGGGAATACATATCCCGCAGCACTTCTGTCTCTTCTTCCTCATATATATTCATCCCCAGGGCAAGTGTAGCCTCAATCCCAAGTATCCTCATCTCCCCATCCTCATCCAGACGGACATCCACCAGCGTATCCTCAAGCGAATGCCGGATATGATGATACATGCTCTCTGTCACGCCCTCGCAGGATATCCTCCCCTCATAGGGAACGCTCTGCTCAATCCAGTCGGCCTTATCATCCCCGGACAAATACATACAGAATACGAGAAGTTCCCCTCTCAGCAGAATCTCATCCTGCCCCAGCCGGATATCCAGCTTCCTGCTCCCTATATCCGTAAGCAGCACTTGTCCGATACTCTCCTTCGTCCCCGGCAGCACAATCTCTTCCTTAATTCTGTATGTATCTTTTCTGGAAACCGCAAGTTTCAGCAGGTTCATCTTCTCCTTTTTCCGGTAAACGGGAATCGCGCTCTCCACATCTGTGGTTAATTCCTCATCCCGCAGCCGTTCCCTGCCGATCTCCATCTCCGCCATCACACGCAGGCTCAGTTTTCTCGAATTTACTACAGACCCGGTAAATTCGGTCCTCAGATTACGTATAAAGAACGTCTCGTTCCCATCGCTTTCTGCATAGACCATCTCCTCAAATGGCAGGTTCCCTTCAAGCACAGCCGGCCGCGGATCACCGGAAGCCGTCATATAAAGGATTCTGAAATATATTTTACCTGTGACTTTCACATAATTTTCCACGGGCCGGATATCCTCAATCCTGCACTCCGCGCTCCCCTGTACAATCCTTCTCACATCTTCCTTCTGCTCCGGTACGTTATAATCTTCATCCAGGTAAAACTGGTCGAAAATATTCTTTCCCTCCTGCGTATAATGAATCGGGTTTTTAATCAGTTCCATGGCTCTCCTCCTGTTGATTTTTAAACTCAGTCAAATAGAACATCTTTTTCAATATATTCCAGCTGTATCACTACATATGGAAATGTCGTAATTTCTTTTGTCTCCTCCCCCTTTTCGGGTCCCAGCAGATTGGTGTGGATATAAACCGCGTCCTGTGTTTCATACAGCCCTTCCACTTCCACACTGTAACCTGTCGTTGGCTGCGCTCCATACCCTTCTGCAATATAAAGCTGCCCCTGGTCCGCATATGTCAGTTTAAAGGGTACGGTTTTGTTATCCTCAATCAGCAGCTTGAGCTCCGGGGGCGCCGCCTCTTTATCCAGAACTGTAAACTCCAGGTCTCGGAGCTTCTGTGTCTTCTGTCTGCGGGTGGCACAGCCTGTCAGCATACATGATGCCGCGCACAGAAGTACACATCCGGTCAGCACCATCCGGCCCGGCCGTCCCTTTCTCCCTCCAGCATTCTTATCTATTTTCCCTGACCGTTTCATTTCCCCGTCCCAGCAGCGTTTTCCTTATAATCATATGTTTTCTACAGAAGAAATATTCTACTGCCTCATTCCGCCCGGCATCCTGATCTCCCCGCCCTATGGGGAAGTAATCTCTGCAGCTCTTTTCGCAAATGCCTCCGAAGCCCCTTCTATTAGACTTGTTTTTTCGACACGGCAGCTGTATAATTGTCTTTACACATTTATATTTATTATGGAAAATGGAGACCTCAATATGTTTCGTTTTATCTGCATCGTAATCTTTTTAATCCTATTCCTGATCGTAACCATCCCGGTCCTGATCGTTGAATGGATCATCGGAAAATTCAATCCATACGCCCGGGATATCAGCTCTCTCCGCATTGTACAGTGGGGATTCAAAGTCATTCTCCGCATAGCCGGCGTAAAAGCCACGGTCATCGGCGAGGAAAATATTCCCGACGAACCAGTGCTCTTCATCGGAAACCACCGCAGTTATTTTGATATCCTCCTGACTTACAGCAGATGTAAAAGGCTCACTGGTTATGTGGCAAAAAAGGAAATGGAGCGTTACCTGACACTAACCTCCTGGATGAAACGGGTCTACTGCCTCTTCCTTGACCGAAAAAATCCCAAAGAGGGGCTAAAGACCATACTCACTGCTGTAGACTATATTAAAAGAGGGATATCCATCTGTATTTTCCCTGAGGGAACAAGAAACGACGGGGAAGAACTGAGTATGCTTCCTTTTAAAGACGGGGCATTTAAGATCGCGACCAAGACCGGCTGCGCGATTGTGCCAATCTCCATGAATAATACAGCCGAAATTTTTGAAAATCATCTGCCCAAAATAAAACGGACCCATGTGGTCATCGAATACGGCGCGCCAATCTATCCGGAAAATCTGGATAAGGACACAAAGAGACATATCGGTGACTGTGTAGAAAATATTATACGCGAAACCATTCATAAAAATGCAGAAATTGTATAAGAGGCACTCTGGCTGCCGCTGAGGATGCAGGCGGCTTGGCCTCTGCTCCATAAAGCCACACAAAAAACACGAAATCCGGAAACACTCAACACAGGTTTCCGGATTTCGTTATTTCTAAATTTTATTCTGAATCTGCCACGGCTGCCGCTCCCTGCGCCGAAGTGTTTCCACAAGAACGCGCGGCTGTTTTCTCAGCCTTCCTTCTATAGGATACCCCTGCTGCAAACCCAGGCCGCAGATCTTGATTTACAGTGCCTGCGTTACATCCGAGATGATATCTTCCACATTCTCGATGCCCACACTGAAACGGATCAGATCCGGCTGTACGCCCGCCTCTATAAGCTCCTGCTCATTCATCTGGCGGTGCGTATGGCTGGCCGGGTGAAGGACGCAGCTTCTCGCATCCGCCACATGGGTCACAATCGCGACCATCTTCAGCTTATCCATCATCTCAACCGCGGCTTCTCTTCCGCCTTTGAGACCGAATGTAATCACACCACATGTCCCATTCGGCATATATTTCTGTGCCAGGTCATAATATTTGTCTCCCGGCAGAGACGGACAGTTTACCCACGCCACCTTCTCGTGATTCTTGAGAAACTGCGCTACTTTTACCGCATTCTCACAATGTCTTGCCACTCTTAAGTGGAGCGTCTCAAGGCCGATATTCAGAAGGAACGCATTCTGCGGCGACTGGATCGATCCCAGATCCCGCATCAGCTGTGCCGTCGCTTTCGTGATGTAGGCTCCTTTCCCGAACTTTTCCGCATAAACAATCCCATGATAGGTCTCATCCGGCTTTGTCAGCCCCGGGAATTTATCTCCGTAAGCCATCCAGTCAAAATTCCCGCTGTCCACAATGGCTCCGCCCACGCACGACGCATGTCCGTCCATGTACTTTGTCGTGGAATGGGTTACGATATCCGCTCCCCACTCAAAAGGACGGCAGTTGATGGGTGTAGCAAATGTATTGTCCACAATAAAGGGGACGCCATGTCTGTGCGCCGCTGACGCAAACTTCTCAAAGTCAAGCACAACGAGAGCCGGGTTGGCAATGGACTCGCCAAACACTGCTTTCGTATTGTCCCGAAATGCCGCTTCCAATTCCTCCTCTGTACAGTCCGGATCAACGAAAGTGGCCTCCACTCCCATCCTGCGGATGGTGTGCGCATAGAGGTTATATGTACCGCCGTAGAGCGCGGACGCGCATACAATATGGTCTCCCGCCTGCGCAATGTTCATAACAGCATAGAAATTCGCCGCCTGGCCGGAGGATGTCAGCATCGCCGCAGCCCCGCCTTCCAGATCACAGATCTTTGCTGCCACTGTATCATTGGTTGGGTTCTGGAGGCGGGTATAAAAATACCCGGGCTCTTCCAGATCGAACAAACGTCCCATCTGCTCGCTACTCGTATAGCGGAATGTGGTGCTCTGGTAAATCGGCACGATTCTCGGTTCTCCATTGCCCGGCTCATATCCTGACTGTATACACTTTGTCTCTATTCTGTAATCACTCATCTTCCGTCTCCTCTCTGCCATTCGGTCAGGTATTCTCTTTCCAGCCCTCTCACCATCCGGCTGTAGACTTCCCTGCACTCTTCTTTTTTATTCTCTTCAATCAGCCGGATACAGGGATTTAAATACATTTCCCATATCCCGCGGTAGATTTCTCCGGCGTCTTTCTGCTTGTTGATCCTTTTTACAATCGTTGGCGCAATATTGTAATATTCTTCCACCAGCCTCCTGCCGCTTTGGGACTTAAGGAGATAACTGTCCCTGTACTGCCTGAGAACCGTCAGCTCATAGCAGTCGTCCGGTTTGTCAAAGTTTTTGCATACCGCGGTTGTAATGTAGCAGAAAAGCCCCTTCTGAAACCCTGCTCTGATGCTCTCATATGTGGAATGGCTGATCTTATATTCCGGCATCTTTTCATTCCAAATTTCAACGATCCGCTCTGTCAGTTTCCCTGCCTTCCCGGAAGGCATGGTTCCCAGCAGCGGCACGAAATAAGATACCATATTCATTTTGTGTTCGATGCTTTTTCTCTCTCTTTTCCGCTTCGAAGGTTCCTCGGCAAGCTGTTCTGACACATATTCAGGTATGCACGCCGCGAGATTCTCCAGATTTTCGTCTGACGCGTCGCAGGCATGGGCCGTCTCCCTGAGCAGCTCTGCATGCTCCTCTTTCAGCGCGTCCATGCGCTTATCATAGGTGGCCTTTTGGAACTCATACCCCATGGATGTCTGATACAGATCCGTCAGCTCCTTCTGAAGTGTATTCATCTCCATTCTGCATCCCTCTTATTCGTTCCAGTTGTGGTACACATCCTGGACGTCATCGTCCTCCTCGAGCAGGTCCAGCGTCTTCTGAATATTCCTGATGTCTTCCTCCTCTGTCAGCTCCACATAAGTCTGCGGGATCATAGTCACTTCCGCCTCTGCCATCACAATCCCCGCTTCTTCCAATTTCAGACGGACCTCGCTGAACGCGTCCGGGGCTGTCAGGATCTCAAAGCTCTCTTCATCTTCCACAAAGTCTTCCGCCCCCGCGTCAAGGGCAAGCATCATCAGCTCATCCGCATCCATCTCACATTCTTCTTTTGCCACAAATATCTGCCCCTTCTCATCAAACATGAAAGAGACACATCCCGGCGTCCCCACATTTCCGCTTCCTTTTGTAAACGCATTCCTTACATTAGAGGCAGTCCTGTTCTTATTGTCGGTCAATGTCTTTACGATAATCGCCGTGCCGTTCGGTCCGTACCCCTCATATGTAATATGCTCGTAATTGTCAGCGGAACCCTCTCCTGCCGCTTTCTTGATATTTCTCTCAATCGTGTCGTTGGGCATGTTGTTTGACTTTGCCTTTGCAATCACATCACGCAGCCTGCTGTTGTTCGCTGGATCAGCTCCGCCGCCTTCCTTTACCGCAACAGCAAGCTCACGTCCAATCTTTGTGAATATCTTGCCCTTTGCCGCATCATTCTTTTCTTTCTTGTGTTTGATATTGGCAAATTTTGAATGTCCTGACATATTATAAATTCTCCTCTTCTCTCTGTACTTTTCTCACATTTTGCCTTACAATTTTATCACTCTTTTTGTGTTCTGTAAAGAAGGCATCCATCTATGTAGGAAGCTCCAGGCTGATCCTGATCGCCTGGTCCACCTTCCTCATCATCCCTCCGTCAATATGGCAGACATACTCTTTGAGCCTCTGCTTATCAATCGTCCGTATCTGTTCCAGAAGAATTACCGAGTTCTTCACAATCTTATAATCTCTCGTGCTGATCTCAATATGTGTCGGCAGTTTTGCCTTATTCATCTTTGAGGTAATTGCCGCACAGATAACCGTAGGGCTGTGTCTGTTCCCCACGTTATTCTGTATGACCAGCACCGGACGTATCCCGCCCTGTTCTGAACCCACCACGGGACTTAAATCCGCATAATAAATATCTCCGCGTCTGATCATCAAACCGTCTCACACTCCGATTTACATACTCATGCGCGCCTGCACGCCTCATTCATTCTGCATGCCGCATACTTCAGTATTCCCCGTTTCATCGGATGTATTCCTGCAAAGCGGATTCAGCCCTGCTCGATTATCCTGCCGTCTTTCTCATAGACGCGCGGGATGCGCTTCCCCAGACAGCACACAAACTCATAATTGAATCTGCCGCTCAGCCTGGCCAGCTCTTCCACCGTGATCCTGTCATCCCCGTCTTCTCCCACAAGGACAGCCCGGTCCATAAACTTTGTCTCCGGGATGTCCGTCACATCCACCATAAACTGATCCATGCACACCCTTCCCAGAATGCGCGCCCGCTTTCCATGAATCAGAACAGACCCTTTATTGGACAGCGACCTGGGATATCCGTCGCCATACCCCACCGGAATTGTGGCCACCTTCATCTTCTTCTCCGCCACAAAAGTGCCGCCGTAGCTGATGGCGGTCCCCGGTTCCACGTCCTTTACAAATGTGACATGGCTGATCAGGGAGAGGGCGGGCTTTAACTTCACAGCTTCCTTATTGACCTCATCTGAGGGATACATCCCATAAGTGGAGATCCCCGCCCTCGCAAGATCATGTTTCATATCCGGGAAATCAATGATTCCCGCGCTGTTATCACAGTCAAAATAGCGGATCTGCACTTTCCTCTTCTCCATCTGGGCTTTCATCCACATAAACTTTTCATGCTGCTTCCGTGTGTATGTTTTATCCGTTTCATCTGCCTTTGCAAAATGCGTAAACATACCTTCCAGACACACAGCCGGCAGACGGCTGATCCTTTCCACTGCATTCGCGCTGGCTTCATTTACGGGGAAACCGATCCTCCCCATTCCGGTATCGATCTTGATATGAAGCCAGGCGGTTTTCCCCTGCCGGCCTGCCTCTTCGGACATCCCGCGCGCCATCTCCTCCGTGTATACTGCCGCGCGGATATCATTGCGGATCATTTCTTCATACTGGTCCGGGAATACACAGCCAAGCACAAGAATCGGCCTGCTGATTCCCGCCTCCCTCAGCTGAATTCCCTCTTCCAGGCATGCCACCGCATAGCCCCAGACATAGGGAAACTCCTCCAGCATCCTGGCTACAGGCACTGCGCCGTGTCCGTATCCGTCTGTTTTCACCACCGCAATCAGGCGCGCATCCTCGCCGATTCGCTCTTTCATCTGTTCCATATTATATGAGACCGCGTCAAGATCGATCTTCGCATATACTCTGTTATGCTGTTTCATTGTCTATTCTCCTCTGTCCTGTTTCAGCAGTATCTTCTCTATGCCCGTGATCAGGTCGGCCGCCAGCACACTGTAGGCGCCCTTTGCCGCGCGCGCCTCATCTCCTCCGCAGGCATGCACGAACACTCCCAGCGAAGCGCTGTCAAACACGGGCATTCCCTGAGCCGCAAGCCCTGTAATCACCCCTGCCAGCACATCACCCGCCCCCGCTTTTGCCATTGCGTGACTGCCGGCAAGGTTTAGAAACGTATGGTGCCCTGCCTGCGCCACTGCTGTCCGGCTGTCCTTGAGCACACAGACAACAGGGTATTCTTCCACAAACTCCTGCACCACATCCAGGCGGCACGATGCCAGCTCTTCGATACTTCTGCCTGTCAGCCGTGACATTTCTTTCATATGAGGCGTAAGAATAGTCGGATTTTTCCTCTCTTTAAGCACATCCATGTGCCCGCTCAGAAGATTCAGACCGTCCGCGTCAATGACGCATGGGACAGCCGCCTCCCTCAGCGTATGCAGCAGAATCTTCTCCGCCTCCCTGCTCTTTCCAAGCCCGCAGCCGATGCATACGATGTCCGCCCAGTTCAGCCGCTCTGACAGCTGTTTTGGGTCATACGCGCTGTAACAGGATACGATCGCCTCCGGAAGAAGCTGCTGGATGATCCCTCGATTTTCTTCCGCGGTATAAACCTGCACCAGACCGGCCCCCGCTGCGTAGGCGGCCCTGGCGGAGAGATAGCACGCCCCAGCCATGCCATGGCTTCCCGTGATCATGAGCACCCTGCCGTAACTGCCTTTATGGGAATCCGCCCTGCGCGGCGGAAGCAGAGATGAAATATCCTCTCTGTCCAACGTAAAACACACTTTGGTGTCATTCTGAAAGAAGTCCGGGCTGATGCCGATGGGGACTGCCACCGTCTCTCCCGCGCAGGATCTGCCTGGGTATAATTCGCAGCCGGCTTTCACACATGCCATTGCCACTGTCAGCTCCGCGCAGAAAGCGGTCCCCAGAATCTTTCCCGTCCGCGCGCACACACCGGAGGGAATATCCACAGCCACTTTCCGGCAGTCCTGTTCGTTCATCCAGCGGATAATATTCCCGTATCTCCCGGAAATATCACGGCTTAACCCCACACCGAACAGAGCGTCTATTATTACAGTATATTCCTTTGCCGGAATATCAGTGAATATTGGTATCCCTATCCGCTCAGCAATCCTTTTCTGAAGCGCGCACTCTTCACTTAACGACGCTTCCTTTCCCGCAAAAAGGACTTCCGCGCACATCCCCTCCTCAGTCAGAAGCCTTGCCACGGCAAAACCGTCTCCTCCATTATTTCCACTCCCGCACACAACGAGCGCCCGGGTTGTGTCGATCTTTCTGTCTCTCATGGCTTCTGCCACTTTTAGTGCCGCCCGCTCCATCAGAACCAGAGAGGGCACCCCCAGTTCTTCTATTGTGTATGTGTCGGCTGCTTTCATCTGCGCCCCGTCCGGCAGATATCTCATCTGTTCCACCTTCCTTTCCTGTCTATTCGTATGATACTTCTATCACTATCATATAAGCTGTTTTCCTGCAGTTTTATTTAGCGCTCTTCCGAATGTCTCCAGTACGAAACATACCCCGCAGCTTGCTGCGGGGCCGTGTTGTGTCTCTTTATTTTATTCTTCCCGACTCTCTTTGGCTGATGTTGTACGACAGTTTCATCAGGCTGTCTGAAAGATGTACACTTTCAACAATCACATCCTTGGGCAGGGTCAAATCTGTGTGAGCGAAATTCCAGATCGCCTTTATTCCGTTCGCGATGAGAATATCCGCCACTTCCACGGCCTTTGATTTTGGAATCGTAAGCGCCGCGATCTCAATATCATTGTTCTGCAGAAAATCAACCAGTTCATCCATCATCCGGACCTGAATGCCTCTTATAGATACGCCCTCCAGACGAGGGTTCACATCAAACAGGCTCTTAAGTACAAAACCGCTTCTCTCGAAAGACGCGTAATTCGCAAGCGCCTGTCCCAGATTTCCAGCCCCGATGATAATAAAATTATGTGTCTTGTTAAGACCGAGTATTTTCCCAATCTCCGTATACAGGTACTTCACATTATACCCGTATCCCTGCTGTCCGAATCCGCCAAAATTATTCAGATCCTGGCGGATCTGGGATGCAGTCACATGCATCTTTTTACTCAGGTCATTGGAAGAAATTCTCTCCACACCTGCCTCCAGCAGATCTCCCAGATACCGGTAATACCTCGGCAGTCTTGAGATCACTGCCCTGGATATTTTTCTCTGTTCCACTTCTATCACCTTCCATCGCCCGGGGCCTGTCTTTGTGCCGCTTTCAGCAAAGCTATTACATTTTTAAGGCAGATAAACATGCCGCCGTCCGCTTTTTTCACTACGATTTATTATATAAAATAGTTAATATTATGTCAATTTTTAGTTTTTGTGTCCCTCCCGTTTATTTTCTTGTATTTTAGCGCAATTCCGTTATAATGGTTATCTGAGAGGAGGAGTACCGACATGATACTCGCATGCCATAATATCAGCAAATCCTTCGGCAGCCGGATCATTGTACAGAATGGTTCTTTCCACATTGAAGAAAGAGAGAAGGCCGCTCTAACAGGTGTAAACGGCGCCGGAAAATCTACAATATTAAAAATGATTATGAATGAAGAGCCCGCAGACGGAGGGGATATTATCCTGGCTAAAGGGAAAACCATCGGATATCTTGCCCAGCACCAGGATCTAATCCCTCACGGGACAATATATGAGGAGCTGCAAAGCGCAAAGGCAGATGTCTTGGAAATGGAGCAGAGACTGCGTTCTATCGAACACGAACTGAAAGCCCTGTCCGGGGAAGCGCTGGAAAACAGGCTCGAAACCTACAACCGCCTCCAGTCCGAATTCGAGGCAAGGAACGGCTATGCCTGCGAAAGTGAAATCACCGGTGTCCTGAAAGGACTGGGCTTTCCAGAAGAAGAATTTTCCAAGAAGACAGACACGCTCTCCGGCGGACAGAAGACCCGGGTGGCGCTCGGAAAACTGCTTCTGACAAGCCCGGATATCCTGCTCCTTGACGAGCCCACAAACCACCTGGATTTAAATTCCATTGCCTGGCTGGAGACCTTTCTCATCAATTATCCGGGAGCCGTTTTCATCGTCTCTCACGACCGATTCTTCCTGAACCGGGTCGTATCCAAGGTCGTTGAAATCGAAAATGGAGAAATCCACATGTACATGGGCAATTACCAGGCATATGTCAGAAAGAAACAGCAGATCCGGGATGCCCGCCTCAAGGAATACTTAAATCAGCAGCGTGAGATCCGCCGTCAGCAGGCAGTGATTGAAAAGCTGCGTTCCTTTAACCGGGAAAAATCCATCCGCCGCGCTGAGAGCCGTGAAAAGATGCTGGATAAAATGACACCCGTGGAGAAACCTCTGGAGGAACCGAGGGAAATGCACTTTACCCTTGAACCATCCTGTGTCAGCGGGAATGATGTGCTCTCTGTAGAAGGCCTGTCCAAACAGTTCGACAGCCAAGTCCTGTTCCGGGATGTCAACTTCGAAATCAAGCGCGGAGAACATGTGGCCGTCATCGGTGACAACGGCACCGGAAAGACCACTCTTCTTAAAATCCTTAACCAGGTACAGAAAGCGGACACCGGTTCCTTCACACTCGGCGCAAAAGTACAGATTGGATACTACGATCAGGAGCACCATGTACTTCACGATAACAAGACAATTTTTGACGAAATATCTGACGACTATCCTGCGCTCAACAACACGCAGATCCGTAATACCCTTGCTGCCTTCCAATTCACGGACGATGAGGTATTCCAGCAGATCTCCACCTTAAGCGGCGGGGAAAAGGGACGGGTTTCCCTGGCAAAGCTGATGCTGTCAGAAGCCAATTTTCTCATACTGGACGAGCCCACAAACCACCTGGACATTGCCTCCAAAGAGATCCTTGAGGAAGCACTCAATAATTACAGCGGGACTGTACTCTACGTGTCCCATGACCGCTACTTCATTAACCAGACCGCGTCACGCATACTGGAGCTGGTTAACCAGACTTTTGTAAACTATATTGGAAATTATGACTACTATCTGGAGAAAAAAGAAGAGCTCACCCGCGCGTATGCGTCCTCCCCTGCCGCTTCCGCCGACAGTGCCAAAAACACAGACAATACCGGAGGCTCACCCGCCTCTGGTTCCAAGCCGTCCGCGCTCAGCTGGCAGGAACAGAAAGAACAGCAGGCTAGAGAACGGAAACGGAAAAACGACCTGAAAAAGACTGAAGATGAAATCGCGCGCCTGGAAGAACGCAATGCTGCCATTGACTACGAACTGACATTGGAGGAAGTATACTCCAACTCAGTAAAGTGCCAGGATCTGTCTATCGAACGGGAAGCGAATGAAAAACAGCTGGAGGAACTGTACGAAAAATGGGAGGCATTAGCTGAATGAATCTGGATTTGTGGGTTTTGAAATCCTGCATATGCCGGGAAGACGCTTCCCAGCCTGCGTAAAAGGAGAAAACAGCGGAGCGCCTTTTCGAATGCCTTTCTGCGCGGGGGTGTGGGTGGCTGAGGTGACTTCGGAACAGGGCTTGGAA
>CAUEYX010000017.1 GCA_959022495.1 uncultured Lachnospiraceae bacterium | reverse complement strand
TTTTTCTTTTGAAATAAATTCAAAAAAAGGGTTGACAAACATTAGCAAGATTTCAGAACCCCTCCTGTTTCCTTCTCATCCTCATCTCCCGCCGTTTTTTTCCTGCCTCCCACTCAGCCTTTTCCGCCTCGGTCTCCAGGATAATTCCGGGCACTTTCTTTGGTTTATCATTCTCATCCAAAGCCACCATTGTAAAATAAGCCCGGTTAATCGCATGCCGCATCCCGTCTTCCAAGTGCTCCACATAGGTATCCACCCGAACCTCCATAGAAGAATGCCCCACATACGTCACTTTCCCGATAATGACGACCATTTCTCCCTGGTACGCCCCGTGGATAAAATGCAGATTATCCACAGAAGCCGTAATCACATTGGAACGAGTATGGCGTTTTGCCACCATGCCGGCCACCTCATCAAGCCACTGCATGAGCATGCCGCCGAACAGCCTTCCCGCCGCGTTCATATGGTTCGGCCGCACCATATGCACGGTCTCCACAATAGAATCAGATACTTTTCTTTCTTCTAACACTGTCATATTCTTATGCCACCATTGCTCCGCTTCATTCAATCACAGCGAAGCCCTCTCTTTGAAATGTCTCAATTATACCACAAAAAAGGAATTTCATTCTGTACATTCTCCCAATTATCCTTTAAACTTTAGGCAGTACCTCTGTCAAGAATTAGGAAAGGAGCCAAAGGACCCCGCCATGCAGAATATCAGACTCACCATACAATATGACGGAACCCGCTATCTGGGATGGCAGCGCCCGGCCAAAGACGGCTTTGATAAAACAGTGTCATACCGCCTTCACTCTGTACTTCGGAAAATGACCGGCGAAGATATCACCCTCCACGCGGGAGCGAAAACAGAACCCGGCGTTCACGCTCTTTCTCAGACCGTCAGTTTTCAGACTGCATCCGCTTTTCGGCCAGATCAGTTTCTCACAGGGCTGAACAAGTATCTGCCACAGGATATCTCTGTTCTTGACGCCGCACCGGCGCCGGAGCGATTCCGCGCGGACCTCAACGCCATCAGCCGGACTTACGAGTACCGTGTCAGCACAGCCTCTGTGTACGATCTGTTCACCGCGCCTTATACATCGCACCTCCCCTTCTCTTTGGATAGAAACGCCATGCAGGAAGCCGCTGTCCTTCTCATCGGAAGACATGATTTCTTAAACTTCAGCGGCGTCCGTCCTAAGAAAAAGGAAAAGAACTCCGGAAGCCGACAGACAGAGAAAGAGATCTTCCATATCCATTTCTCCGAGGAAACAGCACTCCCCTCCCTCCCCATTCCGGATGGGAACCGTTCTGCGGATGCGCAAGGGCGTCTCTTCACCATTACCCTCACTGCGGATGATTTTCTCTTCCGTATGCCCTCCCTCATCGTGGGAGCTCTCTTGAAAACTGGAACCGGCAGGAGAACTCCCGGCAGTCTCCTTGATCTATTAGAGGGCAGAGAAAAAGCAGCCTCCCTCTGCGCCCCAGAAGGACTGCTGCTGAAATCCGTCAATTACAACTGATTCTGATTCTTCTGCCTGCGCTGACACAGACATCCGTCCGCCCCCTGTACCCGACCGGCGGCGGACGAAACAGAATCTCGATTCATTTTCCCCATCTTACATAAATATCTCCGCCACATGGAAAGCGAGAAAACTCACAACCCATGCCACTGCAAGCTGGAAGCCGATGATCCCGGCTGTGATTCTCTTGCTTCCCACCTCCCGGTGGATCGTAGCGATGGTCGCCGTACAGGGTACATACAGCAGGCAGAACACCATCAGCGCGTAAGCGTTCGCCGCGCCGAATCCCATGGCTCCCAGTGTGGCGACAAAGCTGTCCATGCCGTTTGCCGTGGTAATATTCTGGATACCGAAGAGCACACTGCAGCTGGACACCACCACTTCTTTCGCCGCGATTCCCGCGATCAGAGCCACCACGATCTGCCAGTATCCAAGTCCCAACGGCTTGAAGAACGGCACGATCGCCTTTCCGACAATAGAACCAAAACTCTCACCGATCTCTGTCACATATCCCGACGGACCAAAATTTAACAGCAGCCACATCACGATGGAGGCAAGGAAAATGACCGTTCCCGCCTTGGTCAGATAATCTTTTACCTTTTCCCACACATATACCGCGATCGTCCTGGCATTGGGCGCCTTATATTCCGGCA
Source organism: uncultured Lachnospiraceae bacterium (assembly GCA_959022495.1). Lineage (GTDB taxonomy): Bacteria > Bacillota > Clostridia > Lachnospirales > Lachnospiraceae > Mediterraneibacter. The sequence goes on along the minus strand of CAUEYX010000017.1, from coordinate 56,706 downwards.
GTTCAATGAGCAGGGCGTGCTCCGCTTTACTGCCGTCGATCTTGGAGAGGATAAACGCTGTCACGATCGCCACCACAATTCCCAGCAGATACATGGAATAGCAGGCGATCATCGCGTGTTTGCCGAAAAACATGGACGAGAACAGGACATAGATCGGAAGCCTTGCGCTGCATGACATAAATGGCGTCACAAGGATCGTCTTTAAGCGGTCTTTCCTGTGTTCCAGCGCGCGGGAAGCCATGACCGCGGGCACAGAGCATCCAAAACCTAAAAGCATGGGAAGGAACGCCCTGCCTGAGAGCCCCAGATGTCCCATGATGTCATCCATCACATACGCCACCCTCGCCATATATCCGCTGTCTTCAAGGAAGGCAAGCGCAAGGAAGAGAATGAAAATATTGGGCAGGAATGTGAGTATTCCTCCCACCCCGGAAATGATCCCGTCCACAATGAGGGAGTTCAGCACAGGCGATATTCCCACAGCTTCAAGACCGCCTCCCACGGCCCCAGTCAGCCACTCAAGTCCCGTCTCAAAGTACCCTTTCAGCCAGTCTCCCACGGTAAATGTCAGGAAGAATACCAGCGCCATAATCAGAAGGAAGATGGGAAGCCCCAGCCACTTTCCGGTCATGAATCGGTCCACTTTCTCCGTGCGTTCTGCTTTTGCACTTTTGTTTACAAGGGTCTCCTCGATTACTTCTTCTATAAAATCATACTTTTCATTGATTATGTCTTTCTCATAGCTGCGGTCAGCAATCCCGGTCAGATCCACCGGGTGGTTGTCCAGCACACTCTTGTCCTGCTCCAGCGCCTTGATGGCATGCCATCTTGGATTCTCCATGTCCGGATACTCTCTGCGGTACAGTTCCATAACCACGTCGATCTTATCCTCGATTCCATCACTGTACACCATAGCGTACTCACTGTGATGGTTATGTTTGTGACCTGTGTTCTCCTTATGATGATGGATGAAGGGTCCCTGGCCGGCGTACTCATTATGATGGGCCACTGCATGCATCAGGATCTCTAGCCCGCTCTTCTTTCTCGCTGACACGGGAATCGCCGGGATACCCAGCATCTCCGGCAGGCGGTGAAGATCGATCTCCATCCCCCGCTCCTCCACGATATCCATCATATTGAGCGCCAGCACCACAGGTTTTCCAAGTTCGATGAGCTGTAAGGTCAGATAGAGATTGCGTTCCAGGCAGGACGCGTCCACTACGTCTACGATCACATCCACCTCATCACTCATAATACATTCCCTTGACACCTTTTCCTCCATTGTATAGGAGGTCAGGCTGTAAATGCCCGGCAGGTCGATCAGTTTAAATTCCTGACCCTTATATACGGTTTTTCCCTCTTTTTTCTCTACCGTAACACCGGGCCAGTTAGCAACTTTTAAGTTCGCTCCTGTATAAGCGTTAAAAAGTGTTGTCTTACCACAGTTTGGGTTGCCGATAAACCCGACATTTATCACCTCATTCCTCATGCCGCATCCTCCTTTACGAAGATGTTTTCAGCGATACGCCTTCCGATGGCGAAACGTGTCCCGCGGAACCGGACTGTCATCGCTCCTTTTTTGTCGTTATTCAGCACCGTAATCTTAGATCCCTCCGTCAGACCCAGCGCCTCCAGCCTTCGCTCCAGATTCAGTTCAATCTCAATCTTCTCCACCACATAAGTGTGCTGATTTTTTCCCTCTTTCAATCTCATATCATCGTCTTCTTTCGTGTATTGATAATTTTTCTCAACAACTATTATATACACTTCAAATGCAGAAGTCAAATCAGAAACACGAGCCGCCCAGGTCCATAAATAGAGCCCGGCAGCAGGATCTCCCGATATTCGGGCAGTCCCACTGCCGGGCTTAACTTATTTTACCTGTTTTTATCGAAACCGGAGAACTCCCCGGCAGTTACAGGTCCAAAAACTATCTCTGTTTCCTGCGGATAATCACTGTGCATCCTGCCAGTACCGCAGCCAGGATCACAACTGCTGCCAGGCCCGCGATCGGTGCCGCATCGCCTGTCTTCGCAGCTGACTGATTCTGTGTGCCGCTGTTTCCACCGGCATTTGTGCTTCCGCTGCCAGCTGTATTTCCGCCTGAACCATTGCCAGTACCAGTGTTTCCGCTGCCTCCGGTATTGTCGTCACCGCTTCCCGGCTTCTCATCGTCACCACCGGATGCATCGTCTTTAAGCACCAGCCCGTCTCTTGCTGACGCAAGAGCCAGTACCGCATTATCTACGGTCTGCTGATCGTCTCTTGTCAGTGTGATATTATCCATCACTGCATTTGCTGCCGCAAACGCTGTCCGGAATACCTGCACGCTTTCGTCTGTATATTTGCTCAGATCAAGCCCTGCCACACTGTTAAGAAGGTCTTCCAAAGCTGATTTATCCGCTTTGAGCCTCAGGTTAGACATTGCGTCAATCAATGCCTGCCATGCGCTGTCGATGTCATCCTGCATTGCATCTCCGTCTGCCATAACTGCCTCTGCCGCATCTTTGGCTGCCAGGAATGCATCCTGCCCTGCCTCTACATACTTGTCAAGGTCAATCATGTCCGCCAGCTCCAGAGCCATCTCAAGGTCGGTCTTGTCACCAGCCTTCATATCCAGCGCATTGATCGCTTTCACCAGCTTCAAGCTTGCATCCATAACTTCTTCATAAGTCGGATTCTCAGCCGCCATCGCTGCTTCACCTTCCGCGATCGCTTCCGCGAACAGGTCTTTGACAGACTGTACACAGTCATCTACATCACCATTAGCCTGATGCTCTTTCGCCTTGTTCAAGAAATACTCCAGTGTGGTCTTGCTGACCCGCAGACCGTCCACTGCTGCCTGCAGACCATCAGCCGCCGCATTGATCTCTTCTGCGGATGCCGCAGCATTGTCCAATACGTTCTTAGCTGTATTCAGCGCTTCCTGGAATACGTCCCATGTTTCCTTCGTATATCCAGTCTTTTTCAGATCTTTATACTGATTGTAAAGCGTCTCCAGATCACCCTTGTCAGCCTCTGCTGTTCCGTAAAGGTTCATCTCCGCGATACGTCCGTACATGTTGTCTTCCGACGCGATACGTCCTACCGCGCCTTCAACCGTGAACTTCACGTATTTCGCGTCAGCTGGAGCGAATCTCGCGTCTACGCGCACGTTCTGGCCCTGCTTGTATGCGCCTGCGTCAACAGTTCCACTTGTAACTTCTGTCCATTCATTTCCGTCCAGGCTTACGGAGATCGTATATTCTGTGACTCCGCCGTTCTGGATAGTATGGGAGATGAACGTTACCTGCTCAAGCTGGCAGATATCTGTCAGTTCTACCACAACATCCTGCGGCAGTTTCGCGTTACTTCCTGTATACGGAGACTCCCAGTATGTCCCAAGATCGCCGTCGAACATCCTGGCCGGAACATTGCTTTCACTGTACAGTGCTTCCGCTCCAGCGATTACTTTGTCCGTATCCAGCTTTAATGACTCGTCAACCGGCTCAATCACCAGCGCGTCATATGCCTTAAGCAGATTTGTTACCGCTTCTTCTACTTCCGCAAGTGTTGCGTCCGGTTTCTCATTCACTGCAACCGCATTATCATATGCCGTCTTATACGCCGCATAAGAATCCGCTGTATAAAGCGACTCAAGCGCGCCTGTCGTCTTATTGATTGCGTCTACGAGTGCTGACTTATCAACTCCAGCTTTTACCGTCAGCGTGTACGTTGTTGTAATTGTTTCGTCCGCTGCGGCTTTCAGTGTGATCTCTGTGGTTCCCGCTTTCAGGCCAAGCACCTTGTATACAGGCGCTCCATTTCCATCTGCGAGTGTGATGACAGAAGCCACATCCTTATTGCTGTTCTCTACCGTAAAGTACTGGTTCGGGCAGTCCGCCGGCAGTACAACAGCGTCGATATTTCCAATCTGTCCCTCATAGATCTCTTTTGATGCAGTTTCAGCCGGCTCAATGCCCGTTGCCGAAATTCCGCTGACATACTCACAGTCGATCTCAGCCAGGGTCAGCATACGGTTATCCCGCGGCTCGTTATTCGCATTGGCTGTTCCGGTAGATGTCAAGAAAGTCAGATCTACCTTTGTCACATTCTTGGAATCATCCGCTATAACTGTATAATCTGCCTGCTCCGTATCAAAGTCTGTCACTTCGCTTGTGCCGTCTTCATAGAACACTTCTGCGCTCATTGAAGTCAGATAGCCATTTCCTCTGTTTGCATTGTACACTTTGACAGTGGACATCTTTGACGGTGTCTTCAACTCAAGATGCATCGTCGTCGGAAGAATCTGTCCTTCTGGGAGGATCGTCTGTCCCGTATCCCATTTAAACTCAAAATCTCGTCCGTAACTGCCGTCAAACAGTGAAGCGTATGATCCTGTTTGAACGATCGTCGTTACATTAGAGCCGTCGTCTGTTGTCAGGACTTTATTTGTCATTGTGATGTCGAAAGCATCCATGCCGTAATCTATCGTGGTCGTCGTCGGAACTTCCGGGATCTCCACATCTGTAACGACCTTGCTTTCCTTCACGCTGAAGTCCGGTCCTAGCATTGTCACGGATGAAAGGTCGATTACATCTGTATCATTCAGATCCGCATCTGCTTTCGCCTTCATCGTAATCGTTGCCAGAATCTTAGAACCACTGACAAGCGGCTGGTCGCCCATGTTGAGCGCATTGTGGTTGATGTAAGCTGTGCCGTCATCATTTACAATGTTACCTGTCATGCCCTGCGTATACATACCTGCAGTTCCGACATATGTTGTTTCTACGTACTCGAGCTTATCCGGATCATAATTCATAATTGAACCGTAAGCGTTCAGGTTCTCCACATCAAGCGCAGTCACATTGATCGTGAATGTGTCTCCCTTCTCAACCTTCGCGGCGCTTGGCAGTAACATGATATCCCCGGATACACTGCCCGTCTTCGTTGTTCCGCCATCCACATAGAACGCGGTAAATGCATAATCCCAGATATCGGCGATACCGTTAAAGTTGATGTCGCCGTACTGGCTCTGTACCTCTCCAACCCATGTGCTGTTCTTGTCAGAACCATGAGCGGAGGATTCTTTCTGGAACATCAGCTGGAACGTCGTAAGCGTAGGCTCGCTTGTTCCGATTGATGAAATGTTTCCTACACGGAACGGCTTGTCTGACGCGCCTGCTACAGAGTCAACCGTATAAACCTTCAGCTCGCTCGCCGAGAAGAAATTGCCCACAGAAGCTAAAGGAGTAAAACGAATATAGCGTGCTCCGATCGCATCAGTGCCTGTATTCGGATCTCTCAGGTCCAGCGTCTTCATAGCCGAGCTTCGAACCATGTTGTAAGACAGATCCGCGTCAGCATCCGCGCTGCTCTCCGTATCACCGTGCTGTACCCAGTTGACACCGTCAAGGCTTGTCTCAACACGCATCTTAGTCACTGTACCGTTTCCTGCGTCGTCACGCGGATAGTACTCGATCTTGTCAAATACATATGCATTGCCGTAATCCACGGTAAGTGTCTGTCCAATGGCACCGTCTGAAGAATGGAATCCGCCGTCACCTGTCTGGAATACCTCGTCAAATGCAAGGATCGGATTTCTGGTACTATAAATGCCGCCGGTCCATGTGATCTGCTCCGCAGTCACATCCGGTGAAAGCCGGAACGGATCGTCCGCGGATTCCGTCTCAAGGATCTCACTCCATACAGAGTGTCCATCTTTATTGACTGAACGGATATAGTAAGTATGTGTTGACTTATACTCAAGATCCGTATGGGTGAATGATGTCGCTTCTGCCCCTCCTGCAACGGAGTTGATCATTCCGCTTGTCATATTTCCTTCGTCGTCGAGGGTTCCGTCAACAAGGATCTCATAACCTGTCGCTCCCTCAACCGCATCCCACTCAAGTGTAATGCTTGTAGGAGTTTTGAGATCTTCATTTTCTCTCAGTGTCGGAGCGTCAAGATCCTCATTGAGATCAGATGAATTCAGGTCGCCTGTATTCTCGAAGCCTTCGATCACCAGCTTCTGCTCGTTTGCCTGTGAATCTGTGTTTGCAAACTTCACATACAGCTTGCCGGAAACTTCTACATCTTTCACCATATCAGCGATGATCGTTTCTTCTTCAGATGCAAATGTTTCAATCTCCGGGCTTTCATCATAGAAGTAGATAAATTCACCGTCTTCCGGCATCAGGGCGTCAAAGTCTGCCTTATCCGCTGCTTCTACTTTGTCCAGTGAAGCGCTGCCGTTGTAAGCAGTTACTTTAGACGGTTCTACAGAAGCGTTCACGATAAATGTCGTATCTTTGTTCTTATCGTAACCATTATAGCTTCCTGTTGATTTCTCAGCGGTCAGTGTTGCTGTATCGCCGTCAACTTTGGATGTATACTTCGTTGTGACATGATCGCCGTAGTCGATATCGTCAAGGTCTCCGTATCCCTCTTCCTCAGTGATGTTGTTCGTTACGGATGTGCCATCGTCCTCGATTGCGCTGAAGTCTGTCTCACCCTCCGGCCAGAACTCAACGATACGCTGAGATTTGTCCACACCGTTCTCAACACCTTCAACCGCTACGTTGTGCTCTGCGTACATCGGAATGATCGCGCCGTTCTTTACAAACAGCGGGATCTTCCACAGCGGTGCGTCAAAGCCGTTTAAGATCTGCCCGCCGCGGTACTGGTCGCCTGTAAAGTAATCGATCCAGATGGTATCCTCTCCGCCCGGGAGGTAGATGCCGTTTCTCACGTCATTGCCCATCGAATCAGCCTGTGTGTTCTGATACAGCGGAGCTACCAGCAGATTCTCGCCCCACATGTACTGGTACTGTGAGCCAGCCTCTGTGTACGCGTATGCTTCCTCCGGGAACTCAAGGAACATCGCCCTTACCATCGGAAGCCCTGTATCGCCATTGCCTGTATCAATGTTTGCCGCCGCATACGCGTTGGTGTAGATGTACGGCATCATCATAGCTTTCATCTTTAAGTACATACGGCTTACGCCTGTATACGGATCACCATGTGTATAAGGAGCCTTTGCGTAACTTCCCCAGCCGTCCATGTCAAGCATCTGCGGCGCAAAACTCTTCCACTGGTAATCACGTGTAGCGATAACCGGATTTCCTCCCCAGATACCGTCCATATCACAGCCGATATTCGGGTTACCGCTTAAGGACTGGCCGATAAAGGTCGGGATGTGGAAGCGGATGTACTCCCAGCTGCCGCCATACTGATCACCTGTCCACACGGAATTATAACGCTGAGAACCTGCCCAGCCGTCAAGGGAGATAATATTCGGACGTGTGCTCTGGTTCTTCGTAACAATATCATAAGCCTGCTTCACACCGCTTAACTGGAAGGAATAACCATATCCTACCCACGCGACGTCAGTCTTAAGTGTCGTTACACCCGCATTTACTTCCGCGTTAAAGTCACGAAGTGTATGCCAGTACGTATTGGAATTTGAATCCGGGGTCAGATTACTCTGTGTCCACAGACCTGTGGCAATTCCTCTATCCGCCGCATAATCAGCAAACTCTTTCAGATTCTCCACATTGGCCGCGACAGCCGCAAGACGTTCTTCTGAACTGGAACCGTCTGCATTGACACCACCGGTCATGTTATAACCGTTCTGTCCATAGCCCGCGCCATATCCGTCGTTCGGAAGGAAGAAGCCAAACGGCATATCATAATCAAGATATTCATCCAGAACCGCACGTGCGGAGAATTCCTCCGGATGAGTCACCCCTTCCGGCATCATATCTGTCGCTACAGTCGGCTCTGTACCATTCAGGCTTTCGCCCATCTCGCCTGCCTGAATCGTTGTACCTGTGCCGCCTCTTTCATAGGTAGTGCTGCCTGCTGACTCATAGGAATCGTTTCCTTTTATCGTCCACGCTTTATAACCGCTTTTGCTTGTGTCAGACCAGGCATCACGGTTGTACGCATTCAGATGTCCAAGATAGAACGCATAGGAAGGCAGAAGCACCGGGTTACCTGTGACTGTAAAATAGCCGTCAAGCAGATCTGTGCTCACAGTCGATCCGTTCTCACTTGAGGATACGAAAATGTACGCATCATACTCATTCTCATTGTGAGTTGCTGTCACAACGCCGTCTGTCGTTGAACCAAAATCATACTTTCCACTCATGTATGTATTGCGCAGCACGCCATAACCATTGGACGTATAGTAGAATGGGGCCGGAGATGCCACACCTCCGTCTGTCCAGCTGCTCTCATTGGAGATATTGATCACATCATCTGTATGTACAAAACGACCGTTCTGTGTTCCGCCTCCAAAGAATTCTTCCCGAAGACCGGCATTATAGTTCGTCTTGTCATGCTGAACAAGTGTCTGTGTCGTGCTTGACCCTGCAAAGTTAAGCGGTGCGGACTCTTCCATAACCGTCTTGTCCCCCGCCTTAACGCTCATAAGGGCAGTGTCTTTGTCAAACTCAATGGTCGTCTCACCATTGGTGATCATAAATTTCCCGTCCTTTTCACTTACCGATGCATTCGGATGTGAATAACGGTCTGAATCATCAGGCTGGGCCTGAATCTTTCCTGTGTCGGGATAACCGCCTCTGACTTTCGCATACTCGCTGAATTCGCCTGACGGATCAACATTGTAACGGAACACGCCGTCTTCCAGGAACGTGATGCGCCCTTTCACGGCACCGTCGTTAAAGGAAATCTCAACGACATTTCCGTCAGCCTTCGCGCTGTCAACTTTTGTAAGGCTTCCGCTGAAATTGTCTGCCGCCTGCACCGTCATCGGCGCCGCGTAAGCGAAAGTGGAAACTGTCATAGCTGCTGTCAGAAGCCAGGCTCCCGCTCTTTTCATCTTTTTCATTTTTTTCTCCTTTCCTTATTAGAATGATATTGTAGAAATCCCCCTGGAACATTCCCCCTTTCTATAATGAAAAGCCCTTTATATAAACATGATCCACGCAGGCTGATCTCCCACAGCCGCGGACCAATAAAAAGGCTCCACTCAGGTATACCGCGCTTCCCGGATGGATATTGTGTAATATGATAATCACCCGTGCGGCATCAAATAGCAGTGGAGCAGTGTTTGTGACGTCTTATGTCGTTCTATCCAGTAAGCTGGACCAGCTATTGTGACTTTTATCTAAAACCCTCATATAAAAAGAGTTTTTTTCTGTCAAAAATCACATTTCTTATTGCAGTTCTTACCATGTAATGGCAAATAAATTGATTGAAAATCACAAACTTTCAGCCCCTTATTTCTTTATATATTAAAAAAACAACAATGTAAATATGTTCATTACAATGTTGTTAAAAAATACAAATGTGTTGCTAATTTTGCAACTGACAACTTTCGACATTTTCTGACATATAGCTGGCTCAACAGGACCCTTAGACACAAGATATTCTGTTTACTCCACATATACTGCGTGCCGTGCCCGGGATTTCTCCCGCGGCACGGCACGTTCTTCAGTGTGGTTCATAAGTTCCTATCTGGTCTCCCACTTCCGGTAAATCGCTTCCAGGGCGTCCACCACACCGTCAATCCCCAGCAGGCTTGCATTGAACATCATGCCGCTGGCCTCGATGCCGCCCCACTCTCTGCCAGTTCGCGCTTCATAATAGAGTTTTCTCTCCCGATCCGTCTTTTTTATCTTATCAAGCGCCTGTTTTTCTTCCAGTTTATAAAGTTTCATGATGCGCCGGACTCTGTCTTCTTTGTAGGCATAGATAAATGTATTGATACAGTTGGAATAATCTCCGAGGATATAATCCGCGCACCGCCCGACGAAAATGCCCGGTCCTTTCTCCGCCAGTTTTCGAATGATTGCCGACTGCCGTTCATACACTCTGTCCGTAAGGGGCATGCCCGACTCGTCACTTGTGATAAACGCCCGGTACTCAAGGCTGTTGGCAGCATAAGCTGAAAGGAACCGTCCCAGCACGGTCTCATCCACTTTTGACGCGTCCTCGCTGCTGATGCGCAGTTCCTGCGCTGCCATTCGGATCAGGTTATGGTCGTAGAGCGGAATATTCAGCCGCTCCGACAACTGATTTCCAATCTCATGTCCTCCGCTTCCGAATTGTCTGCCGATCGTGATAATTGTATGCTGCATCATATCTGTCACTCCTTCCTGCAGATCGCTGTATTGGCAGGTATATAAGCCGGATTGTGTTTTGTACAATTATTATACCATGTTCCCGCCCTGTTTGAACAGCTAATCGCTCCTGTTTCAGCTCTTTTTCTCTGATGTACTGACGATCCCATAATAGCTTTTTGACGTTACCACGTACACAACCACATAAAAAAGCGCAAATACAAGATAACAGCACGCTGTCACAAAGAGGAGCAGCTTATCATCAGCCGCCGCTGAAATCAGTTTCATGAACCTGGAGATCAGCGTATAGGCAAATGCCAGATGCACGCCCGCCGCGATGAGCGGGAGGAAAAACACAGTCAGCACCTGGGAACTGATGCTCTGTTTGACTTCTTTCCGGCTCATCCCCACTTTCATAAGGATGTCGAAACGGTCCTGGTCCTCATACCCTTCGGAAATCTGCTTGTAATACATAATCAGAACCGTTCCGAACATGAATACCGCCCCAAGCAGAATGCCAAGGAAGAACAAGCCCCCAAACAAGGCCATGTACTCTGCCCGATTCTGCGCTTTTGACTCCCCATACCAGTATACATACCCTTCATCTGACTGTCCGTTAGACTGTCCTTCAGACATACTCATAAACTGATCCATAATCTCATCATAGATTACTGACTGTTCCTCATCCGGACACTCCAAGTCAAAACTATAGCACCGACGGGTGGAAGAAGCGCCTTCATCTCCCAGCGAATCATTTTTTAACTGGCACAACTGATCCATGGAAGCAGCGTCCCTCACTACGACAAAGAGGCTGCCCAGGGCATTGGCGTCCGCCTGCCCGATACGCACAGGCGGGGAATCCAGCTTTTCCGCTTTCCAGCTGTCAAATCCCTGAAAATTCAAGGTATCATAGTCATAATCCATCTTGTACGGATATACCAGCGCTTCGTCTTCTCCCAGCGCAATGTCTTGACCGGTTATCTCATTGTAATCCTCCAGGGGGATGATATAAATTCCTCTTAATTCACCGCCGGACTGTCCTTCTACATCCACATTGTTCAGATCAATTTGAAAATCCGCGCCGGACTGGCAGGCTGTCAGGCTGTACATGCGGTAATCCTGGAGATTTTCTGCCTTCTCTTGGTGCTCTTCCAGAACATTCTCCACGGCATTGATATATGGAGCGCTTTCCTCTTCCGTCAGAATCGCTTTGTCCGCGACACTGATGCTGACAAACACATCCTGCGGATATCTTTCCTTCACTCCGTCCTCCGCCTGCGCAAAGAGGCATGTCGTGGAGGATACTGTAACAAGCACCATCGTGGACAGGATGCAGATCGAAGCAAGTCCGGCACCGTTGCGCTTCATCCGGTATGTCATGGAAGACAGTGAGATAAAATGCCTGGTCTTATAATAGTATTTCTTGTTCTTCTGCAGCAGACGGCAGAGCACCACTGACCCCGCAATAAAAAGCAGGTACGTGGCCAGGATGACCAGGACCACTGCCAGGAAAAATGACACCATCGCGGTCATAGGGTCCAGGATGGCCACTGCCATGTAGTACGCACTTCCCAGGAGCGCGGCGCCGATCAGGGCCAGAAGCCAGTTCGCTTTGGGCGGTTTCTCTCCCGTGCTCTCACTGCGCAGCATTTCCACCGGCCGCAGACGGAAGATGGAGATCACCATCCGCATCATAATAAGAAGAAAGATAGCGATAAAGAGCAGGACCGTCCACACGATGGGCGTGACAGCCACATGGATATTGAACCCTGTCTCTCCGCCCAGGATTTTAACTGCCGCCAGCTCGGCCAGCTTTGAGAAAAGAATGCCGAACGCAAGGCCCGCCGCAATAGAGACCAGCGCGGTCAGCACATTTTCCCACAGAAGGATCTTTACAAGATTGGGCTTTCCCATTCCCAGTATATTATACAGCCCGAATTCCTTCTGCCTCCTTCGGATCAGAAAAGAGTTCGTATAATATAGAAAGATCAGTGAAAAAATTCCGATCACAAACACGCCGAATCCCAGCATGGACTGTAACATTTCCCCTCCGAATATTGTGGAAAAGTCCGCGCTCATGGAAAGGTACGCCACAATGTAAAACATCATCACCATACAGATACAGGTCAGGATATACGGAAAATAGAATTTCCGGTTCTTTGATATTCCCTCTGATGCCAGCTTTATATAGAATCCTCTCCTCATCGCCTGTCACCACCTGTCGCAAGCATTGTAAGCGTGTCGGAGATCTTCTGGTAGAGCTGTTCATCCGACATCGCGCCTCTGTACACCTGGTGGTAGACTTCCCCGTCCCGGATAAAGAGTACTCTGCCCGCGCGGCTTGCCGCCTTGACAGAATGAGTCACCATGAGGATAGTCTGCCCTTTCTTATTGATCTTCGCGAACAGGGAAAGCAGCTCATCCGTGGACCGGGAATCCAGCGCTCCGGTAGGCTCATCGGCCAGAATCAGGCGGGGATCTGTAATCAGCGCCCTGGCCACTGCCACTCTCTGCTTCTGTCCTCCCGAGATCTCGTACGGATATTTATCCAAGAGTGACGCAATTCCCAGTTCCTCCGCAATCGGACCGGCGCACTGCATCATTTTCTTGTGCGGCGTCCCTTTGAGCACTAATGGCAGAAGAATGTTATCCCGTACATTAAACGTGTCCAGCAGGTTGAACTCCTGGAACACGAATCCAAGATGATCCCTGCGGAATTCCGAGATGTCTTTATCCTTAATATCCGAGAGCGGCCTGCCATCCAGATAGACAGCTCCCTCTGTCGGTTTGTCCAGCGCGGCCATGATATTTAAGAGCGTGGTTTTACCGGAACCGCTCTCTCCCATGATCGCCACATACTCCCCCTCCTCAACCGAGAAATTTACGCAGGTGAGCGCCTGCACCTGACTGCCGCCGAAACGCGGACGGTATATTTTCTTCAGATTCTTTACTTCCAAAACAGCCATATCATATGGTCCTCCTTTACTCTTGTCTGGAGATAGTATAGCAAAGGAAGACAGGCGGCTGACATCGAATCCGGTGACATTCCGCCTGTCCTATGTGACATTATTGTAATACCAGCTTTCGGACCCTTATTCCGCCCTGAACGGATAGGACTCCAAATCTATGGTGAATCTGCTGCCCCTGCCCGGGTCAGACTGCGCCGTCAATTTATGCCCCAGCTTGTCTGCCGCCTTTCTGCACAGATACAGACCGATACCGGTGGACTTTTTATCCAGCCTCCCATTGTATCCTGTGTACCCCTTCTCAAAGATACGGGGCATATCCTCCGGCGAGATCCCGATCCCTGTGTCCGTGACAGATAGTTTCTTTCCGTCATGGACTGAGATGGTCACCGAGCCTTCTGAAGTATATTTCACCGCATTCGAGAGCAGCTGCTCTATCATGAAAGACAGCCATTTTTCATCCGTGATCACACGGACATCCGTCCCCTCATAGATCAGACGGAGCTTCCGGCGGATGAACTGTCCCGCGTATTTCCGGACCGCTTTTCTTATAATGCCGTCCAGATCATACTCTTGTATAACCAGGTCCGATGCCCCTTCACCCAGGCGCACATAACTTAACGCCATCTCCGCGTACTGTTCTACCCGGAAAAGTTCTGCCGAGAGCTCTCTGTTCTCCGTAGTATCCTCCTGCTGCAGCATAACCTTCATTACTGCGATTGGGGCTTTGATCTGATGCACCCATGTGGCATAGTAATCATTCATATCCCTTCTGGATGCGTCCCACTCTCCTTTTTTCTCTTTAAACGCAGATTCTATCCCGGCAAGCAGAGCCTGATACTCCTCCTCCATAAGACTGTCCGCCCTGGGAAACGCATCCGTAATATCTGACAGGAGACTGCCGGAACTCCCAATCAGCTCCATCTCTTTGTACCTTCTCTCACGGCAGACAAAGCCGGTAATCAGGAGGATAACTCCAAAAACCGCGGAGATGGCCGCCGGATACCACACTGCTTTCAGCCCGATTCCATACAGCGCAAATACCACGGTAAAAACCGCAAAGGTTAAAACCGCCCAGACGCACACTCTGCGGCAGTCATACAAATATCGAAAAAAACGTTTCATTTTGTCACCTGCTCCTGCTGTATCATGTACCCCTCTCCCACCTTTGTGGTAATGAAATCCGTAAGTCCTGCCTTCTCCAGCTTCTTCCTCAATCGGGTGATATTCACAGTCAGTGTATTTTCTTCTATATAATTGTCCGTCTCCCACAGCCTGGTCATCAGCGTGTCCCTGCTTACCAGGCGCCCCTTGTTCTCCATCAATGTCTGCAGGATACGGAACTCATTCTTTGTCAGATTGATCTTCTCACCTTGGAATGTCAGCGTCGCGTCATACAGATTCAAAATCGCGCCGCGGTGTTCCAGTACAGGGATCTTCCCTGCCAGGTCGTAGGTCCTGCGAAGCATGGCCTGCACCTTGGCTGTGAGCACACCCAGGTCAAAAGGTTTGGAGATAAAGTCGTCTCCTCCCATATTCATGGCCATGATAATATTCATATTATCGGACGCGGATGAGATAAATATAACAGGGACATTGGAAATCTTCCGAATTTCGCTGCACCAGTGATACCCGTTATAAAACGGGAGTGTAATATCCATGAGGACCAGATGAGGGTCATACTCCGTAAATTTATTGAGTACTGTCTGGAAATCCTGTACATAGTCCGCCTCATTTCCCCACATGCCCATCTCTTTCTGTATGGCCTGCGCCATAGGCAGGTCATCTTCTACGATTAGTATTTTATACATTCCAGCCTCCTTAAATAATCCGTGTTTATATCCCCCCTAATATCTTCATAGCAGTCCTGCCATCACCGCTGATGGAGAATCCTGTTTTCTCATAGAATCCCGCAATCAGCTCCCTGTACTGGTCCGGACCTGTGTATCCCAGCGGCGCGAGTTCATAGCCGTTGGGCGCGGTGATCAGTGTAACCCCCTTTTTTCCAAACTGGTCAAGGATCTCATTCATGCACGCCGTCCCATATCCCTTCCCCCTCAGCGCAAAATCTGTAAGATAGAATTCCATGATCTCCGCCCTTGTCCTGCTTTCTAAAAAATACTGCATATGAAAGACAGAAAGCCCCTTCTCATATACATCCACCGTCTCGGGACGGTAATGAAATTCCAGTATATGGGCACTCTTATCCGAGAGGTCTGCTGCCCTGAAATAGTCTTTTCTAATATATACCGGTATTGACATGTTTTCCTCCTGTCCTGGCTCTCCCATGTAAGAAACGCCCTTTCGGGCGCTTCTGATATCACTATGGCTCCTGATGGCCCGACGCGGCTTTCCCGGGCTGTTCTCCGGCAGCTGACCGCAGGTTTCTCACAGGTTTTTAGGCGTCTGCTGCTGGTTTCGGTCTCCTCGCCACCTGGAGCTGTACATTTACCCCAAATGGATTGATGACGATCCCTTTCGCCTCCGCGGACATGATCTCCGGAATCTTTGCCGCGGGGACGACCGCCGTCTTCATCTTCTGTCCTCTGCTGAATTTCTGAAACTCAAGCAGATCGGTAAATAATGGCTGGTACACCGCACCGTCCTTCTGCTTTAACACCGGGAGCTGCCCCTCTTCGGTGACAGCCACAACATAGGTCCCTTTTCCATAATGTGCCAGGAGTTCTTCCTGCAGTTCTTTCAGTTCCTCCTCCGGCTGCGGCTGTCCCTGCCTGCGCATCTCCTGCATGAAATAGATGGCCGTCAGATGCAGCGCCGGGTTCTCGACCGGCTGTTTTCCCTCAGGCATTTCTTCCGGCTTTCTGCGGATCACAAGGTCTGAGAGCTGGATGTTAATCTGGGTGTCCGTGCCGTTATTAACCGCGAGGCAGTTTACTCCCATTGTATACAGACTTGTATAGAACGCGAGAAGCTGCTTGTCCTCCAGCTTAGCCACCGCCGCAGCGTATTTTTTCTCCCGGAGTTCCCCTGCCTTTTCCTGCGCGTCCTCCGCCCTGTAATATACAAAAATCTCATCGTCAAATGTCTCGTCATCACAGAACACAAAAGGCATCCTGGTGGCGCCGGACATTACCACATAAAGCTCGCCCGGATTCCTCAGGGCTGCCAGAGTCTCCTGTTTTGTCACGGTTGTACTGTTCTCATTCATTGTCCTGTCTTTCCTTTCCACGTGAAGCGGACCTCCATACTCCGCCCCGCTGCTTTCATACTCTGCTATTGTATCATAACTTCCCGAACAGTTCCAATAAATATGGAACGAAAATAATGCATCCTATTATCACTGACACAATCGCCGAGAAAAGCACCGCACCGGCAGCGGTATCTTTGGCAGTCTTTGCCAGCGGCTTCCTCTCTTCTGTCACCAGGTCCACAACCGCTTCCACAGCGGTGTTCACCAGCTCCAGCGATACCACCAGAGCAAAGAGGAGCAGGCAGATACACCACTCCATGGCTGTGATTTGGAACAGGGTTCCCGCAAGGGTCACCGCAATAACCGCCAGGCAGTGAATCTTCATATTGCGCTCTCCGCGTACCCCAGTCCATATCCCCTCAAAAGCATACCCAAAACTGTGCGGCAGAGAATTTTTTCTATCTTTTTTCATCGCTGTCTTTTTCTCCCATTTTTTTAAGCATCTATTTTCTGGATAGCAGATGTTTGATAAACACATACATCACGATCACAAACGCCAGCAGATACCCGAACGCGCCCAGCGCCGGGATACCCAGAATCTTTGGCTTCATATTGGTTGTACAGATAATGCTGGAACTGATCAGAAGTGCCATCACCCACAGTCCCATAACAATATTGCGGACCAGGCGGCGGAGCAGGTCTGACAGATCATCTGTCACCTGGAGGTCCAGATTCACCTTCGCCTGCCCCTTCAGATAGCCGCTCATCATATCTGATACCATGGAAGGAATATCCAGCGCCTTTCGGAATGACCGGACAATGCTCCTGCCGCTGCTTTTGAGCTCTTTCTTGATATCCAGATTTCGGAAAAATTCTCCCGACATGTGTGCCGTGGCAATCTCTACCATGTTGATATCCGGCGCAATGTCCGCCAGCAGACCCTCCATGTGGGTCAGCCCACGGGCCAGCATCGTAAGCCCATGAGGCATCTTGATCTTATTGTCTTTCATAACGTCCATCAAGTCTGTCATGACTTCCCCCACGTTGATCTGTCCCATGTCCATGCCGCCGTATTTCATGAGCAGTCCGTCAATATCCTCATAGAGTTTCCGCTGGTCCGGCCGTGCTTTGAATTCGCCGATTCCGAGCACAGCCTGCTGGATCAGCCCCACATCATTGAGCGCCACCCCCTGCACTGCTCTGCCGATCATCTCACGGTCATGTTCCGTGAGCCTGCCCATCATCCCCATATCGATCCAGATGATCTTTCCTTCCCGTATCTTCACATTGCCGGAGTGCGGGTCCGCATGAAAAAAGCCATCGTCCATGACTTGTTTGATATAATTGTCTACCAGTTTGCTCCCGATTTCTTTTAAGTCGTACCCCTGCTCAATCAGTGCTTCCTTATCGTCAATCCCGCACCCGTCAATATACTCCATCACAAGGACATTCACAGTGGTATACTGCTGATACAGGGCGGGCGTGCCCACAAAACTCACCTCTTTGTTCCTGCGGGCAAACTCCTCCATATTGGATGCTTCTGTGAGGAAATTCATCTCATCTCTCGTGACAGACCACATCTCATCCAGAACCAGATCCAGGTCTGCCATCCCTTTGATACTCACCGGAGGCATCAGTTTTACCGCCTTATGAAGCAGATCAATATCCCTGGCCATTTTTTCGTAGATCCCGCGGCGCTGGACTTTCACCACAACCTCTTCGCCGCTCCTGAGCACGGCGCGGTGCACCTGCGCAATGGAGGCTGATCCCCGGGGCTTTTCCTCGATGGAACTGAATACCCTTTTCCAGGACCTGCCGTAGGATTTCTCGATTACAGAGAGCACTTCCTCAAAAGGCATCGGCGTTACTTCCGCGCGCAGACATGTCAGCTCGTCACAATACCTCTTGGGCAGGATATCCGAATGCATGGACATGATCTGGCCCAGCTTGATAAACGTAGGCCCCAGATCCTCAAGGATCGCCCTGAGCTTTTGGGGCGTCACTCCGCGCGTGACATTGTGCTTTCGGAGGACTGCCGTGATCTCCCGGAGTCTTGAATTATATTCCATCGGTTCTCTTGTACTCATTCGTCTTCCTCAGATCCCTCCCCGCCTGAAGCCTCTTCTTTCTTCTGGATCTGTTCTTTGAGGGCCGCGATCTGCTCCGGGGTCATTTTATCCAGCAGTTCAGACAGTTCTTCCGCTGTGGCCGGTTTGACTGCGTTGACTTTCTCCTTCACTGTCTTCTTGACATTGTGCTTTAATTCCTCGTTGAGCACTTTCCCCTGCTCTACAGTCAGCTCGCCTTTCTCCACCATCTCATCCAGCAGGTCCTTTGATTTTTCCGCGGTGACCGCCACTGCGCCGATCCCGGCAAGTATAATTTTTTTAACATTATCGCTGAATTTTTCCATGCTGCTGTTCTCCTTTCTCCGCTCGACTGGCTGCCAGCCCTATTCTTCTTTCCCGTATTTTTCTTTATACCGGTCAATGCACTCCTCAATAACCTGGACCGCGCCCAGCGCTCCGTCAAATTCATTTACCGCTGTCTTCTTGCCTTCCAGGTCCTTGTACACCGTGAAAAAGTGCCGGATCTCGTCAAAAATATGTTTCGGCAGTTCTGAAATATCCGTGTATGCTTCATATGTAGGGTCCGCCCATGGAATAGCGATAATCTTCTCATCCCCCGCGTCGCCGTCCGTCATCTTCATCACACCGATGGGATAACACCGCACCAGCGTGAGGGGTTCCAGCGGTTCTGAACACATGACAAGCACATCCAGAGGGTCTCCGTCATCCCCCAGTGTACGCGGGATGAACCCATAATTCATGGGATAGTGTGTCGAAGTATAAAGGACCCTGTCCAGTATAATATACCCCGTTTCTTTATCCAGCTCATATTTCTTCTTGCTCCCTTTGGATATCTCGATCACGGATATAAAATCTGTCGGAAATATCCTCTCTTCACTGATATCATGCCAAAGATTTCCCATAACTTCCTCCCTCTTTACAGACGTTCTTTCAACACAGTTTCTATCGCTGTACCCGCAGCCTCTTCATCATCTCCGTTCACTTCCACTGTAATCTCATCTCCATATTTGATTCCCATGGACATAAGCTCTGTCAGTTTTTTCGCATCCGCGCTCCTGCCGCTTAAGCTGACTGTGATTTGGGAACTGTACTTCTTCGCCTCTTTTACCACGATTCCCGCCGGTCTCGCATGAATTCCCGCGCGGTCTCTGATCATATAGACAAATGATCTCATCCGGTCATCTCCCTTCTCTGGCGCTGCCAGTTTCATACTATGATTTTACCTCTTCCAAGGCATTCCGTCCAGTACGTAAGAAGAAAAAAGACCTTTCCCGGGTCCGGCGCATCCGCGCCTCCCCGAAAAAGGTCTCCCCACATCCGTCCCGCGCTCCATGTCAGTACACGATCCCGCGAAACGGGACTTTTACATGATCCTGCGGAACAAGGCTTTTAGGTCTTCTACATCCGCGTCTTTCGGATTACCCGGCGCACACGCGTCCGCGTGCGCGGACTCCGCGAGGAACTGCAGATCCTCTTCTTTGACCGCTTCCAGCTTTGTCGGTATCCCCACGTCAACTGAGAGCTTCCGCACAGCGTCAACGGCTGCTTTCCTGTACTCTTCCACTGACATCTCATCCACGCCTTTGACTCCCATGGCTCTCGCGATCTCACGGTACTTTTCCCCTGTGCAGTCCGCATTATACTCCATGACAATCGGAAGCATCATCGCGCATGCCACACCGTGCGGCGTATCATATACCGCGCCCAGCGTATGGGCCATTGAGTGGGCAATGCCCAGTCCTACGTTCGAAAAGCCCATGCCCGCGATATACTGTCCCAGGGCCATTCCGTCCCTGCCTTCTTTTTCATTGGCAACCGCGCCTCTCAAGGATCTGGAAATGATCTCAATCGCTTTCAGGTGGAACATATCTGTCATCTCCCACGCCGCCTTTGTCGTATACCCTTCAATAGCATGTGTCAGAGCATCCATTCCTGTGGAAGCGGTAAGTCCCTTTGGCATGGAGGCCATCATATCCGGGTCCACGATAGCAATAACCGGCATATCATGGGGATCAACACACACAAATTTCCTCTTTTTCTCCACGTCCGTAATCACATAGTTAATGGTCACCTCAGCCGCTGTGCCTGCCGTGGTGGGTACGGCGATGATCGGCACACACGGGTTCTTCGTCGGCGCCACGCCCTCAAGGCTTCTCACATCCTCAAACTCCGGGTTTGTGATGATAATGCCGATCGCTTTAGCCGTGTCCATAGAAGAACCGCCGCCAATTGCAATGATGTAATCCGCCTCTGCCTCTTTAAAAGCCTGCACGCCGTGCTGTACGTTCTCAATTGTGGGATTCGCTTTGATATCAGAATAAATTTCATAAGCAAGTCCCGCATTGTCAAGCACATCTGTCACCTTTTTTGTTACTCCGAATTTCATCAAGTCGGGGTCCGAACAAACAAACGCCTTTTTGTATGCTCTCGCCTCTGCCTCTGCCGCGATTTCCTGAATTGCGCCTGCGCCGTGATAAGATGTCTCATTCAGCATAATTCTGTCTGCCATTGTTGTTAATCTCCTTTTCTTTTTACTTTTTCGAATACTGCCGCCTGCACTCCGGCACCGGGTTCTTCCCAGTTTTCCTCCTTTTTCCTCAGATCAGCCTGTTATTTATCATAACATGAAATTTCTTTCTCATCTATATAAAGCTTGTATTTTCCTGCATCGTCTAATATGTTATACTGCATTTTCTCTATTTCATCCTGCCCGCCTCCGCTCTTTGGCGGTTCAAAATATATTTTGAATACCGGCTCCATCACATTGACATCTTCCCGGTAGAAATAGACGCTGATTTCCAGACGGCAGGGATAACCGGCCTGGTCTGTGGACAGGCGCATCGAATGGAATGAGTTATCCCTGCACATCTGTACCACTGTCCGGGCGAACTCTTCCTCGTCTTCAATCGTATCCGAATTGGCCACTACGTCCAGACAGCATTCTCCGTTCACCATACGGCTGCTCACTGCGTCAGGGACGCCGCTGCGGCCATCCGCGCACTCTCTATAACATGCATCCCCCCGGCACAACAAAAACTGTATCCCCGCCAGGGCAGATACCCCCAAAAATATCCCCACAGTCACTGCCATATATTTTCTCCATTTCCCTGTCCTGCCCGCTGCTCTTTTTCCCATAGTTCTTTCCATTCTTTTTTCTGTCTCTTCATAGTTTGTCAACATTTCTTTGATTTTTTATAATTCTGCCCCTTTTTGTATCACTTTTACAACCGATTATAAAATCCGCTAATTATAAAATCAATAAAAATGGTGCAAAAAATGAGACTTTTTAGAAAGATGAGGACAAGAAAATGCCAAAACCCAAAACATCCACAGGACAGAAAAACTTAATAGCGAAAAATTTGATCGAGCTTAGAAAATCCCATCATATCTCACAGCGTCTTCTCGCTTATAAACTACAGCTGGCAGGCTATGATATGGATAAGAATGTCATTACACGGATCGAAACGAACAAAAGATATGTAACAGACATTGAACTGAAAGCACTGTGTGAAATCTTCAATGTCACATACGAAGAATTAATCGACGGGGAACTTCCGCCAAAAGATGCACAATAAGATCTCCTATTTTCTTTTTGTAAAAACACATTGTAACAACATAGAACTTTCTGTGAGAAAAAAGACCCCCGGCCCTAAACCGGAGGTCTGATTTTTTTATAAAGTTCATTCTACATCAGCAGAATGGGCATTCCTGTACAGGAACGATACGTTGATTACGCTTTCTTCTGAGCGATTGCTGCCTGAGCCGCTGCCAGTCTTGCGATCGGCACACGGAACGGTGAGCAGGATACATAGTCAAGTCCGATCTTGTTGCAGAACTCAACAGAACTCGGATCTCCGCCGTGCTCGCCGCAGATACCGATGTGGAGTTTCGGATTAACCGGTTTTCCAAGATCGATCGCCATCTTCATCAGCTTGCCGACACCTGTCTGATCCAGCTTAGCGAACGGATCGTTCTCAAAGATCTTCGCGTCATAGTAAGCGTCAAGGAACTTACCAGCGTCGTCACGGGAGAATCCGTATGTCATCTGTGTAAGGTCATTTGTACCGAAGCAGAAGAAATCTGCCTCTGCCGCGATCTCGTCTGCTGTAAGAGCAGCTCTCGGGATCTCGATCATTGTACCAACTTCGTATACAAGGTCGCTGCCTGCTGCTTCGATTTCAGCGTCTGCTGTCTCAACAACGAATTTCTTCACATACTTGAGCTCTTTGATATCGCCAACAAGCGGGATCATGATCTCCGGCTGTACCTTCCAGCCCGGATGAGCTTTCTGAACATTGATCGCCGCACGGATAACAGCCTTTGTCTGCATCTTAGCGATTTCCGGATATGTTACCGCCAGACGGCATCCACGATGACCCATCATCGGGTTGAACTCATGCAGGCTGTCAATGATGGCTTTGATCTGTTCAACAGTCTTGCCCTGAGCGTCAGCCAGTTTCTTGATATCCTCTTCCTCTGTCGGAACGAACTCATGAAGCGGCGGATCAAGGAAACGGATTGTAACCGGGTGTCCCTCAAGAGCCTCGTACAGCTTCTCAAAGTCTCCCTGCTGCTCCGGCAGGATCTTCTCAAGTGCAGCTTCTCTTTCTTCCTCTGTCTCAGAGCAGATCATCTCGCGGAAAGCGTCGATTCTGTTGCCCTCGAAGAACATATGCTCTGTACGGCAGAGTCCGATACCCTCAGCGCCGAGCTCACGTGCTTTTCTTGCGTCTGCCGGTGTATCAGCATTTGTACGTACCTTCATTGTTCTGTATTTGTCAGCCCAGCTCATGATACGTCCGAACTCCCCTGCGATCGTAGCGTCTACTGTCGGGATGATGCCGTCGTAGATGTTACCTGTAGATCCATCGATGGAGATCGGGTCTCCTTCGTGGAACTCTTTCCCTGCAAGGGTAAATTTCTTATTTGCCTCATCCATCACGATGTCACCGCATCCGGATACACAGCATGTACCCATTCCACGCGCGACAACGGCTGCGTGTGAAGTCATACCGCCGCGTACTGTAAGGATACCCTGAGCAGATTTCATTCCTGTGATATCCTCCGGTGATGTCTCAAGACGTACAAGCACAACTTTCTCGCCTCTTGCAGCCCACTCAACTGCATCGTCAGCTGTGAATACAATCTTACCGCATGCCGCTCCGGGTGAAGCGCCGAGCGCTTTGCCCATCGGTGTTGCAGCTTTCAGCGCAGCTGCGTCGAACTGCGGGTGAAGCAGTGTATCAAGGTTACGCGGATCGATCATTGCAACAGCTTCTTCCTCCGTTCTCATACCCTCGTCAACAAGGTCGCATGCGATCTTCAGGGCTGCCTGTGCGGTTCTCTTTCCGTTACGTGTCTGAAGCATGAACAGCTTGCCGTGCTCTACGGTAAACTCCATATCCTGCATATCTCTGTAGTGTGTCTCCAGAGTTTTGCATACATCTTTGAACTGCGCGAAAGCTTCCGGGAATTTCTCTTCCATCTCGGAGATATGCATCGGTGTACGAACGCCGGCAACAACGTCCTCGCCCTGTGCATTTGTAAGGAACTCACCAAAGAGCCCGTTCGCTCCTGTAGCAGGATCACGTGTGAACGCAACACCAGTACCACAGTCATCGCCCATGTTTCCGAATGCCATCATCTGTACGTTGACAGCTGTTCCCCAGGAATACGGGATATCATTATCGCGACGGTATACATTTGCTCTCGGGTTGTCCCAGGAACGGAATACAGCCTTAACAGCTCCGATCAGCTGCTCTTTCGCGTCAGCCGGGAAATCAGAACCGATCTTCTCTTTATATTCATCCTTGAACTGTCCTGCCAGAACCTTCAGATCCTCAGCTGTCAGCTCAACATCCTGTGTAACGCCCTTCTCTTCTTTCATCTTATCGATGAGCTCTTCGAAGTACTTCTTGCCGACTTCCATAACGACGTCAGAGTACATCTGGATGAATCTTCTGTAGCAGTCCCAAGCCCAGCGCGGGTTGCCTGACGCTTCTGCCAGAGTCTCTACAACTTCCTCATTCAGACCAAGATTCAGGATCGTATCCATCATACCGGGCATAGAAGCTCTCGCGCCGGAACGAACAGAAACGAGAAGCGGATTCTCCTTGTCCCCGAATTTCTTTCCTGTGATAGACTCGAGCTTTGTCATAGCCTCCATGATCTGTGACATAATCTCGTCGTTAATCTGTCTGCCATCCTCGTAATACTGTGTACAAGCCTCTGTCGTAACAGTGAATCCCTGTGGTACCGGGAGTCCCAGACCTGTCATCTCTGCGAGGTTGGCGCCCTTGCCACCAAGAAGGTTTCTCATCGTTGCGTTACCTTCTGTGAACATATAAACCCATTTTGTTGCCATGTTCCAATGACCTCCTCAAAAAATTTGCAAATATTTTCGCAATAATTCGCATATAATATTCTAATGGTTTTGCAGACATGCGTCAAGCGTTTTGTCCGTAAATATGCATAATCTTTACCAAAATCAGACAACATCTTTATCGGATTTCGAACAGAAAAAGATGCTCTTTTCATGAATCAGGTTCTTCACAGAAAAAGCATCTTTATATGCAAGGTGTTCACAGTGTTATAAACCACTTCTCAGCCTGTGCTGTTTTAATCCGCGGTAGTGACCGTCCAGCCTGAGTCTTCCAGATTCTCTGTCGTCGCTTTCAGAGAAAGCTGTGTGACATTTTCATCATCCACAGGGAGCAGCCCCTGGTCAACTACATTCTGCAGTGTCTCTTTATCTGTCGGAATCACGATCGTCTCTACAAGCTTCCCGTCCTCTTCCTCACAGCTGTACTCGACGCCATCCAGCGCGGCGTAAGTCTCTTTTGCTGTCTCCACGGTAGCATTGATCTCATCGATCATTTCATCCGTATAACCGGACAGGTCAATTACGGACTCCTGAGTGATCTTTGTCACTACATCACCCTTCGCGTCAAAAGACATGGTCATCGTCACTCCGTTCTGCTCCAGAGTAGCAGAAGCGGCATTCTGTACTTCTTTCCCACCGCCGCACGCAGTCAGGGACAGCATGGCAGCACCTGCAAGAAGCGCGCATAATTGTTTCTTCATAAGAATTCCCCCTTTTGTAAGATACCGTTATTTTATCATAAGCCTGGATATGCCGCAACGATAAATCCCGGGAATCGTACAGGATATGTCTGGATATAATTGGAAGCGTTCATCTGCCAGAGCCGGAAGGCTGTTCTTCGTGGCGGAACAGCACGGTAAATTCACGCTCTATTTCATGAGGGGGTATCTGTTACATTTTCAGAAATGCCCGGTACCCCTTCACTGCTTCATACACATCTGCCTTGCTGGAAACTTCATAGGGAGCGTGCATATTCAGCACGGCGACACCGCTGTCAATCACTTCCATCCCGTAATTTGCCATGATGTAGGCAATCGTGCCGCCCCCGCCAAGGTCTACCCTTCCAAGTTCGGCAAACTGATAGGCAACGCCCGCGTCGTCCATAGTTTTTCTCAGCGCAGCAATATATTCTGCATTGGCATCATTGGACCCTGATTTTCCCCGGCTTCCGGTGAATTTGTTGAACGTGATGCCTTTTGCTAAAAATGCAGAGCTTCTCTTTTCAAATGCTTCCGCATACATGGGATCGTACCCCGCGCTTACATCTGATGAGAGCATGTGGGAATTCATCAGGGCTCTCCTTACCTTCAGCTCGGATTCACCCTCGGTGAGCGCCACCAGTTCTGCCACTGTATTTTCGAAAAATTTTGAATGCATTCCGGTCGCGCCCACACTGCCGATCTCTTCTTTATCCACCAGAAGGCAGCAGCCTGTCTTTTCCGCTTCATCTACATCCAGCATAGCAAAAAGTGAGGTGAATGCGCACACACGGTCGTCCTGGCCATAGGAAAGGATCATGCTGCGGTCAAAACCGCAGTCTCTTGCCCGGCCTGCTGGAACAATCTCCAGCTCCGCGGAAAGGAAATCTTCTTCATCCATACCGTACGTTTCTTCTAAAAGATTCAGGATATTCGCTTTGACAGCTTCTTTCTGAGCGGCTATATCTTTGGATTTCTCCCGGGCTCCATCCCCGCTGTTCTCTGCCGCCAGTTCTTCTATCACTTCATCTGCGGGACGGTTGCCTATAAGAAGGTCCAGTTTCTCTCCGTCAATGACCTTGGATGCCTTTTTCTCAAGCTGCTCCTGTGCGAGATGTACGAGCAGATCTGTGATTACAAAGACCGGATCATCCTCCGCTTCCCCGATATTTACCTTTTGAACTGTGCCGTCCTTTTTCACAATGACCCCGTGGAGGGAAAGCGGCTGTGCCACCCACTGATATTTTTTGATACCGCCATAGTAATGTGTATCGAGATAAGCGAACCCTTCATTTTCATAGAGTGGATTCTGCTTTATATCGATACGCGGAGAGTCAATGTGCGCCCCCAGAATATTCATGCCAGCTGAAATCGGCTGGCTGCCAATGCGGAACAGGGCCAGCATCTTATCCATATTTACGGCATAGACTTTGTCTCCGGCTTTTAAGCGGTCTCCCGCCGTCATTACCTCTGTCAGCCTGCGGTATCCTGCCGCCTCGGCCATTCGGATGCTCAGCTCCACGCATTCGCGTTCTGTCTTGCCGGCATCCAGGCAGGACTTATACCTTTGATTAATGTCTTCTAATTCTTTTAACTGCTCACTGCTGTATGTGTTCCATATATTATTCTTCTCCATGATAGCCGCCTTTCTTTTTTGTTTGGGGACGTAGTAAAATCGAATTTCACTACGTCCCGGATTCAATTTTACCCTGTCCCATTTATACTATTTTTCAATTATACAACTTTTCACACATTGATACAATCGCTCAGATTTTGCTTTTGATATCCTTAATTCTTTCTGAAGTTTTTGTTTATACTGGCGTCTCATTTCTAGGCTTTCAATGATCTCATGAGGTCCCTCAAGTCCCTTTAAATATGCCTCTTGATTAAGAAGATTTAATGCCACCTTTACAAGCTGCCCTTCCACCTCTTCCGGTATATCAATAAAAACCTGACTCTGTGCCTTTTTGTGAAAAGTAAGAAATTCGTTAAAATCTGTAAATTCTGACCTGTAAACTTCTATTGCTTTAGGATGTATTATCCGACTTTTTCCCGATTCATATTCTTTAAGGCTTGAAAAAGTATAATTCAAAGGTGTTTTTATTATATTGGCATTAACCGGATTCATATGAATATATCTAATACAATTCCAGAAATACTGCTGTGTTTCCACACATTCACTTTTAAATCTATCCTGAAAAACATGCCCGTTTCGATTGTGTTTAAAGTTGTAATATTCTGCAAATTCTGCCAAGACAATGGCTAAGTAACTAGATAAGAGTTTCAGATCAACGCGAATCAGAATATGAAAATGCGTAGACATAATAACATACGCATATATTTCAATATCACGATCTTTAAGATGCTTCTGAAGAAGTCTTATGAAATTGTTCTTTTCTCTTTTCTGTTTAAAAATAGGCTCTTTATTAATCCCTCTTGCAATCACATGGTATAAATCCGTGCTGCTTCTTTTGCGTGCGGTACGCGGCATCCTGTCACCCCTTTCATAGTTTGGGACAGGGTAAAATTCAATCCGGGACGTAATCATTTTTATTTGGGGACGTAGTAAAATCGGATTTTACTACGTCCCCGAATAATTACCATTCAAATTTTTTCTCAAAATATGCTTTCAGATCCTCGATCTTAACCCGCTCCTGCTCCATTGTATCACGGTCACGTACCGTAACAGCTCCATCTTCTTCTGACTCAAAGTCATAAGTCACACAGAACGGTGTCCCGATCTCATCCTGACGGCGGTAACGTTTCCCGATATTGCCGCGGTCATCGAACTCACAATTATAATATTTACACAGCTCTGCATAGATCTTCTCCGCTCCCTCATTGAGCTTCTTAGACAGCGGCAGCACACCGATTTTCACCGGGGCCAGCGCCGGATGGAAATGAAGAACTGTACGCATATCCGGCTTTTCTTCGGTACCGATATTCTCCTCGTCATACGCACTGCACAAGAATGCCAGAACCATACGGTCCGCGCCGAGAGACGGTTCGATTACGTACGGAATATATTTTTCCTTTGCTTCATCATCAAAATATGTGAGATCCTGCCCCGATACATTCTGGTGCTGTGTCAGGTCATAATCTGTACGGTCTGCAATCCCCCACAATTCCCCCCATCCAAATGGGAAAAGAAATTCCACGTCAGTGGTCGCTTTGCTGTAAAAGGACAACTCCTCTTTATCGTGGTCGCGGTAGCGTACCTCTTCCTCCTTCAGGCCAAGAGAGGACAGCCAGTTCAGGCAGAAACTCTTCCAGTAATTAAACCATTCAAGGTCCGTATCCGGCTTACAGAAGAACTCAAGTTCCATCTGCTCAAACTCTCTGGTACGGAATGTAAAATTACCTGGCGTAATCTCATTTCGGAAAGATTTACCGATCTGAGCAATACCGAAAGGAAGCTTCTTCCTGGAGGTGCGCTGTACATTCTTAAAATTCACAAAGATCCCCTGCGCAGTCTCCGGCCTTAAATAAACGGTATTTTTTGCATCCTCCGTTACTCCCTGGAATGTTTTGAACATCAGGTTGAACTGGCGGATGTCCGTAAAATTATGCCTGCCGCATGTAGGACATGGGATCTGGTGCTCCTCGATAAACGCTGTCATCTGCTCCTGTGACCATCCGTCAACAGAGCCTTCCAGCGCAATCCCCTTTTCCTCACAGTAGTCCTCGATCAATTTATCCGCACGGAAACGTTCATGGCATTCTTTACAGTCCATCAGCGGATCGCTGAACCCGCCCAAATGTCCGGAAGCCACCCAAGTCTGCGGATTCATCAGGATTGCACAGTCAACACCTACATTGTAAGGATTCTCCTGTACAAACTTTTTCCACCATGCTTTTTTTACATTATTCTTCAGCTCCACGCCAAGATTGCCATAATCCCATGTGTTCGCAAGCCCGCCGTAGATCTCCGAGCCCGGATACACAAATCCGCGGGATTTGGCGAGGGCTACAATCTTATCCATTGTCTTTTCAACCATAGTTATGTTCCTCACATTCTTTTTTCAATCGCTACTTATTATACCGGGTACTTCCGTATTTTTCAAGAGATACAGGAGCATGAATCAGACCGCCATAATCAAAAATGATTTCCTTATGCCTGTTTTCCAAATATGGCTGCCGCTTCTATAGTCTGCCTTCCATCTCTTCACCCACTGCGAATCGCTGTGCTCATCTATTTTTCTCTATTAAAAAAGTTCTTCAAATCATTTTGATACTTTCCATTCTCCGGCGCCAGCTGCGCGGCTTTCCTCAATTCCTTCTCGGCTTCTCCGTAATTTTTCATCGCATCCAGTGTTAAACCGAGACTGTTATGATAACGTGCCTTTTCAGGGGCCAGTTCCACTGCTTTTTTCTTTTCTTCTTTCGCTTCTTCATATCTTTTCATTTCATGCAGCGTTATTCCCAGATTATTATGATACACTGCGTTTCTGGGTTCTATTGCAACAGCTTTTCTTGATCCCGCTTCGGCCTCATCATACCTGCCCATTTTATGCAGAGTCGTAGACAGGCTGTCATGATAACGCGCATTTTCAGGCTCCAGCTCAACTGCTCTGCGCGCTTCTTTTTCTGCCTCGCCGTATCTCCCCATTTCATGCAGAGTTATTCCCAGTCCATCATGATAACTCGCATTTTCAGGCTCCAGATTTACAGCTTTTCTCGACTCTTTTTCTGCCTCCTCATATCGCCCCATTTTATGCAGAGTCGTGGACAAGCTGTCATGATAATCTGCATTTTCAGGCTCCAGTTCTGTGGCTTTTCTCGATTCTTCTACTGCTTCTTCATACCTTCCCATCTCATGCAGAGTTGTTGATAAGTTATCATGATAACGCGCATTTTCAGGCTCCAGCTCCACAGCTTTTCGGGCTTCTTCTTCCGCTTCTTTATACCTTCCCATTTCGTGCAGAGTGGTAGATAAATTGTCATGGTACTTCGCATTCTCAGGCTCTTTGGCTGCTAAAATTCTTCTTATTTTAAGAGATTCGTCATATTTCCCTTCATTATGTAATATATTCGCTTTTATATAATCCTGGTCAAGTTCCGACTGGCTGGTAATTTTCTGGACCGCCTCGCCCACCGTATCCGCCACCTGGCCTTTTCCTGCCGGTTCCCCTTCCCGCTTCTTATCGGAATCTTTCGCGGATACTATGCTTTGAAATGCTTCACACAATTTATGGTACCTGATTCTTGTATCTTCTAAGAAGACCTTTTCCGTAGGCATCTGATACCCTGTCTCAGCCCCCAGCAGGCACAGCAGTTCATCAAATCCATTGCAGTTTATGTAATATCCATCTGTCCCTTCCAAAAATTCTTTTACCTGTCCTTCCGGAACAATGTCTGATTTGTAAAATGTCCAATAAGGGAACTTCCATTTGCCCGAACAGAATTTCTCTTTATTTTTTATCAGATAGTCCATCAGACTTTTATCATTTCCGGCATATCCGATAAATATAGGATGAAACTCAGAGAATACGATATCCAGGGCTTTTTCCCATGACTCATGCAGAACCCCTACATCCTTTGCTGTATTTTTCGGGTCAAACAAAAGGTCTCTGTGTATTTTTATAATCGTCGGCCGTGTAATTTCTTTCGTTATGTAATGCGCAAGGCTCTCATGCCCTATCACTAACGGCATTGATTTCTCATAATAATTCAATGCATCTTCAATAAGATGGTCAAAATTCGTAGTAATTACTACGTTATGGACACTGGCAGCGAGCAGGTGGGCAAGAACTACATATCCTACATTAGGATGTACATTTTCCATCATCTTTTCAAGAAAGTTCAAGCCGTCCATAGGCCGTTTTTTATAGCGTTCTTCGTAGTACTGGCTGTAAAAACTATATTTATTCTTTTCCGTAATCCCATTCGCCTGTTTCCATGCTGAATGTGCCGCCTGGTTTCTTTCCAGCATTTCCTTTTCCCAGATATCGACAAGCTCCTGCCCTGTTTTTATCCCCGATGTCTTAGATGCTCCTGCCCCCAATACAAAACAAAATTTGCTGCTATGGGGACCTGCCGAAACATCTTCAATTTCATGTATCAGCCCTGTCTGTGTCAGTTTCTCTAAGCTCATATATCTGCCCTCTTTTTCTTATGTACTTCCGCGCAGCGATTGGCACTGTTACGCTGTAAACCAATGTTATGTTCTTTCAAGCAGCATTTCAAAGCAGAGTCTCCAATATTTCTAATGATTTGAATCTTTTATTTACGTAAATCTCCATAAGCCGTTCCATAACTTTACTCAGCTCCTTAAGTACTTTGTCTGTCACTGTAAATGTATATAACCTTTCTATCGTGCTGGATTCTATATATTGCATGCTATATATAGTCGAGTTATCCAGCATCATTCCGTCTATCACATCTCTGCCGCACTCGCCACATACCAGACCGCCCTTTACAGCACTGAACACAGTAGAGCGTTCTTTGTCCCCGCATATGACACACTGGAATACCTGGGGGGCCTGTCCATTGATCGTCAGCGCTTTCAGCTCGAATATACAGCGGATAAGCAGATTGGGAATACGCGGATTAAGCAGCGCACGCAGCGTTTGATAGAGAAGTTTCAGCATGTCCCGTTCGTCATTGAATTCTTTCGTATAATAATCCGTAAATTCCAGAAAATAGAAGCCATAATAAGCCGCAGTAATATCTGCCCTCAGCTCTGCAAAATAGTTCGAAATGCTGACAGACTGAATCGTATAAGAACTCCGTCCCTCGTACATTGTGAACTCGCCAAATGAAAATGGGTTCACCGCACCTACAAGCGGGCTGTTTGGCCGCCGCGATCCCTTTGCAAATGCAGAGATCTTTCCCTGTTCTTTTGTCAGTATGACCACCCGCCGGTCATATTCTCCCACCGGCATAGTGGACAGCACCATGCCTGTCAGCACAATCTGATTCACATAATTCCTTTCTGCCCTGTACCTTCATTTTGACAGAGTGTTTCCTCCGCCGCTGATCCATCCGGCTTTTTTTCTTTCTCACTTTTACTATGGGCCTGTCCGCTTTTTACGCTCTTTGTCACGCTATTTTTATAACTCAGATAGTCTTCTATCTTTCCGCTCATCATAAACTGTTCCCAGTATGTGTCCCGCATCAGCTCACCTCGTCTTACGTGATTTGTCTCCAAACATCTATCCCTGTATTCTGATAAGATACCCGAAAACCAAATTATATAAACTAGGTTCTCCGATTCGATAAACACTATACTGCATAAAAAATACCATATTATTTTAACTGAAAATCCCTTGACATACAATATTCTACTGCTATTTTCCCCTTACTTTTGATGCGGGCAGATTAGATCTTGCAGCCATCTTTTTCTCCGTTATTCATCTTCCCGATATCCAAAATTCTTCATCAGGTAATCGCTGTCCCGCCAATTCTTCTGCACTTTAACCCACAGCTTCAGGTTCACGCGGCAGTCCAGCAGACGCTCAATCTCGTATCTTGCTGTGCTGCCGATCTTCTTGAGCATGGTGCCCTGTTTTCCGATAATGATTCCTTTGTGTGAATCACGTTCACAGATAATCGTGGCATCAATATGCATTACCTTTCGCTCCATCTTCATCCTGTCAATCGCCACAGCAATCCCGTGCGGAATCTCTTCATTCAGGCAGTGGAGGGCCTTCTCTCTAATCAGCTCAGCCACAATCTGCCGCTCCGGCTGATCCGTCACAGTGTCTTCGTTGTAGAACTGCGGCCCGTAGGGAAGATACTTTAAAATCACCTTCACCAGCTCGTCCGTATTATCGCCGCTCCTTGCAGATACCGGCACGATCTCCGCGAAATCATATTCCTTCCGATACAGATCGATGGCCGGAAGCAGATCTTCCTTTTTCACCATATCAATTTTGTTGATCACAAGAATAACCGGTGTTCGAACCTTTTTCAACTGATCGATAATATGCCGCTCGCCCGCTCCAATAAAAGTAGACGGCTCCACCAGCCAGAGAACCACATCCACTTCATTCAGGGAACGTTCCGCAATATTCACCATGTACTCTCCAAGCTTATTCTTCGCCTTATGGATACCCGGAGTATCCACAAACACAATCTGCCCGTCTTCTGTAGTCAAAACTGTCTGAATCCGGTTGCGGGTTGTCTGTGGTTTGTTGGACGTAATCGCTATCTTCTGTCCGATCAGATGATTCATTAACGTAGATTTCCCTACATTCGGCCTGCCGATCAATGTAACAAATCCAGATTTAAAATTCTCTTTCATATGTGCTCCTTTTGTGAATTTTCTGTGAACGGGGTCAGACCCCTTTGGAAAGGGGTCTGACCCCATCGGGGAGAATATTCTGACAATTAGCTCAGTGTCCTCACTTCATCAAACATCTCCCTGCACTCTTCAATCTTCTCTTCGCTCCCGATCACGCAGACCAGCCCGGAATCCAGCATCGCCTTCAGCACCTCTGCCAGCGCGCGGATATCTCCCTGATCAGCTGTCAGAATCTGCTCCCGCTCCTTTTGCAGCATTTCTTCTGTTACACGGCTCATATACAGACTCATGGAACGGTTACCTTTTGCTGAAGGATTCAAAGGCCGGTCAATGTTACTGATTGTACCGATGATGAACTTGTTCATGTCCCTGTCATCTACATGAAAGTCATTGAGGTAGTCCACAACTCCTTCGTAAATTTCCATCGTTTTCTCAAGGTTAGGGTCACGGTAGGAAATCAGATATCCTTCTCCAATACGGTTAAAACTGCTCATGCAGCCATACGCCCCTCCCTTGACACGGACATTCTGCCAAAGATAATCATAACTCAATATCACTTTTAGTATCTGAAGCGCGCCCGTGTATTCTGCGCCGCCATCAATAAAATTGCCGGCTCTCGCCACATACTGTACTTTTGAGGATGTCTTGAAACCTTCATTGCGTTTATGGCAGTGGATCACACAAGCCGGCTCTCCCGGGGCACTGGATGCGGCTCTTAAGCCGGTCTCCGCATGGTCCCCCCGATCATCTGCACGATCATTCAATCCTTTCCGCACTGCACCGAATGCCTCTTTCATTGGCGCAATTCCTTCTTCTGAGGAAGTGTAGCTGACCATCATGTTATCTGCACGGAATATCTTTCGGGAGATTTCTTTCAAATTTCGGATCAGTTCATCCTTCTGCCCTTCAAAATCTTCTTCAATCGCTTTTACAACCTCATAAAATCCGATACCGTCGGTGTCATCCTTAAACTTAGCGATCGGTGAAGTATAAGACAGGGCACGCAGGGCCGCGGTCGTATGCCCGGATGAAAGGAACGACATCTGCAGCCTGGACCTGAGCATGGAAAGGATCTCTTTTAGGCGCTTCTCATCATTCAGCCTGGACTCCATCAAAATCTCCTTCATCATAGAGAAAAGTACATTCATCTTAGGATACAGTGCTTTTCCTTTTATCTCAAATACAGCCCGGAACTCTTTTTCTTTCACCTTTGTAACGTCCGCATATAGTTCCAGGGAAGTGCCGATCCCGCCGGTGTGAATATTAATCTCATTAAATAGTTCGCCATATTCATATCCTGACGTGTCAATAATACCCAGAACACTTTGTAGAATCCCTGCATAGGGCAGCATCTTTTCCTCAATGCCGGACAGGTCAAACATCAATGTCACATACCCAATACCATTGGTCTCTACATTGTGGTGTATCATCTTTACACCATCTGCATCCATTTCTGTGTTGAAGACCGGTGTGATTTCCCGAGAAATATCTTCGCGTCTAAGCACAGGGATCTTCGCCAGATCAGCGGGCGCTGACTCTTCCTCCTGGTAGGCCTTAAGCTCTGCCGCCGCCTTCACAAGAGCATCTATTTCCTCCGGAGAAAGGCTTTCTTTGTATGCTCTGAGTTTCGCTGCAGATTCTTTGTCCAGCCTTGCGGTGCGGCCGCGTTCCGGACGTATGATCACGACCGCGCCATGGGTGTTGTCCAGCAGATATTTTCGGATCAGTTCCTCAAAATACCCTGTCCCCACCTGCTCTTTTAAAAATTCGAATGTGGGGACTGCCTCCATATGGATAAACGGCTTGTCTTCGTCATAAAGCCAGCTGTCAAAAATTTGGAGCCCATACATCAATCCCCGTGGGTAATTGCCATAATCCGCCTCACGGAACCGGAATTCGTAATAATTAAGCCCTGCCCGCAGCGCCTTTTCATCCACGCCACTGTCTGCAATCTCCCGCAGAGTGTCCTCTATCACCCGGATAAACGCTTCTTTCTGTTCCATGTCCGCATTCTTTGATATTACAGAAAAAATCGGCTGATAGATCCCGTTGTCGTAAGACCCCATAATATCCTTCCCGATCCCCGCGTCAAGAAGTGCTTTTTTAAGCGGGGCGCCCGGCGCTGACAGCAGCGCATAATCCAGGATCTGGAAGGCGAGATAAAGCTTTTCATCCAGGGACGTGCCAATCACCTTATTGTAGGAAAGATAGGTATTCCCCTCCTCATTTTCATCGCTTGCTATGGAATATTCCTGCACAATCTCTTTCATCTGAGCAAATGGTTCCTGGAATTTGATCTCCGAATCCACCTCAGCCCGCTCAAAATCCGACAGATACTTTTCATCCAGCCACTGCAGTTTCTCTTCCATATCCATATCTCCGTACAGATAGATATAGCTGTTGGAGGGATGATAATATTTTCTGTGAAAATCTAGGAATTGTTCATACGTCAGCTCCGGGATCACATCCGGGTCTCCGCCGGATTCATTGGCATAGGACGTATCCGGAAAAAGGGAATTTAGAATTACACGGTCCAGCACACCCTCCGGGGAGGAAAACGCGCCTTTCATCTCATTGTAGACCACACCGCTTATTTCTAAGTCAGCATCCGCATGATCCAGCTTATAACTCCAGCCTTCCTGACGGAATGTCTTGTCACTCTGATAGATATTGGGATAGAATACTGCATCCATATACACATGCATCAGATTCTGGAAATCCTTGTCATTGCAGCTTGCCACCGGATACACCGTCTTATCCGGGTAGGTCATGGCGTTTAAAAACGTATTCAGAGAGCCTTTCACCAGCTCCACGAACGGGTCTTTTACCGGAAATTCCCGGGAACCACAGAGGACCGAATGTTCCATAATATGAGGCACTCCTGTGCTGTCCGCCGGCGGCGTGCGGAAGCCGATGGCAAATACTTTATTCTCATCGTCATTTTCCATTAGAAGGACTCTCGCTCCGCTCTTTTTATGCCGCAGCAGCACTCCCTGGGACTTCAGGTCAGCAAGATCCTTTTCCTGTAATACTTCATACGCTGTAAGGTTGTCTATACTCATGTCTTACTCTCCTTGTCTTTGTTCATCACTTCCATAGTATACCACTAACCCGGAGATTATAAAAGGGATGTCCTCAACGGAGCATCCCTTCTTTCATAATTTCTTGTGTGTTTCCTTTAAAATACGGAACCGAATGCGATGTATTGACAGATGAAGCCAGCAGGTGAATCTGCCCTTTCTGTATTCCGCACAACCCGGCCAGCGGATTCTGCGAAAAATGGACATATTGAATATTCTGGTATCTCACCATCAGATAAGTCCTCGCGAAATATCCTCTGGACAATTTAAGAAATTCTCTTCCTGCCAAAACTCCGTCAGTACGGTACTTCAAGAACATTCCGATCAGCAGGCACACTTCCATGCCAGCCGCTCCCGGCAGGACCCACTGCCGGTACTCCTCCATCCCAAACATGCAGAGTGCTGCCGTTCCGGCGACTGCCAGAGTATAGACCGCCGCCGGAAAAATCCACGCTGCCCATGCAGCGGCAGGCTGCATCTCTACTTCCGCGCCTGCCGCTTCTAAAAACTCCGGAAGCAGGATCGCAAGCTGTTCTTTTAGTTTCTTTTCCGATGCATACAATACAAGGAAAGAATTTTTCTCTTCTTGATCATCTCCCATACCCACGTTGATGATCTCAGCCATGTATCGGTTCCCCAGGCGCGCGATAAGGGACTGGTGCAGTTTGAGCGCCTGAATTTTATCCACAGGGATCGTGTATTCGACTTTTTTGAAAAATCCATAACAAATATAAATCTTATTTCCCCGGCGTTTCGCGCGAAAATCATAATACCTTACAAAATCTTTCACCGTATCCCACAAAGCAGACAGTACAACAATCACTGTCACCAGAATTCCCGAAGCCGCTCCAAGTATAGTGCCAGCCATATCCGGTTTTCCCAGCACTTCAAGAACAGTCCCCACAGCCCCGGCAATACCGAGGATAATCACCATTACAGACAGGATATTTACCGAGAAAAATCCATGCTGTAAAATATCTGCCATATCCGCCCGCACATCATAATCTTCCGATTGAAATGCTGACATCCCGGTGGAGACCTGCCCAGCCTGCCGCTGACTCTGGTCTAAAGCCTGCCGCTTATCAAGAACGTTCCCCGAACATTCTTCCAGGCGCACATCATCCCTCTCAAACCCGCTCTCTGTATCCTGTATTCTCCGCATGATTTCCTGCTTGAACCACAGGGCATCCGCCTTCTTCAGTACAATTTTCACGTCCGTACTATCCGCCGTTGAGCGGCTGTTTGTATCCATTTTTACTTTACACGTCCCAATCAGCATTTCAAAAAGATTCTGCTCCATATTAATGTTAGATATACTATGAATGCTGATGGTATTCTTCTTTTTATTAAGAGCGTCCCTTTCAATTACTATCGCATTTTCCTGAATCGATATGTATGTCTTTGACCAGACCACAAGCTGAAGCACAATGATTATGATAAAAACCAGGACAACTCCAAGATTCACCAGCAGACCTCCGCCATCCAGAAATTCAATCCCTTCTTCCATAATCTCATCTATATTCTCCAGCAGGGACGGAATAAAAACAATCAGCAGCGCAATCAATAGACCGCCTGTCTGTTCGATTATAATTGATATATGGCTGCGGAACCGTCTATTTTTCAGCTGATCTGTTCTCTTCTTTTCCATACTCCGCCACCCTTCCTTTTCTGAAGCTGTCTGCTCCCGCACCCCTCTGCTCTGCCACAATCTCATTAATCCTCTTTCTAAGGCTCTCCGCAATCTGATCCGCACGTTCCTCTTCAAGGAACTCCAGTGTAACATCTCCTCCCCCTGTGGTCACAATGACTTTTGCGACACCGTACATCTGGTCAATAGGGCCTTTTTTCGTCTGCAGTTTATGTACGCGCTCGATAGGCACGATATGACGTTTTCTAAACAAATATCCTTCAATTATGTCAATACATTCCTCATTAATACTGTAGCGATAGCGGTTGTATCGAAAATAAGGGCTGAACACTATATCAAACAGTGTCAATACTGCCAGGATAAGCGAAATCCATTTGCCTGCTGTAATGTCCTCTGGAAAGATCCAGAAGTAATTCACTGCTCCTATTACTGCCAGAACAGCCGTTCCTGTCACAATGCCTGCCGCATACATGCAGTGCAGGGCACGCTTCGATAATTTTTCATACATGGAATGAACCTCCGTTTCTGCGGAAATAAAACGATCCCGCACATTGTACTATAAATTTAATACAATGATACGGGATGTTTTTTATCCTGTCAATGGATTTCTCTACTCGGTTCCCCCAGCTGTTCTTCAATCCGCAGCAGCCTGTTATACTTTGCCACCCTCTCAGAACGGCAGGGTGCCCCTGCCTTTATCTGTCCTGTATTAAATGCCACCGCGATATCTGCAATGAAAGTATCCTCCGTCTCCCCAGAACGATGTGAAATGATCGTGCGGTATCCGGCATCCTGGGCAGTTTTGATCGCCTCAAAAGCCTCTGTAAGAGTCCCGCTCTGATTTACCTTTATCAATACCGCATTTGCCGCTCCCAGGCGGATGCCCTTTTTCAGACGCTCTGCATTGGTAACAAAGAGAGCGTCTCCCACCAGCTGGACCCTGCCGCCAATCCGCTCTGTCAAAACCTGCCATCCTTTCCAGTCTTCCTGATCCAGGGGATCTTCTATGGAACAGATCGGAAATTCTGAGATCAATTCTTCATAGTATTCGATCATTTCTTCCATGGTCCTGGTCACTTCCTGCTCCTGGCCTTCTCCTCGGAAAATATAAACCTGCCTTTCCTGATCGTAAAGCTCTGACGCTGCCACGTCCAGCGCGATCCTGATATCACGCCCCAGCCGGTATCCCGAATACTCTACAGCTTCTCTGATCATCCTCAGCGCTTCGTGGGTATTCTTAAGGTCCGGTGCAAATCCGCCTTCATCTCCCACCGTCGTCGGAAATCCTCTCTCTTTCAAAACCTCCCTCAGTGATTGATAGACCTCCGTACAGATTCGAAGCTGTTCCCGAAAAGACAGTTTTTCCCCTGCCGGAACAATCATAAATTCTTGGATATCCAGTGTGTTATCCGCATGTACGCCGCCATTTAATATATTCATCATGGGCACGGGCATCTTTACGGCACGGACACCGCCGAGATAGCGGTACAGCGGGGTTTTTACAGCCGCGGCAGCCGCCCGTGCTGCCGCCATGGATACACTCAGAAGGGCATTGGCCCCCATATTCCCCTTGTCTGCTCTTCCGTCGGCACGGATCAGCGCCCGGTCAATTTCCTCCTGCCCGAACACATTCATTCCTATGACGGCATGGGCAATCTGGCTGTTTACATTTTCCACGGCAGTCTCTACGCCCCTGCCATGATAGCGTTCCTCTCGATCCCGAAGCTCCACCGCTTGGAACCTGCCGGTAGAGGCTCCCGATGGGACAGAGGCTCTTCCGATTACTTCTTCTTCTGTCAGCACCTCCGCCTCGATGGTGGGGTTCCCCCTTGAGTCCAGAATCTCCCTTGCAAATATATCTCTTATAAGTAACTGTCTGTCCATGGTCTGAATCCTCCTGATCTGAGAAATATCTCCTGTGCCGCCTCCGGCATCCACGTATACTGCCCGCACCTGTTATGCCGGCCGCGTTTATGGATCTTCTTCTATGGATATTCTCTCCCTTCGATATAATCTTAATGCGTTGACTTTTCATATTCCAAAGATTACAATTCGGGTAGATCATACTTTATTCATTTTCTCCTCTGTCGCACAGAAGAAAAAATGTTTCCCAATTCACGGACAAACAATCTTAATATCATCCTATAATCGGGAGAACAGGAGGCATAAATGAAAAACAAATTTCAATATTTTTTTATGCTGACATTCAGCACACTCCTCATTGCTGTAGGCACTTATTTTTTCAAATTTACAAATAACTTTACATTTGGCGGCATTACCGGTCTTGCTGTCCTCGTGGCAGAAACCGGAATCATTTCCGCGGGAGATTTTAACCTGGTCATGAGTACGATCCTTCTTGTGATCGGGCTGCTCATCCTCGGAAAAAAATTCGCCGCGAAGACTGCATACTGCAGTATGCTTCTGTCGGTTTCTCTCTCGGCGATGGAGCGCTTTTTCCCAATGGATGGTTCCTTTACTGACCAGCCCATGCTGGAGCTGTGTTTTGCCATTGCCCTCCCAGCACTTGGCTCTGCCATACTCTTTAATATCGGAGCATCCAGCGGAGGCACGGATATCATTGCCATGATTCTAAAGAAATATTCCAGCTTTGATATCGGGCGCGCGCTGCTCATATCAGACGCTCTGATCACCGGAGCCGGATTCTTTGTATTTGATATAGAGACCGGACTGTATTCCCTTCTCGGTCTCGCTATCCGCTCATTTATGATCGATACTTTTATTGAAAGTTTCAATCTTTCCAAATATTTCAACGTAGTATGCGATCATCCGGAGCCGATCTGTGACTTTATTGTCCACACCCTCGGACGCAGTGCCAGCGTCTGTCATGCCAAAGGCGCTTATTCCGGAAAGGACAAGTACATTATCCTCACCGCACTGAACCGTGTGCAGGCAGTACGCCTGAGGAACTATATCCGTGAGAATGACAAAGAAGCCTTCATTCTGATCTCCAACACCAGTGAAATCATCGGAAAAGGATTTCACAGCGTATAAGAATGGCCGCCTTTTTCAGACAAACTTGCTTTTCATATTTCGGGATGATTCCTGCGTCAAGTATAATTTTGCTTAAAGCAGAACTATAAGACTCTTCTCAACGATTTGTTTTTTCACGATGCTCCAACTAACGTCAGTGTGCAAAGGACAGCACACCTCAATCGTCTGCCTTGATACACAACAAAAACACAGGATTCAGGCAAAGACCAAGACATTTGATTTTATCGGATACTCTGCGGTTATATTAAGACCAAGACCATTCACCCAGTCTGCAATCTCATCACGGGAGGCGCTTCCACTGAATCTTTCTCCTTCAACCCACTGAGCGCCCTCTGTCAGCTCCGCAAGCTTCTCTGCGGTGGACCCGATGCCGCTGCCGCCAGATGTGCAGAAGGGAACAATGGTTTTGCCGGAGAAATCATATCTTTCCATAAAGGTACTCATGATTCTGGGCGCCTCGCCCCACCAGATCGGGTATCCCAGGAAAACGATCCCGTACTCATCCATATTTTCTACGGAACCGGAAATCGTCGGACGCGCAGAAGGATCGTTCATCTCGATGGTCGTACGGCTGTTGTCGTCGTTGTAATCCAGATCCTTGTCTGTATAAGGCTCTTCCGGGACGATTTCATACAGATCAGCGCCAAGTCCGTCCGCAATCTGCTCCGCCACGCCTTCTGTTGTATTGGTTGCGGAGAAATATGCGACTAAGATTTTCTCTCCATCCGCTCCGCCTGCTTCTGGAACGTCTGCTGTATTTTCCTGTGCGGAATCCTCCCCTGACGAACTGCTTTCATTCTGGTCAGTACCCTGTCCTGTCTGTTCTGACGACTGATCATTTCCAGCGCATGCCGCAAGTGATATGGTCATTAAAAGTGTAAGTAAAACTGCTGCTAATTTCTTCATATCTTATCCTCCATTCTTTTATTTTAGTGGTCCAAAATACAGGCGCAGACCAAAGTGTGCAACTTTCTCTGCACCTCTATTATAAAATCAATCCTCACTTTAAGCTAATACCTGCTTTCTATACATTCAATGCCCCAAAAGCATTTTACAGGCTGGTCACCACCGGATTCTTCAGATAATCATACACTCTCCTCACCTCGTCCGGCTTTTCCGTATCCAGCATAGACGGGCAGCCTTTATCCAGCGAAGCGATCTTGCGCATATCTTCCGCGTCCAGTTCAAAATCCCACACCGCCAGGTTTTCTTCCATACGTTCTTTGTGAACGCTCTTAGGGATTACAATAACATTTCTCTGGATATTCCATCTGAGGATGACCTGCGCGGCTGTCTTTTTATGCTTTGCCGCAATCTCCATGAGCACCGGCTCTGTGAACATGCCTTTTAATCCTTCTGCAAAGGGCGCCCACCCCTGGGGCTGTACATGAAGCTCCTCCATGATTTCTAATTCATCCCGCCGCTGGTAATGGGGATGAAGCTCGATCTGGTTGATCTGGGGAGTTACTTTTGCGTTGAAGCACAGATCCATCAGTCTTGCGGAGTTAAAGTTACACACGCCGATGGCGCGGATCTTTCCCTCTTTATAGAGCTCTTCCATTGCGCGCCAGGAGCCGTAA
This sequence comes from uncultured Lachnospiraceae bacterium, assembly GCA_959022495.1. Taxonomy (GTDB): domain Bacteria; phylum Bacillota; class Clostridia; order Lachnospirales; family Lachnospiraceae; genus Mediterraneibacter. Next base: position 13,787 of record CAUEYX010000017.1, on the reverse strand, counting down.
TAGTCGCCGAAGGGCATGTGCACCAGGTACAGGTCGAGATAGGATACTCCCAGCTTTTTCAGTGATTCCTCGAAAGCCGCCTTCGTATTTTCATAGCCCATCTGGTGGATATAGGCTTTTGTCGTGATAAACAGCTCCTCCCGGGCGATGCCTGATCTGCGGATCGCGTTTCCGACTGCCTCTTCGTTCTGATAAGAGCTTGCCGTATCAAGCAGGCGATACCCTGTATTGAGGGCGTCCAGAACCGCCTGCTCGCACTGGACCAGATCCGTCACTTGAAATACGCCAAAGCCTTCCATGGGCATTTCCACGCCATTATTTAATCGGATATTCATTACCATATCGTGTCACCTCTGTGATTCTTATTTTCTTGTTTCCATTGACCTTAAATTTATCTTGGTTGACCTCTCAAATTTATTTCCGTTGACCTTAAATCTAATGGGAGCAGAGATTCTCCCTGAAAAATTCCGTGATCTTATCGAACGGGATCTTCGTTGTATCATCATACAGATCTACATGATTGCAGTCCGGCATGATCACCTTTTCTTTCGGCTCGGCTGCCAGTTCATACGCCTCGTCCGTCAGCATTTTGGAAGCGGCGTTTTCTCCGGCGATCATCAGGATCGGTCTGGGCGAGATCCGTTTGATATTGGTAAGCAGCGGGAAGTTGGCGAAAGCCAGTGTGCTGGTGGCTGTAAAATGCCCGATGGAATTGGGATGATAGCCTCTCTGTGTGTTATAAAACTCCGAGAATTCTCTTTCCAGCGGATCCTGCGCGTCAGACACCTGTAAGATATTGGTTCTCGGTCCCAGCGCCTGATGGGTCTCTTCAAAGTCCACATAGCGCTGCTGCGCAAGAGGCGTGATCATGGCATACCATTCTTCGTCTGTCAGCCCTTCTCCGAATCCCTTCTGCGTGACCCGTGACATATCGAAAAAGCTGGCTGTGACCACTGCCTTGATGCGCGGGTCTACCGATGCGGCGCTGACTGCGAATCCTCCGCTGCCGCAGATACCTACGGCACCGATCCCTTCTCTGTCTACGAAAGGACGAGTGCCGAGGAAATCGATCCCTGCGTGGAAGTCTTCCACAAAGAGATCCGGAGAAGAAATGTGCCGCTGTATTCCGCCGCTGTAACCATTGTAGGAAGGGTCAAAGGTGAGTGCCACGAATCCGCGCCGCGCCAGTTCATTTGCCCACACACCGGGCCCCTGTTCCTTCACTCCGCCATAGGGCGCGCCGATCAGGACGGCAGGATGCTTCTCCCCCTCGTCAAGATTCTTCGCCCGGTACAGGTCGCCGGAGAGCGTGATCCCGTAGCGGTTTTTGTATTGTACCGATGTCCGCGTTACATTCTCGCTTAATTCAAAAATATAGTGATCCATGTCTGATCTCCTTTCTTTTTCAGCATGATTTAAATTCAGCAGCCTTCAAATTCAGCATCTCTCAGATACCATGTTCTGATATTGTGAGGTTCCTGATTTCAACCGTTTCAGTCCATCCGCCAGTCGGGCTCTGGGGCAGGCAAGATTCATCCTTAAGAATCCGCCTCCGTCCCGGTATTCTCTTCCGTCCGACAGGATAAGACCGGTACGGGTTCTTAAGAATCTGCACAGTTCCGATGAATCTCCCAACAGCTCCCTGCAGTCCAGCCAGAGCAGATAGGTCGCGTCCGCCGCAACCGCATGAACTCCTTCTATCTCCCTCTCGATGAACTTCTCCGCAAATCTCCTGTTCTCAAATAAATATTCTCTCAGGCCGTCCATCCACTGCCCGCCTTTGCCGAAAGCGGCAGTCGGCGCTGCTGCCGCGAACACATTGGGTTCCGCGATTTCATCTGTATTCAGCGCACGGTTTACCCTGTGTCTTAAGTTTTCATCGGGAACGATCACCGCCGCTGTCTGAAGCCCTGCCAGATTAAATGCCTTTGTCGGTGAAACGCATGTGATGCTGTTTTTCCTGCACGCTTCTGAGACCGAGGCAAAGGGCACATATTCTTTCCCCGGCGCAGTGAGATCACAATGAATCTCATCAGAGAGCGCAGGCACATGGTATTTCCGGCAGAGGTCTCCGATTCTCTCCAATATCTCTTGGTCCCATATCTTTCCGATGGGATTGTGGGGATTGCAGAGCAGCATCATCGAAGTCTGAGGATCGGAAAGCTTCTTTTCCAGATCTTCAAAGTCGATCTCATATTTCCCATCCCGATAGATCAGACGGTTTTCCAGCGCGTTTCTTCCGTTATTTAAAATCGAATGAAAGAAAATATTGTATACCGGCGTCATCACCAGCACATTTTCCGCCGGCGTCGTCAGCTTCCGGATCACACTTGAGATCGCGGGAACAACGCCTGTGCAGAAAAGCAGCCATTCCTTCTTAATCTCAAATCCATGTCTTTCCCGCCACCATGCTCTGTACGCCTCATACCATTCGTCCGTCAATTCTGTGTAACCATAGACTCCATGGGACACACGCTGTTCGAGGCTGTCTATGATCTCCGGCGCGGTCTGAAAGTCCATATCCGCCACCCACATAGGCAGTTCATTTTCCGCCACGTTCCATTTCATGGAGCCTGTATTTCTCCTGTCTGTCATCACATCATAATTATATTGCATGTCATCTCACCTCAAGTTTCATAAGTTTTTTCACCTGTAAATGTATTTTTATGCGCAGAAACGCTCTGATGTATGGATGATGTGAGGACATAGGATCTTTGTTTTCTGAGGATCTACCTTTTCCTCATCTATGATCAGCTCACCGATCTTGTCAGCCCGGATTACGCCGCCGGAGGGATTCATCACGCTGTCGATCTGTCCATGGATGTCAGCATCCACCGTGGAATATTCAAACGCAAGGGTTGTATTTAAAAGGCGGCATTTTTTCATCGTCAGATTCTCGATATAGCACATCCCCTGAAGACTTTCCACCGTACAATTGATCAGTGTCAGATTCTTCGCGTTCCAGCCCAAATATTCACCGGAGATGAACGAATCATATACTGTCACATTTTCACTGTTCCAGAAGGCATCCTTTGAGAGCATTTTCGCATTGTGTATCTCAACATTCTTTGCTCCGTCAAAGGAGTAATTGCCTGTGAGCTGAAAGTGACTGATCACCATGTCCTGCGAGTTCATGGCAAAATAATCACCCCTCGCCGTCACATGATCCATCCGCACATCGCTGCAATGCCACAGTGTTTCTGACGCATTGGGGAGATTCACATGCTCCAGCGTCACTCCCCTGCATCGCCTGAAATTCTTCGGCGCTTCGATCAGCCCGTTCCTGACCGTGATATCCTGCGTGTACCATACCCCCGCGCGCCCCATTTCAAACCAGGTGCAGTTCTCCGCAAGGATGTTCCTGCTGTACCAGAGCGGATATTTCCACTTGAACATACTGCCGTAAAGCTCAATATTCCGGCTTTCCTTTAACGGGGATTCGCCGTCGTCAAAGATCGTGTCGTAGATCTTCAGGTCATGCCCCCGGAATAAGGCACGCTCCCCTTTTAAAAATTCCTGCCTGATCTCTTTTGCTTCTATCTTCATTGATCAAAACCTCCGTTTCCCGCTGCTGATCTGATCCATCAGGTAGTCCAGACAAATGATCTTCCGCTCTTTGTCATGGACATCATCCAGTAGTTTCCTGCGCTGTCTCTCCAGCAGCAGGATCTTCTTTTCTGTTTCCTGATAAGAGAAAAATGTTTCTATTGTTTTCGCGCTGCAGCCCGCCGCCTTCAGATTCTGTCTGGTCTCCACATCTGTATCATTCCTGGGTGTATTATTCATGTCTGTATTATTCACATCCATCTCATTCATGTCCGTCTCACTCACGACCTCCCACTCATTTCTTCTGCTCTGCCTCGGTGATCTCGATCTCCCCTGAAAGCTTTTCGATATCTTCTTCTCCCGAAACTGCCTCTCCCAGCTCATACAGCCCGCCGCCTTTTCCGAAATAGTCATAAAACATAACCACATCCGCCCACGGCGCGTAGTAAGCCAGCGTCCCCCTATCCGCGTCTGCCATCGGCGCGTCGCTGGTATCCAGCTCCTTCGGCGGGTAGAATGTCTTCTCATTGGTGCTGAAATCCTCCACCTCCAAAGTTAAGGGCAGCTGCCCGTATAACTCCCGTGCCGCCTGACTGTTATTCAGTTCATAAATAATCTCATAAGCTGCGGATTTCACACTGATCTTCATAGTGGTTTCTCCTTCCATTTTTAACTCCTGCTCCGGTTCTGTTCCTTGTTCATATAGATCCTTTCCTTGATCACTTTTGTTCTGTCTTTATTCTATCTCCGTATTATCAAAATAGCAAATAGCTATTTATAATAAATAAACATAGTCAAAAAGAATGGTATTCCACAGTATAATATAGCCATGGTTAATTGAAATCCTTACTGCAGCATTGAAAACTTTATGAAGTTGCAAATGCAGATCAGAAACTTAACGAATGAACAAAACTAAAAATAGAAAAATTTATATATGGATGCTATAATTTAAGCAGACAAATTAACAAATTGGAAGTTGTGGAGGTACATAATCATGAAAAAGATGATTGCATATTGTGGACTTGATTGTGAAAAATGTGACGCATATCGTGCAACAATCAATGACGACCAAGACTTGCGAAAAAAGACTGCGAAACTATGGGCTGAATTGAATAATGCACCTATTCTTCCAGAGCATATTAACTGCCACGGCTGTCGTATTGACGGAATTAAAACCGTATTTTGTGATAGTATCTGTGGTATTCGCCAGTGTGCATTGAAAAAGGGGGTTGCTACTTGTGGCGACTGTTCGGATTTGGAAAGTTGTCCCACTGTTGGGGTAATCTTAGAGAATAATCCGTCTGCTTTGAGGAATTTGAAAGGATAAATTAGCTTTGTGGAGGTAACGGAAATGAAATTGAAAAATCCTATGCTGGTGGTAACAGATATAGACAAATCAGTTGAGTTTTATAAAAAGGTTTTCGGGCTTCATGTGATTATGGATTTTGGAGCAAATAAAACTTTAACAGGTGGTTTGGCTTTGCAGACAGTTGAAACATATAAAGACTTTATCGGGAAAAGCGATATTTCTTTTGGTGGCAATAACTTTGAAATTTACTTTGAAGAAGATAATTTTGATGAATTTGCGGATAAGCTCAAAGAATGTGATGTTGAATATGTCCACCCTATTGTAGAACATTCATGGGGACAGCGAGTTGTTCGTTTCTATGACCCAGATAAACATATTATCGAAGTTGGCGAGAACATGAAAATAGTATGCAGGCGTTTCTTAAATAGTGGAATGACACCAGAACAAGCAGCAAAACGCATGGATGTACCCATGAAATTTGTCAATGCCTGTATGCGATAAATCTCTGTTTGTGTAAGGGGTCTGGCTGCTCTCAACAAGTAAAAATCATTCGGTGCAGTGCTATTTCCATTGTTTTTTCAACCACCCATATTCCGTATGGAAATAGGTTTAGAGGTGGTGGCTCGTTTCGTAAAGGCTAATCTCCGTTTAAATTGAAACTGCAACACATAGAGATAAATGGGAATACTTTGTTACGCAAATGATGCCCAACTTTACAAAACCAACTTATGCGGAGACATGAGAAGATACACGCAGACACCGGAAAAAGAGGATCGTATGATAGAGACAAGACTTTTAAACTATTTTCTCGCCGTGGCGCGAGAGCAAAGCATCACTAAAGCGGCGGATTCGCTGCATATCGCGCAGCCCACGCTGTCCAAGCAGATGATGGAGTTAGAAGACCAGCTGGGGAAACCGCTTCTGATCCGTGGGAAGAAAAAGATCACTCTTACAGAGGAAGGCGCATTTCTCCGCAGTCAGGCGCAGGAGATCATGAACCTGCTCGATAAGACAGAATCCGCGTTCAGTGCGGAGGAAGAAGTGATCGCCGGAGACGTTTATCTTGGATGCGGGGAAACGCCGATCATGTCGTTTATCACGGATATTTTCAAGGAGATCCAGCAGGATTACCCGCAGATCCGCTTCCATATCTACAGCGGAGACGCAGAATCCGTCCTCGCCCGGCTGAATCAGGGGACGCTCGATCTGTGCCTGCTGATCGGCGCCCTGCATCAGGACGCCTACAACTATATCAATCTGGAAATGCATGATACCTTCGGTATCCTCATGCCGCAGAACTGCGAACTTGCGAAAAAAGAGACAGTTACCTTCGAGGATATCGAAGATCTGCCTCTCATTTTTCCGAATCAGGCATATACCGGTCATGAAAACCTCGGCTGGTTCGGAACAAAATATCAGTCTTTAAATATTGTCGCCACCTATACGCTGATCTACAACGCCACTTTTATGGTTGAGCAGGGAATGGGTTATGCCTTCTGTCTCAATAATCTCGTAGATGTCACGGGAAGCAGGGATCTGACCTTCCGGCCGTTTTCCCCTGAGATCAAAGTGGATTCTTATATCGCGACGAAGAAATATCAGGTGTTCTCCCCGGCGGTGAAGCTGTTTATCGACCGGCTGAACAACAGACGGTAGATAGCTTCATCCGCGGTATGGCAGAACTTTTCGATCACCCGGAGAGAAATGAGCTTTGGGTGGCGGAAAAGGAGCATAAAATAGCCGGATGCATCGCGATCATTAAAAAGGACGAACACGATGCTCAACTCCGCTGGTTTGGTGTAGATCCGTCAATCCAGGGAATGGGAATCGGAAACCGTCTGCTTGAGACTGCGATGAATTCCTGTAAAGAACATGCGTATACAGATGTCATTTTGTGGACCATCGATATATTAAAACCCGCCAGACACCTTTATGGGAAATACGGATTTCAAATGACAGATACAAAACCAAATACCGAGTGGGCTGATTATGAAGTGCTCGAGGAAAAATGGGAGTATCATGCCGCCGCTGAAAAGATCGCGTGCCTTAAGCCGTAATTCCCCCCCCGCAAATTTTATTATATATGCATTTTTATATACTCCAAAATCGGCTCCAGATATTTTTCATCGATCCAGTCGCTGCCTTTCCCGTCCGCTTCAAAGAGCGCCTTCATCCACGGCTCAAAAGCGGACGGGTCTTTTTTGCTCAAATACTTTTTCAGCATCCTGCACAGTGTCCGGTCTTTGAAGTCCATCCGGCTCTCATCATAAGTTCCTCTGCCGTAAAACATCGGAAGACCCGCCGGAAGTCCTTTCAGATTATGCTCTCTTACCGCTTCAAATGCTTTTTCATCAAATGGGCTTGCGCCGACGGCAAAAATGACAAGTCTCCTGTCCGCCAGTACCTGTATATGCTTCCGGATCTGTTTCATGCAGGAAATACCGGAAGCATAGATGCCGCCGACCGCCACGATGAGGTCATACTTGCCGACTGTGTCAAAAGGATATCTGCTGATCTCGATAACATCACAGGAGGCAGCCTCTTTCAGCATTTCCGCGTATCTTAATGATGCTCCGTATTTCGATCTGTACAATACTAAAATCCTATTCATCTTCCTTTATCCTCCGCTCCAGATTCTCAGTTCCGTCGTATAACTTCATCATCAGGTGAAAGAGCTGCTCTACTTCTTCTAGCGAATATACCTCAAAAAGATATTGCAGGTCTTTTTGATATGTAAGAAATACCTCTTCAAAATAGGATTTCAGCCTCTCCGTAGGACAGATATTGACCGCACGCACGTCTTTCTCACTCTTTTTAAGGACAACGAATCCTTTTTGCTCCAAAGATGCGGCAAGCTTCTTGATGTTCTGCCGTGAACAGCCCAACAGCTTACCTAATCGGGTAAATGTAAGCGGCTCTTCTGACTGCCGGATCATGATCAGCAGCATAAACTGCTTAAGCGATATTTCCGGGATGTTATTGTCGAATATTGTCTGAAGCCTGTTTCCCACGATAAAAACAGACGCAAAGATCGCTTTACACTGGTTATCATAAGAATCTGAAAATCGTTTGGTCAGATCAGATATTTCCATAGTGCCTCCTGCTACAATAAAACATTGATTTCCCCAACAAAAAGCAAATAGGTAACTAGTTACTTTAAATATAGCAACAAGTTACCTGTCTGTCAACTTTTTCTTGCACTGCGTTTCTGTATATGTTATTCTGTCCATGACAGATCATCCGTATAGGGCGGAGGCAGTTTATATCTGAACGAGGTATCAAAGTCGCGCTATATCGGACTATTAGGCTTCCTTTTGTAATGCAGACCGTCTTTAAATGCCTCACCGACCCTTTCTGCCACCTTGTAATATCCGTGCGTATAAGGGTCGAAAGCGATCGCGTTTACTAAAGAAATATCAATTTCTCCGTTTACTATCACGCTCTCATCTGCTGTTACATTGACAACTTTTCCAATGACACCGCAGCCATACTTCCCGTCCTGATATTCTATGAACTCACATTCCAGGCACAAAGGGAATTCGTTGATCACTGGGGCGTCCACAGTCTCTGCCTTACTGGAAGTAAGCCCGCTGCGGGAAAATTTGTCGGAAACTCTGTTCCCGGATTCAACGCCAAAATAATCCGCCTCGGTGACATGCGCCGCGTCTGCTATGCTCACCGTAAAAGCGCCTCTTGCCTTGATATTTTGAACGGTTTTGTGCGTTTCCGTCAGATTGAGGGCTACAGTTCCCCGATCCTGCATCGTTCCCCAGGCAGCGTTCATCACATTGACACTGCCGTCTTCATTGTATGTTGCGACCATTAGCACAGGCATGGGAAATATGCCCTCTGTTACATTAAGCTTCTTTCTCATAACAACAACCTCTTTTCTAAATGATTTGACAGTCCTTACCGTCCTGCGTATAATTATATTCGGTATCAGTAAATATTCAAGTACTGTCATTTTTGAAAGGTACTTTCCAAAAAGAAAGTATAAGATGTGCCATGATAAAAAAATATATTGAGAACGCAAATTTTGAAGATACAGGTTTCAGCTACACGCTTTCACTGATCTCCGGCAAACATAAAATGGTCATACTGTATTGCCTGATGGAATTTAAAATCGTAAGGTTTAACGAATTAAAGCGTTATTTAAAAAACATATCAGACAAAACCCTGAGCAATAATCTAAAAGAATTAGAGGCTGACAGGCTGATCATACGGACAGAGTATCCTCAGATACCACCAAAGGTTGAATACAGCTTAAGCGACAGGGGACAGTCTCTGATGGAAGTCTTAGACCAGCTATGTGTGTGGGGTGAAAATAACAGGGAATGATCGGGTTTCTTTAGTACCAGTCATGCTTCTCATTCCGGTCCAGAGTGTTCATCTGCTCCATTTCCTCCGCTGTCAGTTCAAACCCGAACAGATCCAGGTTCTCACGGATATGCTCCGGATCACTTGAACCGGGGATCACCACAACGCCTTTCTGCAGATTCCATCTGAGAATCACCTGCGCGGAACTCACACCATGTGCCTGCGCGATCGAGACAATCGTCTCATCCCCCAGCAGCTCTGCCGTATGGCCTCTTCCGCCAAACGGATACCATCCCTGCACGACGATTCCCTTTTCCTGTATGTATGGGATTACATCATTTTCCTGATAATACGGATGGATCTCATTCTGCACAAGCGCGGGTGTGATACTCACCTGCGGAAGAAACTCTTCCAGCTCTTCCACATACCAATTGGACAGTCCGATCGAGCGGATCTTCCCGTCTGCCACCGCCTGCTCCATCGCCTGATATGCCTCTACGTCCCCACTGCCGGGATGATGCAGGAGCATCATATCGATATATCCGATATCCATTTTTTCCAATGCCTCATCGATGGCTGATTCTGCGTCCGAGAACTGGTTCGGATAGAGTTTCGTGATCACGAATATCTCTTCTCTCGGCACATCAGAATCCCTGACTGCCCTGCCCACGCTTTCCTCATTGTGGTACATGTAAGCTGTATCAATCAGTCTGCCTCCCGCCTCAAGCAGAGCAGTCACTGAGTTATAACATTCTTCGTCTGTCAGACTGTAAGTACCAAGCCCCATGATCGGCATTTCATATCCACTGTTCAGCAAAACTGTATGCGTTTCAAGATCAAATTCGCCTACAGCCTTATCCGTCTGCATATCCTGACTCACGTTATCCCTCTCCTCTCCTTCATTGCTTTCTACATTTTCACTCGAATCATCCGATTGAAGTTCCTCTGCCCCTGTTCCGGACTGCCCTGCACATGCCGTTAAACTTAAGAACAGGAAAAACAACAGACAGCCTATCTTTACTTTTTTCATAGAGAATCCTCCTGACCGATTTCTTTTATCACTCTTGCAGGGACACCTCCCACAATTACATTTTCAGGAACATCCTTGGTTACCACAGCCCCTGCAGCCACGATAGAATGGTCTCCCACTGTCACGCCTGACAGGATGGTGGCATGAGAGCCGATCCACACACCGTTTCCAATCCGGATCGGAGCCGGGAAATTCGTCCTGCGTTCACATATATCTATACCATGGTTGATCGTCGCCATTACAACGTGGGAGCCAATCTGAACGTCATCGCCAATGTAGATCCCGCCCTGATCCTGAAAATGACAGCAGCAGTTGATAAATACATTTTTGCCGATATAGATATTTTTCCCGCACTCCGTATAAAACGGTGGGAACAGTGCAAAAGATTCATCAACCGTTTTCCCGATCACCTCTGAAAACAAACGGCGGATTTCCTCTGAATTATGGTACGCGTGATTCAATTCAGAGGTCTTTTGGAACGCTTCTTCTGCCAGATGGTGCATCATCCGATGAAGTTCTGATCCTCCCCGGGCAGGTATTCCCTGCCGGAGCTGCTCCAGATAAATCTCTTTATCCATATATCTCTCCTTGATTCTTGAAGTTTCTGAATCTGCATAAGCACAAATACACTGTTTTTCTATCAGCGCTATTTATATGCCTTCTCAAATATTCCTGCACATTCCTCGTCATCCATGCCGCATGGATTTGCAAGGAACAGACCGCCCATGGTCTCGCGGGCATTGACAGCAAGGGTCATGCACTCTTCTTTTTTAATGCCAAAGTCGCTCATCTTAAGATCTGCTACACCGCACGCCTCCTGAAGCTGTACAAGCGCGGTAATGAAGTCCTCCGGTTTATCCGCATCCGGGTTGCCCATCACTTTTGCCATCTTGATAAACTGCTCATCACAGGCATGGCGCTCGATAAAGAACTCGGCAAACGCTTTGGAGATCATAATAAGTCCCGCACCGTGGGGAAGGTCGTGATGATACGCGCTCATCGCGTGTTCCATGCTGTGCTGCGCAGTCGTGGATGTAAGCTGCATCGTGATTCCTGCCACGGTGCTGCCGTAGGCAACATGCTCCCTCGCCTCCAGGTCATTTCCGTCTTTCACCGCACGGGGAAGGTATTTCGCGATATTTTCAATGGCAGACAGGGCAATGGCTTCACTTAAGATATTTACTCCATTTGACATCATCACCTCTGTGTTGTGGAACAATGCGTCAAACCCCTGATATGCCGTATATTTTGGCGGTACTGTCCTCATCAGCTCCGGATCCACGATGGCAAGGACGGGCACCAGCGCCGGATCGCCGAATCCGATCTTTTCCTTTGTTTCCAGATTGGAGATCACACCCCAGCAGTTGACCTCTGATCCTGTACCGGAAGTGGTCGTGATCGTGACGATGGGAAGTCCGGCATTTTTCAGCGGCTGCCCTTTCCCTGTTCCTCCGGAAACATAGTCCCAGAGATCGCCGTCATTTGTCGCCATCGCGGAAATTGCCACTGCGGAATCCAACACAGCACCGCCGCCCAGCGCGACGATAAAATCACAGTGGTTCTCTCTGGCAAAGGCCGCGCCTTCCATGACAGCTTCTTTCAACGGATTCTCCATGATTCCTGCCCAGACATGTGTCTCAACACCTGCCTTATGAAGCTGCTCCTCTGTGCGGTCCAGATATCCGTTTGCTTTCGTGGATCTTCCGTTTGAGATCAGAACCATCGCCTTTTTCCCCGGCAGCTTCTGGTCGCCCAGTTCATTCAGTTTCCCACTTCCAAAAACGATTTTTGTCGGGTTGTAAAAATTAAAATTGATCATCATGTTATCCTCCTACATCTGTTTTTTTATCTGATACAGCAGGAAATCCAGACAATCCAGTTTCGCCTGACTTTCATGCACAGTATCCAATACTTTGACCCGATAGTTGACAAGAACTCTGTGCAGTTCAGAATTTCTGTTCTCTTTTGCAAGTCTCATACAGTGTCCTGTCAACTCTTCATCACATCCTGCATCAATAAGGTTTTCATGGAAAATCCCCCATTTATCCGATGCTCTTGCCATGTCACAGTCCCCCTTGTCCGCATCTCATCTTTTCCAATTCTGATTCTAAACCAGCTCTTTAGAAATATCCAATATTTGTTTTCTATCTCTAATTATTCTTTACACAAATAATTATGCATGCTATTCTGTTTATAATCCGTAAGCTGTTTTTGTAATAGGAAAATTTACAACCTGGAGGAGTTCTATGGAAATCAGAGTTTTACGATATTTTTTAGAAGCAGCACGGGAGGGAAATATTACCAGAGCCGCCGCGCGGCTTCACATATCCCAGCCCACCTTGTCGAAACAATTGAAAGATCTTGAACGAGAACTTGGCAAAAAACTTTTTGTAAGAGGGAATTATAATATCCATCTGACGGACGAAGGGACATTGCTGCGCAAACGCGCAGAAGATATCCTTCTTATGGTTGACAAAACCACGGCAGAATTTCAGGCACTTGACGATATTACCGGCGGCGATATCCATATCGGCTGTGCGGAATCCGACGACTTCAAATATATTGCCCGATGTATTAAAATCCTGCGTGAGCAGTATCCCGGTATCCGCTGTCACTTATACAGCGGAAATACAGACGACGTCACAGGACGACTTGACAGAGGACTGTTGGATTTCTCCGTGATCGTGGAAAATGTAGACCTATCGAAATATAATTATATTGATATGCAGACTTCCGATCAGTGGGGACTTCTTATGCGGAAGGATCATCCTCTCGCAGCCAAAGAAGTCATACACATGGAAGACCTTCTGGATATCCCTCTGATCTGTTCCAGACAGGGACTTGAAGTGGATTACCCGAAATGGTTCCATGAAAAGGTTGACAGCTTAAATATCGCCGCAACCTATAATCTTTTGTATAATGCCGCTATTATGGTAAGAGAAGGGCTCGGCTGTGCCCTGACTTTTGATAAACTGGCTGATACCAGCTCAGAGAGCGAGCTGTGTTTCCGCCCGCTTTCCCCTGCGCTGAATACGAAAATGTATATTATCTGGAAAAAATATCAGGTATTCTCAAAACCGGCAGAACTGCTGCTTGATGTATTTAAACGCAGGCTTAATACAGAAGATCTCAGTTCCTGATATTATAGTAAAGGCATATGCGAAATCCGGAATTCACTTTATTTCTCATATGCCTTTGATCTTTTGTTCTATCGCTTCTTCGATATATTCGTCTTTCTTTGCCATATTCTCAAACTCCTCCCGGCTCTTCTCTCCGAGAAACCTCATCCAGCGTATGACACCTTTTTCATTCTGATCCTCCGGAGGCAGTTTTTTCAGCTCCAGGATATAAAGCTCCATTAGATCTGTATACTGTCTGCCGGTCTCTATATCGCACAATGCGATCTTACGTCAGCACCTGCTATCCTTCGGAAAATGGATAAAATCACTTTGCCTGCTTCTTTAAGAATTTAATGTTAATTATATCCCTGGTATTTTTAATCTACAGAGCCAAAAACCTTTTGTAAACTTCCAATTGAACAAAATCGCTGCGCGATGGCCTGCGAAGGCTGTGGCATAGCGATTT
>CAUEYX010000016.1 GCA_959022495.1 uncultured Lachnospiraceae bacterium | reverse complement strand
ACATCCCCATATTTTTTCATTTGATATGGATTTACGAGACATACAGGAAATCCTTCCTCTTGAAGCTTTTTTAATACTGGATAATGATAATGTCCTGTGTATTCCATGAGGATAGAAAAAGATTCCTCAAGGCCATTTAAATAGTTTACGACTGCATCCATATCTGAAAGGGTATGATACATGGTAAATGGTTTGGCACGTATGGTGCCATCTGAGTTCAGAACAGCAACAGTGCTTTTCGCTTTTGAAACATCAATTCCAACAGCAATCATAGTGATACCTCCTAATAAAAAATTGATTGGTTCCAACGCTTCAAGGTCCATTCATATTCGTGAGTGAAACGGGAGCAGATAAACTGTCACAACTTGCTGAATCGAATGCAGGAACCTGAAGGCTGGCTAACACATTTAACTTCGGGCGTGATATCCCAATCCGGAATTCCGTTAGCCAATCACCTTCAGTATAAAAGAAAAGTGAAGGCTGTCAAAACCCTCACTTATATATTACGAATCCGGATTTGTGAGGATCAAGAGATGTGTCCGCCGGGGAATGGGTATGCCTTGCAGGCCCGCTTTCGCTCGGGCCGCAGCATAGCGGTACATAGGGCTGCAAAGGACGCAGCCCAAGTGCCGATGCTGCTCTACGGCCTTTCAGGCATACCCATTCCCCGGCTGGTCTCATCTCATGATCCGAGAACAGCAGGATTATTTGAGGACGTATTCGTGGAGAACGGGGGCGTGGATTTGGCTCCGGCTCCGCAATCCGGGAAAATCTAAAAGGCAAAATACAGCTAAAAACAATGGAACAATGGAAGATTCGGCTTTGCCTCAGGTATCCACTGTTCCATTAACGCCGCATTCCCTGCCTTTAAGAATTTCCAGCGGATTACTCCAAGTCACCGAATCCACCCACGCTCCCACGCAGAATACGTCTTCGATATCCCGCTCCGAAGTTTTCGTTCGATTTGCCATTAACCATTATGAGTCTCCCTGGCAAATCCAGATTTCACCGATTGTGCTTCTTGAAGAGAGAGCTGGTCATTTTGACGGTTTTATCGATCTGTTCTTGTTCTTCTTTGCTTTTTCCCTGCTTCAGGATTTCAAGAATCAATGTGACTTCATCGGGGGAGAAGCGGATACCTTGTTTATTAGCGCTGCTGATGAGCGCCAGCATAACCGGCGCCAGGTCTTTTCCCGTTTTACCGGATGTTTTCGCCGCGGCCATCCTTATCAGTTCGAGTTTCGCCGGATCTATATTCTTCATCGCCGGATTGTTCATCCATTCTTCCATTGTCATTTTGTTCATCTCCTTTCTGAGAGGCATTTTCCGTCTGTGTGAACATATCGCTGTACATACGGAACATTTCCTGCTGTTCAGGGGAAAGCATGCCGGAGAGGAGATCCATCGGATCGATGGAAGGACCTCCGTCGTCTGGGGTGGATGCGCTCTGCATCATCTCCATAACAGACATCATTTCCCTTAAGTTGATTATCATATCCAAAGCAGCGGCTTCACGTGGTTTTAGATAAGGCCGGAAGCTGTTCAATATGTCTATGGGAGAGAGAGGATCATCGTCCTCGAGCATCTGTGCCCGGACAGCCCCGCGTCCACTGCTGAAGACGCGGATGGTTTCTTTGAGTTCCATGATTTTTACACAGGCGGCAAGCATCTGCCGGTTTGACGCAGGAGCGTACGGAATCAACAGCTTCATGATCTGAAGTTCCGGCGAAGTGATAAGCTCGTCAAATGGGGTCATGGGTCCGGGAAGATTTTTGTCCATACAGGCTCCTGCATATAGCGTTGTAAATATATATGACGCGGTGAATATAAATATGAATCATGGAAAAGCTCTAAAAATGAACTGTTGAGCGTAAAGCCTGGTACATGGCGTACCCATTTGGGCTGTGGTTCATAAAATAATAAAGAACAAAGAGAAAGGAATGAAAAGACAGTGTCAAGGAAGTTAATTATTGACGGGAATGCGGTGTATGAGATCGATGAAGAGTGTATGCTGAAGAATCGCCTGAACGGAAAAGATATCGACGAAGTTTCTTCAAAAGATAGAAAGGCGGAAAATCAGGCAGAAGAAAGAGATGCAGAATAAAAACCGCCCATAAAATACGGATGACCAATAAAATAGACAGAGTGCTTGTCATGAAATTTGGAGAAAAAAACGGGGAAGAAGACTTTACCCGTTTTTTTCCGCGTTTTGGGATAAGTATTTCCCTGCTGAATTTAAACGGATAAGTTTTTCAGTTTTGGGGAAAAGGGTGAAATTTCAGAACAATAAAAAACTGTCAAAAAGTACACTTTTTGGCAAATTATTTCCATACATATACAATTATGCAGAAACGCAGTTTAATATGAATATTTAGTGAGTAAAATTTAAGAATCTCTTGCTTTATAGGAGAAATGGGAATATAATAGTGCTCATAAATCCTATGTCAAAAAGTGTACTATTTGATAATACCTCTTTAAACATAGAAATATTTGGAAAACGTGTGAGGAGAGGATATTGCAAATAATAAATCTTTCTAAGGGAGTTGATTTTGAAGAAAGATAAAAGAAAATACCGCATCAAATCTGGATATATGCTTAGGAAAATCGCGGGAGAATTTGTGATAGTGCCAGTTGATTCAGAGAATATAGTTACGAATGCAGTAATGGTTCCCAATGAATCAGCGGTATTTTTTTGGGAGGCATTTGAGAGACCATGCACCCTGAAAGATGTAGTTGAGAAAGGGATGCAGGAGTATGAAACAGAAGAAGAGACAATCAGAAGCGCGGCAGAACGCTTTATAGAAGAATCCTTAATTTATGGAATTTTAGAGGAGGCAGAGTAAAATGAAAAAAACATGGGAGGAACCAAGTATCATGGTTCAGAAGTTTATGCCCAATGAATATGTGGCGGCGTGTTATACATTGGTATGCGCAATTCCAGGAAGTTCCGCGACAGAGATTGGGGATGGTACAGATACAAGGTGGTTTATTGATAATCCTAATTGGCAAACAAGGCCTAGTACAAGAAGTAGATATTGGGATGGAATATATGTTAGAGCTGATGGACTTGCTCATGGAAACTGCGGCAATGAGTCCACATCATATAATGTTGAAAACAGTATTGGATATGAACACAATAATGATGGTACAGTGAAAAATGCTGTAATAAAGAATGTGAATATAGGCAGTTTGTCTTCTGGAAATACATACTATGCGAATTGGCAGTCTGATAATGGTACACTTTACACACATTATGGATTTGCCATTATGGATTCAAACGCAAATCACTCATAACTTTAGATAAAATAATTAAGGGTCTAATAAACACTTTATACTTTATATGCTGAATAAAGCAGATTTCCAACGGATGGTCTCAGACGGATCATCCGTTTTATAATTAGAGGGAGTCATTCTGTGGAGAGGGGAAGATATCACTATTTCCTCTACCACGCTTCCGGTATTCTCTCGGAGACATACGGAACCGCTCCTTAAATACCCGGTTAAATGTCCGCATGCTCGAGAATCCGGCATCCATGGCCAGCTTGGTGATGGACTGATCTGGATTTTCCAGCAGATTCAGTGCCAGATTCAGACGCAGATCATTCAGGTACTGGTTAAAATTTGTGTGAAAGGTGTGGGAAAAGACCCGGGACAGGGCGAAGGGGCTGTATCCCAGGTCCTGTGCCATTTTTGTGAGGGAAAGCTCTTCCTCGGTAAAGTGGGCGGCCATATAGACTACGGTATCATAGACAATGCCGTGCCCGGGCTGTCCGTCTCTTGTTTGAAGAACGAGATGCGGGAATGCCCTTGCCAGAATAATTTGGGTAAAGGCCTGGCAGATGACAGATGATTCCGCCAGGGACCGGAGCGTGTCTGCGTCTGCCGCTGCGGAGGGGGCATATAGCCTGTGGAGGGCATAGGGGATATCTGGGTGCACATCCTTTGCCGATATAATGGGGTTCTGGGGTATTCGGGTCAGAAGATGATCCGTATAGGCTCCGGTAAGCGACGGGGGAGCCAGAAAATAGATAGCCCGGGACTCTTCTGTGTCAAATACCTGATAGTGATGGATGACATTTGGAAATACGATTCCGAAATCACCCGTCTCCATGTGAAGGAGGGTTTCTCCAATGCCAAGCTCCAGTGTGCCGCTCGTTACAAAAATACATTCTATTGATTTGTGGATATGAGGCGGAAAATGAACGGAAGTTTTTTCGTAAATTTCCATCTGGTCGTCCTTGAGTTCATAGAAAAAATGCATAAGCCCCTCCTGCAAGATTTGGCTGGTTTATCTTTCCTTTTGACAAGAATTATAGTTCAGGCAGAGTTATAATGCAACCGAAAACAAAGAGGAGGTGCCAGATATGATTAGAAGATTCAGCAATTTTTTGAGAGATTCTTTTGAGACATATATGCAGCTTTACACAAAAGATCTCTTTTAAGCGGCATGGCAGAATAGTTAAGATGAAACAGCAGAATAAAAACAGAAAAAGCAGGCGGCTGTAATCGATCACGGGGAATGGTGATCTGGAGTACAGCGGTCTGCTTTTTTGCACAAAAGATATGGTGAAATTAAAATGTGCAAGGGGTCAGACCCCTCCCAGGAGGGGTCTGACCCCTTTCGGCTAAGCCGTCAGAATTGTTTTGAAATTACATCAGCATCCGCATCCGTTGTTGCCGAAGCCGCCGCAGCAGAAGAGCAGAAGGATGATCCACAGGCAGCTGTCATTGCCGCAGCCGTTGCCGCAGCCGTTGCCGCTGAATGTGTTTCCGCCGCATCCGCCGCAGCAGCAGAGCAGGAGAATGATCCACAGGCAGGAAGACATTCCGTTACCATTGTCGCATCCACATCCACAGTTTGTAGCAGTTAAATCACTCATGTTAAATCCTCCGATTAGGTTATTGTTTACAGTTTTATAGTATGCATGGGGTGAGAAGTGGTTACTGTTTGTTTGGGAATAAGAGAGTTTCATACCATAGGCATCCTACAGGGACGAAAATCGGAAGATGAGAATATTCTGATTAAAAAGGGATTTTATATGAGATGGGTAAAACAGACAGTTGGATACTGGTGTGACGATATAAAGAAAGGAAAATGGATTGGAAAGGGTGTCTGTATTGCTGTGCTGGACACAGGGATTTCCCGGCATCCCGACCTTGAGGGCCGGACGGAAGGGTTCAGAGATTTTGTGGGGAATTCTGTAAAATATAATGATGACAGCGGTCACGGTACACATGTGGCGGGAATTCTGTCAGGAAGCGGCAGGGTGTCAAACGGATTGTACGCGGGGATGGCTCCTGAGGCTGCGCTTCTTGTGGGAAAAGTTCTTGACCGGGAGGGAAATGGCAATGTAGATAATGTTCTGGCGGGGATCAAGTGGCTGCTGAACCAGAAAGAACGTTATAAGGTACGCATTGTAAATATTTCTGTGGGGACACAGCCGGACCTGGCCGAACATCAGAAGCATCTGTTCCTGGACGCGGTGGAAAGTTTGTGGGACAGCGGGATGGTGGTCGTGGTGTCTGCAGGGAATTACGGACCCGTACAGGGGTCTGTAGCAGTGCCGGGCAGCAGCCGTAAAGTGATCACAGTGGGAGTGCCCGATACAGAGATCCCTCCTGTGCAGAGGCGGCGGAAAAATGTAAATTATTCCGGTCGAGGACCCACCGGTGAATGTGTGGTAAAGCCAGACGTATTTGCGCCTGGCACAGGGATCATAAGCTGCAATGGAAGATACGGGCGTCCGGGGGAGCATCCATATACGATGAAAACAGGCACATCCATGGCAGCTCCGGTCGTCTCCGGGGCGATTGCGTGCCTTTTATCAAAATACCCGGATATGACCAACGTGGAAGTGAAATTAAAGCTCAGGGAATCGTGTGTAAAAATACCCGGGACAGAGGCGGGCTGGGGAATGCTCAATGTAGAAAGGCTGATGAAAGCTTAAGATGTCCTTGTAAAGAAAAAGCATGTAAAGAAAAAATACTTGACACCTTTCTTTCCTTCGTGTATGATAGCAAAGGTGACAGCAATGGATAAGATTTTAGAGCAGGCATTACTATATGATTTCTATGGGGAGCTCCTCACCGCCCATCAGAAAGAGATCTATGAACAGTTTGTACTTGAAGACTTGTCTTTGAGTGAGATCGCTGAGAGCGAAGGGATCAGCCGGCAGGGAGTGCATGACCTTGTCAGGCGGTGCCAGAAGGCGCTGGAAGGCTATGAAGAGAAACTGCATCTGGTGGAACGGTTTGTGGCCGTGAAGGATCAGGTCACCCAGATTGACCGTATGCTGGAGGCATGGGAGCAGGAGAAGGAAAACCCGGAGGAGATCATACAGCGCATCCGCACGATTTCCGCTGCGATTATGGAAGAATTATAGGCGCCTGAGCCGAAGGGCATTGGGGAGATCCATAAAGATCGTGAGAAAGCGGACAGCGGTGCACACAGAGGAGTTATAGAATGGCATTTGACAGCTTAACAGAAAAACTTCAGAATGTATTCCGATCCCTGCGCAGCAAAGGGCGGCTGACAGAAGACGATGTAAAGGCCGCGCTGAAAGAAGTGAAGATGGCTCTGCTGGAAGCGGATGTCAACTTCAAGGTTGTAAAAGGATTTATAAAAGAGGTCCAGGAACGCGCTGTAGGCCAGGATGTAATGAACGGTCTGAATCCGGGACAGATGGTGATCAAAATTGTTCATGAGGAACTCATCAAGCTTATGGGTTCTGAGACGACGGAGATTAAGCTGCAGCCTGGAAGCGCCATAACGGTCATAATGATGGTGGGTCTCCAGGGAGCCGGCAAGACGACCACTACGGCGAAACTGGCAGGGAAATATAAATTAAAAGGCAAGAAGCCGCTGCTCGCGGCGTGTGACGTATACCGTCCGGCAGCGATCAAACAGCTCCAGATTAACGGGGAGAAGCAGGGTGTTGAAGTATTCTCCATGGGCGATAAGAACCGCCCGGCTGATATTGCGAAAGCCGCAGTTCAGCATGCCGTGAAAAACGGCAATCATATCGTGATCCTGGATACAGCCGGACGCCTTCATATTGATGAGGACATGATGGCGGAACTTCAGGAGATCAAAGAGGCCGTGGAAGTCCATCAGACGATCCTTGTGGTAGATGCCATGACAGGACAGGACGCGGTGAATGTAGCCGGGACGTTTAATGATAAGATCGGCATTGACGGTGTCATTGTGACGAAGATGGACGGAGATACGAGAGGCGGCGCTGCGCTGTCAATCAAGGCAGTGACAGGCAGGCCGATCCTTTATGTCGGTATGGGAGAGAAACTCTCGGATTTAGAGCAGTTCTACCCGGACAGAATGGCCTCCAGGATACTGGGCATGGGCGATGTGCTGACTCTGATTGAGAAGGCAGGGGCAGAGATTGACCAGGACAAAGCCATGCAGATGGCTGACAAGATGAAAAAAGCCCAGTTTGATTTTGACGACTATTTGATGAGTATGGAACAGATGCGCAAGATGGGCGGTCTGTCCAGCATTATGAATATGATGCCGGGCATGGGCGCGCTTGGGGGCAAAGGGAAGA
The DNA here is from genome assembly GCA_959022495.1 of uncultured Lachnospiraceae bacterium. GTDB lineage: Bacteria > Bacillota > Clostridia > Lachnospirales > Lachnospiraceae > Mediterraneibacter. Next base: position 54,121 of record CAUEYX010000016.1, on the reverse strand, counting down.
TGCCGGATCTTGACTCAGAGGAAAATGAGAAAAGGATGGCAAGGATGGAGGCAATGATCCGCTCCATGACCCCCGAGGAGAGGCGCAATCCGGATATCCTGAATCCATCCAGGAAACACCGTATCGCGCGGGGAGCGGGCGTAGACATCGCCGAGGTAAACCGGATGGTGAAACAATTCAATGAATCCCGGAAGATGATGAAGAAACTTCCCGGGATGATGGGCGGCAAAGGTGGCAGGAAGGGCAGGTTCAGACTTCCCTTTTGACACATAGATCATGCCGGAGGCAGCCGGGCATCCAGCGCCGGGGCTGACGGCAAAGGCAACACTATAAAATAAAGAAAGAAAAACAGAGGTGACAAAAATGGCAGTAAAGATCAGATTAAGAAGAATGGGACAGAAGAAGGCTCCTTTTTATAGAATCGTGGTAGCTGATTCAAGATCCCCGAGAGACGGAAGATTTATCGAAGAGATCGGAACATACGATCCGAACTGTGATCCCAGCGCGATCAAGGTAGATGAAGAAGCAGCTAAGAAATGGCTGAACAATGGCGCGCAGCCGACAGAAGTTGTTGGTAAGATCTTCAAGGCAGCAGGTATCGAGAAATAAGATGTCTTTGCGGAGGTGCGCAAATGAAAGAATTAGTTGAAGTAATCGCGAAAGCGCTTGTAGACCATCCGGACGAAGTCTCCGTCAATGAGAAGCAGGAAGGAAAGACTACGGTGCTGGAGCTCCATGTGGCAGAAGGTGACATGGGAAAAGTGATCGGAAAGCAGGGGCGCATCGCCAAGGCGATCCGTTCCGTTGTAAAAGCGGCAGCGGCGAAAGAAGACCAGAGAGTCGTTGTTGATATTGTATAACAGCGGTTTCGGAAATCCGGAGCTGAGCTGGTGATAAATGGAAAAGGGGGACAGTCTTCATATCATGAAGCGACTGCCCCTTTCTTTTTCCTGTACCCAGGGACTGCCGGAAAGCGGCAGGACGGAGTGTGCCCGGGATATGGAAGCACGCCGTACAGAAAACAGAAAGGAAACAGAAGAGATGGAGCAATTTCTTCAGGTGGGAGTAATCTCTTCCACTCATGGAATACGGGGGGAGGTAAAAGTCTTCCCAACCACAGATGACGCTGCCAGATTCAAAAAATTGAAAAATGTATTTCTGGATACGGGACGGGAGCGGATCGAGCTGGAAGTTCAGTCCGTGAAGTTCTTTAAGCAGTTCGTGATCGTAAAGTTCAAAGGCATTGACAATATAAATGAAATTGAGATGTATAAAGGGAAAAGCCTTCTGGTTCCGAGGGAAGAGGCTGTGCCTCTGGAGGAAGGAGAGTATTACATTGCTGATCTGATCGGGATGGAGGTATTCACGGAAGAGGGCCGCTTTGGCGTTGTGAAGGACGTTATGGAGACCGGAGCGAACGAGGTCTATATCCTGGAGTCAGACGAGCACGGCGAGGTGCTGATACCTGCAATCCGTGAATGTGTCCTTGATGTTGATGTGGAAAGTAAGAAAATGAAGATCCGCCTGATGGATGGACTGATCTGAAGATACGTATTTGAGAAGGAGACAGGAAGAATGAATTTTCATATACTTACATTGTTCCCGGATATGGTCATGGACGGGCTGAACACCAGCATTATCGGCCGCGCGGTGAATGCGGGCCTGCTCTCAGTAGAGGCCGTGAACATCAGGGACTATGCTTTCAATAAACATCAAAGCGTGGATGACTATCCATACGGCGGCGGTGCAGGGATGCTTATGCAGGCGGAGCCGGTTTACCTTGCGTATGAAGCTGTGGCAGGGAAGATCGCGGATCGAAGGGACATGGAACAGGGAGAGAGAAGTCCACGTGTTGTATACCTCTCTCCCCAGGGGAATGTGTTCAATCAGAAGATGGCAGAAGAATTCGCGCGGGAAGAAGACCTGATCCTGCTGTGCGGGCATTATGAAGGAATCGATGAGCGGGTCCTGGAAGAGATCGTCACAGATTACGTATCCATCGGGGATTATGTGCTTACAGGGGGGGAACTCCCGGCCATGGTCATGGTGGACGCCATCTCGCGGCTGGTTCCGGGAGTCCTGCACAATGATGTGTCTGCTGAGTTTGAGTCCCTTCAGGACAATCTGCTGGAATATCCTCAGTATTCCAGGCCGGAGGAGTGGCATGGAAAGAAAGTTCCGCCGGTACTTTTGTCCGGACACCATGCGAATATTGAGAAGTGGCGCAGGGAGCAGTCCATTTTAAGGACGTATGAGAAGAGGCCGGACCTGTTTGAAAAATGTGAGCTGACAGAGAAAGAGCGGAAGTGGCTGGAAGATATTATTCAGACAGAAGAAGAGGCTGAATAAATAAAAATAAGAGAGCATTTCACCAATTCAAAATCCGCTCTTGAAAATGTGGGAAAAGTATGGTAAACTACGATAGTTGTGAAATGAAGAGCGATGGTCCTCTGGCACATCAATGTGTTAAGAACGTCAAATATGAAGGAGGTCACACAAAATGAACGAGATCATCAAGAAGATCGAAGCTGAGCAGTTAAAGGAGAACGCGCCGGAATTCCATGTTGGCGATACGGTAAAAGTATACGCTAAGATCAAAGAGGGTAACCGCGAAAGAGTCCAGGTTTTTGAAGGAACAGTCCTTAAGAAACAGGGCGGCGGCGCAAGAGAGACTTTCACAGTAAGAAAGACATCCAACGGAATCGGTGTTGAGAAGACATGGCCGCTCCACTCTCCGCACGTTGAGAAGGTAGAGGTTGTCCGCAGAGGTAAAGTAAGAAGGGCAAAACTGAATTACTTAAGAAAGCGTGTTGGCAAGGCTGCGAAGGTAAAAGAATTAGTAAAATAGGAATCATGAGAGGGACAATTACAGAACTGTATATTGTCCCTTTTTGAATATTTAAGGCTGATCTGGAGGGAGTATGCAGGGTTTGGATTTCCGGAAAAAGCGGGGAAGGACAGGAAGGAAGCCGGGCGCGGGAAGTAACCGAAGTCCGCGCGGCAGCCTGAGATTTGAAGATAAAAAGAGAGGCCTGCACTTTGCGCAGGAGAAAGAGAGCAGAAGAGGAATTGGGGCAAAGGGCGTCATTCTGTGGATTGTGGAGATTCTGATCGTCTGTATGGCAGCGGTCCTGCTTGTTGCTGCCTTTGGGCAGAGAGTGAGCGTGGCGGGAGATTCCATGTCGCCTGTCTTGAATAACGGGAATGTGGTGATGGTTGACCGGGTGACCTATCATTTCAAAGACCCGGCCAGAGGGGATATTGTTGCGTTTTCCCAGAGCGGGGACAGCCATTATTCGATAAAACGGATTGTGGGACTGCCGGGAGAAACTGTACAGATTTCAGAGGGAAAGATTCTGATTGACGGAGAAGAGATCACAGTGGATATCCATGTGTCAGGCATTGAGTATGCCGGTCTGGCTGAGGAGCCCGTGGAACTGGGGGATGATGAGTATTTTGTGATGGGGGACAACCATACCGCGAGCAGTGACAGCAGGGAGCCGGGCACCGGGAACGTAAAGAAGGACGATATCTACGGAAAAGTGTGGTTTATCGCCGGACCGGCAGAAGATATGGGATTTATATGAGAAAAGAGCCGCAGGAAGAAGGCGGCAGATTGGAGAAAATTATGCATTTTCAATGGTATCCGGGACATATGACAAAGGCCCGACGGATGATGCAGGAAAATATAAAGCTGATCGATCTGATTATTGAGCTGGTGGACGCGAGGATTCCGCTGAGCAGCAGAAATCCGGATATTGATGAGCTGGGGAAGAATAAAGCGCGGCTGATTCTATTGAACAAGGCAGATCTGGCGGAAGAGACGCGAAGTGATGAGTGGGTGGATTTCTTTCAGAGACAGGGATACTCAGCGGTCAAGGTCAATTCAAAAAAAGGCGGCGGAATCAAGTCTATACAATCAGTTATCCAGGAGGCATGCCGGGAGAAGACAGAGAGGGACCGGAAAAGAGGGATTCTGAACCGCCCGGTGCGCGCCATGGTCGTGGGCATCCCGAATGTGGGAAAGTCCACTTTTATCAACGCGCTTGCGGGAAAAGCATGTGCGAAGACGGGAAATAAGCCGGGTGTCACAAAAGGAAAACAGTGGATCAGGCTGAACAAGAATGTAGAGCTTTTGGACACGCCGGGGATTCTCTGGCCCAAATTTGAGGACCAGGCGGTAGGGCTGAAGCTTGCCTTTATCGGCTCGATAAAAGATGAGATCCTCCAGACAGAGGAGCTGGCGGCGGAGCTTGTGAAGTTTTTAAACAGCAATTACCCGGGGACTCTGGAGGAACAGTATGGAATTGCGGGAACAGAGGACGCGTATGAATGCCTCCGCGAGATCGCGGAAAGCCGTCACTGCCTGGTGCGGGGGAGCGGGCTGGACACAGAGAAAGCGGCGTCCATCCTTCTGGATGATTTCCGGAGCGGAAGACTGGGACGAATCACACTGGAGAGGCCCGAAATTTAATGGAAAGCAGAGCTTAACAGGAAGGAAGACATAGATGAAAGGCATAATGAAAGAGCTTTTTGGCTGGATCATATTTATTGTGATCGTTGTGGCGGCGTCATATCTTGTAGTGACCTTTGTGGGACAGCGCACAGAGGTCAGCGGGGAATCCATGGAGACGACGCTTTCCGACGGAGACCACCTGATTGTGGATAAGATTTCTTACCGGTTCCGTGATCCCAAACGTTATGACATCGTGGTATTTCCGTACCGCTATGAAAAGAACACCTATTATATCAAGCGGATCATCGGACTTCCCGGGGAGACGGTACAGATCGTGAATGGATATGTGTACATAGACGGCGTACAGCTGGATGAACATTATGGAAATGCGGTTATGAACGACCCGGGGCAGGCGGCAGGGCCGGTCACCCTGGGCGCGGATGAGTATTTTGTGCTCGGGGACAACCGGAATAACAGCCAGGACAGCCGTTCGGCAAATGTGGGCGTGATCCACCGGGATGAACTGCTGGGACGGGCGTGGATACGGATCTGGCCCTTAGACCGGTTCGGGGTGATCAAACATGAATAAGAAGAGCATTGCACAGATAAAGACAGAGTTTGAGCAGGCGGGCCCGGGACAGTGGGAAGCGCTTTATGCGAGATATGGCTTGGATGAACGCTGCGGCGTACAGAGACTGATCAGCGGATACCGGAAGAAAGAGGAGGCGCTTAACGCAGAGCGGGAGCGCCTTGCCGCCATGCGCGCTTACGAAAGAAAATACAGCGGATATCGTCTGATCTGCGGCATTGACGAGGCGGGCAGGGGACCTCTGGCGGGACCGGTGGCAGCAGGCGCTGTCATCCTGCCGGCAGACTGTGAGATCCTGTACCTGAATGATTCTAAGAAGCTGTCCCCGGCTAAGCGGGAAGCGCTTTATGATGAAATTATGGACAAGGCGGAGGCAGTCGGCGTGGGCATGGCGTCTCCGGCCAGAATTGATGAGATCAATATCCTTCAGGCTACCTATGAGGCGATGAGGGCAGCGGTGAAAAACCTGGGCACTTCACCGGATCTCCTGCTGAATGACGCGGTTACCATACCAGGGCTTGAGATCACGCAGGTGCCGATCATCAAAGGGGACGCGAAGAGCGTGTCCATCGCGGCGGCCAGCATTATCGCGAAGGTGACAAGGGACAGGCTGATGGAAGAATATGACAAGATCCTGCCCGGTTATGGCTTTGCGAAGCATAAGGGGTATGGTTCGAAAGAACATATTGAGGCCATACGCCGGCTTGGCCCCACACCGATCCACAGACAGACGTTTATTCAAAATTTTCTTCCGTGATGTGACGCGGGAACACTGCACGGAAACAATGAAAAAAGAAATTATGGCAGAAGAGAAATACAGAGAAAGCAGGATCAGAAAAACCAGTGGCAGAGACGATGGAAAAACTGTCAGGAACACCCGCCGGACGGGAAGTGATTATGAGCGTGCGGCAGGCTATTATCTGGAGCAGATGGGATATGAAGTCCTGGAGTATAATTATCGGTGCAGGGCAGGAGAGATCGACCTGATCGCGAAGGATGGGGAATATCTGGTGTTCTGCGAGGTGAAGTACCGCTCGGACGGCAGAAAGGGCAGCCCGCTGGAAGCAGTGGGGCCTGGGAAGCAGAAAAAGATCTTCCGGTGTGCCATGTTTTATCTGGCGGAGCGGCATTTAGAAAATATACCGTGCCGGTTTGATGTGATTGGGATAGAAGGAGCGGAAGTAACATATATTAAAAATGCATTTATGGGGTGAATCTATGGGACTGGGGCTGAAATACAAAAATGAAAAGCATATTTTTGATGAGGCGGGCGGAACGACGCCGTATCTGGAGTATCCGATGTTTCGGGAGACGGGGATCGTGCGCCATGGGTTCTCCACCCGCCTGGGCGGTGTCAGCGAAGGATTCTACTCTTCCCTCAATTTAAGCTTTGACAGGGGAGACAGCCGGGAAGCTGTCCGTGAGAACTTCCGGCGGATTGGTGAGGCCATGGGTGTGCGTTGTGAAGATATGGTTCTGTCCCGGCAGACACATACGACGAACGTCCGCGTGGTGACAGAAGCGGACAGGGGAAAGGGCATTGTCCGGGAGCGGGATTATACCGATGTGGACGGACTGGTCACCAATGTGCCGGGAATCTGTCTTGTGACTTCTTACGCGGACTGCGTGCCGCTGTTTTTTGTAGATCCGGTAAGACGGGTGATTGGATTGAGCCACTCCGGCTGGAGAGGGACCGTTGGGAAGATCGGGAGGAAGACGGTCCTTCTTATGAAAGAGGAGTTTGGCTGTGAGCCGGGGGATATTCTGGCCGCGGTGGGACCGTCGGTATGTGTGGACTGCTATGAGGTGAGCGGCGACGTGATTGACCGGATAAAGGAATCATTTGCCCAGCCGTTCTGGGAGGAGTTGTTTTACAGTAAGCCGGACGGCAGATACCAGCTGGATCTCTGGAAGGCCAATGAACTGATTTTCAGGGAGGCCGGCATCCTGCCGGAGCATATCGCGGTGACCAATGTATGCACCCACTGTAACAGTGAAATCCTGTATTCTCACCGCGCCATGGGAGATAAGAGAGGCAATCTCTGCGCGTTTCTTGCATTGAAGTGAGGTGGCTTGGCATATGATACAAGAGTTTTTGCAGTACACAGCAGAAAAAGCGCTTCCCCTGCTTATGGAAGGCAGGATTTTCTCTGCTGCCGCGGTAGCGGCCAGCGGCCAGACAGACCAGTCTCTGACCACAGATGTCCAGGAATCCGTTCAGGAAGTGACTTCCGAGGCGACTCAGGAGGTGAATCGGTTCGTGGAGTTTTTTCAGGACCATCTTCCGGAGCTCGCGGCTTTTGGAGTCAGGGTGCTTCTGGCACTTGTTATCTTCTTTATTGGGAGTAAGATCATTAAATGGATACGGAAACTGGTAAGAAAGTCATTCGAAAGGACGAACGCGGACGCGGGGGTCAGCCAGTTTGTTGACTCCATGCTGAAGTTTGGCCTGTACGCGCTCCTGCTTTTTATTATAGCGACGAAATTCGGGGTGGAATCTTCGTCAGTGGCAGCGTTGATCGCGTCTGCGGGCGTGGCGATCGGCCTGGCGGTCCAGGGAAGCTTGTCTAATTTCGCCGGGGGCGTATTGATCCTTCTTTTGAAACCATTTGCGGTGGGAGACTATATCATTGTTACCCAGGAAGGGATCGAGGGGACCGTTAAGGAAATCCAGATTTTTTATACAAAGCTGGCTACCGTAGATAACCAGACGGTGGTTGTGCCCAACAGTATCCTGACGAACAACAGCCTGACCAATGTCACCGCCCGGCCGGAACGTAAGCTGGACTTGAAAGTGGGGATTTCCTACGACGCGGACCTTAAGAAGGCGAAGGCGCTGATTGAGGATATGCTTTTGGACGACCCGTGCATTATACAGGATGAGGAGATCCGGGTATTTGTGGATGCTCTGGGAGACAGCGCGGTGATCATCGGGCTGCGGGCCTGGGTGAAAACGGAAGAATATTGGACCACGCGCTGGAGGATCATGGAGGAGATCAAGCTGAAGTTCGATGAGGAGGGAATCGATATTCCATACAGTCAGCTTACGGTACACGTGCGGGGGAAAGAGGAGTGTATCTGCCCTGGGGCGGGCAGAGAGCCCGTCCGGACAGAGGAAGCTGAAAAAGAAAGTCCATAAGAAATAAAGAAAAGCGCAGTTCCGAAAAGCTGGGACTGCGCTTTTGTTATAAAATAAAAAGCCGGAAATCAGACTTGAACTGACGACCCCTTCATTACGAGTGAAGTGCTCTACCGACTGAGCTATTCCGGCATTTGGCTGTCTTTTTTGACGAACCTCAATTATTATATCTTGTTTTTCGTGAAATTTCAACTGTTTTTTTAATTTCATCGGAAATCTTTCTGGCAGAACATATATAGTTTATGGTATACTGTCTAAGGTGTATAAACTGGTGCCGGAACAGACCGGCGCCGGATTAAGGGTTGGGAGGCAGATAAGATGAAACCATCAGAAGAAACGGTCCGTCTTTTTGAAAAGGACCGGTTTGCCACAGAAAATGGCGCGGTAATTGAAGAGGTGGACGACCATTACGCAAAATGCAGCCTAAAGATTGAAGACAGGCACAGAAATGCCATGGGAGCGGTCATGGGAGGCGTTTATTTTACTCTGGCAGATTTTGCGCTGGCGGTGGCAAGCAACTGGCAGGAAATGGGAAATGTATCGCTGAATTCAGAGATTGCCTATCTTTCAGCGGCAAAGGGGGACAAATTAACCGCCGAGGCAGTCTGCGTAAAGAATGGAAGGACGACAGGATACTATAAGATTGATGTAAAAGATGAGTTCGGTAATTTGGCGGCGGCAGTGACAGCGACCACGTTTCGGACCGTGCGGTAAAAGGAGTGGATCATCATGAAATCGAAAGTTTATTTTACAAATATGAGGGCTCTGCCCGGGGTAAATCTTCCCGATAAACTAAAAAAACTGATTCGCAGGGCAGGCATTGATACAATCGATTTTGAGAAAAAAATGACTGCCATAAAGATACACTTTGGCGAACCGGGCAATTTATCATTCCTGAGGCCCAATTATGCGAAAGCTGTGGCGGATGTGGTGAAAGAACTGGGAGGGCGTCCCTTTCTGACAGACTGCAACACCCTGTATGTGGGCAGGCGGAAGGACGCGCTTGAGCATTTGAGCACCGCGTATGAGAATGGATTTAATCTTCTTTCGACAGGATGCCATATTATCATCGGCGATGGTCTCAAAGGGACGGATGATGTGTGCGTGCCCGTGGAAGGCGGAGAGCTGGTAAAGGAGGCAAAGATCGGGCAGGCCATAATGGACGCGGATGTGTTTATCAGCCTGAGCCATTTTAAAGGGCATGAGCTGACCGGATTCGGCGGATGCTTTAAAAATATCGGCATGGGATGCGGAAGCCGCGCGGGAAAGATGGAGCAGCACAACAGCGGAAAACCTTCCGTGGATCAGTCTCTATGTGTGGGCTGCCGCGTCTGTTCAAAGAACTGCGCGCACGATGCGATATCGTTTCTGGAGAAAAAAGCTTTTATTGACCATGCAAAATGTGCCGGCTGCGGGCGCTGCCTCGGGGCATGTAATTTTGACGCGATTTACAATGAAAATGAATCCGCGGTCAAAGAGCTGAATATGAAGATGGCGGAGTACACGAAGGCGGTTGTGAGCGGGCGCCCGTCGTTCCACATTAATCTGGTAATCGATGTATCTCCCTACTGTGACTGTCACCCGGAAAATGATATCCCGATCCTGCCGGATGTGGGCATGTTCGCGAGTTTTGATCCGGTAGCGCTGGATCAGGCATGCGCGGACGCGTGCAATGCGCAGAAGCCGATGCCGGGAAGTGTGCTGGACGAACATATGCGTCAGGAGGGATTCTGTGACCACCACGATCATTTTACAAATACAACCCCGGAGAGTGAATGGGAAACCTGTCTTGCCCATGCGGAGAAGATCGGGCTTGGACACAGAGAGTATGAGCTGATCAAAGTAGGATAAGAAGAGAGGATTAGGATAGAATATCCGAAAGTATGGAAAAAGGAAGAGAGGAAAGTGAAGATGAAACGAGAAAAATTTGGCACCCGGCTGGGATTTATCCTGATTTCAGCGGGATGCGCGATTGGTTTGGGAAATGTATGGCGTTTTCCCTACATAACAGGGCAGTACGGAGGGGCGGCCTTTGTCCTGATTTACCTGGTCTGCCTGGTAGTGCTGGGACTGCCGATCATGGTGATGGAGTTTTCTGTGGGGCGGGGTGCCGGATGCAGTATCGCCAGGGCTTATGATAAGCTGGAACCATTAGGAACAAAATGGCACTGGTATAAATGGTTTGGAATTGCGGGAAATTACCTGCTGATGATGTTCTACACGACGATCGGCGGCTGGCTCCTCATCTATCTGGGCAAAATGGCGGCAGGCAGTTTTGAGGGGATGGACGCCGCGCAGATCGAAGGTGAATTTGGAGAACTGATGGGACAGCCCGTGTTCATGACCGTCTTTATGGTGATCGTGGTGGTGCTCTGTTTTGGTGTTGTGAGCCTGGGGCTTCAGAAAGGAGTGGAGGGGATCACAAAGGTGATGATGGTGCTGCTGCTGGCGCTGCTCATTATACTCGCGGTGCGCTCCATTATGCTGCCAGGAGCCGGGGAGGGGCTGAAGTTCTACCTTCTGCCGGATTTTGCGAAAATGAAAGAAGCCGGCATCATGGCAGTTATCTCTGCCGCCATGAATCAGTCGTTCTTTACTTTGAGCCTTGGAATCGGCGCCATGGCAATTTTCGGAAGCTATATTAACAAGAAAAGGACACTGGCAGGGGAAGCGGCAGCGATTACGATACTTGATACAAGCGTTGCCCTGATTTCAGGTTTAATCATCTTCCCCGCAAGCTTTGCGTTTGGAGTGAATCCGGACAGCGGGCCGAACCTTATTTTCATTACCCTGCCGAATATTTTTAATTCAATGGCAGGAGGAAGGTTCTGGGGAGCAATCTTCTTCTTGTGCATGTTCTTCGCCTCAGCGTCCACCATCATCGCTGTGTTCGAGAATATTATTGCCTTTGCCATGGATCTGACTGGCTGTTCGAGAGGAAAGGCGGTGGCTGTTAATCTTGTGGCGATTATCCTTCTGTCCATGCCGTGTGTGCTGGGATATAATGTGCTGAGCGGATTCGCCCCGTTTGGCGAAGGTTCCGCCATACTGGACCTTGAGGATTTTATTGTCAGCAATAACCTTCTGCCTCTTGGCAGCCTGGTCTATGTACTCTTCTGTACGACCCGCTATGGCTGGGGATGGAAAAACTTCCTCGCAGAAGCCAATACAGGAGAAGGTCCCAAATTCCCGAAGTGGGTGAGACCCTACGTAACCTTCATAATACCATTAATCGTAATCTTCCTGTTCATCCAAGGATATTGGAGCAAATTTGCAGGTTAGGCTCAAGCCATGCGGAAAAAGAAAGGAGAGACCTCTCATTCGTGCGAGCACGATGAGAGGTCTCTCCTTTCTTTTTCCATAGGGCGCAGCCCGTGAGCGAGATGAAGCGAAGCGGAATCGAGCTGTATGTCTCAGCCGGAAGGCGCAGCCCCAGCCCGGGAATTTTTAACAAAATATCAAAAAAGCTTGACTGTATACCAGTTATATACTTTAAAATACCCGCATACTCAGACAGAGAGTTATTGAGGGGTGAGGCTGGGAAACATCTGAGTTTCTCCAAAATGAACATGAAAAAGGGAGGTGTGGGATTGAATACAAAACAGGTAGAAGAGCTGACTGGAATGTCCCGCCAGAATATCCGTTATTATGAGCGGATGGGGCTTTTGGAACCGGCGCGGGAGGATGGGAATGCCTACCGGGATTATTCCCAGGAGGATATCCGGAGACTGAAGCTGATCAAGATGCTCAGGATGCTGGACATGCCGCTGAAAGAGATTGAGAATATTATAAACGGAAAGACATCTCTCAAAGACGCGGTAAAGCAGCAGAGGGAAAATCTTCAGGCACATCAGAAACAGCTCCAGGCGGCCATCGAGGTGTGCGCCAGTATAGGAAGGGATAAGGAGGAACACCTGGATGTGGACAGCTATTTGAGCCGTATGGAGACCATGGAGCGAAACGGCGGCGTATTCGCCCGGTTTGTAGATGATTACAAACAAGTGGCCCGGGAAGAGCAGGAGCGCAAGTTTTCCTTTTACGCGGACTTTCCTGTGAATACGCCGGGGATGTTTGAAAAGGCTCTGGAAAAATACGCGTCGGAACAGGGGCTTGAGTTCCGCATGATGAAAAAAGGAAGGTATCCGGAATTTATGCTCGGTAACAGCTGCTATACAGCAGTGCGGGTGCTGGAAAAGAAAAAAGACGATGAAAGAGCCGCGGCGCGCATTATCTGTGAAAGAAAAGAGCAGGGGGCAGGGAGCGCGCCGATACCCGTAAAACGAAAAAGGCTGCTGCGGGGCATCCATATCCTCGCGGTCAACATACGCAGGCACAGACGCAGGAGCCTTCTGAATCTCGGTGTCAGTGCGTTGACGGTTATTGTGCTGTCCTTTTATCTGGGAAATATAGGGAGCATGCAGCGGCTGCTTAAGGAGGCGCCCGAATCATTTGATATTTCAGGTGAGATCTGGAATATGCGCGGTGAGTTAAACCATGGGCTTTTTATTTCCCATCAGGTACTGGAGGATCTCTACCAGTCAGAGAGGATCGAAGAGATCGCGGAGAGCGCGGAGCTGATGGGAAGTATGGCCGGGGCAGCAGATCCTGCCGAGGAGGCGGACATACCGGACCCTATTTCACTCCTTGGCATCAACCGACTGGAGTGTATGGAGGGAATGGGAGAAGAAGATATCACATGGGAGAGTGGAAAAGACTGGGATACATTCCTGAAAAATTCATCGGACTGTATCGTGAGCGAAGCATTCGCGAAAGAGAAAGGGATTTCTCTCGGGGATACGGCAGAGTTTGACCTGGCACGGTACTCTCAGGGGCTTGCGGGAGTGATCCTGGAGAGGCAGGAGCTGATGCCGGAGGCTTTCCATATTGCGGGAATCTATAAGGTGGAAGAGGAAAGAGACGGAGGGAATCCGGATGTTCTGCTCCCGCTGGATACAGTAAAAGAGATCTATGAGAAGAATGACATTGTGTACTTTGCCTCAGCCCTGTCTTTTCAGGTTACGAATCCTATGGAATTAAATGAGCTGAAGCAGGAGCTAAAAGATGCCGGTTTAAAGGAAATTCTATATGGGTCGCCCAATTCCTACGTGGGAATTGGAGTGAAATTGACAGATACAGAATTCATCCATTCAATGGAGAGCGCGGACAGGAGCCTGGCGCTTCTTAAGAATTTCCTGCCGTTTGTGTTCCTGATTGTGGCCGTGGCGGGATATATTATCCCCAGCCTCCTGCTCCAAAACAGGAGGGAGGAATATGCGGTTATGCGTGCGCTCGGCACAGGAAAACATTTCTGCAGCCTGCTGTTTTATATTGAGCATATTGTGCCCGCGATAGCAGGAGCGCTGATCGGGGCGGCAGCGGGAGCCATTGGGGGAGCGGTGAATATCATCAGCGCGGCTGTGGTGCTGGGGCTGTATCTCGTTTTCTATATGCTGGGAGCTGCGGCAGCGCTGTGGAGGTTTGGAAGATTCAGTATTGCGGCTGTGTTGTCACACAGAGATTGAGAGGGATATATGGAACGGATCAAAGCGGAATCAGTGAGTTATTCATATCAGAACAAGTATCAGACCGTGGAAGCGGTAAAAGACGTATCCTGCACGTTTGAGTCGGGAAAACTGTATGCCATTACCGGCGAATCAGGAAGCGGAAAAAGTACGTTTCTGTCCCTGCTGGCAGGACTGGACTGCCCGGGAAGCGGGCGGATCATAGTGGATGGCAGTGATATCAGCCAGATAGACCGGGATATGTACCGGAGAGAAAAGGTGTCGGTCATTTATCAGGCGTTCCATCTATTCCCTCTGCTTACCGCCCTGGAAAATGTCATGTACCCTTTAGAAATTCAGGGGATGGCAAGAAAAGACGCGGAAAAAAGGGCGGCAGAATATTTGGAAAAAGCGGGTGTGAGCAGAAAGCTGTTCAGACAGTATCCGAAGATGATGAGCGGCGGGGAACAGCAGAGGACCGCTGTCGCGCGGGCGATGGCATCCGGCGGAAGCATCCTTCTTGCGGATGAGCCTACGGGCAACCTGGACACGGAAAACGAGGAAAAGATCGTGGAACTTCTTCTCTCCCTTGCCCATGACCGGGAGTTTGTAGTTATAATGGTCACCCACAACAGGCAGATCGCGCGGAGGGCGGATGTGCGCCTGGTTATGAAGGACGGCAGGATGACAGTGGAAGAGTGAGGTGTTGAGGATGACATTTTATTATAGTATAAAGCAGATGCGGCGCAGTCCTCTTAAAAGTCTGCTGTTCTTCCTGCTCATCGGGCTGTGCGCCTTTTTCATTACCCTGGGCGGCGCGCTCTGGTATATGGGGAGCAGCGGCTTTCAGAACTTTGATGAAGTATATACAACGATTGGTACGGTCGGACAGAAATATGAGGGGACAAAAGTACGATCCAGCTGGGACCCGGAGACAGGGCAGTATGAGTATTTCAGCGGCGGATATTATGGGGAATGGATCGGGGAAGAGGTGCTGGATTTTGACGGGGCAGATTATATTCTAAAACCCCGCCAGCGCCCTTATTTCGGGGCATATATTGAAAATCTGTACGATGGGATCGGCAGCCCGAATATGGGAATCGTGGAGGCGGAACCCGTAAAGACAGGTCCCATGTACCCGTCCCTGCCCATGCGGGTGGTGCGTGTACTGGAAGGGACAATGCAGGAAGGAGAAGTTTTTTATCTCTGTGACCATCAAAGTGAGAGCCCGGATATTCTCGAAGCGGGAAAGACATATGTGATGCAGCTTTCCATGTTTGGGACAGTTCACGGTCCCGATGCGCCGGGAGGGGATCTGATACCGGAGTATATGCTCTATCCGGGAATCGCCTCCAGCCAGTATACGATGGATATGGAACCGGTTTTTGATCCGATTACAGAGGAAGACCGCTGGTATGATGAGGTGACAGACGGGTTCTATGAGACGGAGAGAGGGAAACGCTGGATCGAGATCAGCAGTTACCAGGATTATGAGATGCGGACGATTCCCGTTCAGCCTGTGGATGGCACAAGTCTGCTTATGTATTTCTATAATGGAGAGGCAGAGATTACAGAGGGGCGGGATATTACGGCGGCTGAATACGCGGAGGGGGCCAGGGTATGCCTGATCCCGGAGAGACTGGCAATGCAGCTTGGGAAAGAGCTGGGGGATACACTGACGCTGCCGCTTTACTACGCGGATTACGCGCGGTCTGTGGGAGACGCGTTTCTTCTTGGCGGAAGGGGCGGAGTTTCCATAAATCTTCTGAATGCTGAGGGGAAAATATATGAGGTATTCAATGAGCAGGATTATGAGATCGTAGGACTGTACACTGCGGAGGATAAAGGGTCGGGAAGTTATTCTGCCGGGGATAATGAAGTGGTCATTCCGTGGAACGCGCTTCCGGAAGACTGCTGGGCAGACAATATCGCCGGAGCAGGTCCTATGAAAGGGGCGGATACGTCCTTCCAGATCCCCAATGGCACTGTGCAAAAGTTCCAGGAGCAATGGGGGGCGCAGGGGATCGATGATCTGGAGATCCGTTTCTATGACATGGGTTACTCCCAGCTTCAGGACAGCCTGGAGAACCGCAGGCTGATGTCCGTGGTCTTTTTGGTCAGCGGATGTGTGATGACGGCGCTGATTCTGTGCTTCTTCGCCAGTCTGTTTATCACCGGGCAGAGAGAACGCATTGCGGTAGAGCGCCTGCTGGGACGGACAAAACGGCAGTGTGCAGCCTCTGTCCTTACCGGCATATTGGTCTTAAGTGCCGCGGGCTGTATGATAGGAAGCGCGGCGGGATGGCTGGTATCCGGGAAAGCAGCGGAAAACGCCGCGGATACTTTGGAATTTGACCGTACATTCAGTGATAATATGACGGCGAATACAGAGCCGGAGACGACAGGTGAGGAGGCGGGACCACTTCTGCCCTGTGTGACGGGTGCTGCGGTTATGGCAGCGGCGGCGGTGGTCTCAGCCGGTTATATGAAGAGCGTATTGAAAAAAGAGCCGCTGAGAATACTGGGAGAGATTGACGAATGACAGAAGGGTTACCATCCTTCATGTCTTCTTATATCATAATTTAATAGTTTGTGTTCATAATGTGCTGGTTCTTCCGCCACTCCTGGGGTGAAATCTCCATGAGCTGGCGGAAGTTTACCACTATGCTTTTATATACCGCGTATTCCGCCCCTGTCCAATCCGCTTAATGCTGCCGCTTTTGACCATAGCACCTAGCACAGCCTCAACCGTGGTTGGGCTGACATCGGGCAGTATCTGACAAATATCCGCTTTTGCTATTGGGGTAAGGCTGTTCAATACAGTGGCTTCCACACGGGCTTTCTTCGTGATTTTTTTCCCATGGACAACAGCAAAGCGTTTATCCAGTTCCTTATAGCACATATAAAGCGTAGAAAGAAAATTCTCTATAAAAGGGAAATAGCTGTTCTGATTTTTGCTCCAGCCCTCGGAAGATTTTCGCAGGGCTTCATAATAGTACGCTTTATAATTGTTGATCTGTTCCTCAAAAGAAACATATTTTCCCGCGTCATAGCCGCTTTTGTAAAGCAGAAGCAGGGAAAGCAGCCGTGACATCCTGCCATTTCCATCACGGAATGGATGGATACAGAGAAAGTCCAGAATGACACAGGGAATAAGCAAAAGCTGATTGATATTGGCGTCGCTTCTGGCTGCCATATAGGCCAGTTCCAGCTGCTCCATTGCACGTGGGGTTTCTGCTGCAGGAGTTGGTCTAAATCGCACTCTCCGCTGGCCATCGGCATCCACTTCTAAAATCACATTATCGTCGGTTTTATATTGACCGACATATTCATATCCGGCAATCGACATCAGTATTTCGTGAAGCCGAAGGATATCACTCTGCCGAAAGTCGATGTGCTCATAACTCAAATGGATCGTATTCAGTGCGTCCCTATACCCGGCGATTTCCGCCTCATTATGGTTTAAGGGGGCACTGTTTTGGTTGACGATGGCATAGATACGCTTATCACTGGTTATGATCCCTTCAATTGCATTAGAGCTTTTAACCGACTGCACCTTAGCAATGGATTCCAGTTCGGTAAAAACCTGTGCATACTCATCTTTGCGAACTCCCTCCATTGTTTTCAAGGAAGCGATACTGGAAGTCAGATTGACCAGATTCGCCGGAATCAGTCCGTTGTTTAAAAAAGAATAATCAAATACCCTCATTGCACATCCTCCGTTCTTATCTGCATATAATATTATCATTTTATATGTAGATAATCAACCGCGAGGACAGATTTACTGCATATTTTTCTTTTGATTATATGCAGATACTATGCAAAAACGGAGCAAATTAATTCGCGCCCTCTCGATACAATATTCTGTTTTGAAAGTGCCGATCTTTTCAGAAATAAACTCCTCCGTTTTTAAATTCATGATGACTTGCTGATATTCCTCCGTTTTTTATTTGCTGAGAAGATTGATTTTATGGCAGAAGAAGCAGATCGTTGTTTTTCAGAGAAAGTGTTATTTTTCGGTGTTTCATGTGTGAAATTTGTGTGATAAGCTCCAAATATAATGCCCGTATGCTGAGGAATTTTCAGCATTGGTAATATACTTTTTCTGCTGATGCCTCCGCAGGGCTTGGTGTGTCTTAAAAAAGGAATGGGTGATTACGAAAGGGGGGAATGCTTGGAAGAAAGGAAAGAGGATTAAAAGAACAGAAAAATGAGAAAGGAGAGGAAATGAAAATGACACACTTAAAAAAAGCATTGTGTCTGTTATTAAGCACAATGCTGGTTTTAGGTTCAATGTCTGCAGTGCATGCGGAAGAGACGGAAAGCACAGGCATCGGCAGCGCGGATGTGAATCTTGCACTGGGGAAAAGCGGTGCTGCGTCCACAACTCAGGACAGCAATACTCCATTTAGCAAGGCATTGGACGCAGATCAGGCTTCCAGGTGGGCATCACAGGCCGGAAAAGACAGTTCCGATATTGACCAGACTTGGGCGTATGTGGATCTTGGAACCTCACAGAAAGTAAGTAAAGTAATTTTAAAGTGGGAATCAAGACCGAACAAATTTAAAATTCAGGTATCGGATAACCTGGAACAGTGGCAGGATGTCACGGATGTGATTGACAACGGCTTTTATCAGGACAGCAGCGCGGCGGCGCCGGATAAAGTATACACAAACACAATCGAGTTTGAAGAGACAGTCCGGGCGCGGTATGTGAAAATGCAGGGGGTCCAGAGAAGGCGGCAGACCGATACCGATAATAACACGGGATTTTCACTTTATGAGTTTGAAATTTACGGACCGGGCTGGGTGGATGAGGATTATGTCAGGGAATATTTAGAGACATTGAAAGTGAACAGCCGGGTGTACCGTAACTTTACGCTTCCCGTCTCGGATGAAACGTATGGAGTGACCGTGGAGTGGACTTCCGATAATCCTGCCATTGTTATCGATGCGCAGGGGAATGCGGTGGTTACGAGAGAAGAGCAGGATGTGGAAGTGACGCTGACCGCGAAAGTGAAGCGTGGAGGAGAAAGCGCGTCCAGAGAGTTTATAGTGACAGTGGCTTCCGGTCAGGCGAGAGAATATGAGTTTTCACCAATCCCGCAGAATGTTACATATGGATCGGATACCATTGCTGTCACAGATACAGTGAACCTGGTTTTTGGAAACGGCGTGTCTGATATCGTGAAAGGAAATTATCAGGATGTACTCAGCGAAAACGGGATTGCCTATGAGGTCAGCGGGGATGTTCAGCCGGACCAGACGAATATCCTTGTTGGGATAAAAGGGCAGGATGGGATCGTGAGCGATTATTTTAGCGGTACAGCTTACGATCCGTCTATTTCGACGGATAAGCAGGAAGGGTATGTTCTCAACGTATCATCAGAGAAGAATACCATAGCAGTTATGGGTGCCGATGAGGCGGGGACCAAATATGGCACTTATACTCTGGCGGATATGCTGGAGCAGGGAGAGGGTATCCTGCAGGATATTCTTATAGAAGACGCCCCGGATATCCAATTCAGAGGATTTATTGAAGGCTTTTACGGATCATGGAGCCATGAAAACCGCAAGAGCCTGATCGAGTTCGGCGGACGATATAAAATGAATACTTACATCTATGGGCCGAAAAATGACCAGTATCATTACGGACAGTGGAAGGAAATGTATCCTGAGGACAAGCTGGCTGAGTTAAAAGAGCTTGTTGACCTGGGAAAGGAAACCGGAGTTGAGTTTGTGTGGGCAGCTCATCCAGGCGGGCATACAGATCTGTCAGACGCGGACATTGAAGCCATGGAAGCGAAATTCGATCAGCTGTATGATATCGGAGTCAGGCAGTTTGCTATTTTCTTTGACGATTCTTCTACAAATAATACACGGCTGGTAGAATATATGAACAAGCTCCAGACAGAATATGTGGAGGCAAAAGGAGATGTGAAACCTCTGATTTTCTGTCCCCAGTACTATAATAAGAAAAACGGGAACGAAAGTTATCTTCGCAATCTGCGTAATTTTGATAAAGATATCCAGATTATGTGGACCGGAGATTTTGTTGTATCGGAGATAAACCAGTCCGTAATCGATTATATTGTAAATCTCATCGAGAGACCGGTATTTATCTGGTGGAACTGGCCGGTGAATGACCTGGGAAGGTCACACCTTATGCATCTAGGACCAAGTGACGCGCTGGAAAATGATATCCAGAATATGAGCGGGATGACTTCCAATCCCATGAACCAGGCCCAGGCAAGCAAGGTGGCATTATACAGCATTGCGGATTATACGTGGAATACAGGAACCTATGACAGCTATTCCAGCTGGATGAGGGCGATCACGCATATTATAACCGACAATGAAGAGGCATCCCGGGCATTCCAGATATTCGCGCAGAACTGCGCGGCAGCGCCCATGTCCTTCCCGGAGACGGATGAGTCTGTTTATCTTCAGGATGACATGGCGGCATTTCAGAGTAAATTCTTGAATGGTGAAGATTACAGCGCGCAGGCAGAGCAGTTAAAGGCTGAATTTAAGAAGATCAGAGATGCCATTACCACGTTGAGAGGATACACCGGAACAAATAATATTTCCGGAGAGATCGAACCGTGGATGAAAGTGGTAGATAAGATCGCGGAAGCAGGATATTATACACTGGATCATGCGCACGAATTTGATAATCTGAACAAAGAAGATGACGCGTCTCTTGAGACGGCAATGGATATCATCAATGAAGGAAGAAGTCTTCTGTACGCGTCCAACGGCGGTAAACAGGCAGCGCAGAAAGTGCTGTATCCGTTTGTGGAAGAGCTTTTAAATCAGTTAGAGGCGAAATATTATGAAGCGGTTGGCCTTGCCTATCCTATGACCGGATATGGCAGCGCGGGCGCGGACTATACAAAGGCTCTTGACGGGCAGATGAGCACATGGGCGGAAATCGGCCAATATACGACGGACAATTATTTCGGTGTGAAGCTGGGGAATGTAACCGCGGTTAAGACCATCGACATCACAATGGACGCGGACGACGGAGGCTGGTATAAAAAAGGTGTCCTGGAATATTCAAATGATAATGAGATCTGGACAGAGATCGGAGAATATGACACGCCTGTGATCCACGCGGACCTGGAAGGAGTCAACGCCAGGTTCATCCGTTATCGGGCCACAGAGATGTGGGAAAATGAAGTCACAGGAGAAAACACTTCCAATGTATCCCTGTATGAGTTCAGCATTAACAAAGGCGCGGACTACCACCTTTACACAGATCAGGACGCGCTGAATCAAACAGCGGTTATGGACAAGAAGGATAACCTCCTGGCGGTATCATTCGGAGCGGATGATGTGCTGGAGTCAGGAAACTATATGGGGGTGCGTTTCGATGTACTCAAAAACGTTCAGAAAATCAGTATATCAATGCCAGAAGGGGCAATCAAGCTGGAGGTCTCCGCTGACGGTGAAAAATGGACAGAGCAGAAGCCGGATGTGCTGAAGAATTTTGAAGCAAAATATATCCGGGTTAAGAATGAAAGCAGTGAGGCGCTCTCCCTGGGTGAGTGCGGTTTCTCGGTTCAGCTGGCAGGAAAAGCGGACCTGACGGCAAAAGTCAGCGATTCCATTATAAGCCAGTCCGATATTTACAGCGGAAACGCGGCAAATCTGGTGGATGGGAACGAATCTACCACGCTGTGGCTCAAGAGAGGGAACTCCGATCATGAGCGCTATATTCAGCTGGAATTGACGGATGTGATCCCGCTGTATGAGCTGGAAGCAGTTTATGCAAAAGACTGGGCCAATGGAGGACGTGTGGAGCTCTCCTCTGACGGGCAGACCTGGGAAACTGCCGCGGAATTCAGCAGTGCTTCTGCTCTGCAGAAGCTGGATCTTCAGGGAATTCCCGCGAAATATGTCCGGTATTATATTAATACCGGAGAATGGTGTAATCTTGCCGAAATCTATATCAACCGTTCACTGGATGAAGATGTTCTGACAGTCAGCGGCGACGGGACAGATCTTCGGTATCTGACAGACGGGAACGCATTTACCTATCCTTCGCTTACAGAAGCAGGCGGAAGCGTGATCTACAGCTTCCTGAATGAATCTAATGTTAAGACCGTATATCTGCTGAAAAATAAAGATACCGCTGTGACATTGGAAGTCATGACGGAGAGCGGATGGCAGAACGCGGGAACACTGGATAAAATATACAATGTGGCAGATATAAGCGCTTATGGAGATGCATCCCAGATCCGCCTGTCCTGGGACGGAAGTTCGGAGATTGTGCTGTATGAGCTTTGGGCAGAGGAAAGTGAGGCAGAAGAAAAGCCAGTCAGCAAGAAAAATTTAGAGTACTTCCTCGATCAGGCAAAGCAGTATCAGGCAGCAGGAGAAGTGGATGACTGCGTGGAGTCGGTAAAAGCATTGTTTAAAAAAGCCATAGAAGAAGGCGAGTCGGTGATGGCGGATGAAAGTGCCACAAGAGAAGAAGTACTCAATGCCGCCGCAAAGCTGATGAAGGCGATCCAGGCTCTTGGCATGAAGGCCGGGGACAAGACAGACCTTGAGATGGCCCTGGAGCTGACAGAGATGATTGATCTGGACAAATACGTGGAAGACGGACAGGCAGAATATCTGAACGCGAAGGAAAGCGCGGAGAACGTGATGGCCGACGGCGATGCTTTCCAGGAGGATGTAGACGCGGCTTGGAACGCCCTGACAGAGGCATTGAGCAGTCTCCGCCTGAAAGCGGATAAGACGGTGCTCAAGGAGCTCCTGGTTGAGGCAGATGGCATGGATCTGACAAAATACACGGAAGAAAGCGTGCAGATCTTCCATGCGGCGCTGGCAAAAGCTCAGATCGTGATGGCGGACGTGAGTCTGTCTGTAAACGAACAGACCGCTGTGAATGAAGCGGCGGAAGCGCTCAGAACAGCCCGGGACGGACTGGTGAAAAAGACAGAGTCCGACGCGGATGATTCGGCTGGAGAAGAGATCCCCGGCGGCAGTGAAACACCGGATGACAGCGAGACGCCCGGCAGCAGCGGGGGTTCTGACGGAAACGGTACCTCCGGCGGAAGTGGAACCATTGACGATGGAACGGCAGGCCAGGGTGAAAATGCCGGAAACAATACCGCTATAAATACAACAGCTGCCGGACAGAGCGGAACCAATGCGCGGAAGGCGGCCAAGACAGGTGACGACAGTACAGTACTGCCTGTATGGCTGATGGTGATGGCAGCCGCGGGTATTACCGGCTGCATCGCGATTAAGAAAAGGGGAAACAAAAAGTTATTGTGAATTGTAAAATGGAGGAAACTATGGGAAAAAGGAAACAATCGATAGCAGGGAGACTGGCCGCGTTTCTGCTGGCCGGCGCTTTGGCAGTGACCGGCCTTCCGCTGGGAACAATGACAGTGCATGCAGAATCATCGGATGATGATACAAGAGTAAACTATGCGTTAGATGGAGTGGCAACAGCACAGAAGGCTCCCATTGAATACTGGGGACCGGATAAGCTGATCGACGGAATTATCAACCGCGACGCGTCAAAACCGGATCAGTCCAGATGGTCCAGTGAAGCAGGAGCTCCATGCTGGGTGAAAGTAGACCTGACGGAAATACGTAAGTTTGATGAAATTAAAATCGCATGGGAAAATGGGAAGACACGGAGATTCCACATTGAAATGTCTAACGATGACCAGACCTATACTACGATTTATGAATCGGAAGACCTGCAGGGCGGCCACCCCATGGATACCGTGGTTGAGTTTAACCGGGAGCAGTTTGGCAGATACATCAGAATCACGGTCGACGCGCTGATCGACGGTGCCTATCCGAGTGTATCCATCTATGAAGTCGAAGTGATCGGTACGAAGCTGGAAGAGACAGGACAGAAAGAATTCCGCGCGAATTACGCGCTGGGAAAAAGCGCGGCGGCATCCGCCAGCCCGATCTCTTATTGGGGCCCGGATAAACTGACGGACGGGATCATCAATCGGGATGCAGGCAAACCGGATCAGTCCAGGTGGTCCAGTGAAGGGGGAGCGCCTCAGTGGGTCAGCATCGACCTTGGTGAGCCCCAGGCGTTTGATGAGATTCTGATTGCCTGGGAAGCCGGAGGGAAGATAGAAGATTTCCATATTGAGGGTTCCGATGACGGCGTGGAATATACGACGTTCTATGACGCGGAGGCAGAGAAAGACGGGTATCCGGAGGATACTTATGTATACCTGGATGAACCGGAGAGCTGGAGATACGTGAAAATAACGGCGGATAAAATGACTTCCGGAGCTTACCCAAGTGTATCGATTTATGAAGTGCAGATTATCGGAACCAAAGTTATGAATAATCTCGCGGCAGACGCAGTCGCGGAGTCCAACGGCGACGCGTCGGAGGAGATGCAGGCGGGATATATTAATGACGGAACGCTGAATACGAGGTGGACAAGTTCTGCCGGAGAGGGGCAGAAGACGGTCACATTTACTTTTGATGAAGTGCAGTCTATCCAGTCCTTTATTCTGGAATGGAACCGGAAAACAGCAAAAGATTACAAGATCGAGGCAGAAGTGGACGGGCAGTGGCAGACGCTGGCCCATTATACAAAAGTTCCGAAAACATACCAGGAAATTTTGAACCTGGATGAACCCATACAGACATCGAAAGTGCGGATTGTGATTGACGCGTTCCTAACGATTGGCACAGACAGGGATGGAGCAACGGAGGATATTCCAGCCGTCTCTCTTCATGAAGTGGAAATGTATGGGGAGACTTATGATTTCCCGCCAAGAGATCAGCCGACAACGGTTCAAGACATCGCAGACGCCGTACTAATGCCGGGACTGGCGGACGACGCTCAGGAACTGCCGATGCCTGAGGTACAGGAAGGCTATACCGTTGAGTTCGTCGGAGCAGATTATGAGCAGGTTATTACTCGTGACCGTCAGATCATAAAACCATTGGTTGATACTACGGTTATTGTGAATTTTGAAGTGACGGAAACAGAGACCGGGGAGCAGGCGTTTACACCGGATATCGAGGTGACTGTGGCAGGGCAGTATGACAGTGCCCAGTCAGTCAATGCGAAGCCGCAGGTTCTTCCCGAGCTGCAGCAGTGGTTTGGGAGAGAGGGAGAATTTCAGATTTCTGATGCGTCCCGCATTCTTGTAGACCCCGACGCGGAAGCATTTATGGAGGCCGCCAATATTTTTTCGGAAGATTATAAAGATGTGACAGGAAAAGAAATCCTGGTGTCAGTCGGAGATGAGCCGGCGGCGGGTGATTTCTATTTTGTCAAAAGTAATACCGAACTGGAGAAAGAGACCTACATTCTGGATGTAGGAGACGCGGTCACAATCGAAGCAGATGAGTATACAGGAGCTTATTGGGCGACACGTTCGATTCTGCAGATTATAAAACAGACAGGCGGAACGATTGCCAAAGGCATCGCAAAGGACTATCCGAAATACGAACTCAGAGGAATGATGCTGGATGTGGCCAGACTTCCCGTGGATATGTATTTCCTGGAAGACCTGGTAAAAATGATGTCCTGGTATAAGATGAATGATTTCCAGGTACATCTGAATGACAACGTATTTACGTCTACCAATGGGGTTCCTGATTATTCCGGATTCAGGCTGGAGTCAAAGGTAGAAGGTCTGACCAATACAGACGTATACTACACAAAGGATGAGTTCCGCGATTTTATTACCAATTCAAAAGAATTGGGAGTCAATATTGTGCCGGAATTTGATACACCGGGGCATTCGGGAGCGTTTACAAAAGTGCGTCCGGAATTGGGACGTGGATATGGTACGGACAACTATAAGGGTGATTATCTGGATCTTGATAACAAATACGACGAAGTGCTTGAATTTATGAAGGGAATCTTCGCGGAGTATACAACGGGCGATAATCCGGTTTATCCGGAAGGCACAGTCGTACACGTAGGAACGGATGAATATAAAGGAGGCGGAAAAGAGAATTTCAGAAAATACCAGGATGCCATGCTCAAATATGTAAGGGATGAGCTGGGATATACACCGCGTGTCTGGGGAAGCCAGACAGAGAACAACGGAGAAACCCCGATCACGGTAGAAGGCGTGCAGATGAATCTCTGGTATGTAGGATACGCGAACCCGAAAGAGATGTATGAACTGGGCTATGACGTTATTAATACAAATGACGGCGATCAGTATATTGTCCCGGGCGCGGGTTACTATTATGATTATTTGAGCAAAAGCCATATTTACGGGTCGTGGCAGCCGAATGTCATTTCCGGTTTTAAAATCCCGGCAGGTGACGAGCAGATGCTGGGAGCGAATTTCTGTGTATGGAATGATAAAACAGGACCGATTAATGACAACGGGACGAGTGATATCGAGCTGTTTGACCGTATTTATGATATTATGCCTATTTATGGATGCAAACTGTGGGGCGATATCAATGATTATTCGCTGAATGAGCTGGAGGCTGTTTCTGAGGTGACAAACTACGCGCCCAACAGCAACCCCACATATCAGACAGACTCTGTCGGGGATACGTATGTGGATTATAATTTTAACACACCGGAAGGAAAAGATCATTCAGGAAATGAGTATCATATCGAAAGGCTTGTCAACGCAGATTATGAGGAAGGCATGCACAGAAACGCGCTGACTTTAAATGGAGGCGAAAGCTACGCGGAGACTCCTCTGAGTGACATCGGACTGGACACCACGGTTGATTTCTGGGTGAAAAAGGCGGCCACAGATTCGGATGAGGAGCAGATTCTGTTTGAGTCTGACTGCGGCGCTATTAAAGCAGTTCAGAAAGATACTGGAAAATTTGGTTTCTCAAGATGGCACAGAGACTACTCATTCAATTATGAACTTCCTGAGGAAGAATGGGTACATATCACACTTGTAAATGAATTTACAAGAACAAAGTTATACGTCAACGGCGAATTTACTGATGAGCTGGCAAGAGAAGCCGGCAAAGGCAATAAGTGGGCAAGTCTTGTCACCCCAATTAAGAGGATCGGAAGCACAACAAATGCGTTCGTGGGACAGATTGATGATATTGTAATCTCTCAGAAAGGCAAGGTTGTTCCGGAAATCGATACACGGGCATTGGCAGAGACAGTTGAGTATGCACGTTACCTGTTAGATCAGGGAGAATATAGCGGAAGTGCAGAGGAAAACCTCAGGAGCTTGATTGAGGAGGCAGAGGCTCTGCTTGCGGCCCCGGGCAGCCAGGATTCAGTGGATGA
Source organism: uncultured Lachnospiraceae bacterium (assembly GCA_959022495.1). Taxonomy (GTDB): domain Bacteria; phylum Bacillota; class Clostridia; order Lachnospirales; family Lachnospiraceae; genus Mediterraneibacter. Next base: position 27,196 of record CAUEYX010000016.1, on the reverse strand, counting down.
GATGGACGCAAGGCTTAATGAGGGAATCAAGCAGCTGACGAACCCGGCAGTGTCAAAGAAGATTCTGGAGTATTTCCTGAACCAGGCAAAACAATATCAGGAATCCGGAGAAGTGGATGACTGTGTGGAATCAGTAAAAACGCTGTTTAAGGAGGCTATCGAAGAAGGCGGGGCGGTGATGGCAGATGAAGGTGCCACAAGAGAAGAGGTGCTCCATGCCGCTGCGAAGCTGATGAAGGCGATCCAGGCTCTTGACATGAAGGCCGGGGACAAGACGGACCTTGAGATGGCTCTGGAGCTGACAGAGATGATTGATCTGAACAAATACGTGGAAGACGGACAGGCAGAATATCTGAACGCGAAGGAAAGCGCGGAGAACGTGATGGCCGACGGCGATGCCTTCCAGGCGGATGTGGACGCGGCTTGGAACGCCTTGACAGAGGCATTGAGCGGTCTGCGCCTGAAGGCGGATAAGACGGTGCTCAGGGAGCTCCTGACCGAAGTGGAAGGCGTGGATCTGACAAAATATACGGAAGAAAGCGTGCAGGTGTTCCATGCAGCGCTGGCAAAAGCCCAGAGCGTGATGGCAGATATGAGTCTGTCTGTAAACGAACAGACAGCTGTGAATGAAGCGGCGGAAGCGCTGAGGGCAGCCCGGGACGGACTGGTGAAAAAGGCAGAGTCCGATGGGGAAGATTCGGATGGAGAAGAGACTCCTGGCGGCAGTGAAACACCGGATGACAGCGAGACACCCGGCAGCAGCGGGGATTCTGACGGAACCGGCACGTCCGGCGGCAGTGAAAATACCGGCAGTGGGACGGAAGACCAGGCTGGAGATGCCGGAAACAAGATGGGTACAACAGCTGCGGGACAGAACGTAGCTAATGTGAAGGCGGCTAAGACGGGCGATCATAGCGCGATGCTGCTTGTGTGGCTGCTGCTGACTGCAGGAAGCACCGGCTATATTGTATATAGAAGACGAATAAGCAGATAATTTAATGATGCTGCCTGTAAGGGCGGAAGGATTGAAAATCGCTGCGAACGCACGGGTATTGAGCGTTTGCAGCGATTCTCGTTTTCTGCCAGATCTCAAAACCGTTTCTCATATAATTTCTCCATCACTCCGATCACCGCATACAGCCCCATTGCCATAATACACAGCAGTACAATCGACATCAAGAGCCAGTTCATCTTGAATACCTGGCTGGAATAGATAATCAGATACCCAAGTCCACTCCTTGCCGCCAGGAATTCCCCGATTACAACGCCCACCAGGCACAGACCGATATTGACTTTCATATTGCTAATGACAGCAGGCACGGAACTTGGGAGTACGACTTTAAACAGTGCGTGTTTCCGTGTCCCGTGAAGAGTGTAAATGAGCTTGATTTTTTCCTGATCCACAGTAATAAAGCTGGTGTACAAGTTCATGATGCTGCCAAAGACCGCCACAGACATTCCGGCCACGATGATAGTCGTCGGCGTGGCTCCCAGCCACACGATCAGCAGCGGCGCAAGGGCAGATTTGGGCAGGCTGTTTAAGACGACCAGATAAGGTTCCAGTATTTCAGAGAGTTTTTTACTGCACCATAGGAGGACAGCGAGAAAGATGCTGAATACTGTGACCAGCACGAAACTGACAATCGTTTCATAGAGAGTGATGCCTATGTGCAGGAAGATGGAACGGTCCAGGACCATTTCCCAGAAGCACAGGGCGATCCGGGAGGGACTGCTGAAAATGAAGGAATCAACGATTCCTGTACTGGCACAGACCTCCCACAATATAAGGAAAAGTACGAGGATCAGCACACGCGCGGTGCGCACGATCATGCGGTGACGGCGAAGACGGGACAGAAACAGCTTCTGGCCGTGGGATATTTTATTCATCGCGGTTCAGCTCCTTCCAGATTTCATTAAAATAATTCTTAAATTCCGGTGCGTTCCTGCGATTGAGAGGAGTATCCTTATCCAGCGTAAATATGATAGGGATAATGCGGACAATAGACGCAGGGCGCTTGGATAAAATGATGACACGGTCAGAGAGACTGACAGCCTCAGACAAATCGTGGGTGACGAGAAGGGCGGTTTTCCCGGAACGGCGGATGATCTGCCCGATATCATCGCTGACCGTGAGACGTGTCTGGTAATCAAGCGCTGAAAAAGGTTCATCCAGGAGCAAAAGTTCCGGGTCCAGCAGAAGGGTGCGGATCAGCGCGGCTCTCTGCCTCATTCCCCCGGACAGCTCAGAGGGCCTGGACTTTGCGAAGCGTTTCAGACCGTACTGCTCAAGAAGGGTGGAAGCTCTTTCTTTTACTTCCGGCGTAAGGGTATTGGTGATCTCGGCGCCCAGAAGCACATTGCGGTATACGTTTCTCCACTCGAAGAGATGATCGTGCTGGAGCATGTATCCGATCTTTGATGAATTTTCTGTCAGTGGCTTTCCGTTTAGTTCCATGCTGCCGCTTTCTGGTTTCATCAGCCCCGCGATAAGGGAAAGCAGGGTGGATTTGCCGCATCCCGAGGGCCCGACCACAGCGGTGAATTCTCCGGGAGCGAGGGAAAACGAAATATCAGACAGGGCTTTTGTCTCCCCGTCCAATGTATGATAGGAGTAACTGATATTATTCAATTCGAGGATTGGTTTCATAAAATCACTTCCATCTGTACCGTATATTATTTAATGTATGAAAAAACACAGACGGTGTGAAAGACAGCAGCGGCAGGGGGCGGTGATCAGGTCCCAGCCTTTTTAGAGATACGAGGAGGATGATTCAGCAGAAGAGTGTAGAGTATAGAAGAAAAGTGTGCTATAATACCTCAGAGTAAGAGAAGCAGGAGAGAAGATAGAAGATGAACGTGCAGAAAGTGAATTATCAGAGAGAACTTGACCGCCTGATAAAACAGTTTGAGTCGGAGAACAGAGTTCCCACTCTTTTGATCCACAGCTGCTGTGCCCCGTGCAGCAGTTACGTGCTGGAATATCTGTCCCAGCATTTTGAGATAACGGTTTTCTATTACAATCCCAATATTTATCCTGAGAGCGAGTATACGAAGCGGATACTGGAGCAGCAGAAGCTGATCCGGGATATGAAATTCAAGCATCCGGTTTCTTTTCTTGCGGGAAAATACGATAAAGAAAGGTTTTATGCCATGGCAGCTGGGATGGAAGACCTGAGAGAAGGCGGGGCAAGATGCATGAAATGCTATGAACTGCGGCTTGCTGAGGCGGCAAGGAAGGCAGCGGCGGGGAATTTCGATTACTTTACTACCACGCTGAGCATCAGTCCCATGAAAAATGCCCAGAAACTGAATGAAATCGGGCTGCGTGTGGGAAATGAATACGGCGTGGCCTACCTGGTGTCCGATTTTAAAAAGAAGAATGGATATAAAAGATCCATTGAATTGTCGAAAGAGTATGGGCTTTACCGGCAGGATTACTGCGGGTGTGAATTTTCCCTGAGGGAAAGGGACGGACAACGGCAATAATTCCCGCATAAAGCATAAAGTAGTAGACATTTCACACTTTAGTGTGATAAACTAAGTGGAAAATGCAGAGTAAGGGGCTTCCTGCCCGTTCTGCATATAATATGAAGATAGAAAAGAGGACAGGGAATGGCACAATTATGGGGCGGACGTTTCACGAAGGAGACGGACAAGTTAGTGTACAACTTTAATGCATCCATCTCCTTTGACAAGCGTTTCTATGCGCAGGATATCCGCGGCAGCATCGCGCATGTGAAGATGCTGGCAAAGCAGGGGATACTTACGGAAGAAGAGAAGGGGCAGATTATCGTCGGGCTTGAAGGCATTCTGAACGATGTTGAGAATGGGACACTTGAGATTACGGATGAGTATGAGGACATTCACAGTTTTGTGGAGGCAAATCTCATTGACCGGATTGGTGACGCGGGAAAGAAACTGCATACCGGACGCAGCCGGAACGACCAGGTGGCTCTGGACATGAAACTTTATACACGGGATGAGATTACAGAGCTGGATGGACTTTTAAAAGAACTTTTAGAAGTGCTATTAAAATTGATGAAAGAAAATACAGAGACCTATATGCCGGGCTTTACTCATCTTCAGAAAGCGCAGCCTATCACGTTAGCTCATCACATGGGCGCGTATTTTGAGATGTTTAAAAGGGACCGCTCCCGGATGAAAGATATTTATAAAAGGATGAATCTCTGCCCCCTGGGATCAGGCGCGCTTGCAGGGACCACCTATCCTCTTGACCGGGAATATACGGCGGAGCTGCTTGGGTTTGACGGCCCGACGCTTAACAGCATGGATTCGGTTTCAGACAGGGATTACCTGATTGAACTGCTGTCGGCGATGTCCACGGTGATGATGCATTTAAGCCGTTTTTCAGAGGAAGTGATTATCTGGAATTCCAACGAATACAAGTTTGTGGAGATCGATGACGCGTACAGCACGGGCAGCAGCATTATGCCTCAGAAGAAGAACCCGGATATCGCGGAGCTGGTAAGAGGCAAGACCGGCAGAGTATATGGAGCCCTGACTTCCCTGCTTACAACAATGAAGGGCATCCCTCTTGCATATAATAAGGATATGCAGGAGGATAAGGAGCTGGTATTTGATGCCATTGACACAACGAAGGGATGTCTGGCATTATTTACAGGGATGCTGAAGACCATGAAGTTCAACGCGGACCGTATGGAAGAGAGCGCCAAGCATGGTTTTACCAATGCTACGGATGCGGCTGATTACCTGGTGAACCGCGGAGTGCCTTTCCGCGATGCCCATGGGATTGTAGGAAGACTGGTATTGTACTGCATTGAGAAAAAGATTGCGCTGGATGATATGACACTGGAGGAATATAAAGCCATATCCCCGGTATTTGAAGCGGACATCTACGATGCCATCAGCATGAAGACCTGCGTGGAGATGCGCAATACCATTGGCGCGCCGGGGAAAGCGGCGATGGAAAGTGTGATTGCAGAGGAAGAAATTTATCTAAAAGAAAGCTGATAAAATAGATAGAAAAAACAGAACGCGTAGAAAAGGAGAAAACAGACATGGATCAGAAATTAAAAGTAGGTATTTTGGGTGCGACAGGAATGGTGGGGCAGCGTTTTATCGCCCTGCTTGAGAATCATCCCTGGTTTGAGGTGGTGACAGTGGCTGCAAGCCCGCGCTCGGCAGGAAAAACATACGAGGAAGCAGTGGGTGACCGCTGGAAAATGGATACCCCCATGCCGGAAGCTGTCAAAAAGCTTGTGGTGCTTAATGTAAATGATGTGGAGCATGTGGCATCCACCGTTGACTTTGTATTCAGTGCAGTGGATATGAGCAAGGATGAGATCAAGGCGATAGAGGAAGCATACGCGAAGACCGAGACCCCAGTTGTGTCTAACAACAGCGCGCACCGCTGGACTCCGGATGTGCCGATGGTTGTGCCGGAGATCAATTCAGACCATTTTGAGGTGATCAAAGATCAGAGAAAACGTCTCGGCACCAGTCGAGGATTCATTGCAGTCAAACCGAACTGCTCAATTCAGAGTTATGCGCCCTGTCTTGCGGCTTGGAAAGAATTTGGCCCAAAAGAACTGGTGGTTACCACATATCAGGCCATTTCAGGAGCCGGGAAGACATTCAAAGACTGGCCGGAAATGGTCGGGAACATTATCCCGTTTATCGGAGGCGAGGAAGAAAAGAGTGAGCAGGAACCGCTGAGAGTCCTCGGGAAAGTAGAGAATGGCCAGATTGTAAAGGCAGAACTTCCGAAAATCACATGCCAGTGTGTGCGCGTGCCCGTCCTGAACGGACACACCGCGGCTGTGTTCATCAATTTTGAGAAGAAACCAACGAAAGAACAGCTCATTGAAAAGCTGGAAAGCTTTAAAGGATTCCCTCAGGAGGCGGGTCTTCCCAGCGCTCCGAAGCAGTTCATCCAGTACCTAGAGGAAGACAACCGTCCGCAGGTAATGATGGACGTTGACTACGAGAATGGAATGGGCGTGTCCATCGGGCGCCTGAGAGAGGACAGCATGTATGATTTCAAATTTATCGGGCTGTCACACAATACAGTCAGAGGAGCAGCAGGCGGCGCGGTTCTGTGCGCCGAGGCACTGACCGCGAAAGGGTTTATTGAGAAAAAATAAAGAATAGTCTGATAATTTCCCCGATAGGGGTCAGACCCCTTCGGAAAGGGGTCTGACCCCGTTCACAAAATTTTCACAAAAGGAGGCTGTCTCAATGGGAATGACAATGACACAGAAGATTTTGGCGGCTCATGCGGGACTTGATTCCGTGGAAGCCGGCCAGCTGATCGAGGCAAAGCTTGACGTGGTTATGGCGAATGATATTACAGGCCCGATGGCTCTGCCGATTATTAGACAGATGTCGGATAAGGTGTTTGACAAGGATAAGGTTGTATTCGTTCCGGACCACTTTACTCCGAACAAAGACATTAAGTCTGCCGAGAATTCTAAGGCAATCCGTGAATATGCGAAAGAACAGGGGCTGACCTGGTATTTTGAGCAGGGAAAATCCGGTGTGGAGCACGCGATCCTTCCGGAAGCCGGAGTGGTTACGGCAGGAGAATGTATTATCGGAGCGGATTCCCACACTTGTACATACGGCGCCCTGGGAGCGTTTTCTACGGGTATGGGCACCACAGATATCGCGACAGGCATGGCAACCGGTGAGATCTGGTTCAAAGTCCCCAGCGCCATCAAGTTCGTTCTGACCGGAAAACCCGGAAAATATGTGAGCGGTAAGGATATTATCATTCATATTATCGGAAAGATCGGTGTGGACGGAGCCCTGTATAAATCCATGGAATTCACAGGAGACGGCATCAAAAATCTTTCGATGGATGACCGCTTTACTATGGCAAATATGGCTATCGAAGCCGGCGCGAAGAATGGGATCTTCCCGGTGGATGATCAGGCTCTTGCCTATATTAAGGAACATTCAAAGAAACCATACACAATTTATGAGGCAGACGAAGACGCCCAGTACGATGAGGTCATCATGATCGACCTGTCCGAAGTACGCCCCACTGTAGCGTTCCCGCATCTGCCAGGCAACGCAAAGACGATTGACGAGGTAGAGGCAATGGAACCCATCAAGATTGACCAGGTGGTGATCGGTTCCTGTACAAACGGGCGGATGGAAGACATGCGCAGAGCGGCGGCGATCCTGAAAGGGCATACGGTACATCCGGATGTGCGTGTTATGGTAGTACCCGCCACACAGAAGATCTATAAGGAATGCATCAAAGAAGGGCTCCTGGATATCTTCGTGGACGCGGGCTGCGCGGTGAATACGCCGAGCTGCGGACCGTGCATGGGCGGTCATATGGGTGTCATGGCGGCAGGAGAGAAATGTGTGTCAACGACGAACCGTAACTTTGTAGGCCGCATGGGACATGTGGATTCTCTGATTTATCTGGCGTCACCGGAAGTCGCGGCGGCAAGCGCTGTCGCGGGGTATATTGCGAACCCGGAGAAGATGGAGCCGGCAGATAAAGACGCACAGGTACAGCAGAATAGTGCACAGAAAGCGGGGGACAGATAAATGAAAGCAAAAGGCCATGTATTTAAATACGGAGACAATGTGGATACAGATGTGATCATTCCGGCAAGATATCTGAACTCATTTGACGCAGAAGAGCTGGCAGGCCATGCCATGGCTGATATTGACCCGGATTTCGTGAAGAAGGTACAGCCCGGGGATCTGATCGTGGCGAACAAAAATTTTGGCTGCGGCTCCTCCAGGGAGCATGCTCCGCTCTGTCTGAAGACAGCAGGTGTGAGCTGTATTATTGCCGAGACATTCGCGAGGATCTTCTACCGCAACGCGATCAATATCGGTCTGCCTATCATTGAATGTCCGGAGGCGGCGAAAGGTATTGAAGCAGGAGATGAAGTGGAAGTGGACTTTGACAGCGGAAAGATCTATAACCGCACAAAAGGCACAGAATTCCAGGGCCAGGCGTTCCCGGAATTCATGCAGAAGCTGATCGCGGCAGGCGGTCTGGTTCATTATACAAACAGTAAGAAAAAATAGGGGCGGAACAAGCAGCGGGAAGGGATGCGGTACAAGTGTGCGGCACCCCTTTTCGGCTGTGGAAAGGAATGATCTATGAGCAGTGAGAAACGGATGGAGAACAGGAATCAAACAGACAGCCCGAACCGGGAGAGCTATGAAAATCCGGTAAAGGGGAAAGCGTCAGCACTTCTGCCGATCGGCGTTTTTCTCGTGATTTTCCTTGGAGCGGGGATTGTGTTCCAGGATTTTTACGCGATGCCCGCGATTGTGGCATTTCTAATAGCCTTGTTCGTGGCATTCCTGCAGAACCGCGGGACCGGGTTCCAGGAGAAGATGCGGCTGATAGCGGCGGGAGTGGGTGAAGAAAATATTATCACCATGAGTCTGATCTTTCTCTGCGCCGGAGGATTCTCCGGGGCAGTGACCGCGGCAGGCGGTGTGGACAGTACCGTTAACCTGGGCCTGTCCCTGATACCACCCCATTTTGCGGTGGCAGGCCTTTTCGTGATCGGATGCTTTATTTCCGTATCTATGGGAACATCTATGGGAACGATCGCGGCTCTCGCGCCAATTGCGGCAGGAATCAGCGAACAGACAGGCTTTTCCATGGCGGTCTGCATCGCGGCAGTGGTGTGCGGCGCTATGTTCGGGGACAACCTCTCTATGATTTCGGATACGACGATTGCGGCTGTGAAAACCCAGGGATGTGAAATGAAAGACAAATTCAGGGCAAATTTCCTGATCGTGCTCCCGGCGGCAATTATAACGATGATTTTTTTCTGGCTGGTCACCCGGGGGATGAATTATGAGATCAAAGCAGTCGGTGACTATCATCTTCTGGAAGTTGTTCCGTATCTGGTTGTCCTTATCGGCGCGCTCATCGGGATTAATGTGTTCCTTGTGCTTATCGGGGGGATCGTTATTTCTCTTATTGTGGGAATCGGCGCGGGAAATATCGTGCTGTCAGAAATGTTCAGCGTAGTAGGTGACGGTGTGACTTCTATGTACGATATTACCGTGATCTCCATGATTGTGGCATGTATTGTGTCGCTTGTAAGGGCCAATGGAGGGATTCAGTTTATACTGGACCTGATCCGGAAGCGGATACGGGGAAAGCGGGGCGCCCAGGCAGGAATCGCGCTTCTGGCATTTTTGGTGGACTTATGTACGGCAAATAATACCGTAGCGATCGTAATGTCAGGCCCGATCGCGAAAGAGATCAGTGAGGAATACGGAGTAGATCCGAAACGGTCTGCCTCTCTGCTGGATATGTTTACTTCCGTAGGACAGGGATTGATCCCTTATGGAGCACAGCTTTTGTCCGCGGCGACGCTGACAGGGCTGACGCCTTTTGATATGCTTCCATATTTGGTTTATCCCATGCTGATGGCTGTCTGCGGGATCACGGCAATCATCCTTAGCGGAAACCGGCGGAGAGCAGAGCACGGAAGTATATAAGCTGAGCATTGTGAGGAACTGTTATTCTTAAATTGCGAACCAATACGACCTGTGTTATAATACCAGGCAGCAGATCATGCGCGCGGCCGTCAGCATAGAAGCCGGCACGGCAGAAGAAAAAAGAGGGTAAAACGATGAATCTATTATACAACAGTACAAGAAACGCAGAAAAGAAAGTCACGGCATCCGAAGCAATCCTGAAAGGGCTCGCTGATGACGGAGGGCTTTTTGTCCCGGAGTATATCCCGAAGCTGGATGTGACGATGGAGGAGCTGAAGGGCATGTCCTATCAGGAGACTGCTTATGAAGTCATGAAACAGTTCCTTACAGATTTTACAGAAGAAGAACTGAGGCACTGTATTGAGCGTGCTTATGATTCCAAATTTGATACGGAGGTGATCGCGCCTCTCGTGAAAGTCGGGGATACGTATCACTTGGAGCTGTTCCACGGGGCGACGATCGCGTTCAAGGATATGGCGCTTTCGATCCTGCCACACCTGCTTACCACAGCTGCGAAGAAGAACAATGTCACAAAGGAGATTGTCATTCTGACAGCGACTTCGGGAGATACGGGGAAAGCGGCACTTGCGGGATTCGCGGATGTGCCGGGGACGAAGATCATTGTATTCTATCCAAAGGGAGGCGTGAGCCGGATTCAGGAACTCCAGATGGTGACCCAGAAAGGAGAAAATACATCCGTAGTGGCGATCCACGGCAATTTTGACAATGCGCAGAGCGGTGTCAAAGAAATGTTCGAGGATAAGGAGCTGGAGAAAGAACTGGCCGCGGCCGGCTATCAGTTCTCATCGGCAAATTCCATCAATATCGGGCGCCTTGTGCCGCAGGTTGTGTACTATGTCTATGCCTATGCCAAGCTCCTTGAAAATGAAGAGATCACCAGTGGTGAAGAAATCAATGTAACCGTTCCTACAGGAAATTTCGGGAATATTCTTGCCGCGTACTATGCAAAGCAGATGGGTGTGCCGATCGGGAAATTAATCTGTGCTTCCAATGAAAATAAGGTGCTCTTTGATTTCTTCCAGACGGGAGTATATGACAGGAACCGTGATTTTATCCTGACATCATCTCCCTCCATGGATATTCTCATTTCCAGTAACCTGGAGCGGCTGATCTATACGATTGCCGGCCAGGACGCGGAGAAAAATGCTCAGCTTATGACCCAGCTCAGAGAGAAAGGCGTATATGAAATCACACCAGAAATGAGGGAGAAACTGAGTGATTTTGTCGGAGGCTTCGCGACGGAGGAAGAATGCGGGGAGACAATCAGCAGGACATACGGGCGTACCGGCTATGTGATGGATACCCACACAGCTGTGGCGGCATCTGTGTGCGCGCAGTATCGCAGGGACAGCGGCGATGCCAGGAAATGCCTTGTGGCGTCTACTGCAAGCCCATATAAATTCATTCACAGCGTGATGAGTGCCATTGACGGCAAATATGCGTCCGCAGATGAATTTGACCTGATCGACGAGCTGAGCAGGATTTCAGGAACAGAGATCCCGCGGGCGATTGAGGAGATCCGCAGCGCAGATGTCAGACATTACCGTGAGTGCGATGCGGAATGTATGAAAGAGACGGTAAAAGAGATTCTCGGAGTTTAGGTAATCGGGAATGTAAGCGGGAGGAAAGAAGACCATGGATAATATGAACAGCATGTGGGGATTCATCGGCATTGTTGTATTTGCCTGCGGCATTTACGCGCTCTACTCTTATATAAAGATGAAAAAAGACGGAGAGATCAATGCTTCCATTCTTCTTGGAAAAGAGGATCTATACAAGAAATGTAAGGACAAGGAAGGATATATAAAAAAAGCGGGGCCGGCGCTCCTGGTGTTTGGACTGGCCGCGGCGATTTACGGAATTCTTGACATTATCCACTGCTATGTTTATCCTATGGCAGCCGTAGATATTGCAGGAATGATTGTATTTTTCATCGTTCTTGTGTGGTTTGCCGTTTATACAGCGAAATTACGGAATCAATATTTTTGACCCGGAAGCATGCTTATAAAAAATCAGCGAAACAAAAATGCAGGATTTGAACGAAAATCCTGCATTTTTGAATTTAAACCCTGCGATTTTACTCACTAAAATTTTTCGAAGATGAATTTTGGTGAATAAAAACTTTCAAATAATAGTAAAGTTTGGAAAGATTCTTGTTGATTTTTTGTCAATTCTTCTGTATAATCAAAGGTACGCCGACGTCAGCCGGAATGAAACAGGGGCTGACAGGTAAAGAATTTTAGAAAGAAAGAGGTAGAGCGAAACATGTCAAAGATTGATTTAACTCAGTACGGTATTACCGGAACAACAGAAATCGTTTATAATCCTTCTTACGAGACACTGTTTGAGGAAGAGACAAACCCGAATCTGGAAGGTTTTGATAAGGGTCAGGTAAGTGAACTCGGCGCTGTCAATGTTATGACAGGAATTTACACAGGACGTTCCCCCAAAGACAAATACATCGTAATGGATGAGAATTCCAAAGACACAGTATGGTGGACATCCGACGAGTACAAGAACGACAACCACCCGGCTACACAGGAAGCATGGAATACTGTAAAAGAGATCGCAAAGAACGAGCTCTCCAATAAGAGACTTTTCGTTGTAGACGCATTCTGCGGCGCGAACAAAGACACACGCATGGCGATCCGCTTCATCATGGAAGTGGCATGGCAGGCTCACTTCGTTACAAATATGTTCATCCAGCCGACAGCAGAAGAGCTTGAGAACTTCGAGCCGGATTTCGTTGTATACAACGCTTCCAAGGCAAAAGTAGAGAACTACGAGGAGCTGGGCTTAAACTCTGAGACAGCAGTTATGTTCAACATCACAAGCCGCGAGCAGGTTATCGTGAATACATGGTACGGCGGAGAGATGAAGAAAGGTCTCTTCTCCATGATGAACTACTACCTGCCGCTCAAGGGCATCGCTTCCATGCACTGCTCAGCGAACACAGATATGAACGGCGAGAATACAGCCATCTTCTTCGGACTTTCCGGAACAGGTAAGACAACACTTTCCACAGATCCGAAGAGACTTCTCATCGGTGACGACGAGCACGGCTGGGATGACAACGGCGTATTCAACTTCGAGGGCGGATGCTATGCGAAGGTTATCGACCTTGACAAGGATTCCGAGCCGGATATCTACAACGCGATCAAGAAGAACGCTCTTCTTGAGAATGTTACTCTTGATGAGAACGGCAAGATCGACTTCACAGATAAGAGCGTGACAGAGAATACTCGTGTATCCTATCCGATCGACCATATCGAGAAGATCGTCCGCCCGGTATCCGCGGCACCGGCAGCGAAGAATGTGATCTTCCTGTCAGCAGACGCGTTCGGCGTACTTCCGCCGGTATCCGCGCTGACACCGGAGCAGACAGAGTACTACTTCCTGTCCGGTTTCACAGCAAAACTCGCGGGAACAGAGCGCGGCATCACAGAGCCGACACCGACATTCTCCGCATGCTTCGGACAGGCGTTCCTTGAGCTTCATCCGACAAAATACGCTGAGGAGCTCGTTAAGAGAATGAAAGAGAGCGGAGCGAAAGCTTACCTCGTAAATACAGGATGGAACGGAACAGGAAAACGTATCTCCATCAAAGATACACGCGGTATCATCGACGCGATCCTTGACGGATCAATCGAGAACGCTCCGACAAAGACGATCCCGCACTTTAACTTCGAAGTTCCGACAGAACTTCCGGGAGTTGATCCGGCGATCCTTGACCCGAGAGACACATACGCAGACGCTTCCGAGTGGGAGACAAAGGCAAAAGACCTTGCTTCAAGATTCGTAAAGAACTTCAAGAAGTACGAGAGCAATGAGCTCGGAAAAGCACTGGTTGCCGCAGGTCCGCAGGAGTAAGGCTATTCTGGCGGGCGGCTGAAAAGAAAATAACAGCTGGTCGGAAATAATAGGATCAGATAAAAAGCAAAGCCTGAAAGTGAAGAACTCATATTTGATGAGAATGCTTCGTTTTCAGGCTTTTTCTATACACAGGAAAGAACCTCGGCCAATTGCGGCAGGGGATTGTGGAGAAAGCCTGTCGGTGGTATGATAAGCGTACAGAAAAACGGTGTATCCGTCAGCAGAGTTTTGAGAATAGCAGACGCGGTACAGTGAAGATAAATCAGAGAAAGTCATGGGGGAAATAGAATGAAATCTGCATTTTCAAACAAAAAAAGTGTTTACTGCCAGAATAGGAAGAAGAAAAAAGTAATAGAAGGCCAAAATATATTACTTGAAAATATTGATAAGATCCATACAACCAAGCTGGGAATTGATAGAATCAGAAGAAACCTGAAAATAGAGACGGAGGATGTAGTTGAATATTGTAAAAATAAAATTCTAATGGAGAATTGTAATATCTATAAAAGGGGAAAAAACTGGTACTGTGAGATCGATGATGTGAAAATAACTATCAATTCATCTAGTTATACCATTATTACTGCACATATGATAAAATCGGGAAAACACGGTCTGCCTTGTACCATGGAACAGTAAAATGCGTCTGCCCAATATGTGGAAACTCTATTCTTATTCACCACAAAGTGTGCGTCAGATATCAAGAAAAATGGAGAAAAAAGGGTGCTAGCCTGTGGGAAGAAAAGATGAATTTACCCAGGCGGAAACACCACTGGAGATCACCAATTATCTGTAAATGGAAGAGATGAAATCAAGGAGGCAGGATGATACGGTTACATGGGAAACCACCATACAAGACAATTTTGATCCACGGTGGTCCGGGAGCGATCGGTTCACTTGAGATCTGTGCGGACAGGCTTAGCAGGTTATCCGGGGAAGGTGTCGTAGAGGCGCTGCAGTCCAAGTACTCTGTAGCAGAGCTCACAGAGGAACTGTACGGTCAGATCCGGGAGAACTGCGCGGGTAAGGTGACTTTGATCGGTCATTCGTGGGGCGCGTGGCTCGCGGCCTTCTTTGCGGCAGAGTATCCTCTGCTATGTGAGAATGTTGTCCTGGTCGGCTGTCCGCCGCTTCAGGATCAATATGTGAAAGCCATCAATTCACGCAGGATGCAGAATCTTTCTCAAGCAGAAAGAGAGATTTTCCGGCGGCTGTCTGAGAACAGGGCTTCCGATGAGGATATGGGAAAAATACCGCAGATTTTAGAGAAGTCGGATAATTACTGCCTTGAATATAGTGAGATACCGGAAAATCTGATGGCTGACGGCAGAATGCATAACTGTATATGGAGCGAGGCAGCCGCACTGAGAACGAACGGCGATTTACTGGCGGCGTTTCAGAAGATTCAGAGCAGACTGTATCTGATCCAGGGAGCATTTGATCCACATCCCGCAGAAGGCGTGATCAGACCGCTGAAAGAAAACGAGATTTCCTGTGAAACGTATATCCTGGAGAAATGCGGTCACAGTCCTTTTCAGGAGAAATACGCTAAGGAGGGTTTTTACAGGGTATTGATTGGAATTTGCGAAAGCCATTTACGATGACATATCACGGATCAAATAAAAAGAGGGAAACAATTTATTTCAAACAGTTTCATTGCGTGGGAGCGATAGACAGATTATCCTTAAAGCAGGAGGTGACGGATATGGCGAATGAAGATAAAAAAGATTTCAATGCGATGCTGCTTGACAACAAGGATATGCCAAAGTTTCAGACGATTACAGACCAGAAAAGTATTGAGAAATACGGTGGCAGTAAAATGTACTTTGCCCCGCCGATCGACTATGACAAGGTAATGAAGAAAATCCCTTTTGGCAAAGTAATTACTGTCGGGAAAATACGGGAATATTTTGCGGAATTGAGCGGAGCAGATTTTACGGAACCTATAACAGCAGGGATTTTTGTTTCTATCGCGGCGTGGGCAGATTATCAGCGCTCTAATGATGAAACGCCTTACTGGAGAACGCTGAAAGCGAATGGGGAACTAAATCCCAAGTATCCCGGCGGTATTGAAGCGCAGAAAGAAAAATTGGAAGCAGAAGGACATGCGATCGTTCGGAAAGGACGGAAAAACATTCGGTACTATGTAAAGAATTATGAAAATGTTCTTTTTGAGTTGAAGTAAGTGTGGGTATACAAGGGGCAGCACTGACGCAGATAATTTCGATTTAAGCGGCAGTTCCGCGAGAGGAATGATCTTTTGAATCCATAGAAAGAGATATGGCTGATTTGCAATACCGGCAGGGGAAGGAGTGTAATATGGATTATTACGACAGGGAACTAAGAACGCCTGGCATTTCTTGTAAATCAGCAAAAAGAGATTGGGGAAGCGCTCGACGCGGGCGGCATGGCGCGTGAGATTGCCCGGCAGATGCTGGACGATCTTTCGAGCGCGAAGGATTGGAGCACATGGGACCTGCTCGGCGGCGGACTTGTATCAGACATGATGAAGTATGACCGGCTGGATAAGGTCCAGAATAATATAAAAGAACTACAGCATGCCCTGCGCAGTTTCCGTACAGAACTTGCCGATCTCAAAGGCAGGATATCAGCGGATATTTCGGTGGAGATGGGAAGCTTCCTTCAATTTGCGGACGAAGATATGAAGAGGAGGTATTCGAAGATGAGGAAAAAAGTGAAACTCACATTCATGCTGCTATGTGTGCTTGCGTTAATAGGATGTTCCCAGAAGAAAGCAGAACCGTATGTAGTAAATACCTTTGATAAAACACCAGTAGAACACGATGAAGAGAGCTATGAAAGTGACGAGTATATTATCATGGTTAAATATTATGAAATGAGTGATGGAACATGGAAAACAGATGATTATACTTATAAATACAGACTGGAAATCTCAGGAAGAATGGGTGGAGCAGTTAAAGACAGTACATTTGTTTTTTTGAGCAATACGGAGGATATAACCTTTGAACAAGCATGGAAAGCGAGTGGTTTTAGCAGTGATACGAGAGATTATTTTGACGAAAAGGATGCGAAACTTGTGGCTATGAAATAGACAAGTTTCAGTTTGTATCACAAACGCTAAATTAGAAGTTGGAGGGATACCCACAGTGAAATTAAAGAACATTTTGATTGTTGTTAAAGACATTGAAAAATCGAAACAATTTTATCACGACTTGTTTGGACTTAACGTGGTACTTGATCATGATGGCAATATGATTTTGACGGAGGGACTAGTGCTTCAAGACGAGAAAATTTGGAACAACTTTTTGGGGAAAGATATTATTCCAAAAAGCAATTCTTGTGAACTGTACTTTGAAGAGCACAATATAGAAGCGTTTATTGAAAAGCTGGAAAATTTATATCCCTCAATTCAATATGTAAATCGACTTATGACGCATAGCTGGGGACAAAAGGTAATTCGGTTTTATGATTTGGACGGTAATTTGATTGAAGTAGGGACCCCTATGTAATGCGCCAATTTCCAGTTTGTGGAGGAGATCAGTTATGAAAAAATGTGGGTATTGCGGCAGGGGTATTAAGACGGATCAGGAATTTTGCTGTATGGAATGTGAGAATAATTATAAGAGGCAGATTCAGAGCGACAGACGGAAAATCAAATATTTCATTCCGGGTATGATGATCGGATTTGCGGTTATGCTCTATGGCATTTTGGCGGGAAAAGGTGCCATGACAGGTACAGGGATCGGAATTATGCAGGCAGGAAATGCGGAGTTTGAGGCGGAAGTTATTAAAGTAAGTGGAAATTCTCTGCTGATCGAGCCGTCAGATGGTGAAGAGGAGCTTCGCTGCGCAGATCAAATTTCTCTATCTGCGGACGATTTGGGAGACCTGGATCTAAAAGAGGGCGATGTGATCCGGGTGGCATACAATGGCGAAATTCTGGAATCATATCCAGCCCGCCTGGGAGAAGTCTATTCGGTTGAATCAGTAACCGAATGAGACTTACAGTTCAGGTGAGCAGAGCGGATGGATGTGCCGATGAAGTTTGTGAATGCATGTATGAGATAAAGTCAATGAAAGGAGAGGGACAAAATGAGAAAAAAGACAGCGGTGAAAGAGAGCATCTGTATTGTTTTAGCCGGGATTACGCTTGCGCTCGCAGGCTGTCAGACTTCCGGAGGATCACCGGATCTGCCCACGCCGGAGAATCTATACGCTGAAGACAGCAACATAGATCTTTTTGTCTATGAGGATACAGCTTATGTAAATTCTGCGGATATAGACTGGGTGCAGGAGAAAATTGAAAAAGGGGACCGTGTTGGAGAGATCAAACATTCCGGAGTGACGGAAAATTTTCAGGACTGGGATTCCACGGTTTTATCGAAGGGAACAGTTATTTATCAGTCCGACGATGACGCGATTCTGCTGGCAGACTGCGGCGGGGCGTTGATCCCATATATGAAATATGTTGAGGGATAATAACAAGAACATAAATGTAAAAGAAACGTGCATATCTGACAACGATAGTTGGTAGAGACGTCCTTTGCGAAACGGTATAATAGGCTCATCAATCAATGAGGAGGAAGGACAATGGATTTAGGCAGTCATTTATTTCACGCAAGAAAGAAGAGTGGGCTTTCGCAGGAAGAGGTGGCGGAAAAACTGGGAGTAAGCAGGCAGACGGTCTCAAAATGGGAAACAGACGAAACGGTCCCGGATATCCGCCAGTCGAAGAAAATGGCAGTGCTTTATAAAATGTCATTAGATGAACTGATCGACTTTGATATTGATATGCAGGAGGTTCAAGAAGCGATCGACAGATCGCGGGAAGAAGTGGAAGAAAAGATCAATTGGACAAGCGCGTGGGGGAAGAAGTATCCGATTCTTCTGAAGTATCAGGAAGAAGTGAATATTTCCAGCTATGCTTACAGGATCAATGTTATGCTGGATGAATTAAAGCAGGCGTATCATTTTAATGAGCAGGACGCCATGCTGGTATTGAAAGATATTTTGTATCATGTGTGGAAAACCCGAAAAAAGAAAGGGTAAAGGAAAATGCGCAGCGAAAAAGAGATGTATGATCTGATTATTGGCACAGCCAGAAAGGATGAGAGGATACGGGCCGTCTATATGAACGGCTCGAGGACAAACCCGGATGTCCCGAAAGATATTTTCCAGGATTACGATATTGTCTATGTGGTGAAGGAAAATGCCCCCTTTTACGAAGATAAAAACTGGATCAATATCTTCGGGAAGAGGCTGTACATGCAGTGTCCGGACGAGGTGGACAGATGGAATGGCATGAGTGTGGACTTTGATAAATGCTATGGCTGGCTGATCCAGTTTGAGGATGGAAACCGTCTTGATCTGCATGTGATTCCGGTGGAAGAAATAAATATCTCAGAGGACAAACTGTGCAGAATTCTGCTGGACAAGGACGGCGTTCTGGGGGAGATCCCAATGCCGTCGGATGAAGATTACCGTATCAAAAAGCCGTCTCAGGAAGAATTCTGGGCGTGCTGTAATGAATTCTGGTGGTGCCTCAACAATATTGCAAAGGGTCTGTGGCGGGAAGCGGTGCCCTATGTACATACGATGCTCTATAGCGGCAGCCATCCCCAGCTTGTACGGCTTTTGAACTGGAAGGTGGGCTATGAGACGGATTTTCGGGTGTCAACGGGAAAAGCGTCCAAGTATCTGAAATCCTATCTGCCTGATGAGGTATGGGACAGGTTCCTTCTGACATATATCGACGGAAAGGTGGAAGATATCTGGAAATCGGTATTTGTCATGTGCGGCCTGTTTGACGAGACTGCGCGTGAAATGGAGGAACGCTGGGGGTACAGCTACAATGCAGATGAAGCCAAAGCGGGGTATGAATTTCTAAAGCATGTGCGGGAGCTTCCGAAAGACGCGAAGGAGATTTTTTAAAAACAGGGGGGGATTACTTCCGAAGCGGGCAGATTTTTGGAGAATCTGCAGAAAGCGATTTTTCAGATCGATATCTTCAAATGAAAATCTGGGATTGAGAAGGATATGGGAATGTAGTATAATAATCGAAACAACTGAATAGAAGTGTCTTCGGGGCAGGGTGCAATTCCCGATTGGCGGTATAGTCCGCGAGCGCTGTGCGCATGATCTGGTGCAATTCCAGGACCAACAGTATAGTCTGGATGAAAGAAGATACGGTCAGTTTCACCGTACGGCATCTCTGCCGCTCTGTGGTCTGATCGATATTTAACACCTGAGAGGCATTTCCTTTTGGGTGTTATTTTTTAGACCAAAGGGGACCGATGACGTCCTGTATTGTGTCGGCTGTCGTGGCAGTGGTGGAAATGATAACAGTAAGTGATACCGGAATCATAGGATGTATTATGAATATTGTGCAGACTCTTTCATTCGCGTGTACCGCGGCAGTGATCTACAAGAAAAAGCTTACTCTCTCGGGAGCGGCCGCCGGATTAACAGCGGGGTGTATAACAACTGTCATCGTCATGCTTTTGTGGAACTATCTGGTGACGCCTCTTTACATGGGGTATCCGAGGGAGACAGTGGCAGAAATGCTTCTTCCTGTTTTCCTGCCGTTTAATTTGTTAAAGGGTGGATTGAATGCTTCCATCACATTTTTGCTGTATAAGCCGGTGATTACAGCGCTCAGGAAGAGCGGCTATATTATGCCATCCGAAAAAGGGCCGGCAGGGAACTGATTGGATTTCCCTGCCGTTTTGCTTTATACATATGAAAAATATCTTATCATTGTGTAGCTGTCCTGTCCGGAATTAGAAGAACTCCCGCAGCTTTTCTATCGCGCTTTTCTCAATCCGGGAGACGTAAGAGCGGGAAATCCCAAGCTGTCTGGCAATTTCCCGCTGCGTGTATTCTTCTCCGTTATAAAGACCATACCGCATTTTTAAAACGAGCTTTTCTCTCTGGGAAAGCTCGTTTTCGACCTTCTCATATAGTTTCTGTATATTTTCTTTGAGATAGATCTTTTCAGGAACGTCGACATCATCGGTCTCGATGATGTCATAGAGTTTGATCTCATTGCCCTCCCGGTCAGTGCCGATGGGCTCATACAGGGAAATCTCTTTTGACGCTTTTTTCTTAGACCGCAGGTGCATGAGAATTTCATTTTCTACGCACCGGGAAGCATAAGCCGCAAGCCGGTTTCCTTTGTCAGGATTAAAGGTGACTACTGCTTTGATGAGTCCGATGGTTCCGATAGAGATCAGATCTTCAGGATCTTCTTCCAGATTTTGATATTTCTTTATGACATGAGCCACGAGCCTCAGGTTGCGTTCAATGAGGATGTGCTTTGCCTCGAGGTCTCCCTCTGTGTACTTCTGGATGTAATACTTTTCTTCCGAGGGGGTGAGGGGATTAGGAAATGATTTCAAGGCGGCACCTCTTAGCACATTTGATATAGTGTATGAAAAAAACGGAAGGTTCGTGCTTTTCCAATCAAAAAGAGGGACAGTAACAGAGATAACAGGGCGCGCGGAAGGTGGAGGGCAGACATCTGACAGTATCATTATAAATGAGATTGATATCCATATATGATGTATCTGCATATCCGTAAATCAGGTATGTCCGGGTACAGCGTTGACACCTGTCCCGGCATGAGCTATCATGGACATACATTCCCGGGAAGGTCATATTTCCGGTAATCTCACCTGAAACGGGTGTCTGGTCATATCGGCCGGAATTTCAGTTTTTTGTTAAATAAGTGGTGTTTGACTTGATGGACTTACAGAACAGGGAACTCGTCATCAGAAAGGAGCGGTAAGATGAGTTTCAGCACAATTTTATCCGCGGCCATTGATGGGCTGGGGGTGGAGCTTGTCCGTGTGGAGGCGGATGTATCCAACGGGCTTCCGGTATTTCACATGGTGGGGTATCTGTCGTCAGAGGTAAAAGAGGCGGGAGAGCGGGTGAGGACCGCAATACGGAATTCAGGATTTGAGTATCCGGCGAAACGCACAGTAATCAATCTGTCACCGGCGACTTTGAGAAAGAGAGGGGCATCTTTCGACCTGCCTATCGCAGTGGCGATCCTGGCTTCCCTTGGACAGGTCGGCATGGCTGGTTCGGGGCGGTGCCTTATCATAGGCGAACTGGGGCTTGACGGACAGGTAAGGAAGGTACCGGGGATTCTTCCCATTGTGATGGAAGGAAAAGAGGCGGGAGTGACCCGGTACATCGTTCCAAAAGAGAATGTGTCGGAGGGGGCACTTGTGAAAGGAGTGGACATTGTAGGTGCCGGGAACCTGAGAGAGGTTATGGCGGTCTTAAACGGAGAATATCTGCCGGATACCGCCCCGGAGGCAGAGCCTCAAAGCGTATGGGAGGATGATGTGCCGGACTTTGCAGATATCAAAGGGCAGGAAAATGTGAAACGGGCGGCGGAGATCGCGGTAGCGGGTGGTCACAATCTGCTTATGATAGGACCGCCGGGAAGCGGGAAGTCCATGACCGCTAAGTGTATAGCAGGCATCCTTCCGCCGCCGGATATGGAAGAGAGCCTGGAGATAACAAAGATATACAGCGTGCTTGGCATGCTGGATGAGAAGTCCCCTCTTATACGCAGGCGTCCGTTCCGGGAAGTGCATCACACAGCGACCCGGGCGGCGCTCATCGGCGGCGGTCTGGTTCCCCGTCCGGGCGAGATCAGCCTGGCCCATGGAGGAGTTCTCTTTTTGGATGAGCTGCCCGAATTTAGGAAGAGCGTAATTGAGGTGCTGCGCCAGCCCTTAGAAGAGAAGAGCGTGCAGATATCACGGACATATGGAAACTACAGGTTCCCGGCCGATTTTATCCTTGTTGCCGCCATGAATCCATGTCCCTGCGGTTGTTACCCGGATATGAAAAAGTGTACATGCACGCCCGCGCAGATCCATATGTATCAGAGCAGGATCAGCCGTCCTTTTCTTGACCGCATGGATCTGTGCGTAGAAGCACCCAGGATAGAGTATAAACATCTGGCAGATGAGAGAAAAGGGGAGTGCTCCGCAGCCATTCGAAAACGGGTGTGCAGGGCAAGAGATATCCAGAAAGAGCGCTACAAAGGGACAAAGACAGCGACCAATTCCATGCTCAAGGGGGAAGAGATGAACCACTACTGTGCCCTTGGGGAGAAAGAGCGTGCTCTGATGGAGCAGGCGTTTACAGTGATGGGGCTGACTGCGCGGGCCTATCACCGAATTATTAAGACTGCGCGCACGATTGCGGATCTGGACGGTGAGGAGAAAATCAGGGAAGTACATCTGAAGGAGGCGGTTGGTTACCGAGTGGTGGACGAAAAATATTGGCAGAGATAGGAGAAAAATAGAATGAAGTATGAATACTGGCTGGCATGCCTTAAGGGCATACCGGCAAGAAAAAAAACGCTTCTGAGAGAATACATGAAAACAGCGGAAGCGGTTTATTATATAGAAGAAATACAATTGGACAAATTCGAGTTCTTGAATGAGAAAGAACGAAATACAATAATGCAGGCCAAAAAACAAGAAGATCCCGGGCTCGGATATGACAAGATGCTCAAAAAAGGAATCCGTTTTATTCCCTGGTTCTCTGAGACATATCCAAAGCGTCTGAAAGAGATCCCTGACTTCCCGTACGCGCTTTATGTAAAAGGAAATCTCCCCGGGGAAGATACCAGGAAGGCCGCTATCGTCGGGGCCCGGAGATGTACGCCCTACGGTGAAAAATACGCGGTAGAGTACGGGCGTGTACTTGCGGAGCTTGGAGTGGAGGTCATCAGCGGCCTGGCCAGAGGGATAGACGGAATGGGGCACAGGGGAGCGCTTATGGGCAGGGGAAGGACCTATGCAGTGCTCGGATGCGGGGTGGACGTTTGTTATCCAAAAGAACATATCGGTCTGTATGTGGATATTTTGGAACAGGGAGGAGGAATTCTCTCAGAACAGCCGCCGGGCACGCCGCCTTTGGCTCAGCATTTTCCTGCGCGCAACCGGATCATCAGCGGTCTGGCAGAGGCAGTCCTTGTGATGGAGGCGGGGAAAAAGAGCGGGTCCCTCATTACTGTGGATATGGCGCTGGAGCAGGGGCGCGATGTGTACGCGCTTCCGGGACCGGTGAACAGCTCGCTGAGCGGAGGATGCAACCGGCTGATACGGCAGGGAGCGGGCATCCTCCTTTCTCCGGAGGAGTTTGCGCAAGACTGGGGATTGTGCCGGGAACGTACCGGATTATGGACCGGGCATGCCTGCAAAAAGGATGCCAAAAATGAAAAAGTGCTTGAAACGAAAGAAAAATTGGTGTATAGTTGTCTCGGTTTGTATCCCAAGGGCGTGGACCAGGTGGCAGCGGAGACAAAGCTCAACATCAAGGAAGTTATGGAGCGGCTGGTCACTCTGGAATTAGAAGGATACATAAGAGAGATATCGAAGAATCAATATATCATATCATAGCCAGATGTTGATGGAGGAGTTATATTTATGGCACATTATCTTGTTATCGTGGAGTCGCCTGCGAAAGTGAAAACGATCAAAAAGTTCCTGGGGAGCAGCTATACAGTCGCCGCGTCCCAGGGACATGTGCGTGATCTGCCGAAAAGCTCGCTGGGAATTGACATAGAGCATGATTATGAACCGAAATATATTACCATACGGGGCAAGGGGGATATTCTGGCAGCGCTGAGGAAGGAAGTAAAGAAATCTGACAAAGTTTTCCTCGCGACCGACCCTGACCGTGAAGGAGAGGCCATCTCATGGCATCTTGCCGCGGCATTAAAATTAGATAAGAAAAAAATGCGGCGCATTACGTTTAATGAGATCACGAAGAATGCAGTGAAGGCATCTTTAAAAGCTCCCAGGGATATTGATATGAACCTGGTGGACGCGCAGCAGGCAAGGCGTGTCCTTGACCGTATGGTGGGATACCGTATCAGCCCTCTTCTCTGGGCAAAAGTAAAACGTGGGCTGAGCGCGGGCCGTGTGCAGTCGGTGGCTCTGCGTCTGGTGGCTGACCGGGAGGACGAGATCAACGCGTTTATCCCGGAAGAATACTGGACACTGGATGCAGTGCTCAAGATTAAGGGGGAGAAGCGCCCTCTGACCGCGAAATTTTACGGGACGGATAAGAAGAAAGTCACGATCCGTTCAGAGGAAGAGCTCAATGAGATATTAAAAGATGTCGAAAATGCAGAGTTCAAGATAACCGATATTAAGACCAATGAGAGAATCCGCAGGGCGCCGCTTCCATTTACTACCAGCACGCTTCAGCAGGAAGCGGCAAAAGCCTTGAATTTTGGGACGCAGAAGACGATGCGTATCGCGCAGCAGCTCTACGAGGGAGTTGACATCAAGGGGAACGGCACGGTCGGTGTGATCACATATCTGCGTACGGATTCCACCAGGATCGCGGATGAGGCGGATGTTTCCGCGCGGGAATATATATCTTCCGTATATGGAAGCGAATTTGCGGCGGCGGGACAGGAGTCCAAGAATGATGGGAAAAAGATTCAGGATGCCCACGAGGCGATCCGTCCTACAGATATCAGCAGGACCCCGGCATCCCTGAAGGAATCACTAACACGGGATCAGTTCCGCCTTTATCAGCTGATCTGGAAGCGCTTCACAGCGAGCCGGATGGCCCCGGCACGATATGAATCCACATCCGTCAAGATTGGGGCGGGTGGCTGGTGTTTCACCGTCGCGGCTTCCAAGCTTTTATTTGAAGGGTTCCGTTCTGTGTATACGGAGGCGGATGAGGAGAAGGAAGAAAGTAATGTGCTTGTGGGCGGGCTGAGCATGGAGTCGGTCCTGACGAAATCAAGCCTTGAGCCAAAACAGCATTTCACTCAGCCCCCTGCACACTATACAGAGGCAAGCCTGGTAAAGACAATGGAAGAGCTGGGCATCGGGCGTCCGAGTACGTACGCGCCTACGATCGCTATTATCCTGGGACGCCGGTATGTGACAAAAGAGGCTAAGAACCTTTATATTACAGAGATCGGCGAAGTGGTCAATAATATGATGAAACAGTCTTTTCCGAGCATTGTGGATGTGAATTTCACTGCCAACATGGAAGGACTTCTTGACATGGTCGAGGAAGGACGGGTCGAGTGGAAGGAAATTATCCGTAATTTCTATCCTGACCTGGAGGAAGCGGTACAGAAGGCGGAGGAAGAGCTGGAGAGCGTTAAGATTGAAGATGAGGTTACGGATGTCATCTGCGAGGAATGCGGTAGGAACATGGTCATTAAATACGGACCTCATGGAAAGTTTCTGGCATGTCCCGGTTTCCCGGAATGCCGGAACACGAAGCCTTATCTGGAAAAGATCG
This sequence comes from uncultured Lachnospiraceae bacterium, assembly GCA_959022495.1. Taxonomy (GTDB): domain Bacteria; phylum Bacillota; class Clostridia; order Lachnospirales; family Lachnospiraceae; genus Mediterraneibacter. Next base: position 1,540 of record CAUEYX010000016.1, on the reverse strand, counting down.
GTGTGCCGTGCCCGGTCTGCGGAAAAGATGTGGTCGTACGCAAGACGAAGAAGGGAAGGAGATACTACGGCTGCGAGGATAATCCGGATTGTGAATTTATGTCCTGGCAGAAGCCTTCCACAGAAAAATGTCCCGAATGCGGGGGATATATGTTGGAGAAAGGCAGCAAACTTGTCTGTGCCAATGAAAAATGCGGCTATGTAAAGAACACCGATCACAAAAAATAGTGAAATAACGGTGAAATTGTATTGCTATTCAGAAAATTGTGTGATAACATAGAAGTGCATATTAATTTATTAGAATTTGTGTATACAATTATTTGGCAAACAAATGATATTCGGAGGAAATGATGAGCGTACAACTGTTAGACAAAACGAGAAAGATCAATAAGCTGCTGCATAATAATAATTCGAGTAAGGTGGTATTTAATGATATCTGTGCCGTTCTCACGGAGATTCTTGACTCAAATGTACTGGTAGTCAGCAGAAAAGGGAAGGTACTCGGCGTGAGCAAATGCCCGGAGGTCAGAGTGATTAATGAATTGATCACGGAGTCAGTGGGGTCCCATATTGACACAATGCTCAACGAGAGGCTCCTCAGCATTCTTTCTACAAAGGAGAATGTGAATCTTGAGACGCTTGGATTTTCTGCCGAAGCAGTACAGGGGTGCCAGGCGATTGTCACACCAATTGATATTGCCGGAGAAAGGCTTGGGACACTGTTTATCTATAAACAGGATTCCACCTATTCCATTGATGACATTATTCTCAGTGAGTATGGGACGGCAGTCGTCGGATTGGAAATGCTGCGTTCCGTGAATGAGGAGAATGCGGAAGAGACGAGGAAGGAACATATCGTGCAGTCAGCGATCAGCACCCTGTCATTTTCAGAGCTGGAAGCCATCATACATATCTTTGATGAGCTGGGAGGCACCGAAGGAATCCTGGTGGCGAGCAAGGTGGCAGATCGTGTGGGAATTACACGTTCAGTTATCGTCAATGCCCTGCGCAAGTTTGAGAGCGCCGGTGTCATAGAGTCCCGCTCTTCAGGGATGAAAGGGACATATATTAAAGTCTTAAATGACTATGTATTTACAGAGCTTGAGAAGATCAGGAAAGAGCGGATGTAGTCAGGAGGGCGGCAGCAATGTATGAAGGAAATCCCGTTGATCTGCGGATGGAGAAAACCATTTCCGCGGATGGAATCTTTGATGAAGCGACCCGGCAGTGCAGAGTGTATAAATATGATCCTGAAGAGGACAATATCTACCTGGAACTGAAAGAAGACGAGCTCACGGCTATTTCCCTGGATGCAAAGTACCGCTGCTATATATCCACAAGGACAGAGCTGCTGTACTGTACCGGGGTTGTAAAAGAAAGATACCGCCGTGAAGACCGGAAAATATTGAAATTCCGGATTGAGAATGGATTTTACAACGTATATGAAGGAAGACGGATGACGAAGCGTGCTTAAAAGGCACGCTTTACTTTTGTGAAGAAATTGTGAACGGGGTCAGACCCCTCCCGGGAGGGGTCTGACC
>CAUEYX010000015.1 GCA_959022495.1 uncultured Lachnospiraceae bacterium | reverse complement strand
GCCTGACCCCTCCGGGGAGGGGTCAGGCCCCTTTTGTCGAATTCGTCTGACAATAACTGATAAAATCGTCTTTTTCTGTGTGCTATCCTCATTAAGACGCCGGGAAAATATTATTTTGTCAGGAGGATGAGTATAAATGGAAAGACAGTTACCTAAAAATGTCAGACAGATCGGAAATGTGAGCGACAGCCCTAAGATTTATGTAGAGGATTATGTGGATACGTTTTTTGCACAGCTATGTGAGAAATGCGAAAAATCAGGAAAAGGGCCGATGGGGGCATTTCTTGTAGGGGATATCCAGCCAGGAACGGATGAGGAATATGTATACATATATGGAGCGATCCAGATGCATGACCTGAAAATGTCAGGCAATGAGTATGTAATTGATGAAGACACATGGAAACGCGCCTACGAGGACTGCAAACAATATTTTGAGGAAGGGGAGATGCTGGGCTGGTTCGTGGCGCATCCAGGTGTTCCGCTTATTCCGGAAGCCTCCACGGTTAAGCTGCACAAGAAATCCTTTCCCAAGAAGAACACTGTATTTATTATGAAAGACCCTGTGGAGAAAGATGAGACTTATTACGTACATAAAATGAATGATCTGATGGAGATTGGCGGGCATTACACGTATTATGAAAAAAATCCGTGTATGCAGAACTATATGATCTCCTCGCGAAAAAAAAATGGGGTATTTCCCACGGAGACTGTTGAAGACAGAGCTGCGAAGGACTTTCGTAATATGGTTAGAAAACGGGGGGAGAGCAGGAAAGGCAGAAAGGCAGGGAGCCTGATGTATGCGGCAAGTGCCTGCCTGGTGCTGGTCATTATCATCATGGGAGTATCCATGCTCAACAGCTTTGACCGGATGAAATCCGTGCAGAATACGCTAAATACACTGGCGGGTTCATCAGATAAGGTGGAAACACAGGAGACCAGCGGGGCGGTCACGGCGGTAACAGAAGAACAGGAAAAAGAAGGACAAGACAGGGATGGACAGGCATCCGCACCGGAGAATACTGCCGATGATGAAAAATCGGGGGATGGTACGGGTTCTGTTTCAGATAAAACCACGAATGAAAACGCAGATGTCCAGCAGGGCACAGGCACCTCCTCAGGCGAAAACAGCGGGACCGGGACAGCTATGGCATCAGAGAGCAGCACAGCTGAAACAGGGAGCGGCCAGGTGCTGGCATCCCCGGGTGAAAATGGGAGCGATGGTGTGTACATTGTTGAAGAAGGAGATACACTCGCGATTATAAGCCGGAAAATGTACGGCGATGTGACTCATGTTGACGCGATCTGCAAGATGAACGGCATCACGGACGGGAATCTGATTTATGTAGGACAGAAATTGCTATTACCGTAAAATCGTGATATACTCAACAGGAAAACCAAGACCAGAAATAAGGGGAGTCGCATGGCGCAAAAGAAAAACACACATTTTCAGATCCTGACACCCCCGGAGGATCTAAGTGAAATAAAACACAAAATAAATAAAATCCGGCTGACAAAGATTCGGAGAATTCTGGTGCTGGCAGTCATCCTATGTCTTGCCGCATGCGGAACATATCTTCTGCTGGACAATCAGACTTACGCAAGAGCGCGGACATCGGCAGAGTACCCGGACGATATCTCAGACACGAGCAGCTACGCGCAGTTTGCGGGCGGGATTGTACGCTACAACAGAGATGGGGTCGTTTACCTTAACAGGAAAAACGAAGAGCAGTGGATACAGCCCACACAGCTCCAGAATCCGATCATCTGTGTCAGGGAGAAGGCATTCGCCGTAGCGGATAACGGCGGCAACAGTATTCTTGTATTTACGGAGGAAGGACTCAAGGGAGAAATTGAGACAAACCTTCCGATTGAGAAGATTTCAGTCTCTAACCAGGGGATTGTGACCGCGGTTCTGCGAAACGAAGGCTCACCCAGAATTATTTCGTATGATGCCACAGGAAATATCCTTGTAGAGCAGCAGCTGACCATGAGTACTACGGGATACCCGTTAGCAATGGACATGTCAGATGACGGAAATATGCTGGCAGTATCCTATCTGTATATGGAAGGGACAACCGTCAGATCCAAAGTCATCTATTATAATTTCGGGGAGACCGGTCAGGATAAGACAGACAATATTGTAACATCGGACGTTTATGATAATACGGTTATGGCGGAGATATTTTTTATGGGCAGTGACCGTTCAGTTGTGGCAGGCGATGACCGTTTCGTGATATACAGGGGCAAAGATGAGCCGGAAAAAGTCAAAGAAATCGAACTGAATCAGGAGATAGAGAGTGTATTTCACTCAGACCGGTATATCGGATTCATTCTTCTAAACCAGGAGAAATCGGGCTATGAACTGCGCTTGTACAACCGACTCGGCGACCAGGTCATAAGCAGGGAGATTCCAGGAAAATACAGCAATGTAAAGATTGACGGCAGCGAAGTCATTCTGTTCGAGGGAAGCAAATGCTGTATCATGACTGCTTCTGGTATTATGAAGTTCGAAGGGGATGTTAAAACGGATGTGCAGGAGATGTTCCGCGCACCTGGAATCAACAGATACTATGTGATGAGCGTCGATGGATTGCGCGTAATTTATCTGACGAAATAGGAGATGTTATGGATAACTGGCTTTTGATTATTGTTGCAACAATTTTTCTTGTCTGTATTGCTGTGGGGTATGTGAGAGGATTCCTGAAGCTGGGGATATCCCTTCTTTCAACAATCCTGACAATGGTGATTGTACTTGTTCTCTCCCCCTATGTGGCGGACGCTCTGGCTGAATTTACGCCGGTGGATGATTATATTGAGAAAAAGATCGTGGAGGCATTCATACCTGAGATCCCCACGGACCAGCTCGCGCAGCTGGACTTAAGCGGGACTCCGCTGGCAGAGCTTAGCCCCGAGGAGCTGGAGAATCTAAATGATCTGGATTGGGAAGTGCTGGGAATTACATACGAGGACATACTCAGCGTCATCGGTGAAATCCCGAAAGACACGCAGATTCAAGAGATTGAGAACGCGCCTGTTCCCCAGTTTATAAAGGATCAGCTTATGGATAATAACAACAGTACCATATACAGTGAGCTTGGAGTGGATAGTTTCCCCCAGTATGCGGCCTCCTATATATCTAGAATGGTACTAAAGCTTCTATCCTTCCTGGTTACCTTCCTGCTGGCAATCATTATTGTGAAAGCACTGATGTTTGCCGTAAATATTATCGGGGAGCTGCCTGTGCTGGGGCTGGTAAACCATATTGCGGGCGGTGTGCTGGGGCTGGTGCTGGCGATTGTGATCGTCTGGATCGGATTTTTGGTGCTGACGTTGACCTGCACCACGGATGCGGGGGCAGCCTGCTTTGATATGATCGAGAAGAGCCCGATTCTGAGTTTTCTTTACGAGACGAATCCACTTATGATCAGGCTTCTGGGATTCTGATAGAAAAAAGTATTGACACATTCCCGGGAATGTGGTATTTTAAAAAAGTTCTCGGGAACACGTATGGGGGATTAGCTCAGTTGGGAGAGCGCCTGCCTTGCAAGCAGGAGGTCACGAGTTCGACTCTCGTATTCTCCACTACGGCAGCAGCCACAGAAAAGATTTATAAAGAAGGATTCGTTTTTATGAAGAGTAAAAACGAGTCCTTTTGATTTATATGTGAAACTATCTGTACGTATGGCCCAGACAGTTCGTATATACGCTGGACGAAGGGCAGATGCCGCCACGCCGGTGACAGAGAATTACAAAAAGCAGACAGTCGGAAGGCTGCCTGCTTTTTGTAATTGAGATTACGGACTGTGAGTTTCCGGGTCAGAAATGAGAGGCATACAGTATGTCTTGAGATACAATAAAGCAGATTTGTCCCCCCTTTCGCAAGATTGTCAAATAGAACTCAAAAAGAGAATATGATACTCTGAATTCAACAAAAATATTTAAGAAACATCTACAAGGAGGAACAGGTTATGAAGAAAAAAGTTATCAGCTGTCTGCTTATTGCCGCAATGGTGTCTTCGCTGGCCGCGGGCTGCGGTTCAAGCAATGATAAGGCGGCAGATAAAACAGATGAAGACGGCAAGGTGACCATTACGATCGGCGGCTGGCCGACAAAGGACAATGAACAGTATGAAATCTATCAGGGCTATCTTGAGACGATGAACGAGATGTACCCGGACATAGAGGTTGTTCCTGATGAGTATCTCTATACAACGGATACCTTCCTTCCAAAGGCCGCGAGCGGGCAGCTTCCGGATCTGTACCTGACATGGTTTACAGAGATCGATAAAATTGTCAGCGCGGGCTATGCGGCAGATCTTACGGAGACACTTGAGAAAAATGACGTCATGGATACGATCAACCCGGATCTTCTGGCAGAGGTTGAAGCGGACGGAAAATATTATGGGATTCCCAAGAGCGCGTACAGTATGAGCATGATGTATAACGTAAATCTTTTTAAGCAGGCAGGTCTGACAGACGAGAATGGCGTCCCGATTTTCCCGACCACATGGGATGAGCTGGCTCAGACAGCAGTAACGATCAAAGAAAAGACAGGGAAACCCGGATTCTTCTTCCCGACAACTTCCAACCAGGGAGGCTGGATGTTCACAAATATTGCATGGAGTTATGGAGCAGAATTTGAGGAACAGCAGGAAGACGGATCATGGAAAGCAGTATTTGACAGCCCGGAGGCGGTTGCGGCGTTGGAATATGTCAAAGATCTCCGCTGGAAATATGATGTCCTTCCTGAAAACACATTAGGAGATCTGAATGACTTCTCAAATATGTATGGAACAGATCAGGTAGCAATGGGACTCTGTCATCTGAATATGACAAAGAGTATTGTGACAAGTACAGGGATGAGCAAAGATAATTTTGCTGTTTCCCCGATTCCGGAAGGACCGGCTGGAAAAGCTGCCCAGCTTGGCGGTGATGTGTACATGATGGCTCCGGATACAACACCCGAACAGCAGGACGCGATCATGAAATGGCTGACAGTCACAGGAGAGTCACCGGTGTTTACGGAGGAAGCGATGGAAGGGTTTGAGGCTAGATACTCAGGACTCGCAGAACAGGGAGTACCAGTTGGTCCGATGGGAGTCAGGATCTGGACATCAGGAGACCGTGTTGAGAAAGAAAATGAGATCCTTACAAGTCTTACGAACGTGGATATGAACCTCTGGAATCCGTACTGTGAACATGCGTCGGAAAATCTCCGTTCCGAACCGCCTGTCAACGCGCAGGAGCTGTACAAAGCTCTGGATTCCGTCATCCAGGAAGTATTAACAAATGAGAATGCGGACTGCCATGCACTGCTGAGCAAAGCAGCCGCGGATTTCCAGTCAGATTATCTGGATAAAGCTGAAAATTAAAGTAAGAACAGTTACCATGAAAACGAGTTAGATACAGACAGAAATACCAGATATGACGAATGAGTCATCATGAGGATATCTGGTATTTTTGTCCTTAAAAACAGAGATAAGAGGTGAAAAGCAGTGAAGAAAAAAATGGCTGCGGCAGGGCAGCTGCAGGTGAGTACAAAAAAAAGGGGAAAGCTGTGGAATGCCATAAGACGTGATATCGGTTCATGGATACTCCTTGTTCCCTCGGTGATCATGTTCTTTGTTGTCCTGTGGCAGCCCCTTGTTTCAGGTGTTGTCCTGTCGTTTTTTAAGACGCAGGGATATGAAGCGGTAGAATTTATAGGACTGCAGAATTTCAAAGATATTCTGACCAATTCAGAATTTATTGCAGCGCTTAAAAATACGTTTGCTTATACAGGCTGGTCGCTGGTCATCGGGTTCCTGTTTCCGGTAGTGGTGGCGATCATGCTGAATGAACTCGTGCATATGAAGGCGGTTTACCGATTTGTATTTTATTTTCCGGCAATGATCCCGGGCATGGCGACGGCGCTGCTCTGGTATTTCATTTTCGATCCGAGCGAAAGCGGTATTCTGAACATGATTCTTGGATTTGTGGGTTTAGAGCCATCGCAGTGGCTGCAGAACTCGGAACTGACGATCCCGCTGATTGTGCTTACGATGACCTGGCGCGGATTTGGAAGCTCAATGCTGATCTATCTTGCTGCCCTTCAGGGGATCAACCGGGACCTTTATGAAGCCGCAGGCATAGATGGAGCCGGATTTTTCCGTAAGATATGGCACATCCAATTTCCACATTTAAAGAGCCTGCTGGCGCTTATGATGATCCGGCAGATCATCAGCGTATTCCAGGTAATGCAGGAACCTCTCGCTATGACTTCCGGCGGACCGAACAATGCGTCCATCAGTTTGATGCTGAGCAGTTATAACTATGGATTCCGTTATTTCGAAGCAGGACGTTCTATGGCGGTCGGCACGATCACATTCCTGATCCTTGCTGTATTGACCGTGATCTATCAGCTCGCGGTTCGGAAATCCGATGATTGACGGAGGAGGGGAAAATAAAATGAAACGAAGAAAAAATAAATCAGCGTTTACGAACAAAGATGTGGGCGCGCTCAGCGCGATGGAGATGAAAAAGGGCAGAAATAAGTTGATCTACTGGGGAATCTTTGCCCTGTTATTCCTGCTTGCCCTGATCTGTATCCTGCCTCCGCTCTGGATCTTAATTTCCAGCTTTAAGACGCCGCAGGAACTGATGCAGATACCGCCCACGCTGATACCGGAAATTTTTGATTTCAGCAAGTTCGCGGAGGTCTGGGAAGTGCTGGACTTTGGAAAATACTATCTGAACACAATCATCCTGGCAGGAGGGTGTGTGGTATTTTCCGTTGTCTTCAACGGGATTACAGGTTATGTAGTGAGCTGTCTGAAACCGAGAGGATCGGCGCTGATCATTACGCTTATAATCTGGACCATGCTCCTGCCGAATACATTGAGCATGGTACCGCTGTTTAAAAATATGATAGATTTTCCGGTGCTGGGGATAAACCTTACAAATACATACTGGCCGATGTGGCTGTGCGCGGGGGCAAATGCGTTTAATATCCTTTTATTTAAAAATGCTTTTGATTCTCTGCCGGTATCACTTGTGGAAGCGGCCCGGCTGGACGGATGCGGAAGAATCCGGGTGTTTACAAAGATCGTGCTCCCGCTGAGCAAGCCGATCATTGCAGTGGTATCTATTTTCACTGTGAACAATGCGTGGGGGGACTTCCTTTTACCTTATTTGATCCTTACGGACCCGGATAAAAGGACCGTGATGCTCCAGCTGTATGACACACAGACGAATTTTAGTTTCCCGCTGGACCAGCAGCTGGTAAGTATTGTATTCGCGATTTTCCCACCGATCTTAATTTTCTTCTTTTTCCAGAAATATATCATGGGAGGAGCTACCCTGGGAGGGATCAAAGAATGAAAATTTACGGGAACTGGGATCAGGATATCTGGATGCGCGATCCGGCGGTTCTGAAAATAGACGGAATCTGGCACTGCTTTTATACGCATATAGAGAAGCGCGATGTACAGCAGGGGAAGATACAGCCCGCGCTCGGCAGGATAAGGAGCCGGGACCTGGTGAACTGGTCAGATCCGGAGATCATTCTGTCCGGCCCGGAGGGATTCTCCAGCCCCGGAAATATCTTAAAGACCCCGGAAGGATATGTGGTCTGTCTGCAGAGTTATCCGGTCAGGCCGGGGGAACTTTACGGAAGCGGGCAGTGCAGGCTCTGGCTTATGAAAAGCCGGGACTTGGTCAAGTTTGAGGAACCGGTGCAGGCCAGCCCTGACGGATGCAGGGCCCAGTGGGCCAAAAGCCGGCGTCAGATTGATCCTTATTTGATCTTTGAAAATGACAGATATTATATGTTTTACAAAACCGAAGGCTGTATTGGTGTCCTGCAGTCTTCGGATCTGCGGGATTTTGAAGAATATGCAGATAAAAGACCCGTACTTGCGCCCTCAGACCTGCCCGACGGTGTTACAGCAGAAAATCCCTGTGTAATCCAGACAGACGGGAAATACAGGATGTTTTTCGCGCCGTGCCGGCCGGGACGGGGGATTGGGACAGCATGGTCTGATGATCTGCTGCAATGGAAGGAGGTTCGATATCTTGATTTCCCGAAAGAGGGCTGGGCCCCGGGCGGACCGACCGCGCCGGCAGTCATCGATGACAGGGAAGAGAGCGGAGACTGGATTATGTTTTACCACGGAGATACAGAAGGCGTCCATGGCGGGGCGCTTGGGATGGCAAGGAGTAAAGATTTGGTACACTGGGTAACGTAATAAGAATACGGAACAGGAGAATGATATGAAAACAATCAAGAGAAAACTGATTGAGAGGGCGCTTTGTTTGGTAATGGCATGTATCCTCTTTGCAACAGCGGGCAGCGGCTTCGTATATGCCAAAGCAGGGGATACGGATCAGGGTATTCTGGTCGAGGGAGAAGATTATTCGGAGATCAACTTTGAGCTGTATGAGTATGAGAAAGACCCGGGACTGAGCGGCGGGGACTTCCTTCTGATGAAAGCGCCGGCAGGGGCGGTACCGCCGGAGGAAGGCTTTCTTGCAAAATATGAAGTAGATGTGGAGCAGGCGGGGACATATCAGATGGATATGACCTGTCTTGCGATCAATGGGAATCTGGGCTCCACCATTGAGGTGCGGATTAATGACGGAGAGTTCAAGCCGTACAGCGAAGAAAATGCGGTGAATCACGGAGGGGTGGACGGCCAGGTTTATAAGAAAAATTTCTTTCATTACACATTGGATACGGTGCCTCTGCGCAGCGGAAAGAATATAGTGACTATAAAAATAGCCGATACAAGGACAACGGATAACAGATACTACTTTTTCCTTGACTGTATGAATTTCTACAAAATGGAAGCACCGGAAATCCCGGAAGGGGCGGTGCTGCTTGAAGGTGAAAATTATACGGATATAAACTTTAAGATTCCGGCATATGACAAAGATCCAGCCTTAAGCGGATCGGATTTCCTCTGCCTGAAATCATACGCGGATAATCCGATGCCCGAGGAAGGCTATCAGGCTGTTTATCAGGCAGAGGCCCCGGAGACAGCGTTGTACGATATGCGGATGGTCAGTCTGACTTTGGATGGAAATAATGGCTCGGCATTTGAGATGAAGGTGAATGACGGGGATTATGTCCGGTATGATAAAAGCTGCGCGGAATTAAAGGGAATTGTGGACAGCTCCATATATAAGAACAGCTTTGAGATAAACCAACTGCCTCCGGTCGTCCTCAAGCAGGGCATGAATACAATTACAATTAAGGTTACTGAGGCGAGAAATTCAGATGCGCGGCAGTACTTTTATCTGGATTATATTCAATTTACGCCCGTTGAGTGGAATCTCAAAGAAATAAAGCCGGTCAATGGGACAGTTGGTGTATACGAAGAAGGCGAAGCGCCGCTGCTTCACATGGAATATTCTGCTGAGGCAGCAGGTGTTGAGAAAATAGAATACCGGGTGGTAAATTTCTGGGAGGAAGAAGTGATTTCCGAGCGCCTGACCGCAGAATCAGGGACGGAGATGGAAATTCCGCTTCCGGAACTGGAGAAGGGCCATTATATGGTGTATGCCAGGGCAGTAAAAGAAGGAGAAGAAGTTCCATGGATAAGCGGTCAATTCGCGGTGGTAACCTCTCTTGAGGAGAGGGAGCGGGAAAAGCCTGAAAATTCACCTTTTGCCCTGGACGCGGCAATGCTCATGACCTATTATAAAATGCCCGGGTTTCATATGGAAACAGCGCTGCAGTACGCGGACGCCCTGGCTCTCGCGGGAGTAGATACCGTCCGGGAGAGATACCGGTGGAATAATGAAACGAATCCGGCGGCAGGAGAATATAATTTTGACGCGTTCCAGACAGATGAATATCTGAACCGTCTGAAGAGCCATGGCATTAAGGTGCTGAATATGTATGATTCATCGCCGGACTGGGCAAAGGCACAGGAGGGAGCCCGTCTGGTGGGGAACCTGCAGGATGTATACCGGTTTTCAAAGGACAGCGCAGTTTATTATGAGGATGTTGTGAATGCCTGGGAGATGGCGAATGAGCCGGAACTGGGGAATACAATGACATACGAAACAGCAGACCGTCTGGCCGCGTATATCAAAGCCGCGTCCATCGGTTACGCGGATTCCGGGGCAGCACCCCTTGTTTCCATTCCCGGGCTGGCGTACACGCCGCAGTATTACGCGGATCTGATGCTGCAGAATGATGTGCTGAAATATGTGGATATTTATAATTATCACAATCATGTGGCCCTGGACCAGGGCAAAGAGATCACATATCCGTCAATGATCTATCAGGCACACCAGAATCTGCTTGACCAGTATGGCGGACAGAATAAGGAGATCTGGATCTCAGAGGCGGGAACCTATGTGAACCTTCCGGAAGGAGGAGAAGAGCTGACGCACCGGCAGCAGATTCAGATGGCAAAATACCTTGTAGTTTCTACATTGACTTCTCTCGCAGAGGGTACGGATAAACATTTTTATTTTAATCTTACATATTTGGTAGAAAGCGGGAGAGAACTTGGGATTTTCGGTATAGAAAACACTCCGTACGCGCCGTTCAGCGCTGAGGCGGCCCTTACAGAGACCTTTGGGGAGGCAGTATATCTTGGCAATATAGCCGGATGCGCGGAGGGCGTCCATGCATATGCCTTTAAGAACGGAGAAGATACGGTGATAGGAATCTGGTCGGATACAGAGCAGCCGGTTCAGGTCCCGGCGTCGTGCGCGGAGGCGGAATTAGTTGATATGATGGGTGGAGGCAGCGCCGTTTCAGCCCAGAATGGAGTATTTGCCCTGACAGCCGATTCCTCGCCCCAATATCTTGTTGTGAAAGGGGACCTGCCGGATGGCGCGCTGATCAGAGATTATACGAACAGCGAAAGTTCAGGCCGTGAAAGTTTCACAAAGGCGGAGAGGGTGATCCTGGAGCAGAAGTATTCAGACGAAGCGGCGGCAGGCAGCAAAATGACAGGCTATTCCCTGAAAGCGGATGAACCAAACGAAGTGTCCGTGGAAGTGACAAATCTGAATAACGAGACCATGTCAGGAACAATTGAAGGAAAAGGATACCAGGGATGGACAGTCACTCCCGCGTCGGCAGAAGTTACAGTTGAGCCCTACAGTAAAACGACCGTAAAATTTGAGATAAAGGCCACGGATGAAGTTGTGATCAATACGGCATCGCCCATTCAGTTTACAGGGGATTTCAATGGGGAAAAGACGACCAACTGCGTGGCACATGTGCAGCTTCCCGGCGAGGAAAATCCCCCGGTAAAAACAGAAATCCCCGGATCGGATACAAAAGATGGATGGCAGGTAAATATCAATACAGAAAACAATGGAATCTGTACGATCTCAGACGGAGATAAGGAAGGGTCTGTCACATTTACAAATACCTTTGAAGGAGGAGACCGGTGGACCTACCCCGTGCTGCAAATGCCGGAGGGGACGGATTTTACCGGAACGAAAGGCCTTACCTTCCATGTGGATTCAGAAATGGATTTTGCCGATGGCACTGTGGCGGTCATGCGTGTATTGATTACAGAGAAAAACGGGAATAAATATTGGACGGCTGACGGCTTTTCCCTCAAGGAGGGGGAACAGCAGATCACAGTCCCGTGGACAGATTTTTCTGCTATGGCCGGAGCAGTGGATAATAACTTCCATTTAGACCTGGATCAGATCACGGCAATTGAACTTGGCTTAAACTCCAGGCAGGATACCGCTCCGGTATATACGGTTTGGGATTTTGGAACATATGAAGGAAATACGGCGGCTGTCTATCCCGAGATCAAGGATCTTAAGATCCGTGAGAACGGGGATAAAATGTCAGTGCAGGCAGAAATCAGCGCGGGGATGATCCCGGGGAGACTGGACACACTGCGTGTGACTCTGAACGGGAAAGATGTGCAGGCGCGGTATGATGAGGGATCAAAGGAGATTACCGCGGAATTTGACCGGCCGGCAGCAGGAAAACACGAGCTGGATATTCAGTTTTTCTGCGAGGACGGCAAGGGTGTTCTTGCCACGGAGGATGTGCTGGTGGGGGAAGGCAGCGGTCCCGAAGAGCCGGAGACACCGGAGATCCAGGATAAGCCCGGGGAACCGGAGCATCCGGATACAGCAGATCCCTCGGAAACAACGGATTCCCCGGTTAATCCTCAGACCGGGGACAGCCGGGAAATGAGCGGTGGTATTATCTGGAGTATCCTGGCGCTTGGCATCTGCGCTGCTGTGATAACAGGAGGAACCCTTCATTTTAGAGCAGGAAAACGGAAGTGAGCATATGATCTGTAAGAAAATAAAACTGGGAAAAACGGACAAAGATACAAAGGCGGAGATGATCGTATATCTTCAGCCGGTGGGTGGAGAATTCCCCAATATCTCAAGAAGACCGGTCGTTCTGATCCTGCCGGGCGGCGGATACAGGATGTGCTCGGAAAGGGAGGCAGACCCGGCTGCCTTCCCTTTCCTGGCGGCGGGGTATCAGGCGGCGGTCCTGAAGTATACAGTGGGCGCGGCTGCCAGATGGCCGGAACCGCTGGAAGATTATGAAGCGGCAATGGAGTATCTGGCGGATAAGGCAGACCAGTGGCATCTGGATATGTCGAAAACCGTGGTGGTCGGATTCTCGGCAGGAGGGCATCTGGCCGGATACGCGGCGTCTAAAGCCCTGCACCGGCCGGCGGCAGCTGTATTGGGATATGCTGTGACAGAGGGACAGCATATAAGCTGGCGTCTTCCCGGAGCGCCGGATGTGACTGCTGCGGTTAACAGCCGGACAAGCCCGTGCTTTTTGTTTGCCACGAGAGATGATCAGACCGTGCCGGTCCGCAATACGATACGGTTTGCAGAGGCATTGGAAGAAAACGGGATTCCTTTTGAATGCCATATTTATTCAAGAGGCGTGCACGGCATAGCCACAGCGGACCCTTCCGTTCTCTATCCCGCGGATCTCGCGTGCCCCCGGGCAGCACAGTGGGTAAAGGACTGCCTTGGATGGCTGGATGAGGTGATGCGTCCCTGGAGCCAGGCAGAGGCCGGGGACGGAAGCGGAGAGGAACGCAAAAGGAGGCAGAAAGAGTGCTGACAGGACATAGGAAGACCATTTATATCTGTTTCCCGGGAGGAAGGCATAAGGCCCTGACCCTGAGCTATGATGATGGGAGACAGGAGGACCGGCGTCTTATAACCCTATTAAACCGTTATGGACTCAAAGGCACGTTTCATCTGAATTCAGGTTTTGCGGCCGGGCCGGACCGGATTGAGAATCGGATTCCTCCGGAAGAATGGAAAAGCGTTTATCAGGGACATGAAATTGCCTGCCATACGGCAACACATCCCACGATCAGCCGGTGCCCCATGGAGCAGACAGCACTCCAGATTCTGGAGGACCGGCGGTACCTGGAAGGGATCACAGGGTATCCTGTGCGGGGGCTGTCTTATCCCAACGGGTCTTTTACGAAGGAGATCGCAGAGCTTCTGCCCGCTCTCGGCATTGCGTACAGCCGTGTGACTGAGACGACCGGCGGATTCGGGATGCCGGAGGACTTCTATCGGTGGAAAGGAACATGCCATCACAGCCAGAATCTGATTGAGCGCGCGCGGGAGTTCCTGGATCTGCATAAAAAACAGTATCTGTATCTAATGTATGTCTGGGGACACAGCTATGAGTTTACAGAGAATGACAACTGGGATATGATCGAAAAATTCTGCCGGATGGCAGGCGGGAAAGAAGAGATCTGGTATGCGGCAAACATTGAGATCGCGGACTATATGAATTGCGCGAAAATGGTTTATTTTACAGTAGACGGAAGCCGGGCGGAGAATCTGTCCGGCAGGGATATCTGGCTGAGCGTGGACGGAAAAATCGTGAAAGTAAAAAGCGGCGCGGCAGTCAGTTTATAAACTTCGAAATATAGTAAAACAGCAGTCAGAACATAGCGGCATCCGCAGTTTAGATGCATCCTGGAAGAGAGATAATTCTCCGACAGGATGCATCTTTTTTATTGGCTGCAATTCGGGCTGCCGGCAGATCGAATGAGGCATGTGCTGTGTACCTGTACGTCAGCAGGCTGGCGGCTCCAGTGTGTAAATGATTCGGTATATGCCGGAACCCGCGGACGCTGTCCGGGTGTGCGCGTCAGGAACCGCCTTTTCAAAAGTCAGCCCGCCGGCGTCAATGACTTCCGCGGCGCCGGTCAGGCGGATATCCGCCGTCGTATTACAAGGGATCTGAATATCCAGTGTGACCGTGTGACCGTCTGTTTTCCAGTTGCAGCGAATCTGACCATATATACTTTCAAAGGAGCTTTTGACATATTCAAGACCGCCTCCGATATGCGGGGCTATGACTGCCTTTTTAAAGCCCGGCGCTTCTATTGAGGTATCAATCCCGGCAGCAGCACGGTATAGCCATTCAGCGACCGAGCCATATGCATAGTGGTTGAAAGAATTCATATCCGGGCTCCACATGGAGCCATCCGGGCGGATACCGTCCCAGTGCTCCCAGATGGTGGTGGCTCCCTGCCTGACCTGATACAGCCAGGAAGGGAAATCCTCTTTCAGAAGAAGTTCATACGCTTCCTTTGTATGACCGTTCTGGCTGAGCGCGAAACAGAAATACGGGGTCCCTACAAATCCGGTTACAAGGTGATTGTTTTCTTTTTTCAGAAGCCGAAGCAGATCTTCGATTGCATTCTGCCTGTAAGTTTCCGGTACAAGACCGAAATGCAGGGAAAGGATCTGGGCGGTCTGTGTCTGTGCGGTTAAATGGCCGTCTTCAAAAAAAGTTTCCTGATAAGTTTTTTTGATATCATTATGCAGCTGCATATATTTTATGGAGTCTGCTTCACATCCGATCACGGATGCCATCCGTGCGAATAACCCGGTCGAATAAGCATAGTACGCAGTGCATGTGAGATCGTTCGGAGTTGCGCCGAGACAACTGCCTTCTTCCGCGTCCAGCGCCACCCAGTCCCCGAATTGAAATCCGTAATTCCAGATATTGCCGTCGGCATGGGAGCGCATATAATCAATCCAGCCCTTCATGCTTTGGTACTGCGCCCGGATCACGCCGGTGTCGCCGTACATCAGGTAAAGCGTCCAGGGGAGGATCACTGACACGTCCGCCCAGGCGGACGCTGAGTGGTCGCCGTCTTTGAGCAGGCGGTCCTGCGCGCAGTTCCCGATCAGGATATCCGGGACCACATGCGGGACACCGCCCTCCTCGGTCTGGTCCGCGGCCAGATCGTCCAGCCATTTCCGGAAAAAAGTACGGCAGTCCATGAGGTAGGCTGCCGTGCGGCAGAAAATCTGGGCATCGCCGGTCCATCCAAGGCGTTCATCACGCTGAGGGCAGTCTGTCGGGATATCCAGGAAGTTTCCCTTCATGCTCCATAAAACGTTGTGGTGAAGCTGGTTGAGCTCCGGGATGGAACATTCGAACTGTCCCGCGGGCGCCATATCCGAATGAAGCGTATATGCCGTGAAATTTTCTTTTTCAGGGACTCCCGGCCAGGATACGATTTTTGCGTAGCGGAATCCCTGGAATGAGAAATGCTCATGGAATCGGAACGGCTCATCATCCCCGCAGATATAGATGACAGCGGCTTTTGCTGTCCTCAGATTATCGGTGTATACATTCCCCCGGGGATCTAAGACCTCAAAGCAGCGCAGTTCGATGCGGTCCCCCGCGTGCCCCCGGCCGGTAAATTCAATCCAACCGGTCAGGTTCTGCCCGAAATCAATCACCCTGTCCCCCTGGGGAGTGGTAAAGATTTCTATTGCGGGGATACGGTCTTTCCGGCGGACTTTTGCTCCGGCCTGAGCAGTTAGAACCTTTGTGTCAAAGGGGAGTGCGCGGACCGGCACCCAGGTGCCGGAAGTACAGTGATTCTTATTCCAGCCGCTGATCTCCAGGCGGGCATCATAGATCTCCCCGTCATAAATTTCGGAAAAGACGACCGGGCTGTCTGTTCCTGTCCAGGTATCATCGGCGCAGAAGGTTTCCCGGCTCCCGTCCTCATATTCCACGGTAAGCTGACAGGAGAACGCTGTATATTTCCCGTAATAATTCCGCACACGGTTAAAACCGATATCACCCTTATACCATCCGGCGCCCAGCATACATCCGAGTGTGTTGCGGCCGGGAAGCAGGAAGGAAGTTACATCATAGGTTTGGTACAGAAGATGCTTGTTGTAAGAAGTCCATCCGGGAGTAAATTCATCGCGGCCGGCCCTTTTTCCATTTATATAAAAGTGGTATAAACCAAGAGCTGTTGTGAAGGCAAAGGCTGACCGGACCGGCTTTCGGAGCCGGATTTCCTTTCGCAGGCAGGTCCCTTTGCTTTTGGCGCTGTCATCTCCTTTTTCAATGGTTATAAACTGGGCCTTCCATTCCGCGGGGGCAAGCAGCGCGGTCACAAATCCGCCATATGCCCAGTCCGTCTGCCCCACATTGGTATCCACCCTGACGCGCAGGAAGTATTTCTCTGCGGAAACCAGCTTTTCATTCAGGACCGAACCGTCGATGTGCGCGGATTCCTCAGAGTTGACAATGCCAGAATCATAGATCAGATTCTGAAAGTCTTTGTCCGAAGCAAGCTGGTAACGATAACTGAGCTGGAGGACATTTTTCCGGTCAGAGTGGATCTTCCAGCCGATCTGTTCGACCGACTGGATTCCCACGGGATTCTGCTGATCATTGATTTTTACTGATGATAAAGATACCATAATGGCTCCTTTCGTCTAAAAGAAAGCAGATTCATCCGGCAGCCTGTAATCCCCCAGATAGTTTGCTGTATTCTTCAGCATGGAAAGGAAAAGTTTCCGCGCGTCCGCCGGGGAGACTCTCACAAGGGGATCGGAGAGAAATGCCTCAAAGGCAAGGGAAAGATCCCGATTGAAAGCAGCTTTCGCGGTCAGCCTCTGCACCCCGCATACACGGCTTACCAGCGGATAGATCTGGTCCGGGACAGGCCCGGCGAAATCCGGGGTCACACGGTCCGAGGTGAAAAAGGCGTTTGTTTCCACCACGGCTTGGAGTGGAAGGTTCGGGATCTGGCCGCGGTTCGGAAGGTTCACGTTTGTATGAAGATCCCCAAGCCCAAGGAGGGCGCACATCTGAGCGACACCCTCTTCCCCGGTCTCGTGAAATACAAATGCCTCGCTGCCATCTGCCAGGCGTCTGCTGCGTGCCAGGCGGTCTTCCAGGTCCTTCCTCCGCCAGTCCACTGTGGTAAGGCCGAATCCCCATGAGCGGACTGTTTCCGGGTCATTTAAGAACCACTGGCCCGGGCAGAATTCCGCGAGGTGGCGGTCCCCGGCGGCAGCGATAAGACAAAAGCGCCGGAATAAATACATTTTAACTTTCTGGCTGCTGTCAAAGGAATTATTCATCCAGTTCTCATCTTTCCCCTTCTGATAACCTTCCTTTCCGTATTTTTCCACGAAAGAGCGGTACAGAGGAAAGAGATCAACATTCTGGAAAGAAGCGGAAGTAAGCCATGTGAAATGGTTGATCCCCACCACATTGGTTTTGATATCCTGGCGCTTTCCGGATACAATGCCCGCCTCTTCTTCAAGTACGGACTGAAGAAATTTCTGCGTTCCGAAGACTTCATGGCAGCAGCCGAAAGCCTTGATCCCCGGGAAAACGCGGTACAGGGTATCCACGCACACGGCCATGGGATTTGTGTAATTGATGACCCAGGCGTCCGGGCAGTGATCCCGCACAGCCGCCGCGATCACCTCAAACATGGGCACAGTGCGCAGCGCGCGGACCAGCCCTCCGGGACCGGTGGTATCTCCCACGGACTGGTATATACCGTAAGCTTCCGGCGCGTGGACGTCGGACTCCATCTCGTCAAACGTACCCGGAAGGATTGAGATGACCACAAAATCCGCTCCTGAGAGCGCGCTTTCCAGTGTGGGGAAGACTTTGTAGTTCCACTTCGAGATGCAGCCGTCCAGAGCATTTAACGTATTCCCGATCAGCGCGTTGTTTTCTGCCGCCGGTTCGTCAATATCGTAGAGACGGACCTGTCCTGACATTTTATCGCATTTGGCAAGATCGGACATCAGCCCCCATGCCCAGCCTCTTGAGCCGCCGCCGATGTAGGCGATTTTTACGTTTTCTGCGCGGTTGTCATTATAGTTTATCATATCATACCCCTTTCTTTTTCATCAGCCGGATATACAGATGTGTATATGTATTATACGCTTATTTATACTCCGGCAGCCAGTCTTTATGGTCTTCCAGCAGGTCATCACACAGGGAGACAATGTCATCGATGGAAAGCTCAGAAGCGGTATGCGGGTCCATCATGGCTGCCTGATAAAGTGTCTCCCGGCTCTTTGTGCGCGCGGCCTCAATGGTGAGAAGCTGTGTATTGATGTTGGTCATGTTCATCGCGGCAAGCTGAAGAGGAAGTTCCCCTACATAGCAGGGCGTGATGCCGCTGCGGTCAACGAGGCAGGGGACTTCTACGCACGCCTCTGCCGGCAGGTTGGGGATCAGCCCGGTATTGAGCACATTACCTCCGATTTTGCAGGGAACGCCTGTGACCATTGCTTCCATGATGCGGGAAGCGTACTCCCGGCTTCTCTCATGCGTGATATGCGGATCGCTGAGAAGTTCATCCCGGGTTTTCTCCCAGTCAGCGATCTGCTGAACACAGCGCCTCGGGTATTCATCCAGCGGGATATTGTATTTTTCGATCAGTTCGGGATAGCGGGATTTAATGAAAAACATATTGTATTCCGCGTTATGTTCGCTGGATTCTGTACAGTAGTATCCAAGACGGCGCATGTATTCATAGCGCACCATATCGTCATGCTTTCCCTCAGCGCTTCTCAGGAACGCGCGCCGTTTGATCTCGGGATACAGGTCATTGCCCTCAGGGTCCCGGATACTGAGCAGCCATGCCATATGGTTGATCCCGGCAATGGTCGTCTCCACTTTGTCAATATACTCGTCCATACCCACGCCGCGCAGAAGACCGGACGCGCATACCTGGACACTGTGGCAGAGCCCGATCGTGCGGATGTTTGTATAGCGCTGCAGATAGCCGGTCAGGATGGCCATTGGGTTCGTGTAGTTCAAAAGCCACGCGTCCGGGCACACTGCTTCCATGTCACCGGCAAACTCCTCCAGCACGGGGATTGTGCGCAGAGCCCGGAAGATGCCGCCGATACCCAGCGTGTCCCCGATCGTCTGACGCAGGCCGTATTTCTTGGGAATCTCAAAATCCGTGATCGTACACGGATCATACCCTCCCACCTGGACCGCGTTTATCACGAAATCCGCATCACGCAGGGCGTCTCTGCGCTCCTGGGTCCCAAGGTATGTTTTGACCGGTGCCTTTGAGTGGTTCAGGTTCTCATTGAGCCGCTGGATCAGAAGACAGGATTCTTGCAGTCGTTTCTCATCAATGTCATAAAGTGCGATTTCTGATTCACAGAGGTGCGGGGACAAAAGAGTGTCCCCGAGGACGTTTTTCGCGAAGACCGTACTGCCGGCCCCCATAAATGTAATTTTTGCCATTGGTTTCTCCATTTCCGCGCTGATGCTGATAAATCCGAGATTGTACGGGACAGCGCGCCCGTACGGGAATGATTTGTTTTGCCTGGAAACAGCTGTTTTTTCTTTCCAGGGATATCATATCAGATCTGCCCGAAAAAGCGATTGACAAAAGTGTCGTGTACATGTCAAAATGTAACTTATAGCATGGAAAGGAGATCAAGATGCCACAGATCAGCGCAGGTTCAGATGTCAAGTTCCACGAGTTAAATCCGCTGTTCGCGGGATATGACCGCTGCAGTCCGGGACATTCGTTCGGACCGACGGTAAGGGAGTATTATCTGATTCATTATATTTTTGAGGGACGGGGAACCTACTGGACGGAAGGGAAAGAGTATGTCCTATCCGCTGGAGAGTGCTTCCTCATCAAGCCGGGCCAGGTGACCCGGTATCAGGCGGATATGGAAGATCCGTGGTACTATGTATGGATTGGGTTTGAAGGAAGCCTGGCAGAGGAATTCGAACAGCTCCCGCCGGTGCTGCGGGTGTCCCCTGGGATTTTTTATGATATCCGCCGGTGTGAGACGGTCCGGAATACGAGGAAGGAATATCTGACGGGCATCCTCTTCCGCCTATACTGCGAGATATTCAGTGACCGCAGGCAGTCCAGGGATTACGCGGCAGAAGTATGGGAATATATTCACTATAATTATATGAGCAATATTACGGTAGAGGGTCTGGCGGAGATGGTGAATGTGGACCGGCGCTATCTTTCCCGGCTGTTTAAAGCGCGGTACGGGAAAACGCTGAAACAGTTTTTGATGGAGTACCGGATGGAGAAGGCAAAGGAGTTCCTGCGGGAAGGATATATCGTGTCCACAGTATCAGATATGGCAGGCTACAAAGACACATGCAATTTTTCGAAGATGTTTAAGAGGGTAACCGGACAGAGCCCTGCATCTTACCGGGATGAATGCGGGAGGAACGAAAATACATCGCTTTGATAAATGGGAGACAAGAAAGGGGCAGGTGAAAAATGGAAAAACTGGGCAGAAAAATTCAGATTGGCCTGATCGTGTTTCTGAGTCTGTGCTCTCTGGCGGTAAACGGAGGGATATTTTATATACTGGCGGATTATCATTCCGATCATTACCGGGAGCTTGCCGAGGTGCATATGACCCAGCAGCACCAGAACTGCAGCCAGAGGCTGTCTGTGCTTGGAGAACAGATCAGGCTTTTTGGAGAAGATGAAGTCCTGATGGAGGAAATCGCGGACGGGAAATGGAGCGAAGCCGGGGAACGAATTACCGCGTTCATCCAGAGTTCAGGCGGGATCGAATCATTTCAGATCTATACTTTATCTGAAGAGGAGAAAGGATGGGAGGTACGCAGCTATGGCAGGGGGAACGTGGGGCGGATTGAACCCATGCTCCTGGAACAGTATCTGGAGCGGGCAGTGCGGGCCGGGAGCGACGCGGCCTGGTTTCTGAGGGAAGGAGCAGCCGAGGGAGAGGAATGTCTCAGCTATCTGATGCCGGCCGCGAAGGAAAATAAAAACACAGCGTTTTTCCTGGCAAATGTATCAGTCGATTCTTATATGAACAGCCTTGCCAGCGCAAACTCGAATCTGTGGGAGGAGCACCCTGCCATTGTCTCAGAATCTGCCGCGTGGTACAGTGACGGCTTTGCCGAAGAAAAATTTTCACATATAGAATCTTATCATGAGGGGATCACCCAGACGGCAGGGGATGAAATGATATATGTAAAAGAACTGACCGGAATGGGCGAAAAGCTTGTCCAGGTGATCTCTCTGAAAACAGGGAGCCTGCTGCTTCCGGCGGGAATCGGCCTGCTGGCGATCTTTTTAGTGAGCCTTGTGTTCATTTATTTCGGCTCCCGATTCATCAGCAGGACCATAACGGTTCCGCTGAATGAAATGCAGGAGAAAATGAAAAATACTTTAAATCAATAAAAGTGTCAAGTTAAAGGATTTTTCTGCGGCGATTCAAAACAGACATGGATCGTAACAGTAGATCCTTTTTCCGGTTCACTGTGAAAAGAGACGCCGTACTCTTTTCCGTATTCTAATTGTATGCGTTCATTCACATTGGACATGCCGTAGCCGCTCGGGTGAAGCTGGTCGGTCTTCTTCTGGAATCCTTTTCCATTGTCCGTCACTTCCAGGATCACATCGTCATTTTTCCGGTACCCCCGGATATGGATCAGCCCATGGCGGCGGACCTGGGATACTCCGTGTTTGATCGCGTTTTCCACGATAGGCTGAAGGATGATTTTCGGTACCAGGATGTGTGTGATCTCGGGCTGGATATCATAGGTGACGTCAAATTTGCCGGGATTTCGGAGCTGTTCAATGGCAATGTAACTTTCTACAATACTGACCTCGTCAGCGATTGGGATCTTTTTATCTCCTTTATGGAGGCTCAGCCGGAAAAACCGGGACAGGGCCATAACCATCTGCTCGATTTCATTCTGCCCCTTAAGCGCGGCCATCCACCCTATGGCGTCAAGCGTGTTATACAGGAAATGGGGATTGATCTGCGCCTGGAGGGCAGTCAGTTCAAGTTCACGCTTCTTTTCCTGTTCTTCCTTGTTTTTTTCCAGAAGTTCGTAAATCCGCGCTACCATCTCGTTGTAGCCCTGTTCCAGATCCCACAGCTCGTCTCTGTGTGTGGGGGTTAAGAAATCCCGGGTCTGGCCGTGGCCGAAGCTGATGATCTTGGCATGCAGCTGTTTTAAGGAAGAAGTCATCCTCTTCGACAGCAGGAAGGAGATAATGCATGCGATGACAATAATAATCACAGCAGACAGCAGGGTTGCGAAAAGGATCTGGTCCAGCACCTTGAAAAGCTCGCTGGACGGGAAAATGCTGGATAATCTCCAATGAAAACCGATCATCTGTTTGCTCGTTGTAAATGCAGTGGAAACAAGAATCAGCTCCTGCCCATCGGAATCAATATGCGATACAAAAAAGTCATTGTCACTGATCGGGATATCGAGATCTTCGGTGGTTTTCCCAATCTGGTCCGGATCACTGTGGGAGAGAATGAGCCCGTTTTCATCCGTGATAAATGTGACGCCGGAATCAATAAGCAGATCATTGTACATATCAGCCATGGTATTTAAAGGAAGATAAAATATAAGGTATCCTCCATTCTGAGAAGTATAGAAATTATAAAACTGCATACTCAGACTTAAATAGCATCCGCCGTTCTCATCGCGTATAATGTCATCCACATTATAGTAAGGATAGAAAGACCCGGAAGCAGCGTCAGCGGGGTCAGGGGCGGGCAGATTCGGATTCTGGCTGTGCAGGAGATAGACCTGGCTGTCATTGCCGATCAGATAGATATTTCCCACAGAGACGGACTGGCGGATCGACCGAGCTGTCTGCTGAAGACTGTGTTCCTTCTGGTCGTGGGACAGGGCAGAGTCCTGCAGGATATCGTAAAAAGCGCCCATATTTTTATAGCGAAGGGAAAGCATAATGATCTCTTCGAGGTAAAGTTCCAAGCTGTTGATGAGACGGTTGTGCTCATCATGAAGATATTCATACACATACTGATCAGCGATCCTCTGGGCAAAGTACCGCGAAAACAGCATAGTAATATTGGAAATGATAAGGAGTGTGATGATCATAAAGATCAAAAGCCGGGTCCGTACTCTCAGCTTACGGAGCAGAACGACAAGTGGAGAATCATATTTTTGCATAGTACATCCTTATATATTCGCTTGGTGTCAATGAGGTATATTTTTTAAACAGCTTATTGAAATATTTCACATCCGTATAACCAATCTGGAGCGCGATCTCATAGATGCGGCATCCGGGAGTCCGGAGCATTTCTTTGGCTGTTTCCATCCGGTACTCTGTTAAAAAGGTGTGGAAGGTTTTTCCTGTATCACTTTTGAAGATATGCATCAGGTAATAAGGGCTCAGGTAAAGAGAATCCGCGGCCTGCTGGATCGAGATATCTTCATTGTAATGCTGCCGGATAAACGCGAGAGCTTTCTGTACCTCCGGGCGGACATTCTCCAGCTGATGATTCGGCCAGACCACACTGTTGCTGCCTGGGATATATTTGTCATTGGCAAGGCGCGCGGCGCGGTAGGCAGCCGGAAGACTGGAAAGGTCCCGGCAGCGGGAGCTGACGCTGATGGATACGGTGTGTGAAGAATAGTCTTTCAGATCCTTCTGCAGGAGCTGCAGGGTACTGTGCAGTTCACTTTCACATTCTTCCGGGGCAGGTGGGTCCAGAAAGGTCAGAAGGACCGCGTATTCTTCCGGCGATATCTCAACAAGAATCCCCATAAAAGTTCTGCCAAGAAGAAGCCGTTCTGATAAGAGCGATACAAGGTGGTCTTTCAGATCCTGAAGTTCATTTACGGAAAACTGGTACTCCAGCTGACGGTAATCATCAAGCTTTACACAGATTACCTGGCAGCTTCCGTTATGGAAGGGAAGTTCGAGATTCCTAATCTTATCAGAAACGGTAGTTTGATCATGAATGCGGTCAAATAGGAGATCCTTAAGAAATTGAGTGCGGATGGCTGAAGTACCCTCGTCCACAAGCTGTCGATAATGCTGGACACTCCGGCGGTTGCGGATTGTCTGACACGCCTTTTGGACGGTTTCCTTCAGGCTGGCTTTATCGATTGGTTTCAGCAGATAATCGAGAACGCCGTTCCTGAGCGCTGCCTGCGCGTATTCGAATTCATCAAATCCGCTGAGCACGATGATGCCGCAGCTGATTTCGTTTTCGGTAATCCTTTTAATTAATTCCAGACCGTCCATAAACGGCATCCTGATATCTGTGATAACAAGATCTGGTTTTTCCGAAAGGATCAGATCCATCCCCTGTTCGCCGTCCTCAGCTTCGCCAACGATCTCGACATTGATGGACTGCCAGTCAATAGCGTCACGGATTCCGGTCCGGATATAATATTCATCATCAATAACGACCATGCGTACCATAAGAGCATTCTCCTTTTGTAAAAACCAGCTGCGATTATTAAGTGAAGAAAGAGTGGCTTCATTATATAATGGGGGATATTGTTTTGCAATTCTGGCTGATTTGGAAGATTATATGTGAAAATAGCTGTACGTACAAACCAGAATAGTGTACAATTGGAAAAGATGATATATTGATATTGGAGATGGACGTTTATGAGAAAAAGAGTAATTGTATTAATGACAGCGGCGGCATTGTGCTTGGCAGGCTGCGGTGGAAAAGATAAAATGCCGGCTTCAACGACAGATGAGGTAGATAAGTACGCGGAGCAGGTCCAGGAATCCGGAAAAGAGGGATTTATTACACCAAGTGAAGCAGTTAAAAACCTGCTGATTAAGACATGGAATGTAGATGGCGCAAGTGACGTCTATACCATGGAGTCAGACGGGACAGGCACGAAAAATGAGGAGCCCTTTACTTTTGAGTGCGGCTTTGATGAAGACAATCACATTACGCTCCAGATTAAACTGGATGACTCCGGGGAGGAAATATACGCAATCACGTCAGACAATACAGGGTACTGCCTTAATCTGGACTCGCTGAATGGAGGCCGTGATATCCGCCTCGTGCCGGCGGATCTGGAATTTCTTACCGCGGAAGACGAGCGCGCGTCAGGAATCGTGGGCGAGTGGGAAGATCAAAGCGGGAATCAATATGTATTTGATAAAAACAATAAGCTGGTGATCAAGGGCGCCGAGAGCGATACAGAAGGGACGTACAGCGCGGTTCAGAATTCAGAGGGAGTCCTTCTTTTGAACTTAGTGGTTCCGGGAGGCGCGCTGGAGTACGAATACACACTGAATGATGATCACACGCAGATGGAGCTGTGCAGCCCGGGAACAGATGTGGTGCATGTGTGGACAAAAGGATAGAATAGCGTTAACTGCAGAGCAGCATTTGAAGAATAAAATCAGAAAAATAGCGGAGGGTGTTTCAAAATTTTGAAGCACCCTCTCTATTCAAACATTATACGGAGATGGGGCATCTGTATCGACAGATTACGAGAGACAAAAAAGACAGGATGGTACAACAGATGAGAATTCGAAGCCGGGAAGAAAAGGGGAAAAAGGCAGGGAAGAATAGATGGCGTCTTTTAACAGCGGCAGTCCTTCTGATTGTCAGCGCGTTTCTGATGGTCCTGGCCGCCCGGCACCCGGGATTTGCCGAGTGGTACTCAGAGACCATATATCCTCTGTTCGTGGAGGGCATCGGACGGATGTGGGGCGCCTTTCCATTTTCAGTATCAGAGCTGGCGCTCTATGGGCTGATTCTGGTTTTTGTGCTGACAGCCGTGGTTACAGCTGCGCGCATAATTCAGATCATTACAGCGGCAGAAAAAGGCAGCGCGGGGAGGATGGGCAGAGACCGAGCGGCGCAGTTCTTTGTATCCTGGCTTTCCGCAGTTCTGATTGTGGCAGGCATTCTGGCATTTCTGTATACTGTATGCTGTGGCATTAACTATCACAGAAAGTCTTTTTCTGAGGAAGAGGGAATTATTACATATCATTACAGCGTGGAGGAACTCAAGGAGATCTGTCTGTGGCTCACAGAGGAAGTCAATTCTCTCGCCGGCGGAACGCGGGGTGGTGGAAGCAGTTTGATAAAGAGGGACGAAAACGGCGTGATGATGCTGGACGCGCCGGAGGGGGAAGGCGCTGTGGCAGCCATGGAGTCTCTCGCGGAACAATTCCCCACACTGAAGGGATATTACCCGCAGCCGAAAAAACTGCTCGTATCACAGATCTTATCCTATCAGGGGCTGACAGGCGTGTACTCGCCGTTTACCGTGGAGGCAAATTATAATGGGGATATGACTGCGTATAATATTCCTTTTACTACATGCCATGAGCTGTCCCATCTGAGGGGATTTATGCAGGAAGAGGAAGCGAATTTTATCGCGTTTCTCGCCTGCATTGGGTCAGAAAGGCCGGATTTTCAGTACAGCGGGTATCTGTCAGGATGGGTATACTGTATGAACGCGCTGTACCGATCAGATTATGACACATGGCAGGAGGTGAGGCCGCTGCTGGCCGAAGAAGCCGAGCCGGATCTGGCGGCTGACCGGGCGTTCTGGGATTCTTACGAGGGGAAGATCTCAGAGACCGCGGACCGGGTTAACGATGCTTATCTTAAGGTAAACGGACAGGCGGATGGCGTACAGAGTTATAATAGAATGGTGGATCTGATTGTGGCATATTTTGGGGAATGAGAGAAGAGGTAACAATGATACGGATCAAGAAACATAGGAGGGAAAAGGTTATGGAGAAACGGGCAAAAAGACTGGCGTTAGTAGGACTGGCCGCGGCGATGACAGCGGCGCTTTTGTCAGGATGCGGTGGAAAGCCTAAGGCAGTAAAGGCAACACCGGAAAATCTGCTCAGGGATATGGCGGATCGGGTGGATGATATTGAGTCTGTCCTGATGAACATTCAGTTTGAGATGGAGTTATCCGGCGGAGCAGAAGCGATGGCAATAGGATTTGATATGGATATGGAGTCAACAATGGACCCGGAGAAATCTTACGCGAAAGGGGTTATCAGCATTGGTATGTCAGGAACCAGTTTTGATACGGAGCTGGAGATGTACTCCGTTGAAGAAGAGGATCAGTATGTAACATATACGAAGGTGGCAGACCAGTGGACAAAGGAGACAGACAGCGCGGAGGAAGCGCTGGGTGATATGGAGGGCATGGCAGGAGACATAGAGGAATATGCCGACCATTTTGAGCTTGAGAGTGACCTGGCAGAGATCAATGGCAGGGAATGTTTCGAGCTTACCGGAGAGCTTGAGGGAGATATTTTCGCGGATCTATTTGCGTCCGGCATGATGGACTCTTTTTCTGAGTATGGGATTGACGAGGACGCGGCAGCGGACATGGTGCTTCCCTGTACAGTGGATATTTACAGGGACAGTATACTTCCGGCACGTATTTATTTTGACCTGACAGATATCCTGGAGCCGATGATGGGGCAGTCAGGGATCGCGGCGTCAGATTATTATGTCGAAATCACATTTATGGAGTATGACAGTGTGGAAGAGATTATCGTTCCGGATGAGGCACTTGAGGCAGAGGAAGAAGGAACGCTGAAAGACTTTGATGGAGTCATCTAATTTTTTGATCGCGGTGACAGCGGTCCTGACCCGTCAGAAGCTGGCCCGCTATAAGCAAAATGCCGGCTGGTTTTATCTCGGGTTTGTGGGAGTTGTGATGGCGTTAAACGTGGTATATACTTTTGCGGTGCTTGGGGCACTGTCTACTGCTTCAACACAGGCACTGCAGGTAAGTATGAGCGATGCTGCCGCAGACATTCTGGGTAGTGTGATCGGTGCTGCAGTATACATTCCGCTGAACTATATCTATTTTAAGAAGAGAAAAGAGCTGTTTGTTCATTAGAGATAATAAATGCTTCCTTCCGGACGGATGTGGAACAGTATCCGCTGTCTGAAAGGAAGCATATTTTATGGGAGAATATGACTGGAGAAAAACAGGAATTTACTCTCTTTCTGAAATGTGATAAAATATTTCTATTGAGCACATGAAATGGCATTGCATAACATGCTCATACCGCATAAAGTACAGGTTTTAAGAAGGAGGACTACATGATCAGATTATATGACAACGGCGTTTATCTGTTAAACGGCACCGAGATCGTAGAAGATACAGGAAATGTACAGGTTCCCGTATCAAAGGAAGAAGCGGCGAAGAATACGATGGCATACGGCATCTTAAGTGAACATAACACTTCCGGAAATATGGACAACCTGCAGATCAAGTTTGATAAGCTGACATCCCATGATATTACATTTGTGGGGATTATTCAGACAGCGAGGGCTTCAGGGCTTCAGAAGTTCCCCATCCCTTACGTGCTGACGAACTGCCATAACAGCCTCTGCGCGGTGGGCGGCACGATCAACGAGGATGACCATATGTTTGGTCTGACCTGCGCGAAAAAATACGGCGGCGTCTATGTTCCGCCTCATCAGGCAGTCATCCATCAGTTTGCCCGCGAGATGCTCTCAGGCGGCGGCAAAATGATCCTTGGCTCTGACAGCCATACACGTTACGGCGCTCTGGGAACCATGGCAATGGGCGAGGGCGGACCGGAGCTTGTAAAGCAGCTGCTCAACAAGACCTATGACATTAAGATGCCGGGCGTGATCGCCATCTATCTGGACGGCGAGCCGATGAAAGGCGTCGGACCGCAGGACGTTGCCCTTGCGATTATCGGAGCGACCTTTAAGAACGGCTATGTAAACAATAAAGTAATGGAATTTGTCGGACCTGGCGTGAAGAAGTTAAGCGCGGACTTCCGTATCGGCATCGATGTTATGACGACAGAGACGACCTGCCTGTCCTCTATCTGGACAACAGATGAGAAGATTGAGGAGTTCTATGAGATTCACGGCAGAAAGAACGATTACAAAGAACTGAATCCGGGCGCATGTACTTATTATGACGGATGCGTGTATGTGAACTTAAGCGAGATCAAGCCCATGATCGCCATGCCGTTCCATCCGAGCAACGTCTATACTATCGATGAACTGAATGCCAACTTAAAGGATATCCTTCACGATGTAGAGCAGAAGGCACTGGTAAGCCTGGACGGCGCGGTAGATTATTCTCTCCAGGATAAGATCCGTGACGGTAAACTGTATGTAGAGCAGGGCATTATCGCAGGCTGCGCGGGCGGCGGATTCGAAAATATCTGTGAAGCGGCGGATATCATCAAGGGACATAATATCGGCGCGGACGCGTTTACGTTCAGCGTATATCCGGCAAGTACCCCGATCTATATGGAACTGGTGAAGAACGGCGTTGTAGCTGATCTGATGGAAGCAGGGACTGTCGTGAAGACCGCGTTCTGCGGACCGTGCTTCGGCGCGGGCGACACTCCGGCGAACAATGCGTTCTCCATCCGCCACACGACGAGAAACTTCCCGAACCGTGAGGGAAGTAAGCTGCAGAGCGGACAGATCTCTTCCGTGGCGCTCATGGATGCCCGTTCCATCGCGGCGACAGCGGCCAACAAGGGCTTCCTGACACCGGCGACAGCGATGGATGTACAGTACAAGGGACAGAAATATCACTTTGACAGCAATATTTACGCGAACCGCGTA
Source organism: uncultured Lachnospiraceae bacterium (assembly GCA_959022495.1). GTDB lineage: Bacteria > Bacillota > Clostridia > Lachnospirales > Lachnospiraceae > Mediterraneibacter. The sequence goes on along the minus strand of CAUEYX010000015.1, from coordinate 32,905 downwards.
TTCGACAGCAAGGGCGTGTCTGATCCAGATGTGGAGATCCAGTTCGGACCGAACATCAAGGACTGGCCGGCAATGTCAGCGCTTCCGGAGAACCTGATCGTGAAGGTCGTATCCGAGATCCATGATCCGGTTACGACAACGGACGAGCTGATCCCGTCAGGCGAGACCTCATCTTATCGTTCTAACCCACTGGGACTTGCAGAGTTCGCGCTCTCAAGAAAAGATCCGGCATATGTGGGACGCGCGAAAGAAGTGCAGAAGGCGCAGAAAGCCATTGAGGCGGGCACATGTCCTCTGGATGCGTTAGAAGAGCTTCGTCCGGTGATGGATACCATCCGCAGGACATACCCGGATGTGGGTGAAGGAAACATCGGTGTGGGAAGTACGATCTTTGCCGTGAAGCCGGGAGATGGTTCCGCCCGTGAGCAGGCGGCGTCCTGCCAGAAAGTACTGGGCGGCTGGGCGAACATCGCCATCGAGTACGCGACAAAGCGCTACCGCTCCAACCTCATCAACTGGGGAATGCTTCCGTTCCTCACAGACGCGGATCACGAGGCGCTTCCGTTTAAGAACGGCGACTATATCTTCGTTCCGGATGTGAGAAAGGCTGTAGAAGAGAAAGCATCTGTAGTGAAGGCCTATGTAGTGGGAGATGAATTAAAAGAGATTGCTCTCAGACTCGGCGATCTGACTGATGCTGAGAGACAGATCATCCTGGACGGATGCCTGATCAACTACTATAAAGCGACAATGTAGCCGTATTCTGCGGGGAGGCGCTTCCCTTTGAATGCGCGCAGAAAACAGCACCTATTTATTGACCAGTGGATGCCTGAGGCGTAAGCCGAATTTTCCGCTGGTCAATTGCTTTTAGCCGTGTGTCCTTCCTCTTAGATCTTTCCCAAATCATGAAACGGAACCTGATCCGTCCTGCCCCTCTCCACGAATACGTCCTCAAAAATCCCTGCTGTTTTCGGACCCATCCTCCAAAATCGTCTCCTCCACAAATCCAGATTTTGTTCTTCCTTTTATCAGAGTAACGTGCTATAATGACATAGACTATGTTAAGAAGTCGTTAAAAAATTATCAGAAAGGAATGAATGAACATCATGGACAACAAGAATGAGTTCAAGCCGTATATTCCGGCCGACAAAGTCGTTCCGGAGTTTACGGTCACATCCATCGTGATTGGTATCCTTCTTGCGGTTGTGTTCGGCGCAGCCAATGCATATCTGGGCCTGCTCGTTGGTATGACGATTTCTGCCTCTATTCCGGCGGCCGTTATTTCAATGGGTATTATCCGTGTGATCCTCCGCAGAGATTCCATTCTCGAAAACAACCTGGTGCAGACGATCGGTTCCGCCGGTGAGTCCCTGGCAGCCGGTGCGATCTTTACACTTCCTGCGCTGTTCCTTTGGGCAGAGGAAGGGAAGATCGAGTTCCCGAGCATTGTGACCATTTTTCTGATCGCGCTGTTCGGCGGTGTTCTCGGCGTATGCTTTATGGTGCCGCTTCGTCAGGCGCTGATCGTTGAAGAGCACGGAACACTTCCGTTCCCGGAGGGAACTGCATGTGCGGAGGTCCTTCTGGCAGGCGAGGAAGGGGGAAGCAAAGCAGGGTCTGTGTTCACAGGTCTTGGTATTGCGGCAGTGTACAAATTCGTTGCAGACGGGTTGAAATTATTTCCCAGTGAGATTGGGTATGCGTTTAAGAGCTATGCAGGATCTCAGATCGGAATCCAGGTGCTTCCGTCACTGGCTGGTGTCGGATTTATCTGTGGACCGAAGATTTCCAGTTACATGCTGGCGGGTGGTACGCTGAGCTGGTTTGTACTTATGCCGGCGATCGCGCTGTTTGGGGGAGACGCGACAATCTATCCGGGTACAGAGAGCATTACGACAATGCTCACAAAGCCGGACGGAGGTCCGTCCCTGCTTTGGACGAACTATATTAAATATATTGGTGCCGGCGCTGTGGCGGCCGGAGGAATGATCAGCCTGATTAAGACATTCCCGCTGATTGTCCGTACATTCAAGCAGGCAATGGCAAGCATGAGCAAGAAGCATTCCCAGAAGAATGCCCTGCGTACACAGCAGGATCTACCGATGCCTGTACTGTTGGTAATCATCCTGGCTATTGTTCTTCTGATCTGGCTGATTCCGACATTCCCGGTTAATCCGATCGGATCTCTGATCATCGTGATCTTCGGATTCTTCTTTGCATCTGTGTCTTCGCGAATGGTCGGACTGATCGGATCTTCGAATAACCCGGTATCTGGTATGGCCATCGCGACCCTGATCATTGCCACACTGCTTCTGAAACTTACAGGAACAGACGGCACGACTGGTATGGTGGGTTCCATCGCCATCGGCGGTGTTATCTGTATCATCGCGGCGATTGCGGGAGATACATCCCAGGACCTGAAAACAGGTTTCATCGTTGGTGCTACTCCGAAGAAACAGCAGATTGGTGAGCTGGTCGGTGTTGTTGCATCAGCGGCAGCCATTGGATTTGTACTCTACCTGCTTAACGCGGCGTGGGGATATGGTACAGAGCAGATCCCGGCGGCTCAGGCAACGATGATGAAGATGCTTGTTGAGGGTATTATGAATGCGGAGCTGCCGTGGGCGCTGATCTTTATCGGAGTCTTTGTCGCGGTGATGGCGGAGATTCTGAAAGTTCCGGTTATGCCGTTCGCAGTAGGTATGTACCTTCCGTTCAGCCTGAGCGCAGGTATTATGGCAGGCGGTGTGGTCCGTTACATCGTAGAGAAGATTAAAGGAACGGACGAGGAGAAGAAAGCCCGCGCGGATCGGGGTGTACTCTTTACCTCCGGTCTGATTGCCGGAGAGGGGATCATGGGTATTATCCTTGCCATCCTTGCCGTCCTGAAAGTGGATTCGGTAATTGTGGTTCCATTCCAGCTTCCGCAGATTGGCAGTCTTGTGATCTTTATTCTGCTGCTTGTATACCTGTTTAGGAAGTGTATGAAAAAGGCAAAATAATCTCAGGATAATTGAGAGGTTTTGCTGGCTGCAGATAATATGCAGTTATAAAACACAGCAGCTGAGGAGACAGCCCGTATCTTGCGGGCTGTCTCTTTCTGTGTTATGATGAGTCTCAGTGGGCGCGGAAGCGTTTCCAATATAGAATATGAGAGGAAGCCTCTGAAACATGAGTAAAAAAAGTCCTAAAAATTATCTTGACTATATTCCGGTAAAAGTACCGGAAATTGAATATGAGACAGCTGAGAACGGGAGAGTCACTGTGTATATTGAGTGGAAGGGATTCTATCACCGCATCGCGCAGAAATTCTTTCACCGTCCAAGGGTAAGTGACATTAAGATGGACGAGCTCGGCAGCTTTGTCTGGCTTGCCATTGATGATGAAAAAGATGTGCATCAGCTCTCCAGAGAGCTCGACGCAAAATTCCCGAAAATGGAGAAGCCGCTTTCAAGGCTGATTAAGTTTCTGGAGATTCTGCACGATAACCATCTGATTTACTGGAAAGGGGAGGCGGGGAAATAATGCTGCACTATATTCCGTATGTTCTTCTATTTGCCCTTGCTACGGCGATCATTTACGGCTGGGGGCTGTGGCGCAGTGTGCGTCAGCAGCAGGACCTGTCCAACATGCTCAGCGCAAAAGGAATATCGAAGATAAAAAAAGCGCTTAAAAAAGGCCCTATGACAAGGAAGGAACTGGAGCCCGTGGTAAAAGGACTGACGGCGGGCCAGCCCTTCAGCAGCGAGAAGATCGCTGTGACAGAGGCCGATAAGTTCCTGGAATCTGTTCTGCCTTACATGATTCGTCAGAAAATAATCACGGAATGTACGGAAGAGGGCAGGACAGTCTATCAGTTAAATAAAAAATAGACGGTTCCGTGCCGCCTATTTTTATTTGGGCAGAAGCCCTGTTTTGTTATATCTTTTCACGAATGGTAGTAAAGTTCGATCGGATCAATGGGATCAAATGGATGTTCTTCTACCATTTTTTTATTTCTCCCGCGGCGTTTCATGAGTTCACCGCTTTTGTTGTAGACCCAGAAAGAATAGACCAGGACCTTGTTGATTTTCCCGATTCTTTCCTTTGTCGTTTTCTCGTACAGTGTTCCTCCCGCTTTAAACACCGTTTTCTTATGGATCAGGGAGATCAGCTCTGTCTCGCAGGTGACCGGCTCCGGGAGAATGGTGTAACCCCGCCCAACGCACCCGGGTTTATGAGAGTCGCTTCCGCCGGTCATAACTTTCCCGTACTTTTTCGCAAGCTTTTCGGCTCCGGCATTAGACTGCGCGGACTCGCAGCTGTTGAACGCTTCTACAAAGTCAAATCGTTTGACAATCTCCGGCGACTGATAAAACTTTCTCGCGTTGGTAAAGCTCATATATTTCTCCCCGCACGGATGGGCCGGACCAAGCACGCCGCCATTGCGGTGGACCAGGTCGATCAGCACAGCAAGGGGCATTCCCCGCATTTCCAGAACCCGCATTTTCACGCCTTCGGGCATAATGACAAGGATATGCCCGGCATCCCGGGTATCATATTCGATCCCTTTTAATACGACGAAGTCTGTGTGTTTCTTTCCTTTTATATGCTCTTTCCAGTATCGGTACCCGTTATATGTGTCATGGTCCGTGATGACCATTCCCTGAAATCCATGCTGCTTTAATATCGTGATATATTCTTCCAGCCCCACCTTGCTGTCAATGGAGCCCTCCTTTACATGGCAATGCATATCAATCTTCATATACATGTCCTCTTTTCCGGTGTGCTCACCTAATAGAATTATCTGAATATTTCCAGTTTTATTATACCCCATTTTATGGAGAGATGACAACCTGAGGACACGGACTTTTCATGGAAACCTCTGCCTTCCTTCATATGACAGAGGAAGCCGCGATTTTTACCGGTATATTTTTGCCGATCCATAGAGCATGGCGCACAGACAGCCGAACCATGCTGCCGCATAGACTGCAGGAGGGACCTGGATGTCAGAGAAACAGAAAAGTACCATTAATATAGCAAGGAATGCCATGCCTGCCGCCGCGATGATTCCCCCGAGTAAAGATTTTCTAATATACATAATAAAACACACCTTTCTTTTGTATGATTTTTTGTACTGAAACTATCATACCAGATCAGGTGTGTCATAAAACGGACTTTACTTACGTCCATTGAATTTATTCCAGAGTGTTATTCTTTTTATCCGACGGTTCATCCGGCTCATCTATGTCCTCAATGTCATTCAGGCTTATGGTTTCCAGTCCTTCGCCATGGGGAATGCTTTCCGATGCGGACGTACTGCTGTGTGCGGTCTCTTTGTCAGAGGAACTGCGGTCGATCTCATTGATCACAGCCCTGGCCCGTTCCACTTCGTTGGCAGTGGATGCTTCTTTCTGGATTTCCGCGGCTTTCTTAAGGTTCTGTTTTTTGCGCTTCCTGGATTCCAGAAGGAGCTGGACGAGAACGCCCAGAGCACCGAATACGGTACACAGAATGATGCGGACCATTCCATCCATGCCTGTATCCGGCAGGAGATAACACAGTGCAGGTCCTGCCGTTATAGCTCCCAGGAGTGAAGTCGCGAATATGGTAACGATCTCCAGGAATTTTATGGACAGGCCGGCCGCTGCAATTCCGGCGGCCAGACAGCCGGCAAGAGGCAGCCAGTCCCGGGGACTGAACATATGGATACAGAACAGGCTGATGGAGATCATTACAGTGATAAAGACCCCGGCGCGGTATAGAGATGCACCCAGCCCGGCCAATATGAGCCCGGTTACAATGCCTGTGATCGTGCAGACCGTGCTGTCCGCTCCAAGGGCCTGCGCGGCTGTAATACCGATGAAAAACCCTGCGGCCAGACCCATCAGCGCTGCCCAGAGCCTTACGATTTTCAGACCAAACAGGCAGAGCAGAAGCCCTGCCGCTGCCGCTGCTGCCAGTGCGGTTATTTCTGTCTGTGTCAGGGAGTGTCCGCCCTGCTCCAGTTTCGTGAGGAGTGTCCCCAAATCAAAAAGGTCAAACCCCTGTACTGCTTCAAAAATATCATTTATGTTCATTCTACTCACCCTTACCCTTTATTTATTCTTCGTACATCTTCCCCAAATCTCTCAGCAGTTCTCGATATTCTTCGACAACAGATTCCGGAGAAAGGATCTGAACATCCCGTCCCAGTCCAGTCAGCCATCCGTAGAACTGTTCGCTGACTGCCACATCGACCCTGGCTATAAAATGCGCCTCCCCATCGGGGTGGAGCGGCACGTTCCTGCCGAAGCGGTCGATAACAACTCCCACATACTTATTATGAAAACGCAGGCGTACACTCTGTTCATTCCCTCCGAACATGCTGAAAGTCTGTTTTGTATAGCGGGCCAGGTCGAATCGTCTGAATTCCTCCCTGCCCTCCCTTTCTATGCTGAGCAGTCCGATGTGAAGCATCCGGTCTACACGGAAATGTTTGAGCATGCGCGCATCCATATCGTAGCCGATCAGGTAATAATTCTCATTGTCCCATGTCAGTGCCCAGGGACTTACCTGGTAATATCCGCCTCCCTTTTTCAGCCGGATTTCTTTTGACACGGTCCACTCAAAGTAGCGGAACAGGATCTGCCGGTCCTCCGCAATAGCGGTGTGCAGTTTATCCACGTTGTAGTAAATGCTCTCGTTCATTGCCTTGATACGGTCGGTAACTACGACCTGCCTCTGCAGCATGCGGGCTTCGTACCGCCCGGTCAGTTTTTCAATCTTCTTTATGAGGATATCGGACTTTTTTTGTGTGATGAACCGGGAGGATTGAACTGCGTCAACCAGGAGTTTGAGCTCGGGGAGTTCAAATTCCCTGGCCGCGAGATAATACCCTTCCGGCTGCTCCTTCCGATATGTAATATCCAGGCCGAAATTCTTCAGCGTCTCAATATCATTGTACAGACTTTTCCGCTCTGCGTGTATGCCAATATCTGCCAGCCGCTGTTCGAGCTCCCGGCGGGAGAGCGGATGCTCTTCGTCAGTCTCTTCCTGGAACAGCCGCATTAGATAGAGAATTTTTGCCTTTTGGTTGCTTGTTTTTGCCATACTTCCTCCTGGTGATGCAATGCCCTGCTGTTTTTCCTGACCATTTTATCAATTTTTCTTTTCTATGGCAAGGCAGACGACTCTTTAGAGGTCGGTTCTGTAGAAAAGCACAACGAAAATGGATGCCAATCAACTTCCTGATCAACATCCATCTTCATTCTGATATTTCTATCATCTTGTCTTTCCTCTCTCTTCTCTATCTTTTTTGTCTGATAGATTTAACTTACGTTCCCGGTGGTCCGTACCTTCTTTACTTAAATTCCCACGGGACTTTGGTTCCCCGATGAACTTCCGTTGATATAGATTTTGCTTCTCTCATAACTTTCTCGTCATTATGATCTTTCTCTATATCTGTCCACCCGTCTGCCAATCACGATATCCTGTGGGTGAATAAAACCTTTTCTGAATTTTCTTTCAAATAAAAATAAATTTATATTTTTGTTTGAATGATTATTCATTCAGTTTTATTTGTTGACATTATAATAACACTCATATGTTGTTATGTCAACATAATTTTTAGTTATTTATATAAAAATATTAAAATTATCTGTTAATTTATAATTCAAATGTTGCCAGTTGACTTCCGGGCTTTCCGATATTAGAATAAAATGTAAATTTCTTTTTTAAACGAATTCAGAAGGGAGCCTTTACAATGGAACAGTTAAGAATACCCGAAGGCTATCATTCTCCGCTTACGATCCGTGAGACGGAGGTTGCCATCAAAGAAGTCAAAGACCATTTTGAGCGGGCGCTTGCCAAAGCGCTTCACCTGACACGTGTGTCAGCCCCGCTGTTTGTCCGGCCGGAATCCGGGCTTAATGACAATTTAAATGGCGTAGAACGGCCGGTCTCATTCGGGATTAAGGAGCAGGATGAAGCGCCTGCAGAGATCGTCCACTCTCTTGCGAAGTGGAAGAGATATGCCTTGAAGAACTATGGGTTTCATTCAGGGGAAGGGCTCTATACAGATATGAGCGCTATCCGCAGAGATGAAGATACAGACAATATCCACTCTATCTATGTAGATCAGTGGGACTGGGAGAAGGTGATCTCCAGGGAAGAGCGCAACATGGAAACGCTTGAGTATACGGTACGTAAGGTTTACAGCGCTCTGAAGGACACAGAGGACTATATATCGAGGAGATATAATTATATCGAGCCGCTGCTTCCGGATGATATTTTCTTTATTACATCCCAGGAGCTGGAGGATATGTTCCCGGACTGTACGCCGAAGGAGCGGGAGGCGCGTATCGCTAAGGCAAAGGGCGCGGTCTTTGTATCACAGATCGGCAAGGTGCTTGCTTCCGGGGAGAAGCATGACGGACGTGCGCCGGATTATGACGACTGGGAGTTAAACGGTGATATTATTGTCTATTATCCCATTCTTGATATTGGTTTGGAGCTGTCTTCTATGGGTATCCGTGTGGATGAGGAGGCTTTACGGAGCCAGCTGAAAACAGCGGGCTGCGAGGAACGGGCAGAACTGCCGTTCCAGAAATCTCTGTTAAACGGCGAGCTCCCATACACAGTCGGCGGCGGAATCGGTCAGTCCCGTATCTGCATGTATTATCTGAGGAAAGCCCATATCGGCGAGGTTCAATCTTCGCTCTGGCCGGAAGATGTGGCCGCAAAGACGAAGGAGAATGGGATCAGCCTGTTATAGCAGGTTTTGAAGCCGAACGCTGTTATTTATGATTAAAGAGGAATTTTCCATGAAGTATAGAAATGTAGTCTTTGATTTTGGGAATGTGATAGGGAAATTTGACGGCAGATATATGCTGGATCAGTTCTGTGAATCTCAGAGAGACCGCGACCTGCTCTTTCCTGTTATTTTTGCCAGATGGAATGAATTGGACAAAGGGACGATTGATTATGAGGAGTACGTGGAAAGTACCGCCGCTTCCGTGCCGGCGCGTCTGGAGGAGTCTGTGCGCAGTTTCTTCCGGGGATGGCCGGACTATGTCAGCCCCATTCAGGACACCATTGATTTTATCGGTGAACTCAGCCAGAAAGAAGTGCCGGTCTATCTGTTGTCCAATGCACCGACATACTTTGCTGAATGGGCGGTGGGATTTGAGCCGCTTAAAAAGTTCAGCGGGACTGTATTTTCTGCGCCATTGAAGATGGCGAAACCCGATCCGGAGATATACCGCTATCTGTTCGAGACGTTTTCGCTTAAGCCGGAGGAAACATTCTTTATCGATGACTTGGAAGAGAATGTTGAGGCAGGCAGATCGCTTGGGATGGATGGCATTGTATTCAAAGGAGATACACGCGAAGTAAAAACCGCCCTCGGCATAATCTGATTGTTTCCGGCGTCTGCCGGACTCCGTCAGATTATGCCGCTTAAGCGGTTTTTTATAATGCTCATTTTTCTCTGTGCCCTCCAAGAGAAAGAAGGGACAGGAGCGCCGCGCCGGCGGCAATAAAGAAATCCGCCAGGTTGTAGGTGATCGATGACATTTTCTGGCTTTTGCACTGAATACCAATATAGTCTGTAACATGGCCCCTGGCAAAGCGGTCAAACGTATTGCTCCACGCGCCCGCTGTCATGAGGGACAGAGCGCTTTTCTTCCAGAAGCCTTTGGTACGAAAGAGAGACTGGAGATGGAGGACGCTTACAATTCCTGCCGCAGTGAGCGAAAGGATCTGTACAGCTTTAGGCCTGCCGGACAGGAAATTAAGGCACAGCCCGCTGTTATTGACATGGCGCAGGACAATGGGTCCAGCCAGCTGTTTTTCTTCCCCTTTCTCTAGATTCTCTTCTGTATAAGTCTTTAATATCTGGTCTGCTGTGAACAGAATACCTGTTCCAGATAGAAACCAACGTTTCTTCATGGCTTCCTCCGTCTATTTTCTTCTGCCTATTTCTGGTTGAATTTCTCGGCGGCCTTTTCAGCTGCTTTGTGAACCATCTCATCCGCTTTGGAGCCGGCTTTCTTTGCAGCTTCACCTGCCTTTTTTACAGCGTCTTCCGTTTTCTCAGCCATGTTTTCCATGGCGTCAGCCATTTTATCCTTCATGTTGTCTGCGGTCTTCTGGCTGTCAGCTGCTGTCTCGACCGGTTCTTCCTCTGCGTCGGCCTCATACACGGATACCTTTTCACCACAGTAAGGACAGTATGCCATATCCTTTGAAACCATTCTGCCGCAGCCGGAACATTCGGAAGCGCCTCGTATCGCGGCGATCTTTTTCTCGTAATCTTCAATGGAAGCCTCTCTGTCTTTGACTGCGCTGCAAAGTGCCTTTGCAGATTCTTCTACTTCTTCGCCGGCTTTGTATTTTTCATAGACTGCCCGTCCCAGTTCCATAAGATCTACCGCGTTTCCTCTTGAAAGTTCCCGGATCTGACCTTTGATCCGCTGGATCTCGATGGCGTCGCCAGCCTTGCTGGTGACTGTTTCCGCTGTCTCTCCAAGCCGTCTGCCAAGATCTTCAAAAAAATCTTTCATTGTTATCATTCTCCCTTCTTCTTTTGTCCTCTCTGGACATGTGGGACACCGGAAAAGTGTCCGGTGCTTTGATTTATATCCATTATACCCCATTAGGCGCTGACTTCAACATATCTGCGGGGAATTTATATTTTTTTAACCGGTACGCAGGTATTATCTGTGGGTGGGAGAAGGAAAAATAGGCCTGCAATACAGATGTCTGCGGACACAGCGTGCTGCCATCTGACTTCCGCATACTTTTCCAGGTGCGTTCATAGTATGGTTACAAATCCTTCCAGGAGTTTTTTATGCCAGATGCAGAAACATGCCGCAGACAAATTTTGTCTGAGGACTACAGAGACTTTATCGGAAACCATGTGCGCACGCCTTTTTTCGACAGTATGCTTAATGAGGAGCGGTGCGAACAGGATGCCGGCTTTCGTTACAAATGTATCTATCTTCCTGCCGATATGGCAGATCCGATCACGCTTTCAAGATATTCTTATAATTCCATACCCAAATGCTATGCGCCCTTGAGTCTGGAGACGCTCAACCAGGCGGGTATCCTGCCTGTCCAGAATTATCCCACACTGCAGCTGAAAGGCCAGGGGATATTGATTGGTTTCCTGGACAGTGGGATCGACTATGAGAGCAGCCTGTTCCGCAATCTGGACGGAACTACCCGGATCGCGGCGATCTGGGATCAGACAGTCCAGACGGGGACACCGCCTATGGGACTCGCGTATGGAAGTGAATTTACGGAGGAGATGATTAATGAGGCTCTCCGGGCGGAGACGCCTCTGGAGCTCGTTCCCTCCACGGATGAGACGGGACATGGGACTTATGTGGCGAGCCTTGCTGCCGGCTCCGCGGAACCGGAACAGCAGTTCCTCGGGGCCGCCCCGGAAGCTTCTATCGCAGTGGTCAAACTAAAACAGGCCAAGCAATACCTGCGGGATTATTACTTTATTCCGGACGGGACGGTCTGCTATCAGGAGACAGACATTATGCTTGGGCTGAGGTATTTAAACGACCTGGCAGATTCATTGGGGCTTCCCCTGGTTATGTGCATCACTGTCGGCACGAATATGGGCGGACATATCGGTACCCTTCCCATGCCATACCTCATCGACGGATACAGCACGCGTGCAAACCGGATCTCTGTGATCGGGGTGGGCAATGAGGCGGATAAACGACATCATTATTATAATAAAATTGAAAACCTGAACGATACAAAAACCGTGGAACTGCGTGTGGGAGAAAATGTGCCCGGTTTCTTTCTGGAATTATGGACGGATATCCCGAATATTCTATCTATTTCTATCATATCACCCTCGGGGGAGAACACATCCCGCATCCCATTTCGCGTGGGGGCGAACGCGGAGATCGATTTTTTGTTTGAGCGTACAAGAGTTTCTATCGATTACCGACTGCTTGTGGAAAAGAGCAACTCTGAGCTGATTTTTTTCCGGTTCAATGCGCCGGCACCCGGTATCTGGAAACTGGTTGTTGAGCCGCAGGCTGTAAATGACGGGCAGTTCCACATGTGGCTGCCGCTGACGGAGTTTCTGGGCGGAGAGGTTTTTTTCCTGGAGTCGGACCCTTATTATACGCTGACTAACCCGGCTAATACGGACAGTCCGATTGTCGCGGCCTATTATGACGGCAGCAGCGGGGCTGTTGCCCAGTCTTCCGGGAGAGGGTATACCAGGACAGAACGCCGCAGGCCGGATCTGGCGGCGCCCGGGGTTAATGTTCTCGGGGCGCTTCCGGGCGGGCGGTTCTCGGCGCGCACAGGCTCCTGTGCTTCCGTGGCCGTGACAGCGGGCGCTGTGGCACTTATGCTGGAGTGGCTTGTATATATCCAGGAGGTGCCTGGAGTGGATTCATTTCAGATAAAAAGCCTGCTCATACTTGGTGCGGTGCGCCCCGGAACAATGGAGTATCCGAACCGGGAGTGGGGCTACGGCCAGCTTAATCTGTATAATACATTTGAGACAATGCGCCGGCTGTAAAACGGCATCCGGCCATCTGTACCGTTTGTGTGTATGGTGCTTGTGGGCATCCGGTTGACAAGGGTCCGGAACTCCTGCAAAATGAGATCAAGCGTAAGATCTGTGGAAAGATGGAAAAAAGTTCCCTTTTTTATGCAACAGTTTCCTATCCGTAAGGCTCTAATAAATACCAGAGTGGAATGGATATCCATATTCTGCAGTTTTGAGTTTCGTATTCCGCGGGAGGAGGGGTGAGGATGTATGATTATGAGAACAGTCCGGAGCCGGAGCTGATCCGGCGGGCGAAGCGCGGGGATATAAAAGCTTTTTCCCATTTATATGCACGGATATACAAAGATCTTTATAAATTTGCCCTGTATATGACGAGGCATACGCAGGATGCGGAAGACGCGGTGAGCGATGCCGTGCTGTCGGCTTATGAGAATCTTGCGGGGCTTAAGAAGGAGGAATCTTTCAGAAGCTGGATGTTTACGATACTGAACAACCGCTGTAAGAGAATGCTTAAGAGCGGACAGAAGGAGACAGCGGGCCTGGAAGGCACCTCTTCCCGTGGGCGGCAGGGGTGCCATGAGCCTGATTATGCCCAGTGGCATGATGTGCGGCGGGCATTCGGCGAGCTGGATGAAGAGGAGCGCATGATTGTAGCATTCTCGGTATTCGGAGGTTATCACAGTGATGAGATCGCACGGATGCTGGACAAGAAACCGACCACCGTGCGGTCGCGCAAAAGCCGCGCGCTTGAAAAGATGCGGAGCGCTTTGAGCTGAATCAGCAGTAGCAGGAGGTGAACAGACATGGATGGAAATGAAAACAGGAATACGGATACACAGGATCAGATGGAGGACAAGCTGCGTGACCTGACGGAAGATACACAGATACCGCCGTCCCTGGAGCCAGAGGCAGTGGAAAGAATGCTGTATCGGAAGAAAAAGGAGAAAACGAAGAAATATCGCAGGCATTACGCGGGGATTGCGGCAGCTGCGTGTCTCTGCCTTGCGGTGGGAGTGGCTGCCGCTGTGGCACAGAATTATGGAGGAGGCAGTTCCAAAGAAGCAGACATGGCAGGCGCGGACGCCGGCTATAAGGCAGAAAACTCTGAAGGAAGAGAGGACAGAGCGGAGCAGGCGATTGCATCCGCAAAGGACTATGATGAGATCTATCAGTATATCCAGGCGGAGCAGAAGCAGCAGGAAAAACAGGCACGGATGTACAGCGATCGGATATTAGAGAGCACGACGGAGAGTGCTGCGGGAGACAGCGCCGCGATGAACAGCAGTGCGATGGACGGCGGATCAGCTGGCAGCGCGGCGGCGTATGGTACAGGTACAGCCGCAGATGGTGGATATTCGGATACGAATGTGCGCGAAGAGGGTGTTGACGAGCCGGATGTGGTTAAAACAGACGGAGAGAATCTTTATATCGTGAATGGGAATAAGGTGGAGATCGTGGGCATTTCATCGGATGAAATGACAGAGCGGTCAGTGATCGCCGTAGATGAGGACAGTTATATCCAGGAGTTATATGCAGCCGCCGGCCGCCTGGCAGTGCTTTATACACACGAAGAATACACGAAAGAAGATGGATTTGAGGTGTATAACAGGACATACACACGCACAGATGTGTATGATATCAGTGATCCGTCCGCGCCGGGGAAGCTGAGTACGATTTCCCAGAGCGGCCATTACAATACGATGAGAGTGAAGGACGGATATGCCTATGTGATCAGTAATTTTTATGCGGACACAGCGGCGCCCAGATCTGATATAAGCGCATATATTCCCAAAGTACAGGGGACAACGCTTGAAGCGGAGCGGATCTTTATGCCGGAGAGCGGGCTGGGCAGTGAGTATACGGTAATCACGGCGTTTTCACTGTCAGATCCACAGGAGAAGACAGACAGCAGGGCAGTGTTCGGCAGCACGGGAATGTGCTATGTGAGCAGTGAAAATATCTATGTCACAGAATCTTGTTATGAAGAAAATGATGGGGGTGTGGCGCAGACTGCCATACGAAAGGTCGCGTACAGCGGCGGACAGCTTACCGGTGTGGCACAGACAAAGGTGGACGGTATATTGAATGATTCTTTCAGTATCGATGAGTATAACGGCTATTTGAGGCTTGTAACCACAGTGAGTCCGGCATCGGATATCATGCCCCTGTATGGGACGTCAGTCAGCTCTGCCAGCACGGATAAGGCAGTGACCAGTAATTCCCTTTATGTGCTTGATGAGACGCTGGAGCTGACAGGGAAGATCACGGATCTTGCCCCGGACGAGCAGGTGTACTCCGCGCGTTTTATGGGGGATACAGGATACTTCGTCACATTCCGGCAGGTGGACCCGCTGTTTTCCGTGGATCTTACAGATCCAGCTGATCCGAAGATTATCGGTGAGCTGAAGATACCGGGTTTTTCCGAGTACCTGCATCCATATGGAGATGGGCTGCTTCTGGGAGTGGGGATGGATGTCGATGAAGAAGGAGTGACTACAGAGGGCGTTAAGCTGTCTATGTTCAATATTTCCGATCCGGGGAACGTGACGGAAGCCGCCCAGTACGTTCTGGAGGATATGTACGGAACAGATGTGGCGTATAATTACAAAGCTGTGTTTATCGATGTGGATAAGAACCTGTTCGGATTCCGTGCCAGCGGCGCAATGTCTGATATGTATTATATCTTTTCATATAATGAGTCAGAGGGATTCCAAGAAGTGTTCGCAAGAGAATTAAGCGGTTACCACGAGACCCGCGGGCTGTACGCGGGGGAGAAATTCTATCTGGTTGCCGGAAATACGGTAGAATCTTATACCTTGTCGGGCTTTGAGAAAATCGACGATATCGTGCTGGGAAGTGCAGAACCGATTATAATGGAATAAATGTGAAATGTTTGTGAACGGGGCCAGGCCCCTTTGAGGAGAATATTCTGAAAACTTTCCTCAAAGGGGCCTGACCCCGTTCAGAATCCTCCTCTTTTCTTTACGATATATATGGGGCGTTTTTTGCTTTCCATATATTCTTTGGACATATACTGTCCGAGTATGGACAGAAAGAGCATCTGTATCCCGTTCAGGCAGAGAATCAGGCAGACGAGCAGGGGGATACCGGTCAGCCCTTGTGTGGAGAAGGCGGCTGTGATGCCGGTCAGCGCAGCGGCGAGGAGCAGGAGTGCCCCTGTGGTCCCGGCGACAGCCGCGGGAGCAGACGAGAAGGAAAGAATCCCATCCAGGGCGTAGCGGAAGAGTGCCCGAAAGCTCCATTTTGTTTCCCCGGCAGCGCGTTCTACATTGTGGAATGGAATCCATTTTGTCTCAAAGCCTACAAAGGAAAAGATCCCTTTCATATATCGGTTGTATTCCTTTAGTTCCAGGACAGAGTCCGCCATTGCGCGGCTCATCATGCGGAAATCCCCTTTGCCGTCTCCCATGTCCAGCCGGCAGACCCTGCCGATGATATGATAGAAGGAACGGGCCAGCACAGTGCGCACCGGATTTTCACCGGACCGGTCCTCCCGTAAGCCGGCACAGCAGTCGTACCCCTCGGTCTTCACCACATGATACATTTCTTTAAGAAGAGAAGGCGGATGCTGGAGGTCCGCATCCATAAATACGCAGTAGTCCCCTGATGCATTCTGCAGTCCTGCGTACATAGCGGCTTCTTTTCCAAAATTCCGGGAAAAGGAAAGATACCGGCACCGGCTGTCCATATCGGAGAAGTTCTGCAGAAGGTCCGACGTATGGTCCCGGCTCCCGTCATCCACAAAAATAAACTCGCAGTCAGCCTCAGGGATATCATTTACTGCTTCAACAGCCGTCTGGTAAAATGCAGGCAGTGCCGCCTCTTCGTTATAACAGGGAACAATAATGCTGATCAGATCTCTTGTTTTATTCATGATAAGTGCCCTCCTTTTTGAAAATGCCGTATTTACAGAGAATGTAATTGCCGAGTACTGTGATCACACTGACAAATAGTTTCGAAGGAAACGCTCCTGTATTTAAGATATCAATGAGCAGCCAGAGGAGGGCATTTTCCGCCAGCAGTGTCAGGAATCGTACTCCTGCGAAAGATGTGAACTCAGCCAGGATACGGTTTTTTGAGCGGAATACCCAGCGCCGGTTAAGAGCATACGCGGTCAGTACCGCGCCTGTCCAGGCAATGGTATTGGAGACCAGCCAGGGAAGATGAAGATACAGAAGTCCCGCATACAAAAGATAGTTAACGCCGGTCGTTATACCACCGCTGATCAGATACATAAGCAGTTCTTTATTCAATTTCATTTTGTGTCCCTTTCTTAATTTTTATCGCTCCCAGATAAATTTTTCCGGGTTCTGATCCATCCGGCCGCCAGAAAAATAACATATCCGGCCGCACTGAAAAGGCTGACCAGAACTCCGGCAGTTTTCCCGGGAGGCGAGAAGCGGATCTCTATCTGGTGGCTCCCTTCTGACAGGACAGCTCCGGCAAATGTTTCGTTGACAGTTATCATCTCAGCCGGCGCGCCGTCTGCAAGAATCTCAAGTCCCGCCTGCATAGGAATGGTTGTGGCCAAAATTCCATCCCTATCTGCCAGAATGCTGCCTGACAGAACCACTGTGGAGGAAGAAAAGCAAGACCGCCTCGAATCAGCGGAGAGCGTTGTATCGTGCTGTGGTGACAGGGTCAGCGGCGTATAGCTTTTTGCGGCCAGCAGCTCCTGGCTGTAGAGATGCCACTGGACATTGGATATCGTATAATGACCTTTCGAGAGGGTGATGGAAAGATCTGTAATGCCATCTTCTGCGTCTGTGGACAATTGATAATGAAAACAATCGTTCCCATTCGGATAGGGGGCAAACAGCCCGGAAAGCTTATTCCGTATCCCATTTATATCAATGGTGATGGCGTTCCAGGTTTCATTTTTTAGCTGAAAGCTGAGCAGAAGGATATTTTTGGGCTTCGGATTTGTTATATGCAGATTAATGGTGCTGGATTTATCTGCTGTGATCTCATAAGTATCCCCGGCTCGGCGTATCTCCAGCCCTTCAGGGAGAACGGTCTCTGAAAATATCGGTGTGTATGTTTTTATATATTCGTCTTCCACGGCGCGGTCGGGATTCTGAGCGGAGCCGGATTCCAATTCTTTAACCGTGGCGGATCTGTTTTTGGAAACTTTATTTTCCGGGATATCTGCTGCGGTTTTCCGTGTGACCGCATCCAGTTTCTCCAATGGCTGCAGCTGCCGGAATTGTTCCTGCGTGATTACATCGCTGGTAAAATATGCGGATGGAAGAACGTTCTCATTTTCTGCGATGACATTGTCACCTAAACGGCGTATAACCTTCCAGCCCGCGGGCACGGCGTCGACGGTTGTCTCCAGATACCGGACACCCAGAAGATGGAGCATGAACGGATTATCCGAGGTCAGCATGGCCACGCGGTTGTTGATGCGTATGGGAGTCAGGAGCGTATTATAGTAGAAGTCCGCATATGCCTGCCCGGTAACAGAAGAATACATCGTGCTCCTCGTCATCCCGCTTTTGGGGAGCTCATTTGCACTGTCAAGAGGGCTTAACATGCTGTCAAAATGGTACAGCGGGTCCATTGCGGCCTCTTCCAATTCTTCAGAAGTAAAGCCGGCGGAAATCTCCGAACGGTCTACCCAGTCCTCTGTCCCGGCAGTGGTAAGATACATCCCGACAGGGGCGGCAAGAAGCAGAATGACAAAAGCGGGATGAGTCAGACAACCAGCGGAGGGGTAACTGCCGGTCAGTACTTTATATTTGCGGGTCAGAAGAGGTCTGTGTATAGGTCTTCTGCAAATGAGCACAAAAAGGAACAGGATACCTGTCTCGGCCATGATCCATGGGAACTGTTCCTGGCTGAACCAGAGAAGCCCGACAGGAAAGATCACGGCAAATGGAAAGAGTGGAAATGCGCTGCCTGCTGCAGCATTCCTGCGATCCCGGCCATTTCGCGCAGCTGCCCCCGCATCATGCAGAAAACGCACGCAGTGGAGGATAACCAGCGGCATAAAAGGAATTAAAATTTTGGGCCGGGCATAGAGCGTGCCGTTTAGCAGCCATGAAAACACTCCAAACAGTCCGAATAATAGGAATAGGATGCTGTCCGAGCGTAATTTGTGCCGCGTAAGTCCCGCCAGAACCGTGTACAGGCAGATCACGGTAAGGCCCATCCCGTATTCATTGAACAGGATATTGTTCAGAGACACATTCGGACAAAATAGTGTTACCAGTGATAAAAGGGTAAATTCACCGCCCCTGCTGTGCTCGAGCAGGACCAGCGCCGTGGGAATCAGCAGGGCAGCGGATAAACCGGCTGCAGCCAGAGTGCTGGGAATATATTTCTTAAGAAAAGAATTTTTCCAGAAAGCATTCTTTTCCTCGCGGTACCAGTACCAGCCCACAGCCGCGAACGCAGAGACAGCAAAGTAAAAGCTGCTCAGACAGATCAGACACAGGCAGATGGGAAGCCAATTTGTGCGTTTCTTTCTGATACACAGGAATGCCAAAAGCAGGAAAGGCAGATAATTTACAAACATGACCTGCCGGTGCATATGAAAAAGGCATCCTGCCGTCATAAACAGAACACTTCCTGAGAATGCCAGGACAGGGGGCAGGTTTTCGCTTCTCAGCCAGGTATAGCAGAGAAGAACTGAGAGCAGATATACAGACAGCATGTATCCCATAAGGATATAGGCCATGGGAATATGGGGCATCAGGCAGCCAATGAGGATGTCCGGGCGCAGAAAACCATAGTAGGCGAACTGATACCCATTGCTGCCGCCGCCCAAGTCAATCCACGAGGGCAGGAGGGTATGCTGTTCAAGACACGCACCGCGTATGGTTTCCGCAAGAGCAGCGTGCTGGCTCAGCCAGTCGGTGTGGGAGCCAAAGACTGCGCCATTAGGCAGACTTACGGCGATTATTATTAAAAATAGAAAAATAAGTGATAAAGGGTAGATCCATTTTTTCATAGGAAACTCTGCTCCTTTCGACAGATATTAGGATAATGCAGATTCCTTAAAAAATACCCGAATAGATTCTAAAGATTTCTTAAGATGAAGTAGAGAAAACTTAAAAATTGTGAAACTGAAAAAGAGGATCGACCTGCTTTTGTTTCGGTATTTGAAATATGTGTCAGAATAATCAGGCAATATAAAATCTATACCATAAATATAGCGTTTGACTAACAAAGTAACCACAAGAGATGCGCAAAATTATCAGAAAATTCATATAATTTTAAATCAATAATAAATTTATTTGAAATATATCACAAAAATGTGTTGACAAATAAAGGCTCCGGTGATATTATAAGACCATCCAAAAGAGATATATCAGATGAGATCTCAAGAGGATATTTATCTAAGAGAATGATAGTTGAACCTTCAACTGGTCATTTAATTAGATTAAAAATAAAAGGCAGCAGGAGGTAAGTCCCATGGACAGTATAGTTTCAGTTAATCATCAATATGTCAGTGGTACGGCAAATGTTAGTTCCTGTGATGAAAGAGACCTTTGCTGGAGAAAAGATGAATAATCCGGAAAAGTAAGAATGAAAGAAAAGATCGGAGAGTTCGTAAGTCCGGATGAAAATATATTGAGATTTAGCATTTGCAGACGTATTGAATATAGATACCACATATAACAGGATTTCGAAAGATGTGTAAAGAAACATTGAGTAGAATATTATTTATATGGTAAAGGATCACAATTATAGAAGGAATAATCCAGTAAGCGGCTGGAATATCGGTGAACGGTACTGCATCAGTTGAACGATTATAGGATGAATAATTCAGGATACCTTTAGAAATATAAGATGATACCCGGAGCATAAACGAAAGTGAAAAGCAGAAGGGATGCTGTTATGAACCTTAATTTGTTATTGAAGGAGGGAAGATTTAATAAGCTGGTCTTAATAAATCGACCGCTGATCAAATAACAGATGGCAGAGGTCTCACAGGAACAAAATCGATTCAATGCCTCCGATTTAAAATAGAAAAGAAAAATGAAAAAATTAAATAATATATAAAATGCATCTTCAATGTCAATTGAGGATGCATTTTTTTGACATTGGGAGATGCATATGATAAACTATTGAAAGAATATTGGCCTGTACCCGGAAGGGCAGGAAGATGGATATTGACCGATGAAATATTATTTTCGACGAGGTGAATGCGGTGGACAAGTATGATTATAAAGTAAAAACCGAACAGATGCTCGAACTTATGGAGGACGGTGCATACAGACAGGCAGCGGAGATTGCGGACACAATTGACTGGAAAAGAGTCCGCAATACAGGGATGCTGGCCAATGTGAGTGAGATCTATGAAAAGAATAAAGAGTATCAAAAGGGTTATGAGGTGCTGAATTTTGCCTACCGCCGTGCGGAGGGAAGCAGGAAGATTATCAGCCGCCTGTGTACTCTGGCGCTCAAGACAGACAATGTAGATGAGGCGATTGATTATTATGATGATTTTATCCAGATCGCGCCAAAGGACCCAAATCAATATATCCTAAGATATCAGATTCTTCGTGCGCAGAGGGCGCCGATTGAACAGCAGATAGAAGCCCTCGAGGAGTATAAGAAGTCCGAGTATATCGAGGAGTGGGCGTACGAGCTGGCGAAACTCTACCAGGAAGCCGGAATGACAGCAGAGTGTCTGGAGGAATGTGACGATCTGATACTCTGGTTCAGTGAGGGGCAGTATGTGTATAAAGCGATGGAGCTGAAGATGCAGTACAAGCCTCTGACGCCGTCTCAGCAGGAAAAGTATGACCGGCGTTATGAAAAGCTTTCAGCAGAAACAGAGGAAATACCGGATGTGATATCCTATGCGGAGGCAGAATATGACGATCCGGATGATTTAGAGGCTGATGGCATAGATGCTGTCGGAGATGCAGATGACGAAGAAGACGAGGATATGCCTGAAGGAGAGCTGGAAGAAAGCGTTATAGATGAGGATCTGTCTCCGGAAGAAGATATGCAGGATGATGAGGAAGTGACGGATCAGGACTCGGAGGAAGAAGCGGTACCGCAGCGGAAAAAGATCGGGGATACGATGCCGCTGGATGAAGCGTTAAGGCAGCTGCTGGGACCTGGCCGCGCCGGGATGGCGGATGAAAATGAGGAGCCCGAGCTAGATGATCTTGCAGAAGAAATTGATGAAATTGAATCTGTGGCTGATATAGACATTATTGCGCAGATTGCGGAAGAGAAGAAAAGAGCCGCGCTGGCTGCCGGTGAGATGACAGAGATCATGCCGGAAGAGACCCAGGAAATTCCGTTTATAGATGAGGAAGATGAAGAGCTTATAGATACAGATGCAGAAGAGCTCTTCCCGGAAGAAGAGCTTTCAGATGTGGATGCGGAAGAGCTTTTACCAGAGGAAGAAGAGCTTGGGGATGCAGAAGCGTATACAGATACAAATGAGAGCGAGATGCCAGCAGAGGAAGAAGGGCTTACTGACGCAGATGCGGAAGCGTTTTTAACAGAAGCAGGGGAAATTACAGATGCGGGAGAAGAATACGCCGATGCGCTGGAGACAGAAACACTCTCGAAGAATGACGACCAGATTACCGGGCAGATGAGCCTGGAGGACATCCTTGCCGGCTGGGAGGGTGAACCGGAAGCGGATCTTGAAGATACCGGAAAAGAGGAAGAGCTTTTTAATACAGAACTGGAAGATGCCGCTGATCCGACAGCTGATGAGACAGCTGAATCAGAACAGGAAGAACTCCCGGCAGCGGAGCTGTCTGAAGCTGGTGCGGAGGATATGGATGAAGATTTATTCGATGCGGACGCAGAGGAGGCAGAAGAGGTTCTGGATGAGGAGGACGGGGAAGAATTAACAGATGATTTACCAGAAGGGGATGTGACAGGGGACATGATGGAGACAAAGAATAAGACAACGCCGATACTCCCGCCGGATATTCAGCGCATGATCGATGAAATAGAGGGAATTATCCCGCCTGAGGAGGAAAAACCTGCAGGACCGGTGAAAAGGACACTGGAGAGAAAGCCGGCAGAGCCGCTTGAAAATATGGGCAGGGTTACAGAGTCACTCCGCATAGACGAGGAGGAAGACCTTGACTTTAGCGATGACGCGGAAGAGTTCTTTGAAGAAGGCGCGGAGTTTGATCATTCGGAAGAGTACTTGGATGAAGGCGAAGATCTGTTGGACGAAGAGGAGTACTTCGATGAAGGTGAGGAATTCGAGGACGACGCGGAGTATTTCGGAGACATTGAAGAGGATGCTGTCGGGGAAGATGCGCTTCCGGAGGACGCGGAAGAATATTTCGATGAGGGCGAAACTCTTGAGAACGAGATCCCTGATATTGATGAGGAGTTCCGTGTGAATCCGGAGCATGCGGAGCAGGAAGATGACAGGGAGATCCCGGATGATGATGACGATAATATGGATATCCTTTCAGCGACAACACCATTAAGCCGGAAAGAGACCGCGAAGATGATTGCTACGGGGAAGACAGCTCCGCTTCCGCTGGACGAGATTTCGGATGCGCTGTCCATGTCTGATACAGGATTCATTGTGCATGGGCGCTATGATCTGGAGCTTCAGAGTGGAATCGGCACAAGGGCAGGACTTACAGAAGAGCAGAAAAAGCTGTTCTCCTATTTCGTACCTGTAAGGGGGATGAGTGAGCAGCTTGTGGATGTGCTGGAGCAGGATAAGAACTGTACCAATCGAAATGGCACATCGAAATCAGGAAATCTGCTCATTATCGGAAATAAAGGAAGTGGAAAAACCGTTCTCGCTGTGGACGTGGTGAAGGCGATCCAGAAGCAGCGCAGCATTAAACAGGGCAAGGTGGCGATAGTCACCGGGGATTCTCTGAATAAAAAGAAGATTAGTGATATTTTTGACAAGCTCTATGGCGGAGCGCTGATCATTGAGAAAGCAGGGAAGATGGACGAAAAGACGGTTGCGCGTCTGAATAAGGCGATGGAGAGAGATACCGGGGAACTTCTGATCGTCCTCGAAGAGCAGAGAAAGCCGCTTGACAGGCTGTTGTCTTCGAATAGGGAGTTTAGGAGGAAGTTCACGTCCCGGCTGGAGATCCCCATATTCATCAACGACGAGCTGGTTACTTTTGGGCAGACGTATGCACAGGAAAATGGGTACCGCATTGATGAGATGGGAATCCTGGCATTGTACAGTAAGATCGACTCCCTTCAGAGAGAGGATCACGCGGTTACAGTGGCAGAGGTGAAGGAAATCATGGACGAGGCAATCCAGCATTCGCAGAAAGCCTCCGCGAAGAAGCTGATGAAGCGCGTGTTTGGAAAAAATACAGATGAAGCAGACAGGATCATTCTTTCAGAGAAGGATTTTAATATCTGATGAGATCAAAAAAGGCTTCATTAAAATAGACAGGGCTGGCATGCCGGTGCAGAGCTTTAAGCTTTGGCCGGATGCCGGCTTTTTTCTGTCTATTTTTGCCAAAGAAGTGCTTTTCCCTTTCTTTTTTTGTGGTGATAAAGTATAATATGGATAAACAAAAATCGAGCGGTGAGGTGGCTTTCATGAAAAAGGGAAAAAGCACAAAGAAAAAGTTACAGCCTTATGAGATAGGCGAATTGGACCAGTATCTTTTTGGCCAGGGCAATCATTATGAGATCTACCAGAAGATGGGTGCGCATAAAGTGACTTGCAAAGGGAAAGATGGAGTTTATTTTGCGGTGTGGGCGCCCCATGCGCGCAGGGTCTCGGTGATCGGTGATTTTAATGGCTGGGACTTCGAGGAAGATTATATGGAGAGGCAGGAGCCTCTTGGAATTTATACGCTTTTTGTCCCGGGAGTTAAAGAAGGGGATCTATATAAATTCTGCATTGAGACAGAGCAGGGAAAACGGATTTTTAAGTCGGACCCGTTTGCTAATTATGCGGAACTCAGACCGGGGACAGCCTCACGGGTGGCAGATATTTCGCATCTGAAATGGACGGACGATGCGTGGATGAAAGCGCGGGAGACATGGGATCATAAGGAAAAGCCCATGTCTATCTATGAGGTGCATCTTGGGTCCTGGATGCGCCATCCGGGCAGAGAAGATGAGGGATTCTACACATACAGGGAATTCGCTGAGGCGGTTGTAAAATATGTAAAGGATATGGGGTATACTCATGTAGAGCTGATGGGGATGGCGGAGCATCCGTTCGACGGTTCCTGGGGGTATCAGGTGACAGGATATTATGCGCCGACATCCCGGTATGGGACACCGGAAGATTTTGCGTATATGATCAATTATCTGCACCGCAATAATATAGGCGTTATTCTTGACTGGGTGCCGGCGCATTTCCCGCGGGATGCTCATGGCCTGGCAGACTTCGACGGCACACCGACATTCGAATATGCAGATCCCCGCAAAGGGGAGCATCCGGACTGGGGCACGAAAATTTTTGACTATGGGAAGGCTGAGGTAAAGAATTTCCTGATTGCCAATGCCTTGTTCTGGATTGAGCATTTCCATGTTGACGGGCTGCGTGTGGACGCGGTGGCATCTATGCTTTATCTGGATTACGGGAAACAGGATGGCCAGTGGGTGGCAAATAAATATGGCGGCAATGAGAACCTGGAGGCGATTGAATTCTTTAAACATCTGAACTCCGTCGTTCTCGGAAGAAATAAAGGCGCTGTTATGATTGCCGAAGAGTCCACAGCATGGCCCAAAGTAACAGGGGCACCGGAGGATGACGGACTTGGATTCAGCCTGAAATGGAATATGGGATGGATGCATGATTTCACCGAATATATGAAGCTCGACCCATATTTCAGGAAGAATGCGCACAATATGATGACATTTGCCATGTCGTATGCGTACAGCGAGAATTACATTCTTGTACTGTCCCATGATGAAGTCGTACATCTGAAGTGTTCAATGCTCAATAAGATGCCGGGACTCGGCTTCGATAAATACGCGAATCTGAAAGCAGCGTATGCGTTTATGACAGGGCATCCGGGGAAAAAGCTGCTCTTTATGGGGCAGGAGTTCGCACAGCTCAGGGAGTGGAGTGAGGAGAGGGAGCTTGACTGGTTCCTTCTGGCTGAGCCGGAGCATCAGGCAATCCAGAATTGGTACAGAGACCTTCTTCATCTTTACAAGAAAAACAAAGCCATGTATGAAATGGATTCCGATCCGGCAGGATTTGAGTGGATCAATGCGGATGACTGCTTCAGAAGTATTTACAGCTTCATGAGGCATTCCAAAGATGGGAAGAAAAATCTGCTCTTTGTGTGCAATTTCACACCGATGGAGCGGCCGGATTACCGCGTAGGTGTACCGAGGAGAAAACAGCTGAAGCTGGTGCTCAACAGTGATGATGAAAAATACGGCGGGAAGGGCGAAGAGCGGCCATTGATTTATAAACCAGTGAAGCAGGAATGTGATGGACAGAAATATTCCTTTGCATATCCACTTCCGGCGTATGGAGTTGCAGTATTTGAGTGCTGATTGAGAAAATTGAAAATTTTTTTAAAAAGTGAAAGGGGTCAGGCACCTTTGGGAAGGGGTCTGACCCCTTTTGGGAGAGCTGTACAAAAAATAGACAAATTTCAAAATTATAATGGCAAAATTATATGAAAAATTACAATTAAATGATATAATAGACCCCGTACTGATAAATTTTATAATTCTTAAAAGGAATGGAGGAGTGATTGGAATGGACAATCAATTGGCACTACTGACACTATTTGGCTCCATCATTGCGCTTTTGTTTGCTGCAAGCAGGGCGCAGAAGGTACTTCGTTTCCCTGAGGGAAATGAGATCATGAAAAAGATTTCCGGATCTATCCATAAAGGGGCAATGGCGTATCTTCGCCGGCAGTATAAGATCCTGATCGGGTTCTTTGCTGTGATGTTTGTGATCCTTTTTGTTATGGCGGCTCTGGGACTTCTGACATGGTTTGTTCCTTTTGCATTTGTGACTGGAGGATTTTTCTCGGGGCTGTCTGGGTTCGTGGGAATGCAGATTGCTACCAGGGCGAACGGCAGGACGGCGGCTGCATGCCAGAAGGGTTTGAACAAAGGTCTGAATGTAGCGTTTTCTGCGGGTTCTGTTATGGGATTTACGGTGGTCGGCCTGGGGCTGCTGGATATCTCGATCTGGTATCTGCTTCTGAGGCTTGTGTTCAAACTTCCCATCGAAGATATCACAAGCACAATGTTGACGTTTGGTATGGGCGCGTCCTCTATGGCGCTTTTTGCGCGTGTCGGCGGCGGCATTTATACGAAGGCAGCAGACGTTGGAGCTGACCTTGTAGGAAAGGTAGAGGCGGGAATCCCGGAGGATGATCCGAGAAACCCGGCTGTTATCGCGGACAACGTAGGCGATAATGTAGGAGACGTTGCCGGAATGGGCGCGGATCTCTATGAATCTTATGTGGGATCGATTTTGTCAGCGTGTGCCCTTGGTGTCATTGCATTCAATAAGATAGAATCAGTGGACCGGGTAAACGCGGTTGTAATTCCGATGATTCTGGCCGCGGTTGGCGTACTTGCCTCCATCATTGGGTCACTGCTTGTAAAAACCGGTGAGAGTACCGATCAGAGTACGCTTCTGAAAGCGCTGAGAAGGGGAACGAATACAAGCGCGATTATTATCGCGGTCGTCGCCTTACCGCTTGTATGGTTCATCCTTGGCAAAGACTTTATCGGATTCTATTTCGCGATCCTGGGAGGTCTGCTTGCGGGTGTACTGATTGGATTTTTCACGGAATACTTTACTTCAGACACATATAAACCTACGCAGAAGCTCGCGAATAAATCAGAGACAGGGTCAGCGACGATTATTATCGGAGGTCTGAGCCTTGGAATGCTTTCCACCGCGGTCCCGATCATCATTATCGCGATCTGCGTAATGGCAGCTTACGCTCTGTCCGGCGGATTTATCGAGTCCACGAGAGGACTCTACGGAATCGCTCTGGCAGCGGTGGGAATGCTGTCTACTCTGGGAATCACACTGGCTACAGATGCGTACGGGCCGATCGCTGACAATGCGGGTGGTATCGCAGAAATGGCAGGGCTGGAAGCGGATGTCAGGAAGCGCACGGATGCCCTGGATTCTCTCGGAAATACAACAGCAGCAACAGGAAAGGGATTTGCCATCGGTTCAGCGGCACTGACCGCGCTCGCTCTGATCGCTTCGTATGTAGAGAAGGTACAGGAAGTGGGCGGACCGGATATCACGCTTGACATGAGTGTTATGAACCCGGCTGTACTGGTCGGCATTTTCATCGGCGCCTGCCTCCCGTTTGTATTCGCTGCACTGACCATGGATTCTGTGGGACGCGCGGCGCAGAGTATCGTTGTGGAAGTCCGCCGCCAGTTTAAAGAGATTAAAGGGCTGATGGAAGGAAAAGCTGAGGCAGACTATGAGACTTGTGTGGATATCTGTACGAAGGCATCTCTTCATGAGATGATTCTGCCCACACTGCTTGCGATTATCACTCCTGTGGTTACGGGCTTGATTCTCGGATATAATGGGGTTATCGGTCTTCTGACCGGCTCCACTGCTACGGGATTTTTGATGGCCATCTTTATGGCGAATGCGGGAGGCGCATGGGATAACGCGAAGAAGTATATTGAGGGCGGCGCCCACGGCGGAAAGGGAAGCGACTGCCACAAGGCGGCTGTAGTAGGCGATACGGTGGGTGATCCGTTTAAGGATACTTCAGGACCGTCTATTAATATTCTGATTAAGCTGCTGTCCATGGTATCAATTGTGTTCGCGGCATTGGTTGTGAATTATCATATCTTCTAGAGCTGTGGGGGATTTGGATTCTGGAAGATGGAAAACGGAATGAGAGGTATAAGAAGGCTGCTGTGCGGGGACCGCGCAGCGGTCTTTTTTAGTGTTAATAGGAAATAAGTTTCAGCAAATAACATTGAAGGAGAAATTTTTTAGAGGTAAAATATAGGTACTGATACGATGAGTAAGAGTTTACTAAGGAGAAAGATATGGAGAAATACAATATTCTGGTCAATATCTTGGACCAGCTTATGGCGGAGGCGCCCTCAAGATACAAAAGATATTACCCGGACCCGAATAATCGGGAAAAACTGGACCAGGCAAGAGCCCGCACCTTTATCCATTTATATTTGAAAGTCATGTATGGCATCGATGAGTTTCAAGAGCGTGAGAAATATATTACAGATGATCCGTATGACGCGGGGATCGACGCGTATTATATCGATAAAGAGGCTAAGAAAGTTCTGTTTCTGCAGTCAAAATTCAGAGTAAATCAAAACAATTTTGAGAATAAGGAGATCTCTATAAATGAACTGCTGAATATGGACGTGGACAGAATTTTGGACGGAGAGTTAGAAGATGAAGAAGGAAATCCCTATAATAGTAGGATAAAGGGGATGATGGATGAAATTAATGGTATCGACGACATAGGAAGATATAAGTATGAAGTGATTATTTTGGCCAATTTGAAAAGTGAACGATATAAAAAGTCACAGATAAAAAAACTGACAGGAGGCATACCGTCCAAAATCTTTGACTATGAAAGATGCTATAATGAGCTCGTTTTCCCGGTAGTGACAGGCTGCTATTTTAACGCGGATGAAATCCGTATCAAGCTGTCACTGACGAATAAGGAGAATAATGACGGAAGAATAAGTTATACAGTAAATACAGGGTATGGCGCATGTAAAATTATGGTTGCTTTTATCCCTGTACTGGAGATCGCAAAAGTAGTGGCAAAATATAAAAATTCTATATTAAAGTACAATCCTCGCTGCTTTTTGAGCCTGCAGAATAATATTATTAACCCGAAAATAAAGAACACGATTATAAAGAAGAGAACAAATGAAATCGCGCTGTACAATAATGGAATCACAATATTATCAGACGATACCAGTTTTAGTTCTCAGGTCGCGCTGAAAGATACGGCACAGCTGATTATTAAGAATCCGCAGATTATCAATGGAGGACAGACGGCATATACGTTTGCGAATATTTATGAAAATGATTTGGACTATATGGAACATTTCCAGGAAAAAGAGGTGCTGGTTAAAATCATTACCTTCCTGGGGGAATACGATGAAGAAAGTAAATTAAAACTTATCGAAGAATTATCCAAAGCAACAAACGAGCAGACACCGGTAAAAGAAGCAGATAGAAGGGCAAATGATAAAGTTCAGGTAAAGTATCAAAGACAAATATACCGGGACTTTGGATATTTTTATAATCGGAAAATGGGAGAATTCCATGACGGGTTAAGGCAGAACTTCATTACAAGGGATAAAATAGTAGACCGTACAATTTTTATGAGGGCGGCATCCGCAATACAGGGGGAAGTGGCTAAGGCAAGAAGGAATGGCGAAGACATTCTGTTTCGGCAGGAATACTTTGATAAGATTTTTGAAGATACAGACATTTACAGGAAATATATGTATGGATATTTTTGTTACATGTATCTGACAGAGCTGGAAAAGAACTTTTCAAAACAGCCGAATAATAAATATGGAATCAATATTTATGGCTATGCGCTTCGTTTTGGTAAATATGCAGTTACCTATGCGGTTACGAAAAATTACCTGGACACCTTGGAGAATGAGCAGTATGAGAAAAATGTGCAGATGTACGCGAATATGATCCTGGCTCAGTGGATGAAGTTTGAAAAAGCAGTATCCCGGAAAGCGCATAATAGAGACTATTTCTATAAAAGCGTAGGAGAAAATGGCGAGATTGAAAGTTATTATAACTATGACGGATATTACAAAGGGAGGACGATAAATCAGGATATTAAAGAATATGCCTTTACGATTGGCATGGATTATTTCGATGAGCTGGGGGATTAGGGGAACAAAAAGGGAAATTGAATATAAATATATGGGTGTGCTGCGTGGGGCGGCATGCCTGTTTTATTTTATACTCCAAACTATTCAAGCAGCTTATCATAAGTAGTTCCTAAACAGTCACGAACCCCCCGAAGCTGTGTAACGGAAATGTGTTGAATACCTCTCTCAATCTTTACAAGTGATTCTCTTGTGATATTTACATTTTGTAATTGGAGCATACGCACAAGTGTTGTCTGTTTCATTCCTTTTTCTAGTCGGATTTTACGAATATTATTTCCGATATTACCATTTATCTGCTTAATTTTTTGTTCCATACTGACCTCTTATAAGAGAACTTGAAATAAGTTCATTTAGAACTTTATCTTAATCAGAAAAAGTGATAAAATGGGACTAGAACTAGTCCACTTAGAAACATATACTTTTTCTATTAAGATTATTTTAAAGTACCGTGTTTTGTTTCATGCTGTGCGATTGCTTGACGGATGAGATATAAGACTTCACCATTTATGGAACGCCCTTCAAATTCGGACAGGCTTTTTAATTTTTTGTGTGTTTCTGAATCAATCCGAAGTCCTAAGTGTTTGTCTTTTTGCATAGAGATTCTCCATTTCCTTTTATTGATTAGTACAAAATAAGTACAGTTAGTATATTTATTTTATGAAATGCGAGATTCATTATGCTTAATATGAACTTGTTTTGAGTACACTATATTTTTAAATAAGGAGTTGAATTAACAATATGAACATTGAAAGAGAATTAAAGTTATTAACACAATTGAAGAGATAGCTTTACTGGGAATAGCGAAAATTACGAATAAAGTATTATATACAGAGTATAAATTGGGAATGATACAGACAGGAAGAGAAAAAGAAAACGCTTCGATTGAAGCATAAAAGCATGACTTGCCCTTTCTCTGCATACATGGTTTGAGATCATGTAGATAAACTGATACGAGAGACCTCTCTAAAAATAGTGAATGGATATTATATCAGCTTGTAGGTATGATAAAATAATGATAATATTAAGATAATAAAACGCTAAATAATATAAGGAAAGGAGAGGGCTTTTATGATACAGATCAGACCTGTTTCGGATTTGAGAAATAAATTTCCGGAGATTGAAACGCTTGTCAATGAAGGACAACCTGTATATCTAACCAAAAACGGATATGGGGCAATGGTGGTGTTAAGTCTGGAAGAATACGCAAGCCTTGTAGATAATGTGGAAATGAAACTGGACGAAGCAGATAAGATGGCGGAAACAACGGAAGAAAGAGCGAGCCATGAGGATGTATTCCGCAATGTGAGGAGTGTGATTCATGGCGAATAAGAAACATAGGCTTCATATTTGCCGTTGTTTGAGCAGGATTTTATGCAGACAGCAAGTTACATTACAAACGTGCTGAAAAATCCAGATGCGGCGGAAAAACTTGTTGATGATGTAGAGACTGCAATACTGGAACGATTGAATAATCCTTTGGTGTTTGAACCATATCCATCGGTGAAGAAAAGAAAATATCCTTATTATCGAATTTATGTAAGGAATTATGTAATCTATTATGTGGTTATCGGAGATGTAATGGAAGTGCGTAGATTTCTTTATGGTGCGAGAGATACGGAGAGATATTTATAAAAATGTGGGCGTGTTGTGAAGCGGCACGCCTATTCCATTGTGGGAAAAAGAAGAGTAACATCATGATACAGACAGGAAGAGAAAAAGAAAACGCTTTGATTGAAGCATAAAAGCATGACTTACCCTTTCTCTGCATACATTGTAAAAACGACGTTTGCAGGGGGATTTTTTTGAAAGATTACATTGAAGAGAGAGCCGTGGAGATTGCTGATTATATTATAGAGAATAACGCGACTGTGAGGCAGACTGCGAAGAAATTCCGGATCAGCAAGAGTACGGTACATATAGAGGTAATAATATAGAACGGTTTGTGTGGGTGATGAAATAATAAGTGTAGAAATGGGATTATATGTAATTAATCCGAATAGTTAAAAAGTATTCTGGAGGTATTATTGCGGGTCCTTTTTGGCGAGAAAAGCTTGGTTTAAACCAGGCTTTTTTCGATTGAAGTAAAGAAGGCGATATTTGTATCGATTAACGAAATGATGCGTATTTATTCTGATTTAAAGATAATCTGGATAGACTTATATAAATAAAAAGAAACACGATAACTGTTGGTTATGTGTTCCTAGGAATTCGGATCATCATCTATATATTCTATAATGTCAGAGACAGAACAATTTAACAGACGGCACAGCTGATTGACAGTATTTGTGCTGATGCTGTTGCCTTTCTTAATGGAGTAGTAGGTCGCTTTGGAAAACCCCTTTTTGAAAAGCGCATAGGAAGTAATATTCTTTTCAGACATAGTTTTAAAGAGCGGACGATAGCTGATCATGATTCTGTTTCCTTTTCCCTTAATATATGTGATTATTGTATTGATATACTCGGATATTGAAAATGTACGAATATCCGAGTATAATCGCATATGCACATAAACTCATATATAAGCATTCTGGTGATATGTCAAGAACTTTTTTAAAAAGATTTTGATATGTT
>CAUEYX010000014.1 GCA_959022495.1 uncultured Lachnospiraceae bacterium | reverse complement strand
AGAATAAGTCTGTAAGCTGTTTTAATTGCTTACAAACTTATTATACGAGGAGACGTATTATGGAGAAAATGATCGCATTTTGCGGACTGATTTGTTCAGAATGTCCTGTATATATTGCAACAAAGACAGGGAATACGCAGCTACAGGAACAGCTTGCAAAGGATTATTCTACAGATAGCTGCAAATTTAAGAAAGAAGATATGATTTGCAGCGGCTGCCATTCTGCGGATGGAGCTAATGAGAAAATGTGCTTGGAATGTCCTATGAGAAAATGTGGGATGGAGAAAAATGTAGCGCACTGTGCTGAGTGTGCCGAGTATCCATGCCAGTATATTGAGGACTACGTTCCGGTGGAAAGCAGTAATCGAAAAGTTTTAGAAGGACTGCTGCAGAGATAAATTAGATGTGGAATCCACTATATAAGTTATAGAGAATATCACATATGCGCCTGTTTATCAAGAGAGTTCCAGACCGTTTTGGGATGATGAACATATTTCTAAGAGTATGTTGGCGGCTCATTTAGATAAGGAGAATGACGGCGCTTAGTTTATTGTGATTTTGGAGTGCTTTCTCCGGAAGACAGGAACATTTTATTGAGGAAAATCCATAAAGAGGGGGATTTGAGACAAAAGATATTTTTGACGATATATGCGGAAGGAAGTACACCGGGACGGGAGAAAATATGTGTGGTGTCTTTTGGCGGAGATAGCGTATTGAAATATCGAAAAGCACTCATTTTACCAAGAATTCACCACATTTAGACGAGCCTTGATATGCCTATAAAGAACCGTAGCCATCAAATACCTTTGTATGAGAATAGCTACGGTCTCTTTTTCTTCGCTGAATTTATAGCCTATGCCCCAGAATGTGATAATATAGCGTGGCTTGCCTGGGGCAGGTCATCTTGTTGCTGACTGACTCGGCTGGCTTTGCTGCTGCTTAAATCCCGTAATAAAGTTTGATAGCGTTAGCAATATATTCCGCACATCCTACTCCGTATTCTTTGTCTGTAATCTCAGCTAATTTTTCATTAGATGAATATTCCTTTGCCAAATCAAGCAGAATATTTCTTGCATTATCAAGCGCAAACATTGTTTTGTAATTTTCTGCAAGCATTTCAACGGCGGAATGTGCCATATCTGCATTATTAGCTTCTTTTGCTGCCACAAACTGTTTGTAAATTTGGGTATTTTCATCTTGCTCCCGCTTTATTTCTATGCTATCTCCGGTTGATTGCATGACTGCTTCTATTGCCTTTTCCTTACTACCATACCACTTTAACAAATCTGCGCTGGCTTGTTCATTAGCAAAACCGGAAACCAAATGCTCTTTGTATTCTTCCATACTCCCGTATTTTTGCACTTGCTCATCAAGACTTTCTTTTGACATACATTTTAAAGTATGGTTTACCATTTTGTGTACTTCTTCGTTGTTAAATGCTCCAAAACTCATAGTATTAACTCCTTTCATTACATCTGTTATCAACTCAATAATTCCATTTAGACGGTTACGCTTTCTTTCAAGAAACTTCTTTTGTGTTAACAATATCTGCTCTTTGTCATAATTGGGGTTTCCCATAATTTTCTTAATATCAACCAATGGAATTTCCAATTCTCTAAAGAACATAATTTCTTGTAACTTTTCTAGTGCTTTGCTGTCATACAGACGGTAGCCAGAATTAGTTAATTTTGTCGGTTTTAATAAGCCGATTTCGTCATAATACCTAAGTGTCCGTATGCTTATTCCGGTTATCTCCGACACATCCTTAACTGTTTTCATATGCCCTCCTTTCGTTTTTATCGTAAAGCATTACGCTGCGAGAGAGTCAAGAGTAGTTTTTAATGAAACCGAATAGTTTATGAAAAAATATGGACACTAAGAAGAAAAAAGACAGAAGAGGTGGAATTATGGCAGTTGCGCACAAGGGCAGTATATCAATGGGACTTGTTCTGATCCCGGTAGGTTTATACAAACCACTGTGGACAATGATATTCATTTTAATCAATTGTGCCGGGAAAGCAAGCAGCGGATACAGTATAAAAAGTATTGCAGACATTGTGATACGGAAGTGACAAGTGATGACATAATCAAGGGCTATGAATACGAAAAAGGAAAATACGTGGTTATGATGAATGAGGAGTTGGAGAAGCTGAAAACGAAAAAGGACAAAACGATTCATATCCTTCAGTTTGCCAAGATATCAGAGGTTAACATGATTTATTTTGAAAAAGATTATTACGCTGTTCCGGACTCCGGAGCCGAGAAGGCGTATGAACTTCTCCGCCAGTCGCTTCTGGCCGAGAAGAAGGTGGCAATTGCAAAAAACGTTATGGGAACCAACGAAAAGCTGTTGGTTTTGTATCCTACAAAGAACGGGATCATCGTAAAAACACTATTTTATGAGGATGAGATCGCGTCAATGCCGAAGTCCGTTCCGAAGATGAAATTAGATGAGAACGAACTTAATATGGCAAAACTGCTGATCCAAAACATGACAAAACCCTTTGAAGCTGCCGCTTATCGGGACGAGTACCAGGCTCGTCTAAGGGAAGCGATTATGAAGAAGATACAGGGTCAGGAGATTGTTGCGGTGGATTCTGGAGAACCATCGAACGTAATTGATCTTATGGAAGCGCTGCAAAAGAGTCTTGAGCTTACCGGCGCTCATAAGGAGCAGGGAACTGCATGACGGATTTATTTGAATCCCGGGGAGTAAGTCCTATGCTCATTGCCAGGCAGGAAGAGGCCTTTGATGATCCGAACAGTATCTATGAATTAAAATTGGATGGCATTCGCTGTCTGGCCTATTTTAATGAAGATACAGCCGATCTTCGCAATAAGAGAAATCTTCAGTTGAATGCCAAATTCCCGGAACTAAGAGGGATCTATAAGAATGTATCTGCGAAGTGCATCCTTGATGGCGAAATCGTTGTCCTCAAAAATGGCGTGCCTGATTTCTATGCACTACAAAAACGGACGCTGCTGACGGAACGGTTTAAAATAGAGATGGAGTCCGTCCGTTTCCCGGCGTCTTTTGTTGCTTTTGATTGTATTTATGTTGATGGTAAAGAATTAATATGGGAACCGCTGACAGTGCGGAAACAGATTTTAACCGGATTGGTGAAAGAGTCGGGCAGAATTGCTGTATCCAGATATATAGAAGAAAAAGGCACGGCTCTTTATCGCGCGGCGGAACAACAGGAATTAGAGGGGATTGTTGCAAAAAAGAAGGATAGCATATATGTAATGGGAAAGCGCAGCCGGGATTGGATTAAATGTAAAAGAATGGCTGATGAAGATTTTATTGTGGCAGGCTATATACGAAAAGGAAAGCATATATTTGCTTTAATCCTGGCCAAATACAGAGAAGGTGTCCTGGTTTATAAAGGGCATGTAACTGCCGGCGTGACAGAGAATGTGGTGGCAGAGCTTTCGGAAGTGTCCCGTAACCCATTTTATCTGCTCCCGGCAGGCAATCAAGGGGCTGTCTGGGTAAAGCAGGATCATGTATGTATAGTAGAATATATGCCGAATACAAAGCAGGCGCTGCGACAACCAGTATTTAAAGGATTCAGGGATGATGTGTATCCGGAAGAAGTGGTCACAGAGTAAATAGGAGAATGATTTAAGATGTAAAAGAGGGACGTCGCCATCATAATCGATAAGGCTTACCCTGGGGATGGATAATTCACTTATCATTCCAGGATGGTTGACCAGCTTGATCCCGACTGTGTTTACTGAGGATATCTCTCGAATTCCTCAGAGACGTTCAGGGATAGCTTCACCAGTTTTCCCGAGTCGTTTAGGA
The DNA here is from genome assembly GCA_959022495.1 of uncultured Lachnospiraceae bacterium. Taxonomy (GTDB): domain Bacteria; phylum Bacillota; class Clostridia; order Lachnospirales; family Lachnospiraceae; genus Mediterraneibacter. The sequence continues at coordinate 61,975 of CAUEYX010000014.1, read as the reverse complement.
AAAACAGATCTTTCACTCCCTTCGTCAAAAGAACTGGATAAAAATTTAAAATAAGCCTTGCATATGATTTTTAATGGATTTATGATTCATTCATGGATATCCTAAAACACTTTATGAAGAGAAAGGAATCAACAAAAAATGAACATGGTCCAGATGATATCGAGCAAGGATTATTCAGATTTTCATAGTCTTATAGAAGAGAAACAATCAAATATCTGCCAGATTGCTGCTTATAGAGATGGACATGAAATCTACTCTGATGAATGGAACAATTATAGAAGAGATGATACTTGTCATGTTATGTCGGTAACCAAAAGCATTGTTGCTTTATTAGTCGGAATTGCAATAGACCAACATTTAATAGAGAGTGTCATGCAGCCTGTTTTATCTTTTTTCCCTGAATACAAAGTGAAACGAGGCGAAAAAACAATTCAAAATGTTACTATACAGCATTTACTGACAATGACTGCACCTTATAAATACAAATACGAACCATGGACAAAAATCTGTTCGAGTGAGGATTGGACTATTTCAGCTTTAAATTATCTTGGTGGCAGAGCCGGAATTACAGGTGAGTTTAAATACGCTACATTAGGAATTCATATTTTAACAGGTATCCTTGCTAAAGTAAGTGGTATGAAAACCGTAGATTTTGCGAATCAATATCTTTTTGGGCCGATTGGTGTAACCCCTTATCAAAATTATTATGCTGAAACAGCCGAGGAACATAAGGAATTTACCATTTCCAAAACACCAAAAGACCATATTTGGTTTTGTGATCCACAGGGCATAGGCGCAGCTGGCTATGGATTATGTTTATCTGCTAAAGATGCAGCAAAAATCGGACAACTCTGCTTAGATAAAGGGGACTATAAAGGGAAACAAATTGTTTCATCGAAGTGGATTGAGGAAATGACAAGGCCATTTATCAAGTGCGGCGAAGAATTCAGAAATATGTCTTACGGTTATTTATGGTGGTGCATAGATGATAAAAGTGACTGCTATTCTGCAATAGGAAACAGCGGTAATGTAATATATGTGAATTCTTCTAATAATCTTGTGATAGCAGTTACTTCCTATTTTAAGCCTTCGATTTTTGATCGAATTGATTTCATTCAAAAGTATATTGAACCATTTTTATCAGGGGATAAACTTCCTGGTTTTAATGAAGTAAAGTCGTGGAGGTGAAAGGATAATGAAAATCGAACATATTGCGATGTACGTAAATGATTTAGAAGGTGTTAGAGATTTTTTTGTGAAATATTTGGACGCTGCGTCTAATGATGGCTATCATAATCAAAAAACAGATTTTCGCTCTTACTTTCTCTCCTTTGACGATGGAGCAAGACTTGAGATTATGAACAAGCCTCAGATGGAGGACGGAGTAAAACCACTGGCAAGAACAGGCTATATCCATATGGCATTTAGTGTTGGAAGCAGAGAAAGAGTTGACTTTTTGACGCAGCAGATGAAAAACGATGGATATAAGGTTGTCAGCGGACCAAGGACAACAGGAGATGGATATTACGAAAGCTGCATTATTGGAATAGAGGGGAATCAAATTGAACTCACGGTTTGACAAATTACTTTTTGGAGGAAACTATATGACAGGTTATACAGAGGAAGCTGGATTATGCCAGATGCCGCAATCCGGCTATTTTCTTCGAAAGCTGATCAATACCCCATTGTATTTTATGATAAAAAATATTGAGAGAAAGACACTCAGAAAGACCAGCGCGGCCCCTATATAATAGCCCAATTCGGAATCCGTGATTAGATTCAATGGGGGCATTACGAAAACGCCGGTCCCTGCAGATGCGACGCTGATTCCCATTTTCTGGGTGAACTTCTTTTTATCTTTCGGATCTAAGTTTGTATAATGGTAACTGTGCAATAATGTAATATCCCCTTTGATTCCCACTTGATAGGCAATAAAAAGCAAGAACAGCCCAATTAATAATTCGCCGATAATTTCTTCTGTTTCCATTGTCAATCTCCTTCATCAAAATAAAATAATTCTTCAAATTTTTTATCTAACGCAATGCAGAGAACGAGAGCTAATTTCGCGGTTGGGCTGTATTGCCCCGTCTCAATTGAACTTATCGTATTCCGTGAAACGCCTGCCATCTCTGCCAAATCGGTCTGAGATAACCTCTTTTCCCTGCGTGCCGCTTTGAGGCGGTTTTTTAAAATTAAATGTTCGTCCATTCTTATAAACCTGTCATCAGAAATTGTATCAAATAGTAAGCCATAAACACAAAAAAGAACAGGGAAAGAATGATTTTTGCCGTATTCTTTGAGAAATAAGCTTCATACCCCGTAAAACTAAAGCTTACAGCTCCGATAACCGCCAAAATGTCATCATTATTATCATGGCGTGCTGATTTGACGCAATAGACAGCCATGCATATTATCAGGACAAAAGTCAGACCAAAAGATTTCGCTCGGAGTTTCAGATGTTTCTCATACTCGTCAAGATATAGATTGTCCTTTTTGTTTTCCGATAAAATTTTTTCTTTATCCATAACAGTTCCCTTCCTGAATGCCAAGTTCACTTGGTATTTTTGTTATAGCACCACCACATGAGAAGTCAAGATACGGGAGGATTCTGTGTAACGGGAGAATTCCGCGGATGGGGCTGCCGATCCGCCGCCACAGGTATCCGCGGGGACAGAATATATTTTGAATAAAGTCTGCGGGGACAGGGCATAAATATGAAAGTACTTTCAGAATAATGGTGCACTATCACAGAAAACAGAGAATAAAAAGAGTGAAATTGTCGTAAATGTCAAAAAAGTGAATGAAAAATCAGGAGTGGGCAGATTTGTTGAAAAATGAATCTGCCTTTTATAGAATTGTCTTACGCCGGCAGGAGAAGATAAAAACAGATTTCATAGGGTGCAAGGAGGACAGGTGATGATCAAAAGCAGAAGGGAATATGAAGAGGAGACCGCCAGAACACGGGACCAGCGTATGAAATGGTGGCGGGACGCCAGATACGGGATGTTTATCCATTACGGCGCTTACTCCGTTTATGGCAAACATGAATGGGCCATGGCTATGGAGAACTGGGACCCGGAGGAGTACGCCAAGTTTGCGGACGGGCTGAGACCCAAGGAGGGCTGCTGCAGAGAATGGGCAAAACTGGCCAGGGACGCGGGAATGAAATACATGGTGCTGACGACGCGCCATCATGAGGGCTTCAGCCTGTGGGATTCTAAGGTGAACGAATTTAACTCCGTAAATTACGGACCGCGCAGAGATATTGTAAGAGAGTTTGTGAACGCGTGCAGAGAGTTCGGGCTTGGCGTCGGTCTGTATTCAGCTCTGATGGAGTGGCGGCACCCGGACAGCAGCGCATGTATCTATGACGGGGCGGCGCGCCGCAGATTCCAGGAGTATCTTCTGAGCCTGGATGAAGAGCTGCTGTCCAATTACGGGAAAATTGATATTCTCTGGCATGATGTTCCAGAGCCTATGGAGTCTCAGGAGGGATGGAACGCTCTCGAGATGAACCAGAGACTCCGGGAGCTTCAGCCGGATATCATCATCAACAACCGCAGCTATCTGCCGGAAGACTTCCAGACGCCGGAGGGGAAGATCCTTCCTGCGGACAGGGACTGGGAATCCTGTATGACATTTAATGGCTTGAGCTGGGGTTATGTGGATTCGGACAGAGTAAAAGGCTACAACCATACACCCTGGCAGATTGCGAGAATGCTGTTTCAGGTATCCAAGGAGGGCGGCAACCTGCTGCTCAATATCGGCCCGGCACCGGACGGATCAATATCCGATGATGTGAAGGAGACTCTGCTCAAGGTGGGAAGCTGGATCAAGGAGAACCAAGGATTTATCTACGGGAAAAAGGACGCCAGGCAGATCAATTATCATACGACAACAGGGCTGTGTTTTGAAGGGAAGAAGGCGTATGCCTGGAACTTTATATGGCCGTCCGACAGCACGATCTACATCTCAGGGATACAGACAAAACTGGACAGGGCATATTTTGTGGCGACAGGCACATCCATTGAGTTCGAGCAGGATGCGTACAGAATTACACTTAAGAATCTGCCGCCCAGTGAAGAAGACAAGATCCTGGGGCTTACGGTGATTGCCCTGGAGTTTGAGGATGAGATCCGGTATCCGGGGACAGGATGGAACCGGCACACGACCCGGTATGGACAGTTAAACGGCGGATATACTTATAGTGAAGTCATTAAGAAAGGAAGGGTGGAACAATGACCGGAAGATGGAAGAAGCTGTGCGCGCTTATCATGGCAGGCGCAATGGTCCTGGGGATGGCAGGATGCAGCGGGAAAGAAAAAGACGACGCGCAGACAGACGGCAGCGGGCAGCAGGCGGATGATACCATGTATATCAGCGTGGAGAAAGAAAGCACCAGTACCGATAAAGTAGAGTTCCCCTGGTATAACTTAAGACTGCCGTGTATTCTGATGTACCGGAGCCTGGTACTGGCGAATCCGGCGGAGACAGAATTCACCGGCGACTTGGCGGAGACATACGAGGCCTCAGAGGATGGGCTGGCCTATACCTTCCATATGAAAGAAGGATTGAAATGGTCTGACGGAGAAGCGCTCACAGCGGATGATGTGGTCTGGTCTATAGAGACGGCGCTTAAAGCAGCCCAGGTGAGTTCCGCCTATACAACCTGTTTTTCTTATATTAAGGGCGCGGACGAGTTTACCGAAGGGACGGCCGACAGTATAGCAGGGATCACGGTGGACGGTTCGACGATTCGATTTGAACTGAAAGACAGCTATGCGTATTTTCTGAAAAATATCGCGCAGTTTACAATCCTTCCGAAACACTGCCTGGAGGAGGAAGATCCACTGACTTTGTACCAGTCCTCCTTCTGGTCCGCGCCTGTGACGTCGGGATACTATCAATTCGACGAGATGCATGAGGGAAGTTACTACAGCCTTTCAATCAATGATAATTATGAAGGCACCAAGCCGCAGATCGGCCATGTAGTCTGCAATTACGTATCAAATCAGACGACGGCCATCACGTCCGGCGCCAGTGATTATGCGTTTACCAATTCCAGTTCCGATATTGAGGTGCTGGACGCGGATAAGAATCTGACCGCGTATTATAATGAATATCTTTTCTATAAATACCTCATTTTTAATATGAGCGGAGTGGATGGAAATGAGAATGCCGCAATGCAGAACCCGAAGGTAAGAGAAGCGGTGTCCTATGCCATTGACAGAGAGGCTCTGGCCGCCCTGTACGGGGACGTGGCAAAAGTCATATACAATGGTGTCCCGGTAAGTGATCCGGACAATGACGGCATGACGTACGAATATGACCCGGAGAAAGCGAAAGCGCTTCTTGAGGAAGCAGGATGGGACTTCGGCTATACAGTGAGGATCTTGTATTACAACGACGACGACACATCGAAGAATATCATCGCCGCGATCAGCCAGTATCTGACAGACATCGGCATGAAAGTGGAGTCTACCTACACAAGCCAGGGAACGCAGGATCTGTTTACCACAAGAGATTATGATATCGGCTTTAAAGGCACGGGACCGCTGGATTCCTATTACGCGGAGTATATGTCCAACAGCGCCACCTTCCAAAATATTTTTGGCGGGGACACAGCGTTTGACAGCGCGATTTCTGATCTGATGTCAGCGGCAGATGAGGCCCGTCAGACAGAAGCGAAGACTGCCCTCCAGAAAATAGAGGAAGAAAAATTATATAAAGTGCCTCTTATGACACTGGGTTATTACACCTATCTAAATACGGCAAGGCTTGATGTACCTGAGGATCTTGACATGGGGACACCAGGGCACAGATGTGACATTCAGTTTACGGAATGGTCATTGAAATAAGCCTGCGGCAGGAGGGGCAGACAGCGCAGGGCGGCTGCCCCTTATAAGATTCATGAGAAAATAACGGGAGATATCAATGCTGAAATATACGATCAAAAAACTACTGCTGATGATTCCGATGCTGCTGATCATCAGCGCGCTGATTTTCTTTGGGATGAAGGCCACGGGAATCGACCCGGTAAATTATCTTGCATCCCCGGATATGGCGGCGAATCCTGAATTAATGGAAGGGCTCAGAGAGAGCCTGGGGCTGAATGACCCGGCAATTATCCAGTATTTCAGGTGGCTTGGACAGATGCTTACCGGAAATTTCGGCAGTTCGCTCAGCAGCGGAACGCCGATTGCGGATATGATCGCAGACTATCTGCCCGCAACGTTGATCCTCTCAGGGATTGCCCTGGTCCTGTCTACGGTGCTTGGGATCGCATTTGGCATCCTGTCCGCGGTCAGGCAGAATGGGATTATCGATTACGTGGGACGCATTCTCGCGGTTCTGGGACAGGCAGTGCCCCAGTTTATCATAGGAGTCATTCTTCTCGCGGTATTCTCCGTCAATCTGGGATGGCTTCCGTCCAACGGGCAGTACTCTGCCAACGCGGCGAACCCGCTTCTGGACTCCATACAGCACCTGATACTGCCGGCTGTGGCGGTGACGATCCCGATGTGCGCGGTGCTCGTGCGTTATACAAGGAACTCCATGCTGGACATTATGAATTCGGATTATATCAGGCTCGCGAGGAGCAAAGGGCTGCCGGAGTGGAAAGTGTACATAAAGCACGGCTTTCGGAACGCGCTCCGCCCGGTGCTTGTGATCCTGGTGTTCCGCATCAGCCTCCTTTTCAGCGGTTCCGTGGTAGTGGAGAATGTATTCGCCTGGCCGGGCGTGGGCGCGAAGCTGACCACGGCGGTCGTATCAGGAGATTATACGGTCGTTATGGTGCTTGCGCTTGTAATCGCGGCCTCGGTGCTGGCGGCCTCATTCCTCCTGGACATTATCAGCGCGCTGCTTGACCCGCGGGTCCGCGCGAATCTCTAATGCTTGATTCAAAACAGATATAACAGGATAAGAAAGGAGAAAAATGGATGGCAGACGGGATGAGCATAACAAAAGAGGCAAGGCAGAGCCGGAGCAGGGAAATGTTTTTAAGGAGAATCCGGAAATTTAGGAGAAATAAGCTGTCCACCGCGGGCACACTGCTTATGGCGGCAATTGTGGCGGGATGTTTCCTTCTCCCGCTGTTTGGCCAATGGTCTTACGATGAAGTGAATATCGGGCTGGGGGCATCCGCTCCGAGTGCGCGGCACCTGTTCGGCACGGACATGCTGGGAAGGGATCTGTTCGCGAGGTGTATGATCGGCGGAAGATATTCCATCTACATCGGCGTGTTCAGCGCATTCACAAGTACCGTGCTGGGACTGACCCTGGGCGCTGTGGCGGGGTACTTCGGAGGGAAGACGGACGCGCTTATTATACGGCTCACCGAGATATTCCAGAGCTTCCCCCAGATGGTGCTTGTAATGATTATGGTTGCTGTCATGGGGCGGGGAATGGGAAACCTGCTGATTATATTTACTGTGACGGGATGGATGTCTACGGCGCGTCTGGTAAGGAATGAATTCCTGGCGGTAAAAGGGGAAACATATATCAAGGCGGCAGAGGCGTTTGGAATGCCCCGCGGAAAGATTATGTTTAAAGAGATTGTGCCGAATATTCTCACACCGATGATCGTATCGGCGACAGCGGTTATCCCGGGGTATATTCTTCAAGAGGCGAGCCTGTCGTTCCTGGGAGTGGGAGTCTCGGACTCCACGCCCACGTGGGGAAATATTATGAATTCCGCTACCTCTCTGGGCGTGATTACGAATTACTGGTGGATGTGGGTGATCCCGGCGGTTCTGCTGACGGTGTTCGTCCTGTCTGTGAATTTCTTCGGGGACGGGCTGCGGGATCTTCTAGATCCGAGATAAGACGATGAAGGACGGTATAGAAACTATGGCTGAGAAAAATGTGATTCTTGAGGTCCGGGATCTCTCTGTCAGTTTTGTGGCAGACAACAGGGAAACGCGGATCGTAAAAAATGTTTCTTTTGATGTGAAACGTGGAAAAACACTTGCTGTTGTAGGCGAGTCCGGCTGCGGCAAATCCGTGACAATGAACGGGATACTCCGGCTGCTCGGGCGCAATGCCAAAATGACCGCGGAAAAGATTGCCTTTTATGAGAAACGGCCGCAGGGAGACATGAAGGTCCATCACATCCATACATTCAAAAAGGCAAATGGAAAAGAAATGAATTATCTCAGGGGCCAGAAGATATCCATGGTATTCCAGGACCCCATGTCTTCCCTTGATCCGGTATACCGGGTGGGAGACCAGGTGATGGAGGCGCTGCGCCAGCACAATAAAATCTCCCGCGGAGAGGCCCGCAGAAAGACCGTTGAGTTATTCAGAAAGCTGGGAATTCCTGATCCGGAGAAACGGATGAAATGTTATCCCCATGAGTTTTCCGGAGGAATGAAACAGAGGGTGGTAATCGCCATTGCCATGATATGCAGCCCGGACCTGATCATATGTGATGAGCCTACCACTGCCCTTGACGTGACGATTCAGGCGCAGATCATGGATATCCTGCGGGAACTGCAGGATACGCTGGGGATCTCCATTGTGATGATCACGCACAATATGGGGCTTGTGGCGCAGATGGCGTCGGAAGTGTGCGTGATGTACATGGGGCGTATCGTAGAAAGAGGGGCAGTGGAGGATATCTTTGACCATCCGCGCCATCCATATACAGCAGCTCTCTTAAGGTCCGTGCCGGTGCTTGGGGCAGATGGAGCGGCAAGGCTGGAGACCATACCGGGGGTTACGCCGGACCCGTCGGAGCTTGGTGAGGGCTGCGAGTTCGCGGACAGATGCGGGTATTGTACAGAGGAATGCCGGCGGGGAGAGATACCGGAGCGGGAGGCAGGTTCCGGGCATACGGTCCGATGTATCCATTACTTAAAAGAGGAGGCGGCATCATGACAAACAGAATGGCAAAAGAGCCTGTATTTGATATTCAGAATCTGCGCACATGGTTCCCACAGAAAAAAGGAAAGGCTGTCCGCGCGGTAGACGATGTAAGCCTCACTGTATACAGAGGGGAAACGGTAGGAATTGTCGGTGAATCCGGCTGCGGCAAATCCACACTTGGCAAATCGGTCATGCTCCTTGAAAAACCGACAGGCGGACAGGTACTCTATCATTATGACGGAGAGATGAAAGATGTCACAAAGCTTAAGAAAAATGAGTTGTCGGATTTCCGTCGGCGCGTGCAGATGGTATTCCAGGACCCGTATTCCGCTTTTAACCCGATGAAGCGGGTATATACTTCCTTTCACGAACCGTTGAAAATACAGGGGTACAAGGATAAGGCGGAGCGGGAGGAGATGATCGCGCGGGCGCTGGAGATGGTGAATATTCAGCCGGATTATATGCTGCGCTATCCCCATGAATTTTCCGGCGGACAGAGGCAGAGGCTGTGTATCGCCAGGGCGCTGGAAGTGCGGCCGGAGGTGCTGATATGCGACGAACCGGTATCCGCGCTGGATGTTTCCATCCAGGCGCAGGTGCTCAATCTGATGAAAGACATCCAGGAGCGGCTTGGCCTTACATACTTGTTTATCGCCCATGACCTCTCGGTTGTCCAGTACATGAGCGACAGGATTGTTGTGATGTATCTGGGGAAAATCGTGGAGAGCGCGGACTGTAAATCATTGTATGCATCTGCCCTTCACCCGTACACCAGGGCGCTGCTCTCTGCCATACCGATCCCCGATATTCACCAGAAGCAGTCCCGGGAGGTGCTCAAAGGTGAGGTGCCAAGCCCGTTAAGCCGCCCGAAAGGCTGCGCCTTCCACGCAAGATGCAGGCATTGCATGGAGATCTGCAGAGAGATCGAACCCGGGATGTATGAAGCGGAGCCGGGACATTACGCCGCCTGCCACCTGTATGGGGACGGGGCCGCGCCGGAAGAGGGGGGACAGATATGAGCCGGGTATTTGACAGAATCCACGGGAAATTGATCGTGTCCTGCCAGGCGCTGCCGGATGAGCCCCTTCACTCCGCGTTCATTATGGGGCGCATGGCCCTGGCGGCGGCAGAGGGGGGAGCATGCGGAATCCGCGCAAACACGAAAGAGGATATCCGGGAGATAAAAAGGAGGGTCGATCTTCCGGTCATCGGAATTGTAAAGAGAGACTATCCTGACAGCAATGTATATATCACACCCACAATCAGGGAAATAGAAGAGCTGAGGGAAGTAAGCCCCGATATTATCGCTGTGGACGCCACCGGCGTGGCCCGGCCGGGCGGAAGGACACTGGAGGAATTCTACCAGAGTGTGCGGGCGGCCTGCCCGGACCAGCTTTTGATGGCGGATTGTTCCACTGTAGAAGAGATGCTGTACGCGGACAGGCTGGGGTTTGATGTTATCGGCACAACGCTTGTGGGCTATACGGAGCAGAGCAGGGGACTGAAGATCGAGAGCAATGATTTTGAGATTGTCCGCCGCGTGGTGGCAGAGGTAGAACATCCGGTGATCGCGGAGGGAAATATTGATACCCCGGAGAAAGCGCGCAGAGTGATTGAGCTGGGGGCGTACAGCGTGGTGGTTGGTTCTGTGATCACACGACCGCAGCTAATCACAAGGGCATTTGCGGACGCCCTCTCACAGACCGGGGCGGACAGAGAATCAGACAGAAAAGAGGTTCAAGTATGATGAGAGAAAAATACGCGGGCGTTATTCCCGCCTTCTATGCCTGCTATGATGGACGGGGCACAGTGAATAAGGAGCAAACAGCTGCTCTCGCGGAATATTTTCTGGACAAGAAGGTCAAAGGCATCTATGTAAACGGTTCGTCAGGCGAATGCATATACCAGAGTCCCGCGGAGAGGAAGAAGACCCTGGAAGCGGTGATGGACGCGGTGGGAGGAAAGATGACGGTAATCGCGCACGTGGCCTGCAATAATACGGCAGACAGCATGGAACTGGCGGCGCACGCGGAGAGCCTGGGAGTGGATGCTGTGGCCGCCATACCGCCGATCTATTTCCGGCTTCCGGAACATGCAGTGGCGGACTACTGGAATTCCATAAGCGCCGCGGCTCCGCGCACGGATTTTATCATCTATAATATACCGCAGCTTGCGGGGACCGCTCTCACGCCTCAGCTGCTGAAGACCATGCTGCGAAACGAGAGAGTAATCGGGGTTAAAAATTCGTCCATGCCCGTACAGGATATCGAGATTTTTAAATCAGCGGCGGAGCGGGAATGTATCATTTTTAACGGCGCCGACGAGCAGTTTGCAGGGGGCAGGGCGATGGGCGCGGACGGAGGGATCGGCGGAACTTACGGGGTGATGCCGGAGCTGTTTCTTGAGATGGACAGAATGATCGCGCAGGGCAGAATAGAGGAGGCAGGGAACATTCAGTATCAGGTGAACCATATTATCAGGGTGCTGAATTCCAGCCGCGCGAGTATGTACGCGGTGATAAAGGAAGTTCTGCGCATCAATGAGGATCTGGACATCGGAGATGTAAGGGCGCCGCTTCCGCTTCTTGATGAAACAGGCAGATCGGCGGCGGTGAGCGCCGCCAGGCTGATCCGGCAGGCAGTATCACGGATACGGAGGAAGTGATGGGACACTATATATGCCTGGACATAGGCGGAACATCGGTTAAGCACGGAATGGTATCCGCGGACGGAACCTTTCTTGAGACACAGCAGACCCCCACAGAGGCGCACAAAGGGGGAAGACACATTGCAAAGAAGACAGTTCTGTGCATTGAGGGCTATCTTGAAAAATATAGCGTGGAAGGGGTATGTATCTCTACGGCAGGTATGGTAAACTCTGATTCGGGAGCAATCTTCTACGCGTCCCCGCTGATACCGGGTTATACCGGGATCAACCTGAAAGAGACCGTGGAGCGGCGTTTTGGAATTCCCTGTGAGGTGGAGAATGATGTGAACTGCGCAGGTCTTGCGGAGGCGGTCTCCGGGGCTGGAAAAGGAGCGTCCTCCGTACTGTGCGTGACGGTGGGGACCGGTATCGGCGGGAGCTTTATTTTAGACGGGGAGATCTACAGGGGATGCTGCGGAAGTGCCTGTGAAGTGGGGTACATGCTGGATGGAGGTCTGGCCTTCCAGGACACCGGGTCCGCCCGCAGTATGTGTACATGGGTGGAGCGCAGGAAAAAAGAATCCGGCTGGGACGGGGAAAAGATATTCGATGCCGCGCAGGACGGGGACCGGGTATGCGGGGCCGCTGTGGAGAGGATGTGCGGCTCCCTGGCCAGAGGGATCGCGAATCTCTGCTATGTGCTGAACCCAGAGATTGTCGTTTTCGGCGGCGGTGTCACTGCCAGACAAGACGTGCTGGGACCGGAGATTGACAGATACCTGGATCAATATCTCCTTCCGGTGATCCGAGAAAGAACGAAAGTCAGATTTGCGCGCTATGGAAACAGCGCGGGTATGATGGGGGCGTTTTATAACTACAGAAAGAAACATTTCGAATAAAATTCAGGGAGAACGGTGTGAGGAGAGAACTTCCCGCACCGTTTTCACCACGGAGGCTGCCATGGAATACTTGAAATCTGTTATCCCGATCATTGAGGCGAATTACAGAAACTTTACAAACGTGGAAAAAGTAATCGCTGATTTCTTCCGCGCGAATAAAGAGGATCTGGATTTTTCCGCGAAAAACATCTCCGAACAGCTTTTTGTATCTGAGGCGTCCCTGTCCAGATTCGCGAAAAAATGCGGGTACAGGGGATACCGGGAATTCATATATCAGTACCGGCAGGGCATCAGCTCAAAAGGGATGTCCGTGCGGCACAATACCACGTCGGTTCTGAACGTGTATCAGGAGCTGCTGAACAGATCCTACAGTCTGATCGATGAGGAGCAGATCCTGAGAATATGCGGGTATATGGAATCGTCCTCCAGAGTATTCGTGTGCGGCAAGGGAAGCTCCGGGCTTTCCGCAATGGAGGCTGCCAGCCGTTTCATGCGCGTCGGTGTGGATATTGACTCTATCACGGACAGCGATACCATGCGATTTCAGACGGTTTTCCGGGATGAGAAATGCATGGTAGTGGGAATCAGCGTAAGCGGGACCACTGAGTCCGTGCTCTATTCTCTGAGGGAGGCGCATGCCAGGAAGGCCAAGACGATCATGATCACAGCGCAGAAGAGAGACTGGATGGATACATTCTGTGATGAAACGGTGCTGATTCCTTCCCTGAAATATCTGAATCAGGGGAACGTAATCTCGCCCCAGTTCCCGATCCTGATCCTGATGGATATCCTGTACTCTTCGTTTGTGTCCCTGGATCGAGGAAGATCTCAGGGGCTGCACAGCAGCACGCTGAAAGCGCTGCAGGATATGAAGCCTGTGTGAAGGGAATTCAGGAAGCGCATTCTGCCGGAGCCTCAGCTGTTAAGAGTTCAGGCGAACTGTTCCTTCATCCGCTCCAGGAATAGTTCCGCCGCGGGGGAAAACATCTGGTATTTTTTCCAGATGACATTCAGGCCCGAGTCGAGCCGCGGCGTCAGGGGCCGGAAGCACAGCGCGCTGTCAGCGGAAGTATCCGCCAGTTTATCCAGCGTTACGGCATATCCAACGCCAGCCGCCACCATGACCGCGGCATTATAGACGAGGTTAAATGTTGTTACAATATCAAGTTTACCGAAATCTTCGCCGAACCAGTCGGAAAATTCGTTGCCCGTCTGATGGGGAGAGATTGCCTGCTGGGAGCAGATGAGGGGCAGGCCCAGCAGGTCGCTTTTCTCAACTGCTTCTTTGGCGGCAAGGGGACTGTCTCTGCGCATGAGGACGCCCCAGTTATCCTTTTCGGGCAGGTTGATATAGTTGTATTTGGATATGTCCGCCGGCTGAATAAGGATTCCGAAATCCAGAAGTCCTTTATCCAGACGTTCTGTGACCTGTTCTTCATTCCCGCTGTACAGGTGGACGCGGATACCAGGATAGGACTGCCGCAGTTCTTTGATAATCTCCGCGATCCGGTGCAGTGTATGTGTCTCTCCGCCGCCGATATAGATATCGCCGCTTATGGTATTTTCCATGGAGGAGAACTCTGCCTCGGTTTTATCGACCATGGATAGGATCTCCTCCGCGCGTTTGCGCAGGAGCATGCCTTCCGGCGTGAGGGCGACGCGGTGGCTTTTTCGGATCAGGAGCTGCTGGCCCAGTTCCTCTTCCAGGTCACGGATCTGCCGTGAGAGTGTGGGCTGGGTGAGGTGCAGAAAGTTTGCCGCGGCGGTGATGTTTCCCTCCCTGGCGACCGCGAGAAAATAGCGAAGTACTCTGATTTCCATTTTGTTCCCTCCTATTGATATCATCATATGGATGCGATGTAAGGCAGATGCTTTATTCTTATGTTAGGGTGGAAATGCCGGACAGTCAAGCTGATTTTTGTCCGATGCCCGGGAGGCATATCATGTAATAAGAACAGAGTATTGGATCTTCCGGAGTTTCAGAGTTAGGATATAACCAGAGAAACAGTAAAAAGCACAATGTAGACGGAGGATTTCAAAATGGAAGAAAAATTAGTTTTAACAGAAGAATGGGATAAGACATTTCCTAAGAGTGATAAGGTGAATCACCGCAAAGTTACTTTTCATAACCGTTATGGCATCACGCTGGCGGCGGATCTCTATGAGCCGAAAGACGCGCGGGGAAAGTCCGCGGCCATCGCGGTGTGCGGTCCTTTCGGGGCTGTGAAGGAACAGTCGTCCGGCCTTTATGCGCAGGCAATGGCGGAGAGGGGATTTCTGACGATCGCCTTCGACCCGTCTTTTACCGGCGAGAGCGGAGGACAGCCGCGCTATATGGCGTCTCCGGATATCAATACAGAAGATTTTCAGGCGGCGGTAGATTTTCTCTCGGTGCAGGAGAAGGTAGATCCGGACAAAATCGGTATTATCGGCATCTGCGGATGGGGCGGCATGGCACTCAACGCAGCGGCTCTTGACACCAGGATCAAAGCAGTGGCTGCCTCCACCATGTATGATATGGCCCGCGTCAACGCGAAAGGCTATTTTGACGCGGAAGATTCCGCGGACACCCGCTATGAAAAGCGCAGGGTGCTGAACGCGCAGCGTGTGGAGGACTATAAAAACGGAAATTACGCGCTCGGCGGCGGCGTGGCAGACCCGCTGCCGGAGGACGCGCCGTTTTTTGTCAAAGATTACTATGACTACTATAAGACAGAGAGAGGATATCATACCCGATCTTTGAACTCCAATGGCGGATGGAACGTGACCGGATGTATGTCCTTTTTGAATCAGCCGATCCTGAAGTACGTTAATGAGATCCGCAGCGCGGTCCTGGTTATCCATGGGGAGAAAGCGCACTCCTGCTATTTCAGCAGAGACGCCTATGCGGATATGGTCAAGGATAATCCGTATGCGGACAATAAGGAACTTATGATTCTCCCGGGGGCAGTGCATACAGATCTGTATGACAGAATGGATGTGATTCCATTTGATAAGATAACAGAGTTCTTCCAGGATGCCATGAAGTAAAGGGGGCGGTCCTGTGAACGGATTGACGGAAGAGCAGCTTTTACTGCGTGGTTTAAAGGACGCAGGCTTCGATGACACCGCCATCGAGCAGTACCTCAGGCTGGAGGCAGAGGGAAGGGAGAAGGAACAGTTCCGTTTCCTTGCGGCGCACCGGACAAAACTGCTGGATGAGGTTCATCTAAGCCAGGAAAAGCTGGATACCCTTGACTACTTGATTTATAACAAGGAGCGCAATAAATGATTTCCTCCCTGTTCTTTCTGGAAGGTGGTATAATAAGAGGATGACGGCCTCGCTTCCGGTTATCGTCTATGCTCAGGAAATGCGGGATGCATGAGACTGAGAAGTGAAAGAATAAGCTTACAATTTAGTAAGGAATTTCCCTTCTGAACCTGTGGTATAATGATCGCACGATGTGCGATCCATGCCGCAGATGCGGCATGCCCCATTGCATGGGGATTATACCGGTAATCCACTGCTTGAGAAGAAAATGCGCTTCGCGCGCTTCCTTCTCTGCGCTTGCGGTATAATACCCCTTGTATGGGAATAAACCACAGATTCAGGAGGGATTTTTATGTGCAGGCTTTTTCTGCTGGAAGATGATAAAGGGCTGATTGACGGTCTCAAATACGCACTAGAAAAGAATGGATTTGACCTGGATGTGGCAAGGTCTGTCAGGGAGGCAGAGCGCGCGCTGGGCGGGAAGCATCCTTACAGTCTGCTGCTTCTGGATGTAACGCTGCCCGATGGCACAGGGTTCATGGTCTGCGATAAAGTGCGTTCGTCGGGGGATATGACGCCCATTATCTTCCTCACTGCGGCGGATGAGGAGACCAGTGTAATACGGGGACTGGACAGCGGAGGAGATGATTACATCACGAAACCGTTCCGTCTGGGCGAGCTGTGTTCCCGTATCCGCGCGCTGCTGCGGAGAAGTTCCGCGGGGGGTGAGGCGGCCGCGGGGAGAATTCGATCCGGTCCGGTTCTGCTGGACCGGATCGCGGGAAAAGTCTACTTAAGAGGGCACATCCTGGAGCTGACGGGGGCAGAGTACCGGCTGCTCAGTCTGTTCCTCCTCCATGATGGTCAGACACTGACCCGCAATTTTATTCTGGATGAACTGTGGGACGGACAGGGGAATTTTGTGGATGATAATACATTGTCTGTCTACATCCGACGTCTCCGGGAGAAGCTGGAAGCGGAATCTTCCCGCCCGGTGCATCTGGTGACTGTGCGGGGCGTGGGATACCGATGGGAGGGAGAGCCATGAGGTGGATGCAGGACAGACAGAACCGGAGATACGCTGCATTCCTGGGAGTATTCTGCCTTCTGCTGGCGGCGGTCTTTCTCATCTCCTGGGTGATGCAGGAGAGCCGCGTGAGGGACAGCGTCCTGCGCCGGGAGCGGACGGCGGCATCCTTTTTGCTGGAACAGGGCGTTTCGGAAGGGACCGTGGCGCTGGCTTTTAAAAATACGGAATCCATGCCGTCAGGAGAAGCTCTGCTGCGCAGGATCGGACACACGGAGGAGCTCCTCCCCGCTTTGTCGGAAGTTTCATGGGAAGGCGCGCTGGAGAGCGGGCTTTTCCTGACGGCTGCCGGGGCCGCACTGTGTATTCTGCTCTGGATGGGGGCGCTCTGCTATCTGAGGGAGAGAGAAGGGGCGTATGAAAATGCGGCACGGATCGTGGGGCAGTACGCGGAGGGAAACTTCTCAGAACGGCTGGCAGGAGGAGGCAGAGGCGCGCTGCATCTTTTTTTCAGCAGAGTGGACCGGCTGTCCACCGCCCTTCAGTCCAAAGGAGAATCCGAGGCAGAGGCCAAAGTGTTCCTGAAGGATACGATCTCGGATATTTCCCACCAGCTGAAGACCCCGCTTGCTGCCCTGCGCATGTATACGGAGATCATCTCCGGCGAGCCGGAAGATACAGAGACGGTGCGGACGTTTGCCGGGAAGTCAGAGGAATCTCTGGAGCGCATGGAACGGCTGATCCGGATGCTGCTGCGTGTGACCCGTCTGGATGCAGGGAGCGTACAGTTTCAGAAGCAGGCCATGCATGCGGGGGACCTGGCCAGGGAGGCGTGCGTGGATCTGACAGCCCGCGCAGAACGGGAGAATAAGGAAGTGATTTTTGAGGGAACAGCAGATACGCTGATTTGGTGTGACCGGGAGTGGACCTTGGAGGCAGTGGGAAATCTGGTGAAGAATGCATTGGATCACACGCGGGCCGGAGGATACGTGAAATTGTCCTGGAAGGAAACGCCCGCCATGGCGCGGCTCCGGGTAGAGGACAATGGGAGCGGCATTCTGCCTCAGGATATCCATCATATCTTTAAGCGGTTTTACAGAAGCAGCCTAAGCAGCGATACGCAGGGCGTGGGACTTGGGCTTCCTCTTGTGAGGTCCGTTGTGGAAGGACAGGGAGGCCTGGTCTCGGTGGAGAGCACCCCCGGAGAAGGAACCGCATTTACCATCTCTTTTCCCAATGCTCCAGCAGATGCACTTGAAATCCAGAAGGGATTTCCCAGGTGTCCCAGAGTGGACTGCGTCGGGGAACAGCAGGAGAAAGGGAGAAGATGACAGAATTGTAAGGAGATGACAGCCGGGATTCATCTGGCAGTAAGATCCGTCTGATATACTGTTTCCCGAAAGGAAGGTGCAGGATTATGGAAATATTGAGAACAGAACATCTGTGTAAGACTTATGGTTCCGGGGAAGCCAGGGTGGAGGCCCTCAAAGATGTGTCATTCGCGCTCCAGAAAGGAGAGTTCGCGGCGGTGGTGGGCGAGTCCGGTTCCGGAAAGAGCACGCTTTTGAACTGTATCGGCGGACTTGACGTGCCTGATTCAGGGAACGTGTGGCTGGATGGCCAGGACCTGTTCCGCATGAAGGAAGACCGGCGGACCACATTCCGCAGGCAGAATATCGGTTTTGTGTTTCAGTCGTTTCAGCTGGTGGAGGAGTTGAATGTAGAACAGAACATTATTTTCCCTCTTCTTCTGGACCATCAGAAACCAGATCCAAAGAAAGTCGAAGAGATCCTGGAGGTGCTGGGGCTTGCTGACCGGAGGCGGCATCTGCCGGGACAGCTCTCCGGCGGGCAGCAGCAGAGAGTGGCCATCGGACGCGCGCTTGTCATGCAGCCCATGCTGATCCTGGCGGACGAGCCCACAGGGAACCTGGATTCCGGCAACAGCCAGGATGTGCTGGATCTGCTTATGAAGGCATCGCGGTATTATCAGCAGACGATCCTCATGATTACGCACAATGAACATCTTGCTTCAGGAGTGGACCGGGTATTCCGGGTGCGGGACGGCAGGCTGTCCGATATGGGAGGTGTCCGCGCATGAGAAAACAAAGTGAGCCTGGCAGAGGGCACATATCGGCAGGGAAGAAAGAAATGAAACATTATCTGGATCTCGTCTCTATCTCGGCAGGGGCCCGCAGGAGGCAGAGCAGGATGACCCGCATCTGTATTATCCTGGCAGTGTTTCTGGCAGCGTCAATCTTCAGCATGGCGGATATGGAGATCCGGAGCCAGACTTATCAGGTGATTCAGCAGAACGGAGCCTGGCAGGCGGCGTTCATGGGGCTTACCCGGGAGCAGGAGGAGCTGATACAGGCCAGGGCCGGGGTACAGGATACGGCCTTATGCAGCATGATGGAGCCGGGAACAGAGGAAGGCCTCACCCTGGAGGGGGTAAATGCGCAGGTCATTGGAATGAGCAGTAATATAACCGATATAATGCCCTATGTGAAGGTACAGGAAGGGCATTTCCCCAAAGGGGCGGATGAGGCGGCCGTGACGGAGAGCGCGTGCGCGCGGCTGGGTGCGCGGAAAGGGGATCAGGTGGCGCTGAAGACGCCGGAGGGAGAAGAATTGTCCTTTGAAATAACAGGGATTTTGGAGGATACGGACTCTCTGAACAGCCGGGACGGTGTGGTGCTGTTCGTGAATACCCGGGCGTTTGATGAATCTGCCGGCTTGGGGAATTCACAGGACCGGATGCTTCTGGCGCGGTTCAGCCCGCTCTGCAGAGTGGAGAAGACCGTTGAAGATATCTGCGCTCAGCTCTCCATCGACCGGAACAGCGCCGGGCTGAACGCCAAACTGCTGGCTCTTCAGTTTCAGAGCCGCGATTCATCCATGACAGGACTTTACGGTACGGCGGCTGTCCTGGCAGTGCTGGTGGCAGCGGCAGGGGTACTGATGATCTCTGCCAGCATGAACAGCAGTGTGGCACGAAGAACCCGGTTCTTCGGGATGATGCGCTGCCTGGGGGCGGACCGGCGGCAGGTGCGCCGGATGGTGCGCAGGGAGGCGCTGAATTGGTGCAGGACTGCCATTCCTGCAGGTGTGGCTATGAGTATCCTTGTTGTATGGGGGCTCTGCGCCATGCTCAAGGCTCTCAGTCCCAGCTTTTTCTCTGGAATGCCGGTATTCGGAGTCAGCGTCCCGGGGATCATCGCGGGTGTTTTGATTGGTCTGGTGACGGTCCTTCTCGCGGCGCGTTCCCCGGCAGAGAGAGCGGCCAAAGTACCGCCTCTGACCGCGGTTTCCGGGAATGCAGGGGGCACGCAGGCGGTCCGCAGAGCAGCGAACACCAGGTTCCTGCCGGTGGAGACAGCTCTCGGAATCCATCACGCGACGGGGAGCAGGAAGAATTTCTTCCTGATGACAGGCTCATTTGCTTTCAGCATTATCCTGTTCTTAAGTTTTACTCCCGCGCTGGATTTTATGAACCATGCCATCAAGCCCCTGCGTCCGTCGGCGCCGGACATGTCCATCATAAGTGCGGACCAGACTTGTTCTGTGCCGCGGGCCCTGGCGGAGGAGATTAAGGATGATCCGGCGGTAAAAAAGGTTTACGGAAGGAGCATTGTCCGGGCAGTGACTGCCCGTGTGGGAGAGGAAGAATTTCAGGTCGATCTGGTGTCCTACGAGGAGAATCAGTTTGAATGGGCGGAAGACTCCCTGGCAGAGGGATCTCTGGAAGATGCAGAAAAGGGAAAAGGTGTGCTTGCGGTTCAGATGGATGCGGCGCACCAGTTTTCCCCAGGGGATGAGATCCGGGCTGACCTGCCGTCCGGGACAGTGAAAGCGTCTGTGTCCGGCGTGCTCAATGAGAGCGTATTTCACGGATCGGAGGACTCCGTGATCTTGATCTGCTCGGAAGAGCTTTTCAGAGAATTGACCGGGCAGACGGATTACGCGGAGATTGATCTCCAGTTGAAACGCGGCGCGGAAGACAAAGATGCAGAACGTATCCGCACCCTGGCGGGGGATTCCTTTACCGTGGAAGATAATCGGCAGGGAAACAGCGAGGTAAGGGGCGGATATTTTTCCTTTGCTTTGTTTCTTTACGGCTTTCTTGTGGTGATCGCTCTTATATCCGTATTTAATATCATCAATAGCATTTCCATGAGTGTATCCGCAAAGCTCAGGCAGTACGGGACCATGCGGGCAGTCGGCATGAGCACAGGCCAGCTGGTACACATGGTGGCGGCAGAAGCGGCGTCTTATGTGGTGAGCGGCATTATTACGGGCTGCGCGGCAGGGCTTTTATTGAACTGGAAGATCTATGGCTGGCTGGTGACCAGCCGGTGGGGGACTCCGTGGGAGCCGCCGCTGTCCGCCATTGCCGTGATATTTCTGCTTATTGTGCTGTCTGCCCTTGCGGCGGTGGCCGGACCTGCGCGCCGGATCAGGGAGATGTCAGTGGCAGACACGATCGGAGCGCTGGGATAAGCTGAGAAAAGCACTGTCCGTGCCGGACAGTGCTTTTTGCTTGTGATCACTTTGCGATTTTATATCATTACTCTGCTGAGATAGCACCTGTCGGACAGGCAGCTTCGCATGCTCCGCAATCTACGCAGGCATCAGCATCGATTTCGTATTTGCCATCGCCTTCAGAGATAGCGCCTACCGGGCATTCGCCTTCGCAAGAACCACAGCTTACACATTCATCACTGATTACGTGTGCCATAGTATGTATCCTCCTTCTTTGGATTTCCGAAAAGGAATGTCCCCTTTCGATATCCTTATTTTAATACAATCAAAACGAATATACAAGTGTTTCGAATGTTCTAAATTTAGTACCTGTCATCTGCCGTTCCGGCACGAAGCAGGGGAGCGCCGGCGCAGTACAGCCGCTTGTGAGAGCGGTGAACTGTGGAAAGCCGCGTTTCATAGATTATACAGAAAGCCGGTTTCTGAATCCGGATGAAATTTTAGGAAAAATTCACATATTTTTTTGATTTTTTGGTGTATGATAAAAAGATAATGCAGGGAAATTGTACTGAGACGGGATAGAATCAGTTATTGAGGGGAATTTTGAACATGATGGAGGAAGAACATGAAAAAGAGATTGATTGCGGCTGTGTCTCTGGCTGTCTGCGCTGCTATGGGAATCTGTGCATGCAGCGCGCAGGATACAGATGATGTGTTTACGGGAGAGCAGAATCAGGTGCCGGAGTGGCAGCCAAAGCTGAGTATGATTTCTCCCGCTGTATATGGGACGGTAGATGATCTGGACTTGGAGCCGGGGACGTATATTTCGGTCATCGGCAAGATGGAGAATTCTCCTTACTGGAAGCAGGTGCAGGCGGGGGTACAGCAGGCTGCGGATGATATGAATGAGAGGCTGGGATACACCGGGGATGATAAGATCAAAGTCCTTTTCAATGCCCCGGCAGACAACGAAGATATTGACGAACAGGTGAATATTCTTGATGAGGAGATGTCCCGTTATCCTGACGTGATTGCCATTGCCAGCATAGACGAGGATTCGTCGGCAGTCCAGTTTGACCTTGCAATTGGAAATGGCATTTCAATCGTTGCTTTTGATTCGGGAAATAGTTATCAGGGGATTCAGTGCACCTGTATGACAGACAATGCCGAGGCAGCGGCCGCAGGGGCGCAGAAGCTCTGCGGCGCCATGGGGGAAAGCGGCGAAGCAGCCCTCATCGTACAGGATTCTGTATCAGGGAACGCCAGGGAGCGCGCGGAGGCATTTCGGAATGAACTTTCAGCGTCACATCCCGGGGTGACCCTCGTAGAAACGATCTACATGGACCAGCTTGATGAGATGAAGCGTCAGGCAGCGGCAGAGGAGCTGGGCGTTACGGCAGAAGAACTTGCCGCGTGGACTGAGGCGGCATCCGGACTCGGCTCTGACGCGGAAAATGAGGAAGGGATGTCCGAGGAAGCGCGGACAAGGCTGGAGGATATCGATTCCATTGCCGGCGGCATGAGCGACGAGGAGGCTGTGGCGTATTATCTGTCAAAACATTCGGACCTGAAGGGGTGCTTCGGGACCAATGCGGATGCTGTTATGCTGGGACTGGAGACCCTCAGACATATGGAAAAGACGGAGGATATCGCTCTTGCAGGCTTTGATACGGGCAAAGAGCAGGTACAGGCACTTAAAAATGGAGAGATTGACGGCTTGATTGTACAGAATCCTTTTGGCATGGGATACGCTGCTGTGGTTGCGGCGGCGCGCACGGTGCTTGAGATCGGCAACGAGGCGGTAGTAGATACCGGGTATACATGGGTGGATCAGGAAAATATGGAGGATGAGTCCGTACAGGGAATGCTGTACGAGTAGAGCTGCAGGCAAATATAAATAAAGTAACAAAAAGCATCGGCAGGATCGGATGAATAATATTCGGTTTCAGCCGGTGTTTTTGATTGGTGTGAAACTCTCCGAAAAAACTTGCTTTTACGTAAAAATATCAAAAAATAATGGTATATTCCATGAGTTATTTAGAAATAAGTCGGATTTTTCTGGATTATAAGTCGACTTTTTGTATTCTGCATTCGTTTTCTGAGATATAAAATAATTTTAAAAATATTGGAAAGAGAGGGAAGTTTCATGTCAAAACGGAACAGGGAGAAAAAAAGAGGACGAATTCTGTCAACAGTACTTTTGGGTACACTGACAGCCAATTTGTTCCTGCTGCCATCAGACACAGCTTTTGCATCTGTGGATGGAAACAGGTCAGGAACAGTCTCACAGGTAGCAATTGACAACCCGCAGTATTCAAGGACAGCTGTTCTTGAGGTTGATGGAAAGCCATTCTGGTATAATGGGATACAGATCCGTATTGATAAGTTAAAGGATGATCCGAATTATGCGTGTTCGGACAAAGAATTAGAAGAGCTTTTCCAGATTGCGGCAGACGACGGATTTACAGTGGCAAACAGCCAGATCCGCTGGACGGATGTACAGCCCAATCATCAGACTGCCGCAGTAGAGAGCGCATTCGTATATGGAGGGGAAAACGCGGATAAAGTGTATAATGACAATCCGAGCGGAATACAGCTGCAGTATTCGGATGATGAAAGCAGGCAGGCGCTTGGATATGTGAAGTTTACGATAGCAGATATGACCCAGGAAGAGATAGACGGTGCAAAGATCCGGGTGTACAACAGGGATGCCATGAAAAACGGGAGGAGAATCGAAGTATATGCCTTGGAAGATGACAGCTGGAGCCGGGATACGATTACATGGAATAATGCACCCGGACGCGTGAATGGGTATAATCTCGGGGGAGAAGGCGTAATCAAGGCGGCTCGGACGGAGGACTGGGATACAATTGACGAAAAAAATTACTATGATTTTAATGTTTCAGAATTTATAAAGACATCTGAGTGGGCAAAGGACGGGACCGTCTCTTTTGCGTTCAAAATATCAGATGATGTAAAAGATGAGATGATCAAGCTGGGTGATTTTGATGACAATAATACAGATGGACTGGACGCAAGACCGCAGCTTGTCTATTCGGACGCACAAGAATATGATTTTACGGTGCTGGACAATGCGATTCGTTTTGCGGACAATGCAGGGATGAAATTTGAAGTGCTGTGGTTTGGAACTGATACGTGCAGCATTAGTTCTGATGAGAGGGTACCGGTCCATGTACAGATGAATTATCAAAAAACGTTAGATGATGACCAGGCGGGGACCCCTCTTTTAAAGAAGACGGAAGCAGGGAATACAACCGGGCTTTATAACTACATAATGTGTAAGAATGATGAAGGGCTCAGGGAGCTGGAGGCGGCCGCGGTAAAAGCGGTGTTCGACCATATTGGTTCTCTGAGTAATGCTGACACGGTGATCGGGTGCCAGGTGTCTAACGAGCCGGGAGTCGGAAGACTTCACGGGAGCAAAAAGACAGAACACTGTATGTGCGATACATGCGTTACAAAGCAGGAAAAGCTGGGTGTAAGTGATAAGGAATTCCGAGAAATTACTATGTGGGAATACAATAATAATCTCGCGGAAGCAGTGAAAACGTCCGCGCATCCCGTATGGACAAGAGTCAATCTTGATGAAAGCGCGGATGTAGAAGGTGTAGCGTATAATGAAAAAATGAGGGGAGAAGGAAAGACCTCGATCGATTTCATAGGGATTGACCACTACCGTAAGACGCCATCTCAGCTTGCAACAGAAGGCACGGCGGGCAGTCAGTTTGCCCAGGGAAAGAACCTGACAATGATGATGGAACTGGGACAGAAAGACGCCCGGGAGGATGGTCTGTACCTTGCGGAAGATGTACTTGCCGCTCTATCAGGCGGCTCTTATGTGACGATCTATGATGCGGCCAGCGCGGATGGATGTGAGATTTATTCATATGACAAGGAGAAAAAGCAGTTTTCGCCATTTAGAGGGGCAGACGAAACCGGGGAAGAAGCAGTGGTGACTGCCCTTGGCAGGACCAACAATATGCTGAAGAAGATTGGATTTGACCTTGCGACAAAAACACCGGGTGAAGCAGGGGGCAGCCAGCTTGTCTATTTCAATGCTGTTTCCTCAGGCGCGGATAATTATACGCAGAACGAGGTTCTTGGAAATAAAGGAATCACATTTAAAACACAGGATAATGGGGTGGGGATTGCAGTAAATAAAAATGAAGATGAGATTGCTTTTTTGGCCGCAAAGGAGAAAAACACATTCGTATTTAATAATGCGGAATCGGAAGATGTGCTCTGTGCGGAGATCGGGTATTATGACGAAGACGATATCTGGCATAAGGAAGAGGATTTTTCAGACCAGCTGAGGGAAGAGGAGGGAAAGGTTACATTCTCTGTTCCGGCATATGGATGCGTGCGTATTGTTACGAAAGAGAACTCTCTGTCAGAGCCGGAAGTGATTGAAAAGGCTGAGGTGAAAATAGAGGCAGAACACGCGTACGAATTGTCAGAAGGCTTGAAGTCTGATGTTTATAATGACGGAGCCAGCGCCGGCGGATGGGTAAAAGTAAGTGCAAATAAAATAGGAGATTCCATTACAATAACCGGAGACGTGCCGATGGATGGTATCTACCGAATTGATACCTGCTATAAAAAAAGTTCGGACAGGGCAACGGTCCAGCTCGCGGTAGACGGGAAACCTCTGGGCACCCCTTTGGACATGAATAAGGGAAACGGGACATTTCCAATTGTCTCATCAGGAGAGACAGCCTTGACAAAAGGGACTCATGAGTTTACATATACTGTCACAGGAAAAACAGGAAAGCTCTATATCCTCCCCCTGGATTATGTGTATCTGACAAGGACAGGAAATTATGTAGATGTCTCAGAATTGAAAAAAATTTATGACGAATACAGTCAGATTGAACAGGGGAATTACACAGATGATTCGTGGAAAAAGTTTCAGACAGCTTTAAAGAATGCCGAAAGTCTTCTTGGAGAGGAAGAACCTTCCTCATCTTCGGTCAAAACGCAGATACAGCTGCTTAAAAACGCCTTTGACGCTCTTCTTATTAAAACAGATAAGGAGAAAGCGGAGCTGTATGAAGAACTGGAAAATCTGGTGAAAGAGGCTGAGGAGGAACAAGCTAAAATAGAAAGTTATACAGAAGATAATAGAAACATTCTTAACGCTGCGATCGAAGAGGCACGGAAAGCGCTGGTCGATAAAGGTGATCCGGCTGTTTCAGCGGAATATGTGGCTACAGCCGTATGGAAAATGCGGACAGCGCTTGATGAGTTTAAAAAGACAGCGGTAAAAGTTCCGGATGGAGTCCTGCTGATCGACGAGAACTTTGATAAAATTTCAGGTAACTTCGGTTTTGATAAAGGGGCGTCCATCACAGACGGCAGGCTGAGAATTACGGAAGGAATGGAAAACGAGGACACCTCCATTAAGAAATTTGACTATACAGTGCAGGGACAGTCTTCTGTTGATATTGTGTTTGATTGGTCTTCCGATATCCCGGAGGACAGAGGAAAGACAGGACTGGATTTCAGGGATACATACGGAAGGCTGATATTTGCTCTGTGCGGCTGTGGGAACGAAACGGACAAAACATACGAACTTAGGTATTCTACGAATGGAGCGGCGAGTGATTCGAGCCGGACTGCGCCTGAGCCGTCATGGAACAAACTGGAGCTCATCCCGAATCAGATATACCGCATTCAGATCAGCGCGGACTTTAATCAGAAAAAGACAGATATTATTATTTGGGATAGTGAGGGGAAAATTCTGGTATCAGAGGAAACTGGTACAACGGCATCGAACCTTGCGAAAATGGTAAGTATGAGTTATTGGACAATAGCCAAAAATGGTACTGTATATCCGGCAGTGCAGAGCATTGATAATTTTAAGGTATATGGCGCGCAGGGTGCCGGTGAATATCCACTTGCAGGTAAAAGGATTATTGCATTCGGTGACAGTATCATTGACGGACATCTCTATAAAGCGGCTGGTTTTGTAGAGTTTACCGCTGAGAAAGAGGGTATGGTTATTGAGAGAAACTATGCCAACAACGGAGCGCGCATTATGCCCGGAAGTGTAGTGGATGAGAACGGGCTTGGAGGCACGATACTGGACTGCCAGGTGCTTGAGGCAGCAGATGACGGATGTGATCCGGATTATATTATTTTTGATGGCGGAACAAATGATGCGTATCCTGAGATTATGGATAAATTAGGGACAGTCAGCAGTACAGGAACAGATACATTTGCAGGGGCGTTCCGCAGTACGATTAGTGCAATGCAGGAGAACTGGCCGGATGCCCGGATCATTTACACAGCAGTACACAAACTGGGTTCAAGGGATAAAGATGTACAGACGGCGCTCCATGAACTTGAGACAGCGATATGTGAGGATATGGGAGTGACTGTGGCGAATGCCTATGATGAGTGTGCGCTTGATACATCCATTGATGAAATGAGGCTGAAATATTCGTTTGACGCCCTGGACTCTGGCAATATCCCGATCCCCGGAGAGGGAGAGAAAGCAACGGGCACGCATCCGAACTTCCTGGCTATTGAAGAGTTTTATGTGCCCCTGCTTTCATCCACACTGAGAGAGACAGTAAATACACCTGAACCTGTCAGCAGGAAGACTCTTGAATATTTCCTGAACCGGGCAAAGGAGCATAAGGCTGACGGTGATGCGGATGGCTGTGTTGAATCAGTCAGGGCACTGCTCGACGAGGCGATCGCAGAAGGTGAAACAGTGATGGCAGATGGATCCGCCACAAAGGAAGAGGTGATGAATGCGGCCTTTAAGTTGATGAAAGCGATTCAGGCACTTGATATGAAAGCAGGTGATAAAACGGACCTTGAGATGGCGGTAGGGCTGGGATGTATGATCGATTTAAGCGGATATGTGGAAGCAGGACAGAAGGAGTTTGT
This sequence comes from uncultured Lachnospiraceae bacterium, assembly GCA_959022495.1. Taxonomy (GTDB): domain Bacteria; phylum Bacillota; class Clostridia; order Lachnospirales; family Lachnospiraceae; genus Mediterraneibacter. Next base: position 33,885 of record CAUEYX010000014.1, on the reverse strand, counting down.
AAATGCGCTGGCAGCCGCAGAGGAAGTGCTCAGGGATGGAGACGCAATGCAGAGTGAGGTGGATGAAGCATGGAACATTCTGGTGGATGCAATGGAAGGGCTCAGACTGAAAGCAGACAAGGCAGTACTGGAAGAACTGCTTAAGGAAGTGTCAGAACTTGACCCGGGCAGGTATACAGAACAGTCAGCGGCTGTATTTAGGACTGCGCTGGCATCCGCACAGGCGGTGGCTGCGGATGATACTCTGTCATCAGACGAGCAGCAGACGGTGGATGACGCAGTGGAAGCCCTGCGACGGGCTGAAGAAGGGCTTATCGTAAAGGGCGGAGAGACAGGTGATCCCTCTGATCCCGCAAAGCCCCCAAAACCGACGGAGTCCTCTAATTCGGCAGAACCATCTAAATCGGCAGGAACATCCAATTCAGAAGATCTGTCTAGTAAGAATGTAAGCCAGGGTGGAATGCAGGCAGATGATGTTCCGGATACCGAAGCTGTGCAGACAGGTGACTCTGCGGATATCATATTCTATCTGGTTCTTCTGTTTGGAGCAGGGACCGTATTTACAGCGGTGTACAAGAATAGAATGGTAAAATGAGAAAGATAAACAGCCGGGAATAACCGGCTGAAGACAAGAAATAAAAACAGGAAGGAATCTCGCTGTCCGAGAGTGTCCTTCCTGTTTTGCCTTAATATTGCAATGGGGTACAGCTCTATGATGATCACGCACGGCTTAAAGAGAAAATAAATTCTGTGCCGACCCCTTCTGTGCTGATCACATTGATGTGCTCATTGTGCGCCTGGATGACTTCCTTTACAATGGACAGCCCAAGACCGGTCCCCTTTTTGTCTTTCCCGCGGGAGAGATCTGATTTGTAAAAGCGTTCCCAGATTTTGTTCTGCTCTTTCCGGGGAATGCCAATTCCATGGTCCTTCACGGAGATAAAGACTTTATCATTCTTTACCGTCACCTCTATGGTAACGGAGGAGCCGTGTTCGCTGAATTTGATCGCGTTGTCGATCAGATTGTAGAGCACCTGCTGGATCTTGCGCCTGTCTGCATAGACCCGGACGATTCCGGGCATCAGGAGCAGCTCGATGGAAATATGTTTTGGGGTGCAGACACCCTCGAAGGATGCGGCTGTATTTTTGATCACTTCCTGAATGTCAAATTCTGCCTTGGCAAGAAGGAGCTCTTTGGTATCGAATTCATTCAGCGTCAGCAGATCCGTTGTCAGATCTGTAAGGCGCTCTGTTTCAAAGAGGATGATACTTAAGTACTTTCCGTACATCTCCGGAGGGATTGTGCCGTCAGCCATTGCCTCTACATACCCTTTGATGGAAGTGAGAGGCGAACGGAAATCATGGGACACATTGGCAACGATCTTTTTCTGGTAGTCATCCATATCTTTCAGCTGCGCGGCCATATAATTCAGGGACGCGGACAGATACCCCACTTCATCGTGTGAAACGACCGGGATCTCATAGTCCAGATTCCCAAGGGCGTATTGCTTGGCGGCCTCCGATATGACCTTCACGGGGCGGTATACGATAAAATGGATACCTAAAAGGAAGATAAAGGAGAGCAGATAAATCACCCCGAGGCTGATATAGACAGGAGTCATGACCGCATGGCACCTCAGCTCGACACTGGATACCGGGCTGTGAATCAGCAGATATCCTTTCGTGAAGAAATCTTCTGTGACAGGAGCCATTACTGTGATAACATCCATATCAAAATAGTCATGGTAAGTGCCGGAGATGTATTGATTTCCGCCAATTTCTGCGGGGTCAAATTCTAGGATCGCTTCAGGAGCGGATGTGTTTTCTATATTTGATGAAGTGATCATAGTGCCGGAGCTGTCTACGAACCACAGGGACGCGTCCAGGTACAGGCGCATTGCCGCCAGCTGTGCCTGGACTGCATCGATGGATGAACCGTCCGTAAAATACGAGGGAAGGTAATCACTTGCGATCAGTGTGGCTTCTTTGTATAGTGTCCGGGAGGTGTCCTTCATAAGCTGGTTTTCTACCAGCTGTGTTGTGAGGGTCGCGGTAGTGAACAGACAGAGAAACCCAAATATGATATAGAGTGCAATGAATTTTAGGTGAAGCATACTCTTCATGATGATATCTCCGTGGTTTATTTTGTCTCAAATTTGTAGCCGATCCCCCACACAGTGCTGAGGCTCCAGTGCGGGTGATCTTTGATTTTTTCGCGCAGGCGCTTGATGTGCACGTCAACGGTCCTGGTGTCGCCGATGTATTCATAGCCCCAGATACGGTCCAGGAGCTGTTCTCTTGTGAAGACCTGGTTTGGGGAGGCGGCAAGGCAGTAGAGGAGCTCCAGCTCTTTCGGAGGCATCTCTACATGCTGGCCGTGGCAGGTCACGGAATAGTTGGTCAGATTGATGGTAATTCCCTCATACTCTACACATTTTGTCTTTTCCCCTTCCCCGGGTTCATTCCTGGAGGGCTGATAGCGCCGCAGAACCGCGCGCACCCGGGCAACCATTTCCTTGGAATCAAAGGGCTTCATAATGTAGTCGTCCGCCCCCAGTTCCAGCCCAAGCACTTTATCAAATACTTCTCCCTTAGCGGAAAGCATGATAACAGGCGTAGAAGACCGCGCCCGGATTTCACGGCAGACTTGGTAGCCGTCGATGCCCGGCAGCATCAGATCCAGAAGCACCAGATTCGGCTGGTATGTGTCAAAGGCAGTGAGCGCGTCTTCCCCATTATATACAATTTTTGTGTCAAAACACTCCTTCGCGAGATAGAGCGAAATAAGTTCAGCGATATTCTCATCGTCATCCACGATAAGGATTTTCTGTTTTCCGACCATGTTAAGTACCTCCTTGTTGATTATATTTCAGAATATTCAGAATTTGGTGCCGGAAGGGGCCTGACCCCTTGCACAAATTACCGGCCCCAATCAATTTACTTAAGTTCTACAACGGTAACTCCCGCGTCGCCCTCCCCGAATTCGGCAAGACGGTATGATTTTACATGCTTTTGCCGTCTAAGGTATTCATGGATGCCTTTGCGCAGCGCCCCGGTTCCTTTCCCGTGAACGACCCGCACAGTGTTTAAGTGGGAGAGCAGGGCATCATCCAGATATTTATCCAGCTCTGTGACTGCCTCATCCACGGTTTTGCCGAGAAGATTGATCTCCGGGCTGACGGACAGGGACTTGCCCATGGCAATCTTTCCCTTGGATGTGCGGCTGAACTTCTTCGCAGTGTAGGGCGAAGGTTCCTCAATGATTTCCAGGTCGGAGATATGGACCTGGGACCGCAGGATACCCATCTGTACGGTGACATTGCCGCGGGAGTCGGGCAGGGAGCTGACCGTTCCTGTCAGATTCATACTCAGGACTTTGACGGATTCTCCCAGTTTGAAGTCAGAAGGCTTGTGTGCCTTTTTCGGCTTTTGCGATCCAAGAGAGGAGGCGGAGGATGTATCTTTGATCTTTTTGCGGAGGCGTTCGCGCTCTTTTTCCATTTCCGCAGCGGAAATATTTTCTTTCCCGAACTTATGGAAATTGCGGATTGTCTCGTCCGCCACTTCTTTTGCTTCCCGCAGAATCGAGTTTGCTTTTTCATTAGCCTCGCGGATAATGCGGTCTCTCTGTTCATCCAGCTTTGCCTGCCTCTGGGCTGCCTGCTCTTTTAAACTCTCAGCCTCACGCCGGTACGCGGCAATTTCCGCGCGCTCTTTTTCGATAGTGCGGCGGCTGGTCTCCAGATCGCTGAGCAGGTCCTCAAATGAGATGTCCTGTTCGCTCAGCCGTTTCTTTGCGTCTTCGATGATGTAATTCGGGAGTCCCAGCTTGCCCGAGATGGCGAAGGCATTGCTTTTCCCGGGAATGCCGATGAGCAGGCGGTAAGTCGGCCGAAGGCTCTCGACATCGAATTCACAGCAGGCATTTTCCACGCCCGGCGTTGAGAGCGCGTATACTTTCAGCTCACTGTAATGGGTCGTGGCCATGGTGCGGATTCCCTGTTTGTGCAGGTGGGACAGAATGGCGATGGCGAGGGCAGCGCCTTCCGTGGGATCGGTGCCCGCCCCCAGCTCATCAAAAAGGACCAATGACTGTTTATCGACTTTTTTTAGGAATGAGACGATATTTGTCATGTGTGAGGAAAATGTACTTAAGCTCTGTTCTATGCTCTGTTCATCTCCAATATCTGCATAGACCTGATGGAATACCGCAAGCTCTGAGCGGGCGCCCGCCGGAATGTGCAGCCCGGCCTGCCCCATCAAGGTGAAGAGGCCGACCGTTTTTAGAGAGACGGTCTTCCCGCCGGTATTCGGTCCGGTGATGATCAGGAGGCTGAAATCTTCTCCCAGGGACACTGTGATGGGGACTACACTTTTCTGATCCAGCAGAGGATGCCTGCCCTCCCGGATGTGAATCCGCCCTTCCTCGTTAAAGACAGGGCGGCTGCCGTTCATGGACAGAGCCAGGGCTCCTCTGGCAAAGATAAAATCCAGATCTGTCAGCGTCCGGTAATCTGTCCGGAGCGCTTCAATATCCTGTGCGGCTTCTTCACTGAGCCGGGCCAGGATCACTTGAATTTCCTCCTGTTCTTTCGCGTAAAGTTCTTTTAAATCATTGTTCAGTTTTACTACCGCCATGGGTTCCATAAAGAGTGTGGAACCTGTGGAAGACTGATCGTGGATGAGCCCCTGAACCTGGCCGCGGTATTCGGCCTTTACCGGAATACAGTAGCGGTCGCCCCGCATGGTAATAATGGGGTCCTGCAGATAGGTCCTGAGAGATCCATTGACCAGCCCGGACAGGGTGGTGTGTACTTTGTCATTGAGAACGCCGATGCTGCGGCGGATATGCTTCAGCGTACTGCTGGCGTCATCGCTGAGCTCGTCCTCAGAGATGATGCATCGTTCGATCTCGGCTGAGAGCAGAGTAAGAGGATTGAGCTGATCGAAATAAGCATCTAGACAGTCTATGGAATCCTCCTGGGTGTCATGGCGTCCGTAAGATTTTACCCGGGCCGCATTCTTAAGCAGGCGGCAGATGCGCAGGAGTTCCGCGCTGCTGAGTGCCCCGCCGATCTCCAGCCGTTTCATGGATTCTTCCACAGGTGCCGCGTCCCCGAAAGAGACCCGGCCTTTGCGAACTATGCGGGTAAACGCGGCCTCTGTCTGTTCCTGGAATGTATTAATCTTCTCGAGGCTTGTCATGGGCTTTAAACGCCGGCAGAGCTGCCTGCCGCGAAAAGATCCGGCCTCTTCTTCGAGAAGGGATATAATCTTATCAAATTCTAGTTTTGTCAGTGTTTTCTGATTCATGAAGTCACCTTGCATTTTGTTATTATTTAAAGTTACATGCGCTGTATCCACATTTTAACCTATTCCGGGGATAATGAAAAGGCTTTTCCAAAATCAATTGAACAATCCACGCGAATCAGTTATACTAGGATTCGAAGGAGAATGATGTCCATGCCGAACGATAAAGACCGGGATCTGGGTCCCGAAGAAGGCCCGGATGAAAAGAAATATTCTTTTTTGCAGGAGACCATCAAGACAAAGCCGATCAGCAGGGAACAGTTTGTGAAACAGCTTGCCAGATTTGCGTTATACGGGATCATTCTGGGAGTGTTCGCCTGCCTTGGTTTTTTTGCGCTTAAACCATGGATAGAAGACTGGTCCAGGGGTGATCCTGACACTGTAACAATCCCGGAGGATGAAGAGTCGGAGGACGAAAGTGATCCAGAGCAGGAAGACTCTGTGCCCGCGGCCAATGCCGGCAGTTATGAGGAAATGATGGCAGGCATGAACGAGAGGGCGGCAGAGGCCAGGAAAGGCATTGTGACGGTAGAGCCTGTACAGGAAGAAGAGGACTGGCAGGCAGAGATGACAGGGATCAGTACTGGAGCGGCCGGGGTGATTACAGCGGACAATGGACAGGAACTCCTGATTCTTGCGGACGACTTTGTGTGCGAGAATGCATCGGAGTGGACAGTGATATTCCAGGATGGGAAAGAATACCGGTCTTTCCTGAAAATGAGAGACGAGAATAGCGGGCTGGCTATATTCAGCGTGTACAGGGCGGCGATTAAGGAATCGACATGGTCTGAGGTCAAGGTTTCTGATCTTGGCAATTCGAACTTGGTTAAACAGGGGGATACTGTAATGGCGCTGGGAAATCTGTTCGGATATGCTGACGGAATGGGATATGGAACGGTCACCTCGACAGATTATAAGACGACATTTTTTGATGGGGAATGTGATATCCTGGCAACAAATATTCCCACAGAATCCCAGGGCACAGGAGTCCTTTTTAATATGGAAGGACAGGTAATCGGGCTGATTCCGGAGACTGTCTGGAATGACAGCGCCAGTTCAGTTGTAAATGCGTGTGCAGTCTCAGATCTAAAACCGATTATAGAACTTCTGGCTAATGGGGAAAGGGTGCCCTATATCGGTGTATATGGCACAACGGTGACACCTCAGCTTAAGGAGGAGCAGGGAATGCCGGGAGGCGTATATGTGGTGGACGTAGATCCGGATTCTCCGGCGATGGCAGCCGGTATCCAGAGCGGGGATATCATTTATGCGGTGAATAATAAAAATGTAATGAATATCGGATCATACCAGAGCGCGATCCTGGAAATGAAAACGGGCCAGCAGATTTTAATTGAAGGCAGGCGGATTGGCGCGGAAGGGTATGTGGACGTAGACTTCGCGGTGACAGTGGGCAGCAGAGAATAACCGGCTGGCAGAAAACAGCCGGCCATCAGAAAACAGTCAGACAGCAGAGGGCAGTCTGTCTGATCTGCCTATGGATCTGCTGAGAGGAAATAAAATAAGCGGCGCGGCGCGCCGGCAGTAAAAATAGAAAGAGGAAAGACATGAGATATATCAACGGGCTTCATGAAGGAGAGACAATCAGGAATGTTTATCTGTGCAAAGGGAAACGTTCCGCTGAGACAAGAAACGGCAAACCGTACGATAATCTGCTTCTGCAGGACAAGACGGGAATTCTCGACGGAAAAGTCTGGGACCCGAATTCACAGGGCATCGCGGAGTATGAGGAAAAGGATTTTATTGAGGTATATGGAGAGGTTATCAGCTACAACGGCAGTCTCCAGCTGAATATCAAACAGATCCGCCGGGTGGAAGAAGGGGAGTATAATCCGGCAGATTATATGCCCACAACTGAAAAAAGTGTGAGCGGAATGTATGATGAACTGACCGAGTATATCCGCCAGATCTCCAATCCATATCTCAAGAATGTACTGGAATATTATTTTGTGAATGACGAAACATTTATTAAGAAATTTAAGGGGCATTCAGCGGCTAAGACTGTGCATCATGGATTTTCCGGAGGGCTTCTGGAGCATACGCTGAGTGTCCTTCACATGTGCGAATATTTTGCCGGGGCCTATCCTATCCTTAACCGGGATCTTCTGTATACAGCAGCCATCTGCCATGATATTGGAAAAACAAGGGAGCTGTCCGATTTTCCGGATAATGATTATACAGATGAGGGGCAGCTGATCGGGCACATTGTGATCGGTGTGGAAATGATCGACGAGGCAGTCCGCTCGGTTCCGGATTTTCCGCCAAAGCTGGCCAATGAGCTGAAACACTGCGTGATCGCGCACCATGGTGAGCTGGAGTACGGTTCGCCTAAGAAGCCGGCTCTCGCAGAAGCGCTGGCGCTGAATCTGGCGGATAACGCAGACGCGAAGCTGCAGACGCTGACAGAAATATTTAAGGGAAAAACCGGTACGGAATGGCTTGGATATAACAGGTTATTTGAGTCGAACTTACGGAGAACATCGGGGACGTAAAACGGCATGTGGCAATCACAGATGCGGGGATGCGTCCCCGCTTTTGCGCGGATTCGATATGAAAGGGAGCAGGCTATGCAGAAAAATGATACGGCAGTCGTGAAAATTACGGACATTGGGGTGAACGGAGAAGGGATCGGAAAAGTAGACGGGTATACCCTGTTTATTAAAGATGCCGTCATCGGGGACACGGTGGAAGCCAAAGTTATGAAAGCAAAAAAGAACTATGGGTATGCGAGGCTTATGAAGATCCTGGAGTCATCCCCTGACCGTGTGGAGTGGAAATGCTCCTTTGCGCGCCGATGCGGGGGATGTCAGATACAGGAGATGTCTTATGAAAGACAGCTCGCTTTCAAAGAGCAGAAAGTGCGCGGCAGCCTGGAGCGGATCGGCGGATTTGACCCGGCGCTTATAGATCGTGTGACAGAGCCGGTCGTCGGCATGGAGGAGCCCTTTTACTACCGCAATAAGGCGCAGTTTCCCTTCGGCACAGATAAGGAAGGAAATCCGGTGACCGGATTCTATGCAGGACGAACCCATGATATCATCGCCAATACAGACTGTGTCCTGGGTGTGCCTGTCAACAAAGAAATATTAGAAATTGTTCTTGATTTCATGAGAAAAAATCAGATTTCCGCTTATGATGAAAAAAATGGCAGCGGGCTGGTGCGTCATGTGCTGATCCGTTATGGATTTACAACCAAAGAAATTATGGTCTGTATTGTCATAAATGGCAGCGGGCTTCCCCATGCGGATGAACTCATCCAGAGACTCTGCGTAATAGACGGAATGAAGAGTATTTCCATCAGCCGGAATACAAAACAGACGAACGTTATCATGGGGAATTCTTATGAGGTGCTCTGGGGGCAGGGATATATCACAGACTACATCGGGGATATCAAATATCAAATCTCTCCGCTGTCTTTCTATCAGGTGAATCCGGTGCAGACAGAGAAACTGTACAGCCTCGCCCTGGAATATGCCGGCTTAGAGGGCGGGGAGACTGTATGGGATTTATACTGCGGGATCGGGACGATTTCCCTCTTTCTTGCGCAGAAGGCAGGACAGGTGTATGGAGTGGAAATCGTGCCGCAGGCGATAGATGACGCCAGAAGAAATGCAGAGATTAACAGCATAACTAACGCCCAGTTCTATGCGGGGAAAGCGGAGGAAGTACTGCCCGCGTATTATGAAAAATACGCCCGGGAGCACGGCGGCAGAACGGCCCATGCGGATGTGATTGTGGTAGATCCGCCCAGGAAAGGGTGCGATGAGTCGCTGCTTAAGACGATCGTAAAGATGGCGCCGGAGAAAATCGTGTATGTAAGCTGCGATCCCGCGACGCTGGCGAGGGATCTGAAATACCTGTGCGGGGAAGGATATGAGCTAAAGAAAGTGAGGGCGGTGGACCAATTTCCGATGACGGTGCATACAGAATGTGTGGTGTTGATACAAAAGAAAGACTTGTAGAAGTGCTTTATTTTAAGCAATTTTACAGACATTTTGTGTTCGTGGAAGATGAGGAAGGAAATCAAAATAAACGGGTGGAGAAATATTTCGATGTTTCGGTAGTAGTAGATATCGGATGTGGAAATACAAAGAATTAGTATTTAATTTGTCATAAAAGTACTAAAAAGAAATGGGGGAGTTTATGATACCAGAAACTTCTGTAGATTGGAAAGCATTTGACTATAAATTTTCAGATAATCCGCAAAGAGCATTTGAGAATCTTGCCTATTATTTGTTTTGTCATGAGTTTAATCAGAAAAATGGTATTTTTCGTTATTTTAATCAGCCGCACATAGAAACTAATCCGATTCGGGTGGGGGATGAATTTATCGGATTTCAAGCAAAATATTATGCGGACAGTGTTTCTATGTCTAGCAAAAAGGATGAATTGATAGAAGCTGTAGAAGGGGCAGCAAGATCATATCCGGGCATTACAACATTGTATTTTTATATAAGCCGAGAGTTTGCTCCAAGTTCGAAGAAAAATATTGTGGAACCCTCATACAAAATTAAAGTAGAAAATACAGCTCAAAAATTTAATATAAAAATCGTGTGGCGTGTGCTTAGTAATATTGAAGCGCAGCTTATGCAGGATAGTAAGCTTACTATTTGCAGAAATGTTTTTTTTCAGGTGGATTCTGCAGTCCAGAAATGTTGTGAAAGCCTTGATAAACATAAAAATGATATATTAGGGAATGTCAGTACAAATATGACATATAAGGAGAATTCGATTGTTTTAGAACATAATAAGTTGGATTTTGAGAGCTTTCTGAATTCAAGCAACCAAATCCTGATTGTAGATGGAGATGCGGGTTCAGGTAAATCTGCATTAATTAAACGGACTGTAATAAATCTTAAAGATGAGGCAGTATTCCTTGCATTTAAGAGTACAGATATGGATGTGGATGGTAAATTGAAATTTTTGGCACTGCATGGCTTGCTGACAATAGATGAAGTACTAGATATTTATAATGAGGCAAATATAAAAATTTTATATATTGATGCGGTCGAGAAATATTTTGTTTTAGAAAATCAACAGACATTTGAAGAAATTCTTTGGGTTTTTATAAAAGCAGGATGGAAATTGATTCTTACAATTAGAACAGTTTATAGAGAATCTTTTCATAATCTATTGTTGAATGGAGTTAAAGTTCAGCAGTACCATGTAGAGTTAATTAGCAATAACAATCTTTTAGAACTGTCTAATAAACATGGTTTCAGGCTGCCAAGTGATAAAAGACTTAAACAACTTCTTTGTGCGCCATTTTATCTAAATTTATATCTTGCGCTTGATAATGTGGATGATGAAGAAAGAATTGCCTTGAATAGGGAAGCTTTTGAAGAAAAGGTATGGGAAGATATTGTACGAAATAATAAAAAACGTAAAAACAATATGCCGACCAGAAGAGAACAGGCTCTTTTATTTATCACAATGGAGATGCTTCAGCATGAAAGCTATTTGTATGAAATACAATCAAGTGATGATTATGAAGCTTTTGCTGGACTGGAGCAAACTGGTATATTAAATCAGACGGATGATGCTAGAAAATACTATCATAGTCATGATGTATTTGAGGAGTTGGCTGTTAACCATATTTTTACAGATCAATATAAAAAGAATATTGAAGCGGATCAGTTTTTTGCAAAGTTTCGGACTTCTCTTCGAATTAGAAAATTGTTCCGGGGATGGTTGTCAGACTTTGCAAGCAGAGAAGAACATCAGAATATTATTTTTAAGATTCTTGATGATAAAGATGTCAATCGGATATGGAAAGATGAAGTTTTGCTGACAGTTATCAGTACAGAAAACTTAAAAGATATTTATCATAAAATTGAATTAAGCATGACTGGTAATAACTATGAAATGTTAAAGAAAATTGCTTTTCTGATTAATACATGTTGCCGTGTAGCGGAACATGAAGAAATATATTTTAATCGTGGAAATCTTATACCGTTTCGGTTGTCGAAGCCTTCTGGATATGCATGGAAAGAGTTATTTGTTTATATTTTTACCCATAAAGAATCAATATGTTGGGACAAAGAAATGGCTTCTGTTGTAATTGAGGTTCTGGATTCATGGACAAAGCATATTGAAAATAAAAAAGAAGAAAATACAGCGTTTGCCGGGAAAATAGGATTATTTTTGTTAGAATACGTATCAAATGATAAAGATTTAAGATATGAATTAAAGGATGAAAAGATTGATAAATTGTATGATATTTTGTGTAATTCTGCATGGATGATTAAGGATGAACTAAACAATATTTTTCAAGCTGTTTTAGATGCTCTGAAAGGCGATGGGGTAGATGCTTGCTATGCTAAAATAAATTCAAATGTTTATAGAATGTATAGTGAGTTGGCAGAGCGTGCGGTAACAGACATTTATCACTATGGACAAATACCGTTTGCGATGCCTGAAATGACAATCAGATTAATGGAAACAATGTGGCTTAGTCAGGGTCAATTACCTGTTTATCGAAGTGTAGATATAGATAGCTATTTCGGAATTGATTCACATCTGTCGAATAAATACTATCCGGCGAGTGCGTACAAGACGCCAATAATAGATTTACTGCAAAATAATCAGGATGCGGCAATTGATTTTTTGATTTGTTTTTGCAATAAGGTAGGTGAAAATTATTTAGAATCACATTTGAATATAGATTATAAAGAATGCATCAAAATCATGATTTATGTGAAAGGGCAAGAGGTAGAGCAGACAGTATCTGATCGTCTTTGGAAAATGTACAGAGGAACGCATGTGGGTTCAGCTCTTCTTGTCAGTTTATTGATGGGATTTGAGACATGGCTTCTTAATGTGGTGAAAAATTCTGATTCTAATGTGGTAATAGATTTTTGTAGAGATATATTAATAAAATCTGAAAATGTTATGTTGACGGCAGTTATTGTAAGTATTGCTGAAGCGTATCCAGAGAAAATGATTGATATTGTCTGTGATCTCCTTAAAACAAAAGAGATATTTCACTTTGATTCATATCGATTTGCATCCGAGCAGCAGGCATCATTTTTGCTGCATGGAGATAATACCTTTGAAGAAGAACGGAGAGAAGCTAATAAACTTCCACATAGACAAAAGAGGCTAGAGGACATTATTCTTCAATACCAGACGGACAAAAATGAAATATCTGGGGAAGAATATAGTGTGCGGTTACAAAAAATTTATCAGGCTATTGATGATGCGACAAAGGATATTGATACATGGCAAACAGCAGACAAGTATGCATATTATAGAATGGATTTGCGTCATTATAAAAGAGTTATTAATGTTGAACCCGATGGTAAAGGAAATAATATGTGCATGGTGATGCCTGATTTTACCGAAGATATGGAGGAACTAAGTAAAGAGGGCAGGGAAGCAAGAGACTATCATTATCAATATATGGATTTGGAATTATGGAGCGATTATAAATTTAATGGAAATGAGAAATTTAAAGAATATGATAAATATGCGAACGTAACGATAGTATTGAAGGAATTAGAAGAACTGTGGGAGTATCTATGTAATTATAATAGCAAAGATAATTTTGTATATGAAGAACAGTCATTTTTATTTCATCGATATCTTTCAATTGTTCCATATACGTGTGCAGTATTGCTTAGAGATTTTGGGAAGGATTTGACAGATAGAGATAGGAACTTTTGCAGGAATATTATTTTTGAACTTGGAGCTTCGTTTTCGGAAATATCAGATTTTGAATTTGGACAAGCAGGAAATGGGGTAGAAGCAATTACGCTTGGTCTTATATTACTAATAAATGGAGAAAATACAAAAACAGCAGACAATAAAAATCCACTATATTTGCTCTTAAAACTGGTGCTTAAAGACTGGAGTGATGATGGCCGGATTATAAAACAGATTGCGAATGCTATATGGAAACAGAGTTCAACGGATGGATGGAAGCTTGTTTATATTTTTTCTTTGCTTGCTGATGAGTACGAAATACAAATTATGAAACAGAGAGAACTCTCTTCTCTTGATACTTTTTTGGAAAGCTATCAACAAAATATAGAACAGGCTTTCATGAAAGATTCTATCGGTCTGGCTGATATTGATTTTACAAAGCTAAGTGGCGCGGCGACGTTTGTTGTCATATCATTTGTTTCTGTAGATATGAAAGAGGCATTTAAGATTGTTGAATTGACGAAAGATAAAACAATAAAAATGACATTTGGCAAAAAATATGATGGGAAAGAAGAACGAAGAAATCTCATAGGTTATACATTGAATTTCATTGTTTGGTTTGCAGATGTACTGTTACATTGTGATAATTTAGAAAGAAAAGTTTTGATTGAGTCTTTTATGGAAAGGGCAGATATTGTCAGAAATGAGAATGTAAGAGAACTATTAAAATGGCTTATTATAGATCAGGAGGTTTATAAAAAGACAAATGAATTTTGGAATATATGGGAACTTATGAAACCAAAGATGATTGAACTTGGTAATAAAGGAATGCATGATTATTATACGAACAACAATGTACCTTTTGGAGAGGATAGGGTTATTGTAACGTATCTATTTGCAAATACTTCTTGGCGGAAAGATGTTCATAAATGTGATTTGCTTTCCGCGGAAAGGGCTGCATTTTTTACGGATTTTGTTGAAAAATCAAGAAGCATTAAAGCGGTGTTTTATGCGTTGGCTAAGCTGCTGAATACAGTTGGGATGGAAACTTATAATGAGATTGGGATTGAGTGGATATATAAACTGATTATGAAAGACTCAGAATGCAGGGTACAGTTTTATGACTATACACTATATTATCTTGAGGAATATATTGGAAGTTTTGTGGCACATCATAGAACAGAGTTTAGAGAGAACACGGAGCTTTTGCAGAAGATACAGACTATATTAGAATATATGATAAATCAAGGCTCTCAGATAGCGTATTTTTTGGGAGAAGAAATATGATTGGGAAGGAGTGGAACTGTGACAGATAAAAAAAGGACGTTGGGAAAAATACACAAAGTGAAATTATCATATACCGGACAGAAGATGGAAATACAAAGGTAGATGTAAAATTTCAGGATGAAACGGTTTGGCTTACACAAGCTCAATTATGTGAATTATATCAGACCAGTAAATCCAATATCAGTGAACATATTAAGCATATATTTGAAGAGGGTGAATTGGAGGAGGATTCAGTTGTTCGGAAATTCCGAACAACTGCTGCTGATGGCAAGAATTATAATATTACCCATTATAATCTTGACATGATAATTTCTCTTGGATATCGTGTGAAATCTTTCATTGCTACGCAATTTCGTCGTTGGGCAACTGAACGTTTAAAAGAATATATGATAAAAGGTTTTACAATGGATGATGAGCGTTTGAAAAACTTAGGCGGAGGAAACTACTGGAAAGAATTATTAGATCGCATACGGGATATCCGTTCGTCTGAAAAAGTGATGTACCGACAGGTTCTTGACCTTTATGCAACGAGCGTTGACTATGATCCTAAGAGCAGTGAATCTATTGCATTTTTTAAAATGGTGCAGAACTAATTGCATTATGCGGCACATGGGCATACAGCTGCTGAGGTTATATATGAACGTGCAGATGCAAGCCAGCCCTTTATGGGACTTAAAAGTTTTTCGGGCGATTTTCCTACATTAAAAGATATAGGGATTGCAAAGAATTATCTTAATGACGAGGAACTGAAAATTTTAAATAATATTGTATCTGGATATTTTGATTTTGCTGAGATCCAGGCTATGCGTCATAATCCCATGTATATGTCGGATTACGTGGAGCATCTTCATAATGTATTGAAAACGGCTGGGGAAAATTTATTGCAGGGAGCAGGAACAATCAGCCATGTACAGGCAATAGAAAAAGCAACAGCAGAATATAGAAAGTATCAGGTTCAAAACTTATCGCCGATCGAGGAAGAGTATCTAGAAAGTATCAAAAAATTGCATAGTAAGGCAAAGAAGAAAGCAAAAAAGTAATACTGCCAAATTGTATTCCTATACAAGTGACGAGAATAAAAAAAATGTGTTTACATAGTAACTCCGACACATGTGGAGACGGTGTGTTTGCTTTCCAAACTTCATGCAAAACAGAGTATAGAAGTGGAATTGGAAATGAGTGAGATGGATTTAACGACGGCAGAGTGTAAGGCTGCCTATGAGGAATTAAGGAGTATGACTGAATCATACGGAATTGAAAATCAGTAGCTTGTATATCGCACAATTAAAAGAAAAATGTGGGATTAAGGAAAGAGAAAACTATAACAATCCCCAAAGTGATAGTTCAAAAAAACTAATTTGCCATGTTGAAAAAGAGAAAGCAATAAAAGATGTATTTAAATATTTTAAGATAATTTAGTGGGACAAAAGGATTTGAAATAGTAGAGGTGTTGGTTATGGCTAATATTGAAACTATCAAACAAAAAATACTGCAACTGGATGCGGGATCATTTCAAAATTTTTGTGATTCTTATTTATATAAAATAGGCTATCCGAATATAGTTACGTTTATCAGATAGTGCTTTAAGGCATAGAAAAACCACCCCGGAACTTTGGCGAGTAATGAGGTGGTAATTCTATGTTATCTCTTTGTTATGAGGTCAACCCCTTGTGGGCGGTTGTTCCTTTACTATTCACAATATAGCATATTCGTTACGAATATTCAAGAAAAATAAGTGGTAGTCATTGCCTGCATTTTGCCTGCCATACATAAAATACGCTCTATTATTTGCCGTGAAGATAAGTGATTCATGAGGGGAAGAACTATGAAAAATGCCTCTATTTACTGTATTTTCAGTGATTTGCGCTTTATGAAGTTTATGTAACAAGTCCTTCGGAGATTTTGCAGGAGAAGGATCTCATTACAGAGGTCTATTATCCAGTAAAAAAGATATTAAAAAAATAAAGCAGGAAATAAATGTGTTTACATATTAGTTAAAGTAAAGGAGATACCATGGATCAGAATAGAATTAGAGAACTTGAACATAAAATCAACACTGATTATGGAAATACCACAGGTGTGGTGGTATTAAAAGAAGGAAAGTTGGTATATGAAAAATATTTCAAGGGATGTACAAGAGAAAGCCAGGTTCATGTTTATTCTGTAACAAAAAGTATTATTTCAATACTGATTGGGATTGCAGTAGATAGAGGATATATCCAAAGTATTGATTGCTAGGGGGCCGGGGGAAGAAACATGATTTATCGTATGGATATTTATGGTGGGTAAATGAAGATGGTTATGCAGCGATGGGGGATGGAGGAAATATAATTTATGTGAATACAAGAGATAAAATAGTTGTGTCATCTTCTGCGCTTTTTGTGCCAAAGGTAAGGGATAGGATAGATTTAATCAAAACATATATTGAACCAATATTCAGATAGCTGAGAATAAATGGGGTGTTATGGCATTCCGCAGCGTTGCAAGTTGTCTGCGGAGACTTTGCCATCCGTTTTTCAAATGGGAATAGATGCGGAAATTCTAGTTGACTTTATACCAACGACGATTTATAGTGTCACCTGCCAAAGCACGGGAGCCGCTTGATTCTCTCATAATGTGATGTGCTGATCCTGAGGCCACAGGGACGCCTGCCTATCTGATTCTTTTGTGCTTTATATGGACAGGCATTCCTGTGTGGTGGAGAGCCGACAGGCATTTTCCTCATGCTGTTAAATTGTTGAAAAACCGTACGGCTTTCTCTATATCTTCCTCGTTTGGATGGCCTTTGGCAACACCTCCGATCAGTTTGAACGGTCCGAAGGTATCATATCCGAGACAGTCAAAGCTGTCGAGAATCTCTGCATCCTTTGATTTGGCAATTTTACTGATCGCATCCGTGTAAGAAGAACGCTTAACGCCGCAGGTATGAATGAAAAACACTTTTTTATCCCGCGGCAGATATTTTTCTGCCGCTTCTAGAACGGATTCATGGAATTTTTGATAATAAATCCCGGAAGCGAAGCCGATTAAGTCAAAGCCGGACAGATCCTCCGAAGCACATTCTGAAGCTTGGATCAGTGTTACATCTGCACTTTTTACAATCGCGTCCAGCAGTTTTTTTGTATTGCCGTGATGCTCGGAATGATAAATGATTGCTGTTTTCATTGTGTGACCTCCTATTGGTAGATAATTGATAAACCAAACTGCTTTCCGTTTTCTTCCGGGATTACATTTGTAACGGAAGAACCTTCATTTTCAAGCGCGACGACTGCGTGACGCGCGGCGATTCCGACGTCGATCTTATTGAGCTTGTTTTTCAGGATCAGTCGGGAAAATCCATGACCGGCATCGTCAACATGTATACAATACGGTTCAAAGCGTATTTCCCAGGGCTGGGAATTAAGCGAGGATGGGGCGAGCCGTACTGCCTGTGTAATGACGTTATCCTGTTCGTTTATCTCCGAGATGGGCTTCCGTTTAAACTCATCCACATCCTTCCGCATCGGAAGTTCTGTCCTGCCAACCGCAAGACCGATGCAGAAATCATTCCCGTTTTCCTTCGGTTTGATGTTCATAAACCATCCGCTGCCAAGGCCTAAGCTCTGGATATATAAATCTGCCTTCTGCAGTACAAAACCGACATTTGCATATGCGGCGGCATGGGGGTCGCAGTAAGCGAGCAGGCAGCAGGGCGCCCCCTGGCTGTTCGATACCTGCGAAGCGGAAACCATTTTGAGGGTGACAGACTGCCCCTCAAGCTGCTCTGCTTTTCGGGCAAAATTTAAGATGTCGTCCTGAATCTCCTGCTCAAGCGGTGTGTCCAGAAATTCCCGAACCTGCCGTCTGGCATAAATCGTTTCATATAGTGTCATAGCATTTCCTCCTTTTACAAAGCAGAATCATTGGTTAACAGGCAGTGATACCGTGAATGTTGTTCCTTTTCCTTCTTTGCTGGAGACGGAGATTGTTCCTCCGTGCAGATCGACAACCCTTTTTGCCAGAGCAAGTCCCAGGCCGTTGCCCTGTACGGAATGGGAAGCATCTCCCTGATAGAACTTTTCAAAGACCCGCCGCTTTACTTCCTCGCTCATGCCAGTACCGTTATCCACGATAGAAACCTCAACCGCATCACTCCGGCCGCGCAAAAGAATCCGTATGACACCGCCATCAGGGGCGAATTTAATCGCGTTGCTTAAAATATTCTGCCACACATGCGCTAACAGGTCTTTATTGCCGCAGTAGTCGGCGATGTCGAGGTCGATTTCTAAATTCAGATTTTTTCCCGCCCAGTTTCCCTCCTGTGAAAGAATGATTTCACGGAGCTGTTCGTCCAGACAGAAAACTTCCCTTTTAATTCCCGTTTCCTGGTTCTCCAGCCGGGACAGCAGGAGGATATTTCCGGTCAGTGAGGAAAGACGCTTCGTGTTATAAAGAATCTTTTTCGTGTATTCTGCACGCTTTTCCTCAGAAAGACCCGGCCTCTGTAAAAGAGTCACATAGCCCTCAATGGCAGAAAGAGGCGTTTTGAATTCATGGGAAACATTCTCTACAAAATCGTTACGCAATAATTCGGTTCCCGCAAGTTCCCTTACCATGATGTTAAAATTATGCGCCATTTCCTGAAGCTCCAGGGCGGGCGCGTTTTCCTCCAGTGATACCTCAAAATTACCTTTTGCCACTTCCTTTGTAGCCTCGCTGATGGAGATGATCGCCCGAATCGGCTTTTTCCCTGCGATTTTTGATAATATCGTGCCGGCGACTATGCTGCTGAGAACAATCATTAATAAAGCAATTCTCCGGTTGGGTCCGGTAAGTATGCCTGTTTTTGCAAGGCTCATGATCAGAAATCCGGAAAGGAGCAGCGTGACGGTCAGTGTGAGGAAGATCAGCAGGGAGAACATAAAGGATATTCTGGCGGTCCCCTTTTTTTCCTTTTTAATCATGCTTCTTCACCGCCTTATACCCCAGGCCTCTGACTGTCACAATGTCAAAGTCAGGGTTTTCCTTAAACCGTTCCCGCAGACGGCTGATGTGTACATCCAGCGTGTGGGAATCCGCTTCGCTGTCCAGCCCCCACACATCGTCCATGATCTGGCGTCGGGTAAAAATGCGGTTTGGAGAAGCTGCCAGCTTATACAGCAGGAAGAATTCCTTCTGAGGAAGCTCTATTTGTGTTTCGCCGCAGCTGACAGTCAGCGTATCACAGTCAAACTCGGTTCCACCGATTTTTGTTTTTCTCTGGCTTGCAAGCTGGCTGCGGCGAAGAAGCGCCTCCACGCGCCATACCATTTCATTGACATCAATGGGCTTTACCATGTAATCGTCTGTTCCGACATGAAACCCTTCCCGCTTATCAGCAGCGTTTTCCTTTGCTGTGATCATCAGTACCGGCATGGTATATCCCGCTTCGCGTAAATGGCTGGTCAATGTATATCCATCCATCCGCGGCATCATAATATCGGAAATAACCAGATCAATGAGAGAATCGTCCAACACGTCAAAAGCGGCGATTCCATCTTCAGCGGGGATTGCCGTATACCCGTTATCTTCAAGAACCGTACAGAAAAGCTCGCGAAGTTCTCTGTCGTCTTCTACTACTAAAATTTGAAACATACTCCGCAGTCGAGCAGGCTTTGCCTCGACTTTTCACTTCCTTTCATCTCTATTTTTTGCGCTGACAGGTTCAAGCCTAAGCCATTCACTGAATAAGCACTGGTTACGTATTGAATTATACCACAGCACTGCATCCACCGCATGAACATCTTAGAGCGGAAATCTCAACTCAACCTCAACAAGAGAAAAAGATTTTTAAAACCGTTGAGACTGAGTTGAGGTTGGAAGGTTATGCTCATGAAAATACGAGGAAAGGAGGTTCTGGCTGAGTGTATGTGATTCTGTTGGTCGGTTTGGCCCTTTGTATGGTGACCATTCTTTACTGGATCTCAGGAAGATGGATGATATCATATGGAATCCATGTGAAAATCAGGTCCGTTCGGCTGCTTCGCGCCGCCGGTTCTGTTCTGGCAGCTGTTTTCAGTATCCGCTGGAGTATCTTCGGCCTGATTATCGCTTATCTGATCGCTCTGTCCCTTTTGGCGGAATGTATCGCGACTGCGATCCGGCGGGCTGCGGGAAAGTATCAGGAAAAAAGCTGGTATCGGCGTATCCGTATGTTTTGCTGCGGAGGGGCTCTTCCTATATTGCTTACCTGTCTGGTTTTGGGTTATGGTGCATGGAATATGGATCACATCGTGGAAACAGAATACACAGTGGTTTCGGATAAACTGCAGTCTGATTATGAGGTTGTACTGATTACAGATACCCACTATGGAACGATCCAGAATCCGGATGTGTTGAAAGAGAAGATCAATGAGATCAACGCTGTGCAGCCGGATCTGGTGATTCTGGGCGGTGATATTGTAGAAGAAGGCACATCGAAAGACGATATGCGGGAAGTTTTTTCCTTACTTGGAGACTTGAAGAGCACCTATGGCACTTTTTACGTCTATGGCAATCACGACCGACAGTATTACATGGAAGACCGCACCTATTCAGATGATGAACTGGCTCAGTCCCTGGAAGAAAATGGCATTACTGCTTTGAGCGACCAATGGGTGAACCTTGGGGACGATCTGGTTCTGGCAGGCAGGGAGGATGCCGAACGGCCGGAGGGCCGTGATTCTTTGGAAAAGCTGCTGGAAGGAGCAGACAGGAGCCGTTTCCTGATCGTTGCGGATCACCAGCCCTTAGAGGCGGAAGAAAATGCCGCTCAGGGAGTCGATCTGGAGGTATCAGGGCATACCCATGCCGGTCAGATGTTTCCGGTGGGATATATTTCGGAGCTGAGCGGAACACGAAACTATGGAGAATATCAGGAGGATTCATGCAGGATCATCGTATCTTCCGGGGCCGCGGGAGTCGGGTTCCCGCTCCGTACCCAGGAAAGATGTGAGTATGTCGTCATTCATTTAAGATGAATATATCCCCTGTTAAAAGAAAGAAGAGGTGAGAAAATGAATCTGTTATACTGCGGCGACAGAAAGATCGAGGATGGACTGATCATTTCAATCCTTTCTTTTCTGGAGCACACGAAGGAGCCCCTTCATATTTATGTCCTGACGGTAACGCTTCCCGAAGCCGGCTGTGTGCCGGTCACGGATGCCTGCGCGGATTCCCTGAACGATCGTGTATCGAAAAGAGGGGATGGCAGCTTTGTCAAAAGGATTGACGCAACGGAAATATTCCGGGCAGATCTTCCACTTGCCAATATGGACACCCGCTTTACCCCCTGCTGTATGCTGCGGCTGTATGCCGATGAGATCCCGGAGATCCCTGACCGCATCCTGTATGTGGATAACGATGTGGTATGCAGGAGAGATATAGGAGAATTTTACGGGCAGGATCTGGAGGGACATGAGCTGGCAGGCGTGCTGGATCACTATGGAAAATGGTTTTTCCGGCAAAAGCCTTTCCGGATGGATTATCTGAATTCCGGGGTTTTGCTGCTGGACATGAAAAAGATCCGGGAGAGCGGATTGTTCTCTCGGTGCCGCAGGCTGTGCCGGGACAAGAAGATGTTCATGCCGGATCAGTCTGCGGTCAACCGGCTGGCGGATAAGAAAGTGATCGCCGGACGCAGGTACAATGAACAGAGAAAACTTCATAAGGATACAGCGCTGCAGCACTTTACCACCAGCTTCCGCTTCTTCCCATGGCTGCATACGCTGACAGTGAAACCGTGGCAGACAGACGCGCTGCACAGAAAATTAAGGATTTATGAATACGACTCCATTCTGGAGGAATACCGGACGATCCACGAAACATTACAGACAAATACAGAGATAGTGAGGTAGACAGATGAAACAGGAAAAAACAGGTATCCCCGTATTTTTTACCATTGACGACGGTTACGCGCCGTATGCCGGCGTGGCGATCGCTTCGCTGCTTGAAAATGCATCAAAGGATTACGACTATAAGATACATATCGTCCATCAGGGGCTTAGCGGAGAAAACAAGAGAAAGCTGGCATCCCTGGCGGACGGCCATTCCGAAATCCTTTTTACAGAGATGGCGGATACCTTGAAGACCATTACCGACCGGGAGGAAAACCGGCTTCGCTGTGATTATTTCACCCTGACCATTTACTTCCGCATCTTTCTGTCGGATATGTTTCCGGAATATGACAAGGGAATTTATCTGGACAGCGATATTGTCGTCCCCGGCGACATTTCGGAGATGTATCAGGTTAAACTGGAAGAGGATTACATCATCGGGGCGTGCACGGATTACTCCATCCAGAATATCCCGCAGCTGGTGCGCTACATGGAACAGGGAATCGGCGTGAAGCGGATGGAATATATCAACTCCGGCGTACTGGTCATGAATATGAAGGAGATGCGCGCTCAGGCGCTTGCCAGCCGGTTTCTGGAGCTTTTAAATACATACCATGTGGATAGCCTGGCGCCGGACCAGGATTACATAAACGCGATGTGCCACGGGAAGATCGCCTATCTGAAGCAATGCTGGGATGTCATGCCGGAGAAAGGCAGTCCGGACTTTACCGAACCGAAGCTGATCCACTATAATCTGTTCGATAAGCCATGGTGCTATGATGGCGTACAGTACGAGGAATATTTCTGGAGATATGCGGAAAAATCGGTTTTTTATCCGGAAATACTGACCCATAAAGAAAATTACAGCGAAGAACAAAAACAACGGGACGAGGAAAAGCTGGCGGCGCTGATCGAGAAAGCGGACCGCAGCCCGGATCATGACATTACTTTCCGCAAATTGTACGAGAGAGGGATTCAGGTGAGGTTATGATCGTCGGCGGGAAAAAAGGAGCGGTCATTCAGAACATAAAAAGCGCCGCAGATGAGGGGGACTGGAACCGGAAAGTAGAACCGGGCGACGCGGTGCTGGGGACGGAACAGAGGAAAGCCGTTGTTTATGAGTTCCTTAAGCGGCGGAACACCTTTTCTTATCGCGCCTGCAGCGGATGCGCCCGGCTGATCCGGGACAGTGTGGGCTGGACACAGAATCTGGATACGCAGATCGCGGGCATGGAGAACTTATCGGGCGTCGAAGGGGGAGCCATTATCACGAGCAATCATTTTAATCCTCTGGACAGCACGATCATCCGGAAAATGGTAAAGAAGACCGGGCGGAACCGCCTTTATACGGTCAGTCAGGATGTGAATTTTGCCGCGCCGGGTCTGGTTGGTTTCCTGCTGTATTATGCAGATACACTGCCCGTGACCTCTGACGCGAATTATATGGAAGAAGAATTCCAGCCCCTTCTCCAGTCGCTTCTGGACCGGAAGCAGTGGGTGCTGATCTATCCGGAGCAGGAGATGTGGTTTAACTACCGGAAACCCCGTCCGCCAAAGCGGGGCGCTTATTATTACGCGGCAAAGTGTCAGGTCCCGGTGGTTTCCTGCTTTGTGGAGATGCGGGAGAAAAAGCGCAGGGACAATGACGAGTTTTATCAGGTGCAGTATATCCTCCATGTGCTTCCGCCCATTTATCCGGAGCCGGGGAAATCTGTCCGGGAAAACAGCGCCCGCATGATGAATGCGGATTATGAGCAGAAAAAACAGATCTATGAAAGCGTGTATCAAAAGGAGCTTGACAGCGGCTTCTCTCTGGAAGATATCGCGGGCTGGATTCCGAAAAGGGAAGACAGTTAAAAACAGAGGAGAGCCACAATACCGGCAGGAAAGGAGAACCAAAATATGAGTAAAGAAAAGAAAGAAAAGAAGAAAATGAGCAGACGGAAAAAAATCATCATCGGCGTGGTCTGCGGTGTTGTGGCGGCAGCCGGCATCGGGATCGGGGTATTCTACTGCACCTTCTTCCCGAATCCGCTGGCAAAAAATGTGACGCCGGATCACATCTCCACCGGTGTGATGTCGGTAGAAGGAGACAGCGACACGCTGATTGCCTATTTCTCTGTGGCAAACAACCGGGAATATACTTCGGAGGAGATCGACGCAGTGTCCTCGGCAAGCCTGAAAGTGGACGACGACGGTGAGGCCTACGGTCATGCGGAACTGTATGCAATAGCGGCGGGAGAAGCCACGGGCGGAGATATCTTCCCAATTAAGACGGCAGATCTGTACCCGGAGAGCTACAATGGCGCTTTCGACCGTCATCACAGTGAGATGGGAACGGACGTCCGGCCGGAGCTGACCGAGCATCTGGACAGCATAGAAGGATATGAAATAGTCATTTTAATCTACCCCAACTGGCTGAGCAGCCTTCCGCAGCCTGTTCTGAGTTTTCTGGAGGAATATGACTTCTCCGGAAAGACGATCGTTCCGGTGGCAACCAGCCAGGCGCTGGGCTTAGGCTCCGGACCGGAGCAGATCGAAGAGCTCTGCCCGGACGCCACAGTCGCGGAAGGGCTGTCTGTCAGAAATGAAGACGGACTGAAGGATTTCCTGACAGAGAACGGATATGCCGGAGGTGATAAATAAGAGTGAAACATTACGTGAAGATCGGCGTTGATATCGCCATGCTCATCGTCCTGACAGCGCTTTTCCGTTATGAGGCTACGGGCATCCTGCTTCATATGATTCTTGGCGTTGTGATGCTCATTTTATTCATCGCGCATAATATGCTGAACCTCTCTTTCTGGGAAAACATCGGAAAAGGGCGGTATAAGCGCAGACGCGTCATACAGACTGTATGGAATATCCTCCTTGCGGCAGCGATGCTTCTGGCTGTCGTCAGCGGATTCCTATTTGCGGATGCGCTGCACAGGATTTCAGTGTTGCTGCTTTTGATCCTGACTTTTGTCCATGCGGCGGTTCACATAAAGGGCGCTTTCCGCCGGAAGAGAAGGCGCTGACTATAACGACAGTTCAGCCATTGTACTGTAACATGGCTGAACTGTCGTTATTTGAGGTTTATTTGAGGTTTGGTTGAGATTCAGTTGAAAAAAGAAGTACATGATAAATATGCAGCACAGGAAAAAGCAAAAATATCGTGCGGCAGAAAGGATGAGGTCTATGCTTCAGATAAAAGAGATTTCCAAGAAGTACCAGACAGGCGAACTGACGCAGGTTGCGCTGGATCATGTCAGTCTGAATCTTCGTGATAATGAATTTGTATCCATTCTCGGCCCCAGCGGCTCGGGAAAAACAACACTTTTAAATATCATCGGAGGGCTGGACCGCTATGACAGCGGCGATCTTCTCATCAACGGGGTTTCTACGAAAGAGTATAAAGACCGGGACTGGGATACCTACCGCAACCACACCATCGGCTTCGTATTCCAGAGCTATAACCTGATCCCCCACCAGACGATCCTTGCCAACGTGGAGCTGGCGCTGACCATCGGCGGGATTTCCCGCGATGAACGCCGGGCGCATGCGAAGAAAGCGCTCACCGATGTGGGCTTAGGAGACCAGCTTCACAAAAAGCCGAATCAATTGTCCGGCGGGCAGATGCAGAGGGTGGCGATCGCCCGCGCTCTGGTCAATAATCCGGACATCCTGCTGGCTGACGAGCCAACCGGCGCCCTGGACAGTGAAACCAGTATCCAGATCATGGAGCTTCTGAAAAAGGTGGCAGAGGACCGGCTGGTGGTGATGGTAACCCATAATCCGGAGCTGGCAGAACAGTATTCCACCCGTATTGTCAGGCTGCGGGACGGAAAGATCATCGATGACAGCGATCCTTTTGAGCCGGGAAAAGTAGCTCCAAAGCCGGAGGATCAGAGTATGGGAAAGGCAAAGATGTCTTTCCTCACATCTCTCTCCTTAAGCTTCAATAATCTGCGGACGAAAAAAGGACGGACCATTCTGACTGCTTTTGCCGGCTCCATCGGAATTATCGGCATCGCGCTGATCCTGTCCCTGTCCAACGGTGTCAATAGCTATATTGAAGATATCCAGAGGGATACCATGACGTCTTACCCCGTTACCATCAGCGACCAGGCAGTGGATATGTCCGGCATCATGGGCTCCGGGGGCGGAATGAGGCAGAGCGGTGAAACGGAGGATGATATTTCGGAAGACCGGAGCGCCGTCTATGCCGATTACAGCGACATTGAGCAGAGCGAGGCAATGGCGGATAACATCCGGGAGAACAATCTGACGGAATTTAAGAACTATCTGGAGGACCCGGACAGTGAGATCCAGCAGTATCTTGGTGAAAACGGCGTGGTCTACACCTACGATGTGAATTTTAAAGTTTATTCCTACGATGCGGACGGGAATCTGATTTCTTCGGACGCTGATACAGAAAACGTCAGCTCTTCCACACTTTCCGGTTCCCAGTCACAGTCGGCGGGCGGCCCTGCGGCAAATATGAGCCGCATGAGTTCCATGATGGGCGGTACCTCCGGCGGCGCGGAGAATTTCTCCGAACTGATGCCGGGGAAAGACGGCGCCGTTGTCAGCCCCATCCTGACGGACAGCTATGAGGTGGTGTATGGCGCATGGCCGGAAAACTATGACGAGGTTGTTCTCGTTCTGGATGAAAACAGTTCCATTTCCGCCGCTTCGCTCTATCAGCTCGGGCTGATCACCGGAGCGGAATATACAGAGATCACAGAGCAGATCAAAGAGGGTGAAGAGGTTCCGGAGCGCACATGGGATTATGAAGAAATATGCGGGCATACCTTCTATCTGCTGCCGGCATGCGACCACTATGAAGAGCAGGAAGACGGAACCTTCCTCTATGTGGGAGATGATATGATGCAGGTCGAGCCATTGCTGGAAAACGGAGTGAAGCTTACCGTGACCGGCGTGATCCGGGCAGAAGAGGATGCCGCGAACGCGGACATTTCCACACCGGCTGCCTATACATCCCTGCTGACTGATTATATGATCGGGCATACCGATGAGAGCACTGTTGTACTGGCACAGGAGCAGGATGAGACGACCAATGTGTTAAACGGGATGGCTTTTGAGGCAGTGGACGATACAGCGAAGACAGAGGCCGCGAAAGCATATCTCTCCGGTCTGGGTGTTTCCGACAAGGCTTCCTTCTATACGATGGTCATGTATTCTGAATCACAAAATGCTTCCGGTGAAAGCAGCGGTCAGACGCCGTCGGGCGGCAGTGCTGCGGGCATGACATCCGGACAGACGGACGAGACAGCCATGGCGGCGGCTCTGGACGCATGGCTTGCAGGGGACCCGGATCCGGAACTGCTTCTGACTGTCTATGACGAATACATTGACGGCGCCAGCTATGAGGAAAACATGACGAATTTCGGCAAGGTCAGCTATGACGCTCCTTCCTCGATCAGTCTTTATGCCGACAGCTTTGAAGACAAGGACGCCATCTCAGAATGTATCGAGCATTATAACGAAGGCGCAGAGGAGACGGATCAGATCACTTATACCGATTATGTGGCGCTGCTCACCGGTTCCATTACAACGATCGTGGATGTGATCTCTTATGTGCTGATCGCGTTTGTGGCGGTGTCGCTGATCGTGTCCAGTATCATGATCGGGATCATCACACACATTTCCGTGCTGGAGCGTACGAAGGAAATCGGTATTCTCCGCGCTATGGGCGCCTCCAGGCGGAATATTTCGCAGGTGTTCAATGCGGAGACCATCATCATCGGGCTCTTTGCCGGTGTGCTGGGCGTGGGTGTGACCATGCTGCTGACCATTCCGATCAACTCGCTTCTGCAGAACCTCTTAGGAGGAGCCGCCCTGTCCGCGGCGCTGCCGGTATCTGCCGCACTGCTTTTGATCCTTCTCAGTATGGCGATCACGGTCATTGCCGGTCTGATCCCCGCAAGAAGCGCGGCGAAGAAAGATCCGGTCAAGGCACTGCGCACAGAATAGCGAAGACATCAGGGCAGCGGCAGGAACTGGCTGCCGCTGCCCTTTCCTATATAGAATTGTAACAGTTCGGCCTGCACTCAATGTATGGCTGAGCTGTTACAGAGAATTTGAGTAATGGAGGGTATTTCTTTGATTAAAATTTTGAAATATATGCGCCGGCAGGATTGGCTCTTCCTGCTTAGCAGCCTTGCATTTATTGTCTGCGGCGTGTGGCTGGACCTGAAGCTTCCCGATTATATGCGCCAGATCACAACTCTGGTACAGACGCCGGGCAGCGAGATGAGCGAGATTCTGAAAGCGGGCGGCTTTATGCTGCTCTGTGCTCTGGGAAGCCTTGCCGCGACCTGTATTACCGGCTTCTTTGCCGCGCGGATCGCAGCCGGTCTGTCCATGCGGCTGCGCGAGGCAGTCTATAACAAGACAATGGATTTCTCCATGGAGGAGATCGGCAGGTTTTCCACTGCCAGCCTGATCACCCGCACGACCAATGACATCCAGCAGATCCAGATGTTCGTGGCAATGGGGATGCAGGTCATCTTAAAGGCTCCCATCCTTGCGGCATGGGCGCTGTGGAAGATCTCCGGGACGAACTGGCAGTGGACTGCAGTGACAGGCGGCGCGGTGGCGATCCTGACGGTGATGCTCGGGACCGTGATCGCTCTTGTGCTTCCGAAGTTCAAAAAGATGCAGACGCTGACAGATAACGTGAACCGCGTTACCCGTGAAAACCTTACCGGGATCCGGGTTGTGCGCGCCTATAACGCTGAAGGGTACCAGGAGGATAAATTTGAAAAAGCGAATACAGAGCTTACCGGTACGAACCTGTTTACCAGCCGTACGATGTCCATCTTATTCCCGGGTATGACGCTGATCATGTCGGGACTGACGCTGGCGATCTACTGGGTGGGCGTCTATATGATCAACGCCGCGGAGGTTATGGAACGGCTTGCGATTTTTTCTGACATGGTTGTTTTTTCTTCTTATGCCATGCAGGTGATCATGGCGTTTATGATGCTGGTGATGACCTTTATCATCCTGCCGAGGGCTTTGGTTTCCGCAAAGCGTATCAACGAAGTGCTGGATACGGAAATCAAGATCAGAGACGGCAAAGTAACAAGTTCGGAACTGTTTGAACAAGGTGAGATTGAATTCCGGCATGTGTCCTTCCGTTACCCGGACGCTGAAGAGGATATCCTGCACGATATCAGTTTTACTGCCTGTCACGGGGAGACGGTCGCGTTTATCGGTTCCACCGGAAGCGGGAAAAGTACGCTGATCAACCTGATCCCGCGGTTTTATGACGCCACAGAAGGCGAGATCCTGATCGATGGTGTGAATGTGAAGGATTACACCCAGGAAACTCTGCGCAGAAAGCTGGGTTATGTGCCCCAGAGTGCTGTCCTGTTCGCAGGGAGCATCTCATCCAACGTATCTTACGGAAATAACGACAGGAATCCGGCTCCGGAGCGCCTTTGGAGTTCCCTTGAAACAGCACAGGCAGATGAATTCGTCTGTGAACTGAAAGAAGCAGCAAATGCTCCCGTGGCGCAGGGAGGAAGCAACTTCTCCGGAGGGCAGAAGCAGCGGCTATCCATTGCACGCGCCATCTACCGCCGTCCGGAAATCTATATTTTCGACGATTCTTTTTCCGCGCTGGACTATAAGACGGACCGTGCTGTGCGAAGCGCGCTGAAGCGGGAGACAGGCGGCGCGACGACCCTGATCGTGGCGCAGCGGATCGGAACGATCCTGAACGCGGATAAGATCATTGTGCTGGATGAAGGGAAAATTGTCGGTCAGGGAAGCCACAGGGAGCTTCTTGAGACCTGTCCGGTATACCGGGAGATTGCCCAGTCCCAGCTTGGAGAGGAGGAGATGGAAAGTGCCTGACAGCAAGAAAGAACAGACGCAGACGCGTCAGATGACAGTTACAGATAACCGTACCCAGGATAACCGCGCCCGCGGCGGTTCTGGAATGAACAGCGGAATGAGGGGCGGCAGGATGGGCGGCTCCAGGATGGGCGGCGGAGAGAAGGCAGAGGATTTCGGACAGGCGATGCGCCGTCTGATAGGCTACTGCCGGAATTATCTTCCGGCGATCCTCACGGCAATGCTCCTTGCCGTGGCAGGCTCTGTCCTGAACCTGATCGGACCGGGCCGGCTCGCGGATATGACGAATCTGATCACAGAGGGGCTTGCGGAAGGAATTGATGTGGACGCTGTTACCCGGATCGCCCTGAGCCTTGTGGCACTCTATGTATTCGGGTGGCTGTTTTCGGTGATCCAGGGCGTCGTTATGGCGACGGTCACCCAGAAAGTATCAAAATCGCTGCGCTCAGAGCTCTCACAGAAGATCAACCGGCTGCCCCTGAAGTATTTTGATTCCACGAGCACAGGAAATATCCTTTCCCGTGTGACCAACGATGTGGATACCATCGGGCAGACCTTAAACCAGAGCATTGGGACACTGGTGACGGCGATCGCCATGCTTTTTGGCTCTCTTGTAATGATGTTCTATACGAACGGGATCATGGCTCTTTCCGCTGTGATCGCGGCGCTCATCGGGTTTGCGCTGATGATGCTGATCATTTCCCGCTCCCAGCCGTTTTTTGAACGGCAGCAGCAGGAGCTTGGCCGGCTGAACGGGCATATCGAAGAGACGTATTCCGGTCATAAAGTCGTAAAGGCATACAGCGGAGAGAAAAAGGCAAAAGAAGACTTTGCCGGAATGAATAAAACACTTTATCAATGCGCATGGAAGAGCCAGTTCTTATCCGGTCTTATGCAGCCTCTGATGGGATTCGTGGGCAATCTGGGCTACGTTGCCGTGTGCGTCGTGGGCGCGGTCCTTACGATGAACGGCACGATCTCTTTCAGTGTCATCGTCGCTTTTATGCTCTATGTCCGTATGTTCACCCAGCCGCTCTCTCAGATCGCACAGGCAGTGACAAGCCTGCAGTCTGCGGCAGCCGCCAGTGAGCGCGTATTTGAATTCCTGGATGAAGAGGAGCTTGCAGATGAAAGCGGGAAACAGCTTCAGGTGAGCGGCGCGTCCGGCAACGTGGAGTTTTCACATGTCCATTTCGGATATGATCCGGAAAATCCCATAATCCACGACTTCTCCGCGTCCGTGAAGGCGGGACAGAAGATTGCCATCGTGGGGCCCACCGGAGCCGGAAAAACAACCCTTGTGAACCTTCTCATGCGTTTCTACGAGGTACAGGGCGGAGAGATCTGTATAGACGGAACGCCGCTTGGCGAGCTTAGCCGTGAAAATGTCCACGACCTGTTCTGTATGGTTTTACAGGATACATGGCTGTTCGAGGGGACGATCCGTGAGAATATCGTTTACGCCAAAGAGGGCGTGAGCGACGAAGAGGTGGAAGCCGCCGGCAGAGCCGTGGGGCTGCACCACTTTATCAAAACACTGCCCAAGGGTTATGATACGGTATTAAATGACAATGCCAATCTGTCCGCCGGTCAGCGCCAGCTTGTGACCATTGCCCGCGCGATGGTAAATAACGCGCCCATGCTGATCCTGGACGAAGCCACCAGCTCAGTGGATACCCGCACGGAGATCCAGATCCAAAACGCCATGGACCGGCTGATGGCAGGGCGGACATCCTTTGTCATCGCGCACAGGCTGTCCACCATTAAAAACGCGGATCTGATCCTGGTGATGAAAGACGGCAATATCATAGAAAGCGGCACTCACAGCGCCCTTTTGAAAAAGGGCGGTTTTTATGCAGAATTATACAACAGCCAGTTTGAAAAAGCATCATAAATGGAGGTGTTTATTATGGATGATAAAATTATGCAGCTTCAGGAGCTGCTGGACAGCAGTCAGTATACTGTTGCCGTCACGGGCGCAGGGATCTCTGTGGCTGCGGGGATCGGGGATTTTCAGCATATGAATTTCCCCGTAGTCCTGCAGATGAGTTCACCGGCTGTCCTGAAAAGCGCTCCGGAGCACTATTACAGAATGGCGCAGAAAGCATTTCTAAATGCCATGTTCGAGAACGGTCCGACCCTTGCACACCGCAGGCTGGCAGAATACGAACAGCAGGGATTGGTGCAGGGGGTGATCACGACGAATATTGACTGCCTGCATACGCTGGCGGGCAGCCAGAATGTGGCAGAGATCCAGGGAAGCTTCGGCGTGAACAAATGCCTGAAATGTGAAAAGCAGTACAATGATGTGCATATCTGGAACCAGGGAAAACCGCCCCGCTGCAGCTGCGGCGGGGTTATCGGCTCATTCCCTGTTTACAAACACATCGGTCTGATCGACAGGGAAGTACAAAAAGCGCGCGCGTGGATCTCAAGAGCGGATACCGTGCTGATCATCGGCGCGCAGGGCAACTATGGAAGCGTGTGGTATCCGTACATCCGCTCCGGCGCCAAGATCGTGCAGATCAATCCAAAACCGACGCAGTTTGATGATATCGCGGTGCTGAATATACACAAAGACGCAGATCCTGTTTTCCGTGAAATGAGCTGATTGGGGCAGAGTTTTCATATAATCGGTATTCACAGAGAACGGATCTTCAGTACAGGCATAGCTTATGTGCCTCAGCACTGTTCTGCTATGGTATAGAGCAGCTTCTCAGTGTCTTCCCAGCCCAGACAGGGATCGGTGATCGATTTCCCGTATATATGGTCAGGGCCGATGGGCTGGCATCCTTCAATGAGATAGCTTTCGATCATAACACCTTTGACCAGTCTGCGGATTTCTTCATCAATCCTGCGGCTGTGAAGGATTTCTTTTGTGATGCGGATCTGCTGCCGGAACTTCTTGCCGGAGTTGGAATGATTGGCATCGATGATCACGGCAGGGTTTTTCAGGTTCCGTTTCTCATACATTTCCAGAAGGAGCTGGATATCCTCATAATGGTAATTGGGAATGGTATTTCCGTGCTTGTTCACCGCGCCGCGCAGGATCGTATGGGTGAGGGGATTGCCCTCTGTCCGTACTTCCCAGCCTCTGGAAATGAAGTCGTGTCCACTCTGGGCCGCGACGACGGAATTGAGCATAACGGAAAAATCCCCGCTGGTCGGATTCTTCATGCCTGCCGGGATGTCCAGCCCACTGATCATCAGACGGTGTTCCTGGTTCTCCACGGAGCGGGCGCCGATGGCCACATATGACAGAATGTCTGAAAGATAATGCCAGTTATCCGGGTAAAGCATCTCATCTGCGGCTGTAAGGCCGGTCTCTTCAATAGAACGTATATGCATATGGCGGATCGCGAGAATGCCCGCCAGAATATCCGGTTTTGCCTCCGGGTCCGGCTGATGGAGCATTCCCTTGTAGCCTTCTCCCGTAGTACGCGGCTTATTGGTGTAAATGCGGGGGACAAGCACAAGGCGGTCCGCCACTTTTTCCTGCACTTCTGCCAGGCGGCTGGTATATTCGCATACAGCGTCCTCGTTGTCCGCGGAGCACGGTCCCACGATCACCAAAAACTTGTCGGATTCTCCGGTGATCACCTCCTGAATGAGGCGGTCTCGGGCGGCTTTTATTTTTTTCAGCTTGTCGGACATCGGTACTTGGGTTTTCACTTCATCCGGGGAAGGAAGTTGTTTCATAAATTTAAAACTCATTGATTTTTCCTCTATCATTTCTATTTCTATTATTTTCATGCTGCCCGGTCATAGGATGAGACACGGGTACACGAAAAATTCTGCCAGAGGAAATTATAATACAGGACAGACAAATTGTCGAGATTTATCTCCTAAACAGAGGGGAAGGCCATCTATTTAGTTATTTTTCAAACTAAATTCCACCCTTGCTACTTTAGAAGTGGAAGTTACT
>CAUEYX010000013.1 GCA_959022495.1 uncultured Lachnospiraceae bacterium | reverse complement strand
GCGCAGAATACGGCTTCAAAAATCCGCTCCGAAGTTTTCGTCCGATTTGCCGCTGATCACTACGAGTCCCCCGGCAAATCCAGATTTCAGCACCCACATTCAGGGAAGAACTCCGTATCTGTGGGATATACATAGCTCTCCCCAATGTTTTTTAACAGCACCACATTGAGGTGTCCATTTAAGTTTTTCTTATCAAGCCTGACTGCGTCTGTCAGAGAGGACATCTGCAGGCCGCAGGAAGACGGCAGTCCATAGATTTCCAGCGCTTTTTTTATCTTTTCGGCACAGCCGGGGGCGGTCAGCCCTTTTTCCTCGGCAATTTTTGTGATTTGGTACATTCCGATTCCCACGGCCTCGCCATGGCTTTCCCGCTCATAATGGTAATACTGCTCGATCGTGTGGGCGAGTGTATGACCAAAGTTCAGAAGCATCCGTTCGCCGGTGTCAAACTGATCTGCTTCAACAACAATTCGTTTGATGTCCACACACCGAGCGATAATCTCTGTCAGTTCCGGCTTTAGATCCTCGAAAGAAGTGTGAGAACAGAGCTTGTCAAATAGAGCGCTGTCTTTAATACACCCGTATTTGATGACCTCCCCCATACCATCACTGATGAAGTGGGGCGGCAGCGTGCTGAGCACATCCGGATCAATGAGGACCAGCCTGGGATGATAGAATGCGCCAACAAGATTTTTCCCCTGAGGGAGATCCACCGCTACCTTTCCGCCAACAGAAGAATCGACCTGGGCAAGCAGAGAAGTAGGGATCTGAACCAGTTTCACACCCCGAAGGAAACTGGCGGCGGCAAATCCTGCGAGGTCGC
This sequence comes from uncultured Lachnospiraceae bacterium, assembly GCA_959022495.1. Classification (GTDB taxonomy): domain Bacteria; phylum Bacillota; class Clostridia; order Lachnospirales; family Lachnospiraceae; genus Mediterraneibacter. The sequence continues at coordinate 65,903 of CAUEYX010000013.1, read as the reverse complement.
CGATCACCCCGCCGCCAAGCGCGATTACAAGATCGCTTCTCGAAATCTCAGCAGAGAGCATAGATTCATAAATACGTGGAAGTGTTTGAAAACTCTTTGTGGGTTCGCCGTGAGGCAGAACAATGGAATAACATTCGTATCCAGTCCTATTGAGAGAGCTGAGGAGGTTTTCACCATAAAGGGGAAAAACATTGTCATCAGAAATAATCATGATTTTCTTCCCTTTAAAATATTTTGAGATATGTTCCCCTGCTTTAGAGAGAATCCCATTCTCAATATAGATCGGATAACTGTTTTTTTCTAAATTAACTGTTAATTTCATGAATTATGTCTCCTTTTGTGAAAATATTTCCAAAAGGGGTCAGACCCCTTCTGAAAAGTGCCTGACCCCTTTAAGAAAAGTTTACAGAATTTTTCCTACAACTTCTGCAATCTGTTTTACCTGGGTGAGCAGTGTATCGTACTTCTCCGGTTTCAGTGACTGAGCTCCGTCGCACAGTGCGCACTCGGGATTGTTGTGGACTTCAACCATAAGTCCGTCGGCCCCGGCAGCCACAGCGGCTTTTGCCATGGGCTCAACAAGCCACCATTTTCCACCGGCATGGCTTGGATCAACGACAAGTGGAAGATGTGTCTTCTTATGGAGTACCGGGATGCTCTGGAGGTCCAGAGTATTTCTTGTATATGTCTCGAAGGTTCGGATACCGCGCTCGCAGAGGATGACATTCTCATTTCCAGCTGCCATGATATATTCCGCGGACATAATCCATTCTTCGTAAGTGGCGTTTAGTCCCCGTTTTAAGAGAATCGGGCGGTCAACCTGTCCGAGCTGCTTTAACAGGTCGAAGTTCTGCATATTTCGGGCGCCGATCTGGATCAGATCAACCTTTTCATTGAAGATGTCCAGATGCTGCGGGGACATCAGCTCAGTTACGATTGGAAGCCCCACCTCTTCCCTTACCCTGCAGAGGATATCCAGCCCTTCCAGGCCCAGTCCCTGGAAAGAGTAGGGACTGGTTCTTGGTTTGAAAGCTCCGCCCCGAAGAAGATTTGCACCGGATGCCTTCGCTGCTTTGGCGATTTCCAGCACCTGCTCAAAAGATTCCACGGAGCACGGCCCCGCGATAAGCCCCATGTGACCGCCGCCGATTTTGACCCCGGATACATCGATTACTGAATCGGCAGGATGGAACGCGCGGTTGGCAAGTTTATACGGCTCCTGGACGTGCATGACTCGATCCACGCTGCTGTCTACCTCAAAAAGCCTGGGATCAATCAGGGTTGTATCCCCGATGCATCCGATGATTGTCATCTCGGTACCGCGTACAGTATGAGTGTCCAGTCCCCGGTTTTTGACGAGACCTTCAACGCGGGTGATGTTTTCTTCTGTGGTATGTGGTTTCAGTACAATAATCATAGGTATTCTCCTCCGGTCTGGTTTTACGCCTGCATATATAAAAATGTGACCGCAATTTTCAATATACTGGCGTTATAATCGCAAAAAATGATATAATAGGAATTGATAAAAAATATCGATAACAACTTCACACTGTAAAATTTTAGTTGTTTAAAGTGTAAAAACATTAGTATCATAAAACAACATGATTTAAATGTCAATAGATTTTTATAAAGGCTGTGCATTTTTGGCGGCAGCGGTCTGTCAGCTGTACCTGTTTAGAATTGGTTGCACATTTTATGCTGGGATGGTATCTTAGTTAAAGTCAGTCCCGCATGTTCTTGAATGTTGGACATGGTCAGCTGGCTGGATGTGGGAGCCATGACAGAAGATCTTCCGAGCAGGAAATAAGGAGATCCTGCCCGATTCTGTGCCCGCATAGGCGGCAGGAAAAGACAAAATGACGGGATAAGGGGCTGAAGAAAGGAAAAATTTCATGAAGATCATTAAACAGATCGGGATTATATTTGCGGTATGCTGGCTGAGTGAAGTGATCGAACAGATTCTGCCCTTTGCTTTTCCGGCGGGAGTGATCGGCATGGCACTGCTGCTTCTCTGTCTGATCCTCGGGGTGCTGAAGATCGAACACATTCAGGAAAAGGCAGATTTTCTGCTTGAAAATATGGCGTTCTTCTTTGTGCCCGCCGGGGTGAGCATTATCAATTATTTTGATGTATTGAGAAGTTCTGTGGCGCAGCTTATTGTTATTTGTGTAGGTTCGACCATCGTTACCTTTGCGGTTACGGCGTGGAGTGTGAAATTGACGATCCGCTGCATGGACCGTCTGAGAGGCGGAGCAGGATGGCGGGCTGCAGACCAGAAAGCACAAGTAGAACATCTATCAGAAGAAGGAGGAAAAGCGCGGTGAGTGAGATCTTTCAGACGCCGTATTTCGGCGTGGCGCTCAGCGCCATTACATTTGTACTCGGAGTGAAACTCCAGCGCAGACTGAAAACACCGGTGTGTAATCCGCTGATTATCGCGATTGTGCTGACAGCGGGCGTGCTTCTTGTCTTTCGGATTCCGTATGAATCTTATAATGAAGGCGGAGAGATTATAAATATGTTTCTCGGACCTGCCACAGCATGTCTTGCAGTGGCCATTTACACGAAAATAAAGATGCTGAAGCAGTACTGGATACCCATTGCTGTGGGATGTACGGCAGGTTCGGCGGCTTCCATGCTGAGCGTATACGGGATGTGCAGACTGTTCGGGCTCAGTGAAAGCCTGACAGTATCGCTGCTGCCGAAGTCCGTGACTACGCCGATTGCGGTCAGTATCGCGGAGCCGGCGGGCGGCATGGTGCCGATTACAGTGGCCGCGGTGATCGGGACAGGGATACTGGGAAGTATAATCGCACCTCTGCTCATACGTATGTTCAAGGTGACAGACCCCGTGGCGGCCGGGCTTGCCATCGGCGCGTCCAGCCATGCCGTGGGCACGTCGAAAGCCATCGAGCTGGGCGAGGTGGAAGGAGCTATGAGCGGGCTTGCCATCGGAATCTGCGGGATTATTACTGTCCTGTTTTCAATGGCTGTTTTGTAACAGCCGGCTGCTTCTGTCAGAGAGAATGAACTTACTGGCGGGCAGGACTTAAGGAGTGGAGATCATGATGAAGAAAAATACCTCGTATACGATCAAGCGGGTACAGCGCCTTCCGGTCATCCTGATCGGGGAGGGGCTGCTGGTGGGCGCTGTGGGCGGACTGATTGTGATGCTCTATCGGATTGCCCTTACATATGCCGGACAGTGGCTGGGGGAGATCCTTGACTTTATCAGGGGCCGTCCGCTGCGCACTGCGGGCTGGTTTCTCGTCCTGATTCTTTTTGCCGTGATTGTGGGCAGGCTGGTGAAGTGGGAACCCATGATCTCCGGCAGCGGCATCCCCCAGGTAGAGGGGGAGATCCTGGGCAAGCTGTCCCAGGACTGGAAGAAGGTGCTTCCGGCAAAGTTCTTTGGCGGTTTTTTATGCCTGCTGGGAGGACTGTCTCTGGGAAGGGAGGGCCCGTCTATCCAGCTCGGAGCTATGAGCGGGCAGGGGATATCAAGGCTTCTGGACCGCGGGAAGACAGAGGAGCGGTATCTGATGACCTGTGGCGCGAGCGCAGGGCTGTCGGCGGCGTTCCACGCACCGCTTGCGGGGATGATGTTTGCGTTTGAGGAGATCCACAAAGGATTTTCCGCGGGACTGATGGTCTCCGTTATGACAGCTTCCGTGACGGCGGATTATATCTGTTCCCATATTATGGGGCTTGACCCGGTGTTCCAGTTCCGCCTGGAGCACGTGCTTCCGCAGAGCCATTACTGGATGCTGATCCTGCTGGGAGCAGTGCTCGGTGTTATGGGAGCTCTCTATAATAAAGGGATGCTTAAGGCACAGGAACTCTATAAAAAGCCCAAGGCATTCAGCGAGACCACACGCCTTATCATCGCGTTTCTGGCGGCGGGGGCCATGGGCCTGATTATGCCGTCCGTTCTCGGCAGCGGCGGTGACTTAATCACGGACCTGACAGCTGGAGAGATGGCTGCAGGTCTTGCGGCGGTTACACTGGCGGTGAAATTTCTTTTTTCAGCGGTCAGCTTTGGCTCGGGAGCGCCGGGCGGCATCTTTTTCCCGCTGCTCGTGCTGGGTGCCCTCATTGGCGGTGTCTTTGCCATGGCGGGGGTGGAGCTGTTCGGGCTGAATCCGGTGTATGTCAATAATTTTGTGCTGCTCTCAATGGCGGGATTTTTTACGGCGATTGTCCGGGCGCCGATTACAGGCATCATCCTGCTTTTTGAAATGTCAGGGTCAGTAAGCCAGATGCTGTCCTTGGCTGTCGTGTCAGTGACCGCTTATATTACGGCGTCTCTGCTTAAATCCGAACCGATCTATGAGAGCCTGCTAAAAAGGATACTTGCGGGGAGAGGAGGACAGAGCGGGAAGGACTCCCCTGTGGTCAGACAGAAGGTGCTGAGCGAATTTATCATTATGAGCGGTTCTGTTTTAGAGGGCAGGACGATTATGGAAATAACCTGGCCCAGCAATTGTCTCTTAGTCGCCCTGGAACGGGAAGGCAGAGAGATGATTCCCCGGGGAAAGACAAAGCTCCAGGCAGGAGATAAGCTGACGGTTATGGCAGATGAGCGGGATGCGGGATATATACATGACAAAATGGAAAACTTATGTTATACTTCATTTTAGGTCAGCGGGGGCAGATATGCGGCAGATCCCGCCCAGAGAAATCAAAGGAGCAGACATAAATGAAAAGAGTATTACTAAAGCTGAGCGGGGAAGCTCTCGCGGGTGAAAAAAAGACCGGCTTTGACGAGGCGACCTGTATCGGAGTCGCAGAGCAGGTGAAGAAACTGGTCGATGACGGAGTCCAGGTGGCGATCGTGACCGGAGGCGGCAATTTCTGGAGAGGCAGGACAAGTGAGACTATCGACAGGACAAAGGCAGACCAGATCGGAATGCTGGCGACGGTGATGAACTGCATCTATGTGTCCGATATATTCCGTCATGTGGGGATGAAAACAGAAGTGTTTACACCGTTTGTCTGCGGGGCATTTACCTCTTTGTTTTCGAAGGATGCGGCAGTAGAAGCGCTGGAGAACGGGAAAGTGATTTTCTTTGCGGGCGGCACAGGACATCCGTATTTTTCCACAGATACAGGCGCGGTCTTAAGGGCCATCGAGATTGAAGCCGACGTTATGCTGCTGGCAAAAGCCATCGACGGCATTTACGACAGCGATCCCAAGGTGAATCCGGCGGCAGTGAAGTATGATGAGATCTCCATCCAGGAAGTGATCGATAAGAAACTGGCGGCAGTGGATTTGACAGCGTCCATCATGTGCCTTGAGAATAAGATGCCCATGCTCGTGTTCGGGCTCAATGAGGAAAACAGCATAGTGGACACCATGAGCGGCAGATTCACAGGGACGAAAGTCACAGTTTAAATTATAGAAAATAAATATCAGGAGGGCTTACAGCATGAACGAAAAAGTGGCAGCATATGACGTGAAAATGACAAAGACAATCAATAACCTTGACGGCGAACTGGCGACGATCCGCGCGGGACGTGCCAATCCCCACGTACTGGACAAACTGACCGTAGATTATTACGGGGCACCGACACCGATCCAGCAGGTGGCGAATGTGTCTGTGCCGGAGGCGCGCATGATTCAGATCCAGCCGTGGGAAAAGAGCATGCTCAAACAGATTGAGAAAGCAATTCTTACATCCGATATCGGCATCAATCCGACAAATGACGGAAGCACCATCCGTCTCGTATTCCCGGAGCTTACTGAGGAGCGCAGAAAAGAACTGGCCAAAGATGTGAAGAAAAAAGGCGAGGCCGCGAAGGTGGCGGTCCGCAATATCCGCCGCGACGGCAATGTTGCCTTCAAGAAATTGAAGGGAACCGAGATATCAGAAGACGGGATCAAGGATTTAGAGGATGAGCTTCAGAAAATTACGGATAAATATATTGAGAAAATCGACAAGATGGTTGAAGTGAAATCCAAAGAGATCATGACTGTATAACCGTATAGGACAAGAGGCAGAAAAAGGGGGCTTTAAGAGGAAGGCTCCCTTTTGCATGAAGCCGGAAGAAAGAGGACGCAGAAATTACAGAGAATGCCGGATGCCGCCCGGATGGCGGATTAAAATAGGGAGAGGGATGGAACATGAAAGTACCGCAGCACATTGCGATCATATTAGATGGAAACGGCAGGTGGGCGAAAGCCAAAGGAATGCCGAGAAATTATGGACATGCCCAGGGCAGCAAGAATGTGGAGCGTATCTGTGAAGAAGCGTGGAGGATGGGCATAAAGTATCTTACTGTGTATGCGTTCTCCACAGAGAATTGGAGCCGGCCGGAAAGTGAAGTGGCGGCGCTTATGACGCTTCTGCGCAATTATATGAAGACGTGCCTTAAGACAGCGGCAAAAAATGATATGAAGATCCGTGTGATCGGAGATATTGCTCCTCTGGATGATGATATAAAAAGCAGAATACGGGAGCTGGAGGAAGCCACGGTAAATAACGGCGGATTGAATTTCACGATCGCGCTGAATTACGGGAGCCGGGATGAAATGACACGCGCGGCGCGAAAGATGGCACAGGACTGCGCGGACGGAAAGCTGAAGCCCTCCCAGATCAGTGAAGAGGTGTTCGAGTCCTACCTGGATACCAGCGGCATTCCCGACCCGGACCTGATGATCCGCACCAGTGGTGAACAGAGGCTGTCCAATTATCTGCTCTGGCAGCTGGCATATTCAGAGTTCTATTTTACCGATGTGCCGTGGCCTGATTTTACAAAGGCTGAGCTGGTGAAAGCAGTAGAGGAATTTAATCACAGGCACAGAAGATTCGGAGGAGTAGAGGAGGCGTAACTATGTTTAAGACGCGGCTTTTAAGTGGGATACTGTTGGTGATGATTGCGCTGGTCACTGTGATTACAGGCGGGCCGCTCCTGTTTGGAGTCATGCTTTTGATCAGCCTGATCGGGATGACAGAGCTGTATAAAGTATTCGGGATCGAGAAGAAGCCCCCAGGGGCAGCGGGATATCTTTTTGCAGCGCTCTATTATGTTCTGTTATATTTTGAGGCACAGCTTCCGGGAGAGAAACTGACCTGGTTTATGCTTCTCTTTATGGCGTACCTGATCTGCCAGATGGGTGTGCTTGTATTCTCTTATCCGAAATATAATACGCAGCAGATTTTTGCCGCGTTTTTCGGTGTGTTTTATGTGGCGGTCATGCTCTCTTATATTTATCAGACAAGACTTCTGGAAGGCGGCGTATTCATTGTGTGGCTGGTGTTTATCTGCGCATGGGGGTGCGACACATGTGCTTACTGCGTGGGCATGCTGATCGGGAAACATAAGATGGCGCCGGTCTTAAGTCCTAAGAAATCCGTGGAGGGGGGCATCGGGGGCATCGCCGGGGCAGCGCTCATCGGTGTGCTCTACGCGCTGGCCATCAACCACTGGGGTTCGGCCGGGGCAGATCTGGTCCAGTATGCTGTCATTGGCGCGGCAGGAGGCGCCATCTCCCAGATCGGGGACCTGGCGGCGTCGGCGATCAAGCGTTACCATAATATCAAGGATTATGGAAAGCTGATTCCGGGACATGGAGGGATACTCGACCGCTTTGACAGTGTCATCTTCACCGCGCCCATCATATATTATCTTGCGGTACTGCTGTAGCCGGCTGCCGGGGAGGAAGGAATACCTGTACGTTGTTTCGGAGCGTGCGCAGAGAAATGAGGTAGAAGGAAATATGAAGAAAATAGCAGTTCTCGGGTCCACCGGTTCTATCGGTACACAGACCCTTGAAATTGTAAGGACAAATCAAGACATTGAAGTAACTGCCCTGGCGGCCGGGAGCAATATTACCCTTTTGGAAAAACAGATCCGGGAATTTCGGCCGCGGCTGGCTGCCGTGTGGGAGGAAGACAGGGCGGCAGAGCTGAAAAGCAGGGTCCGGGATATCGATGTGCAGGTTCGCTCCGGCATGGACGGACTGCTGGCCGTGGCTTCAGAGCCGGAGGCGGAGATCCTGGTAACTGCCATTGTAGGAATGATCGGGATACTCCCTACGATCGAGGCAGTCAAGGCAGGAAAGGATATCGCGCTGGCCAACAAAGAGACTCTGGTTACGGCCGGGCACATCATTATGCCGCTGGCGGAGGAGAACCACGTTTCCATCCTGCCGGTGGACAGCGAGCACAGCGCCATCTTCCAGTCCTTACAGGGCGGGCAGGAAAAAGCTCTGCGCAAAATACTGCTGACAGCTTCCGGCGGACCTTTCCGCGGGAAGAAGAGAGAGGACCTTGCCCACATCCGGGTGGAGGACGCCTTGAAGCATCCCAACTGGACTATGGGACGGAAGATCACCATTGATTCTTCTACCATGGTAAATAAAGGGCTGGAAGTGATTGAGGCAAAATGGCTCTTTGGCGTCAGTGTGGATCAAATCCAGGTGGTAGTACAGCCTCAGAGCATCATCCATTCCATGGTGGAATATGAGGACGGCGCCGTGATCGCGCAGCTGGGCACACCGGATATGAAGCTGCCTATCCAGTATGCGCTCTATTATCCACAGCGGCGGTATCTGCCCGGGGAGCGGCTGGATTTTGAGACTTTGTCTGAGATTACTTTTGAGAAGCCGGACATGGAGACATTTTACGGGTTAAAGCTGGCTTACAGGGCGGGGCGGGAAGGCGGTACGCTTCCCACGGTATTTAACGCGGCGAATGAACGGGCCGTTGCTTTATTCCTTGAAAGGAAGATCGGATATCTTCAGATACCGGAGATCATCCAGGCATGTATGGATGAACATGTGAATATTCCGTGCCCGGATGTGGAAACGATACTAAAGACAGAGCAGGAAACATATGAATTAATTAAAAACAGGTGGTAATACATGGGCATAATCATAGCAATTCTACTATTTAGTTTTATTATTATATTTCACGAGCTGGGACATTTTCTCCTGGCAAAGAAAAACGGCATCCGAGTACAAGAATTTTCTCTCGGGCTGGGGCCCACACTGATCGGAAAAAAGATCGGGGAGACCTTTTTCTGTATCAAGCTGCTTCCCTTCGGCGGCGCCTGCATGATGGGGGAAGATGATGTGGACGATATGTCTCCCGGCAGCTTTAACAGTAAGTCTGTGTGGGCGCGGATGTCGGTGATCGCGGGAGGGCCCGTTTTCAATCTGATCCTGGCATGGATCTTCTGTGTAATCCTTATTGGCGCCACGGGATACCGGCCGGCGGAAATCACGGATGTGACGGAAGGGTCATCCGCCCAAGAGCAGGGTATTCAGTCGGGGGACGTGATAAAAGAGATTAACGGGCGCAATATCCATATCTGGGATGATCTGCAGCTCTATACAATGACCCATGCGGATGAAGCTCCATTTGAAGTCGTGTATGAGCGGGACGGGAAAAAATATACAGCGGAATTGGAGCCAAGGGTGCTGGACGACAGCAGTACGCCGATGCTCGGCGTCGTCAGCGGCGGGGTCGAGAAACCGGGAATTCTGGGGTCTATGCAGTATGGGCTTTACAAGGTGAAATACTGGATTCATTACACTGTGGACAGCCTGCGCATGCTCTTTACAGGTCAGGCGGGGCTTAGAGATCTCTCCGGACCGGTGGGGATCGTGAATGTAGTAAACGATGTGTATGAATCGGCGGCTCCGGCCGGCGCCTGGACCATCTTCCTGACGATGTTAAATTTCGGGACCCTGCTGACTGCGAATCTGGGAATCTTGAACCTGCTTCCACTGCCTGCGCTGGACGGGGGAAGGCTTGTATTCTTGATTATTGAGGCGGTCCGGAAAAAGAGGGTGCCGCCGGAAAAAGAAGGAATGGTGCATTTCGCCGGGTTTGCGGCCCTGATGATCCTGATGGTCATTGTAATGTACAACGATATAATGAAATTATTCTAAAGTATAGAAAGAACCGCTGCAGAAGGGGGCGTCCTAAAAAGTTTAGGATGCCCCCTGATTAGATACTTTATTCATTATCAGTCTGTGGCATTTCATCAAGCAGAACTTTTACATTTTCAATGAATTTTTTGATCGTATCAAGCTGCTTTGAATCAAGTCTCTGAAGTTCTTTTACAGCTTCTTTACACCGAAGGGGATTTGCGCTATTAAGAGCAAAAAATTCTTCCGGCGTAACTTCCAAATATTCGCATATATAAAAAAAGCACTGCATGGACGGAAGTGCATGTCCGTTTTCAATACGGTTGATATAGCTTTCATTCTGACCAATTGCCAGGCTCATTTCGCGGGCAGAAACATTTTTACGCATGCGAAGCGAGGAAATCCTTTCAGCAATAAGTTTTTCATACATATTGTTTTATACCTCCACCTTATAGGATATTATATACAATATTTATCTGAAAATATGATTTATAAAACTTGACATTTAACTTAATAGGATATAAAATGTCATAGAAATGCAAAAACAGAGTTTTATATATCCTTTGAAAAGAAGGGGAATATCCATGAAAAAAATATGGGAAGCTCCGATGGCAAAGATCATTTCCTGCGAATTGGATAAAATACAGGGTGATTTAAAGATGATGACAGAAGAGGAGCTGTGCAGGCAGCTGAAACGATGTGGGTATCCTGTAGAAAAGGAAACGGATAAGAGATCGTTTTTCGAGGCAGGATATTCTTGTCCTATAAATCTGTATATGAATGTAAGAATCTCATCATAGGGGAAGTTATTCAGAGGGTACAGGAGGTAATCTTACGATGAAAAAAACATATGTAAAACCGGTTTTTTACGCGGAAAAATATACAGTGTCCAGCAGTATTGCGGCATGCGAATACCATACTGATCCGAATGAGCCATTAATGATAACATATGGCCAGCAGCTGTGCGCAGTTGGAGATAACGGCCATACAGCAGGAAAAGGGATTTTGTCTGATCAGAGAATTTATCCTACAACAGTGTTCAATGACGGTACAGACAAGGATGGCTGTATTTACGATTGGGATGGTATGACAGTGGCGCAGACAGGAGAGTCTTTCGGAAAGACATTTTATGGCGCGAAGGCGAATAATGATAATCACGTTCCGGCATATAATGGCGCGGTTATGTTTTCATAAACATTCGAATTTATAAAAGGGCTGCACATGTACAGAATTGGAAAGTTAAGCATTGATATTATACATATTTTCAAGGACCAGTTTCTCAGCAGACTGGTTCCTTTTTATATGGAGGAGGGATGTCCGGATATCACTTATGATTTCTGTTACAGCCCCAGGATCATGATACCCGATCATTGCCGCGCGCTCTATGAGGATTTCGGCAGTCTGGTTGTGGAGCATGAGAATAGAATCCTGCAGATCCGTATAGCGGACGGCGTGCCCTATGCCGTGACAGAACGGCTGGACAGCAGGCGATTCCTGGTCACTGTACCGGAGGACATCAGAGATTATGACCTGCACCATTATGTGCTGCCGGATCTCCTTCATCTGGAACAGCCCCTGATTGAAAAGGCAAATGTGGTGCTGCATTCCTCATACATTTATGTACCGTCTCTGGAGGGCGCGGTTCTTTTTACCGCTCCCAGCGGGGGAGGGAAATCGACGCAGGCGGACTTGTGGGAGAATTATGCGGATGCGAGAATCATTAACGGAGATAAATGCATTCTGGGAAAAGAGAAGGGGATCTGGAACGCATACGGGACCCCGTTTTCCGGGGCGTCTCCATACTGCCTGAATGAGACGCATCCTGTGAAAGGGGTTGTGATCCTTGACAAAGGACCTGTGAACCGTCTCATAGAAGCCGGGACAGCGGGGGTTGCCTGTCTGCTGTCCCAGATCACAGTAAATCCCTGGGACCAGACATTCTGCGAAAAGGTCATGGATCTATTGGCAGAGCTGTGTATGGATGCGCCTGTATATTATTACTCTTGTACAAAGACGGCAGGCGCGGTAGAAACGCTGTATCGGGAATTGCGAAAGAGGAGGGAGGAGCATGGGACTTTCCAATCATATCACAGAAAGACTGATGAAGCAGGCAATGATTGAGCGCAGGCCTGTGAAAGTAAATTTTGAGCTCCTTCCGGTATGCAATTTAAACTGCCGGATGTGCTATATCCGCTCCGATATGGATCGGGTTCAGGCAGAGGGAGGACTCCGGCCTTATGAGGAGTGGCTGCGCCTGGCGGAAGAAATGAGGGAGGCAGATGTATTGTTTCTGCTCCTTACAGGCGGGGAGGTGTTTTTATACCCGGGATTCAGGGATCTGTATGAACAGCTCTACAGGATGGGATTTCTCCTGACGATCAACACAAATGCAACGCTCATCAATGAAAAAGCGGTTTCCTGGCTTGCGCAATACCCGCCGAAATGTGTCAGTATTTCTCTGTACGGCGCTGATAATGAGACATACCGGAAGCTGTGTGGGCAGGAAGGCATGTTTACACGGGTGGATCATGCGGTTCGTCTTCTACGGGAAAGTCAGATCGCAGTGGAACTGAAAACCATGTTTACTCCACTCAATGCAGCGGACGCGGAGAACTGTATCAAGTATGCCGCAGAGCTTGGGATTCCCTATGAAACGGCAGCGTACGCATTTCCGCCGGTCAGGAAGGAAAAGGCGGGAGGAAACCGTGAGGAAGAATCGACAGCGGGAAAACAGTCTCCATCGGAACAGGCAGCGGAGAAACAGATCCGATTTACCCCGGAGGAGGCGGTGAGATGTACGTTTGAATGCAGCCGTTTGATGTCCGATGACACGGACTATGCGCAGGGAATTGTAAACCACCTAAAAAAATATGAAAAGACGAGGAAAAATCCCGGACATTTAAACAAGGGCTTTCATTGCGCCGCGGCCAACAATTCCTGCTGGATCACATGGCAGGGGCATATGACACCGTGCGCCATGATGAATGAACCCTATACGCTTCCTTTTGTACATGGGTTTGCGGACAGCTGGGAGAAATTGAAAGAAAAAACAGATTCCATTCTGCTGTCAGCGGAGTGCTCCTATTGTGAGAAGCGGGCAGTATGTACGGTATGTCCCGCATCGGCGCTTGCGGAGACAGGACATTTTGACGGGACCTCTCTTTATCACTGCCGGATGACAGAACTGACGCTTGACGCGATGTACCGCTATATGAAAAAGTACCATTTAAATATAGGAAAGGAAGACAATCCGTGAAGAAGAAAGAGAACTTTATACTTAGGAATATTGCAGGGGAACATATTATGATGCCTGTCGGACCGACTGCCCTGAAGTTCAGCGGACTCATCCTGGCAAATGATGTATCCGCATTTATATGGGACAATATTGAAAAAGCAGATTCGCCTGAAGAAATGGCAGAACTGATCTGCGGGCAGTTTGAAGCGGATTATGATGAGGTGCAAAAGGATGTCACCCTGCTGTTTGAGGAGATGAAAAAAGCAGGCTGGATCGAATAAGATATAAAAAGAAAAAGTGGAAAGCAGGGGCAGTGTTCTAAATCGGAAGTTCTCCTTATATAATTAAAAAGATTAAATGAAAATGCAGGAGACAGGAATGGCACATATAAGAGCAATGCAGGAAGCGGCAGAGAAAGGGGAGCTCCAGATTAATGTAACTTCCACTGTGGGCGGACGCCCTATAGCGGATGCGCGCATATCGATATCTTATACCGGAGTCCCGGAAAGCACACTGGAGAGAGTGGAGACGGATTCTTCCGGTCAGACGGAAGTGCTGGAGCTGGATGCTCCGCCGGAAGAATGGAGTTTGGATCGGAATAATGACAGGCAGCCCTACTCGGAATATACACTGGATGTAAGCGCGCCGGGATTTGAGCCTGTGAGTATTGCGGGAACAGAGATACTGGCCAATGTAAAGGCGATTCAGAACGTGAGGATGAGACCGAGCGATGTGGGCAGGGAAGAGGAAGAAGTATTCGTCATCCCTGCCCATACTTTATACGCGGAGTATCCGCCCAAGATCGCGGAAGATGAGATAAAGCCCGTCAACGAGACCGGGGAGATTGTTTTAAGCCGGGTGGTTGTGCCGGAGTATATTGTGGTGCATGACGGGTCCCCGCGGGACACGACAGCGACGAATTATTATGTGAAATATAAGGATTATATCAAGAACGTGGCGTCCAGCGAGATCTATGCCACATGGCCGGCTGACACGATCCGGGCCAATGTACTGGCGATCATGTCTTTTACATTGAACAGGGTTTACACGGAGTGGTACCGGAACCGGGGATATGACTTTACGATCACTTCTTCGACAGCTTTTGACCACAAATGGATACCAGAGAGGAATTATTATGATACAATATCAGTAATCGTGGATGAGCTGTTCGCGAACTATCTGTCCAGGCCCAATGTGCGGCAGCCGATTCTGACCCAGTATTGTGACGGCAGAAGGGTGACATGCCCGAACTGGATGACCCAGTGGGGATCAAAGGAACTGGGAGACCAGGGATACTCACCGATCGAGATTCTCCGGTATTTCTATGGAGATGATATGTATATTAATACAGCGGAAGAGATCTCAGGCATACCGGCCTCCTGGCCTGGGTATACTCTGGAAGAAGGGTCCAGCGGGGAGAAAGTCCGTCAGATGCAGGAACAGCTCAATGTGATAGCCGGGGCGTATCCCGCGCTGCCAAAGATTACCGCGGACGGGATCTACGGGCCTGCCACCGCGGAGGCGGTGAGAGAATTCCAGTCTGTCTTCGGTCTTCCGGTGACGGGAAAAGTGGATTATTCAACCTGGTACAAAATTTCGGAAATCTACGTGGGAGTGTCGCGTATCGCTGAGCTGACATGACTCCCGGTTCCGGGCGGGAAGCCTGAGAGAGAGTGACACTCTGATGCAAAAGAAAGAACCTGGCGGCAGGTGTGGAGAGGAGAAGTATGGCTGACAGAAGAAGGAGAAGAAGGAGAAAACGCGCCCGGACCACAGGCTGCCTGTGTGCCCTGGCAGTCATCGTGGGACTGGGCGGATTAGCGGCATACGCGCTGCCGTGGGCGCAGGCGGAATTGGGAGGCATGTTAAAGAAAATCGCGGGCAGGGCAGTGGAAGAGACTGTGAATCTGGCGTCAGAGCAGGGAGCGGATTTCCCGGAACTCACAGTCACAGTGGAGGAGGTGGAAGGTGACTTCTATTACCAGCAGTTAAACGCGGAGGAACAGACTGTGTACCGGGAACTGCTCCAGGGGGCACAGCAGATGCAGGAATGTATCCTGCTCCATGCGGGGCGGGATGATCATCCGGAAAAGGTGTATGAGTACCTTCTGTATGACCGCCCGGAACTGTTCTGGTGCGATGGAAGTTCGAAAATGACCGTCTATGACAGTTATACCGAATTTTATCCCGGCTATACATGTGACAGCACGGTGAGGGAGCAGCGGCAGGCAGAGATTGACGCGGCGGCAGAGACATGCATCGGGGGAGCGGATGCCGGGGCTTCGGAGTATGAACGGATCAAATATGTATTCGAATATATTGTAAATACAGTTGATTATGATGAGAATGCCCCGGACAACCAGAATATCTACAGCGCTCTTGTGGGCAGGAGATCCGTCTGCGCGGGATATTCCAGGGCGGCCCAGTACCTTCTGGGCAGGCTGGGGATTGAGGCGGTCTATGTGGTGGGCACCGTGGAAGGGCAGGGAGCTCACGCCTGGAATATTGTAAAATGCGGCGGAACCTATTATCAGATGGATGTGACTTTTGGTGACCCGGTCTTTTATTCTGCCGAGAGCGGGGAGAAGCTTCCGGAGAATGTGATCAATTATGACTATCTGTGCTGCACGGATGAGGAGATCGCCGTGGACCATGTGCAGGACAGCGGCGTGTCCTATCCCGTGTGTGATCAGGATGACCTGAATTATTACAAAATGAATGGAATGTACTACGAATCTTTTGATCCACAAATTCTTCTGTCAGCGATGAACAGCAGTATCTATGCCGGTGAGGAGATGTTTGTGTGCAAATTTTCCGATGCGTCTGTATTTGCCCAGGCAGGGGAGGCCATGATCAATGACCTGTTCCCGAAGGCCGCCCAGAACCTTGCAGGGGTTTATGGATTGGAACGTGTAAAGTATACGTACATCCAAGATGAGAAGCACTGCCGGATGAGCGTATTTTGGAATTATGAGTAATAGTTTTGAATATTTAGAAGTATTCGTGAAATATTTGAGGGTATTTATCAGTTGAAATCTATACGCAGTTGTAGTATAATCTTTACAATTTGAGAAAGAGGGCGCTCTGGATGAAAAGACTCCAAGAGTGCCTTTGCTATGTAACGGCCTATCCGGGACAGGGCGTTTTTCAGATTAGCAGCTATTGATTTGTACGAAGGGAAAGGGTGAACAGATGAAGGCGTTTCTAATATTGGAAGACGGTACAGTATTTACTGGGACGAGTATCGGCTCGACGCGTGACTGTATCAGCGAAATTGTTTTTAATACTTCTATGACAGGTTATCTGGAGGTGCTGACAGACCCGTCCTATGCGGGACAGGCAGTCGTCATGACCTATCCGCTCATCGGCAACTACGGCATCACGCCGGATATGGAGTCAAAGAAGGCGTGGCCGGACGGATATATTGTAAGAGAACTGTCCAGAATGCCGAGCAATTTCCGCTGTGAAGGAACGATCCAGGAATTTCTCAAGAATCAGGATATTCCGGGAATTGCGGGGATCGATACACGTGCACTTACAAAAATCCTGAGAGAAAAAGGTACAATGAACGGCATGATCACAACGAATGAGAACTATGATCTGGATGAGATCCTGCCAAAGCTCAAAGCGTACACCGTAGGGGATGTTGTCTCCAAAGTGACATGTACCGAGAAATACGTTCTCGAAGGGACAGGAAAGAGAGTCGCACTTCTTGACCTTGGCGCAAAGAACAATATCGCGAAATCTTTAAATCAACGTGGCTGCGAAGTGACTGTGTATCCGGCCCACACAACCGCGGAAGAAATCATTTCATCAAATCCCGACGGTATCATGCTCTCCAACGGTCCTGGGGACCCGGCGGACTGCACGTCCATTATCGAAGAAATCAGAAAGCTTTACAATACAGACATTCCGATCTTCGCCATCTGTCTTGGACACCAGCTCATGGCGCTTGCCACAGGCGCGTCCACGCACAAACTGAAATACGGACACCGGGGCGGCAATCATCCGGTGAAGGATTTAGATACGGGAAGAGTATACATCTCATCCCAGAACCATGGATACGTGGTAGATGACGAAAGCATGGACCCGGCAGTGGCGGCTCCTGCGTTTAAAAATGTAAATGACGGGACAAACGAGGGGCTTGCGTATGTGGGAAAGAATATTTTCACCGTGCAGTTTCATCCCGAGGCGTGTCCCGGGCCGCAGGATTCCGGTTACCTGTTTGACAGATTTATTGAGATGATGGGAGGAGCGAAATAATGCCAAGAGATTTAAGTATAAAGAAGGTACTGGTCATCGGTTCCGGTCCGATCGTCATCGGACAGGCAGCGGAGTTTGACTACGCGGGAACACAGGCCTGCCGTTCCCTGAAGGAAGAAGGCCTGGAAGTTGTACTTTTAAACTCTAACCCGGCGACCATCATGACAGACAAAGACATTGCGGACCGCGTCTACATCGAGCCTTTGACGGTTGAAGTGGTAGAGCAGCTGATCTTAAAGGAGAAACCGGACAGTGTGCTTCCCACGCTGGGAGGACAGGCAGGCTTAAACCTTGCCATGGAGCTTGAAGAGGCCGGATTTTTGAAAGCCAACGGCGTGCGTCTCATCGGAACCACGTCCGAGACGATCAAGAAGGCGGAGGACCGTCTTGAGTTCAAGGCCACGATGGAGAAGATCGGCGAGCCGGTTGCGGCATCCCTGGTGGTGGAAAATGTGGACGACGGCCTTGCGTTTGCCAATAAGATCGGTTATCCGGTTGTGCTTCGTCCCGCGTATACACTGGGAGGAAGCGGCGGCGGTATCGCCCATGATTCCCATCAGCTGGTGGAGATCCTGGAGAACGGCCTGCGTCTCTCCCGTGTAGGGCAGGTGCTCGTGGAGCGCTGCATTGCCGGCTGGAAAGAGATCGAGTACGAGGTGATGCGGGACAGCGCGGGAAACTGCATCACGGTGTGTAACATGGAAAATATTGACCCCGTGGGCGTGCACACAGGTGACAGTATCGTTGTGGCGCCGTCCCAGACGCTGGGCGATAAAGAGTACCAGATGCTCCGTACTTCCGCGCTGAATATCATCAGTGAACTGAATATTACCGGGGGATGTAACGTACAGTACGCATTGAACCCGGATTCTTTTGAGTACTGTGTGATTGAAGTGAACCCGCGTGTCAGCCGTTCTTCCGCGCTGGCTTCCAAGGCCACGGGATACCCCATCGCCAAGGTAGCGGCGAAGATCGCTCTCGGGTACACGCTGGATGAGATCAAGAATGCAATCACACAGAAGACATACGCAAGCTTCGAGCCCATGCTGGACTATGTGGTCGTTAAGATGCCGAGGCTTCCCTTTGACAAATTCATCAGCGCCAAGAGAACGCTGACCACGCAGATGAAGGCGACCGGAGAGGTTATGAGTATCTGCAGTAACTTTGAGGGAGCGCTCATGAAGGCGATCCGTTCCCTGGAGCAGCATGTGGACTGCCTGATGTCCTATGATTTCACGGGACTGTCCCAGGAGGATCTGATGGAGCAGCTTGCCATCGTGGATGACATGCGCATCTGGCGGATCGCGGAAGCGGTCAGAAGAGGCGTTGATTACGATACACTTTTCGATATTACGAAAATTGACCGCTGGTTTATCGATAAGATCGCCATTATCGTTGAGATGGAGAAGGCGCTGAAAAACGAGGAGCTTACGCCGGAACTTTTAAGAGAAGCGAAGCGGATCGAGTTCCCGGACAATGTGATCGCGCGACTGACAGGCAGGAGTGAGCGCGAGATCCACGATATGCGCCATGAGAACGGCATTGTGGCGGCGTATAAGATCGTAGATACCTGCGCGGCGGAGTTCGCGGCGGAGACACCGTATTACTACTCTGTATATGGAAGTGAGAATGAAGTGGAGGAGACCACCGGGAAGAAGAAAGTCCTTGTCCTCGGCTCCGGTCCCATCCGCATCGGACAGGGAATCGAATTCGATTTCTGCTCTGTGCACTGTACATGGGCGTTCTCCAGAGAAGGATACGAGACCATCATCGTCAACAATAACCCAGAGACAGTGAGTACCGATTTTGACATTGCGGACAAGCTTTATTTCGAGCCCCTCACACCGGAAGACGTGGAGAGCATCGTTGACATTGAGAAGCCGGACGGCGCTGTCGTACAGTTCGGCGGCCAGACCGCGATTAAGCTTACGGAAGCGCTGATGAAGATGGGAGTGCCGATCCTGGGAACGTCCGCGGAGAACGTGGACAAGGCAGAGGACAGGGAGCTGTTTGACGAGATTCTGGAAGAGTGCGAGATCCCGCGTCCTACCGGGGGGACTGTATTTACTGCTGAGGAGGCAAAAGAGGTGGCGAACCGCCTCGGGTATCCGGTGCTTGTGCGCCCCTCCTACGTGCTCGGCGGACAGGGCATGCAGATTGCCATCAATGACAATGACATTGACCAGTTTATCGGCATCATCAACCGGATCGCGCAGGATCATCCGATCCTTGTGGATAAATACCTGCAGGGCAAAGAGATCGAGGTAGATGCGGTGTGCGACGGGACGGATATCCTGATCCCGGGCATTATGGAACACATTGAGCGCGCGGGAATCCACTCCGGAGACAGTATCTCTGTTTACCCGGCGCAGAGCCTGACAGAAGGGGCGAAGGCAAAGATCGCGGAGTATACAAGACGGCTGGCGAAATCCCTTCATGTCATTGGCATGATCAATATTCAGTTCATCGTGTGCGGCGAGGATGATGTGTATGTCATCGAGGTCAACCCCAGATCCAGTCGTACTGTGCCGTATATCAGCAAGGTGACGGGCATCCCCATTGTGCCGCTGGCCACACAGGTGATCATCGGCAGGAAGATCCGGGAGCTGGGCTACACACCGGGACTTCAGCCGGAGGCGGATTACGTGGCAGTGAAGATGCCGGTATTCTCCTTTGAGAAAATCCGCGGCGCGGATATCAGCCTTGGGCCTGAGATGAAATCCACCGGAGAGTGCCTCGGCATTGCCAAAACATTTGACGAAGCGCTTTATAAGGCGTTTATCGGCGCGGGAATCAAGCTGCCGAAGTTTAAGAATATGATTATGACCATCCGGGATGAAGAGCATCCCGCGGCGGTGGAGATCGGACGCAGGTTCGAGGCAATCGGTTATCATATCTTTGCCACCAGCGGAACCGCGCGCGCACTGAATGAAGCGGGCGTGAAGGCGACCCCGGTGCGCAAGATCGAGCAGGAGTCACCGAACCTTCTGGACCTGATCTTAGGGCATAAGATTGACCTTGTCATCGATATTCCGGCCCAGGGAGCAGAGCACTCCAAGGATGGATTCGTTATCCGAAGGAACGCAATTGAGACAGGTGTGAATGTGCTGACAGCGATTGATACAGCTGAGGCGCTGATTACCAGCCTTGAGAATACAGATATCAAGAAATTGACATTAATTGATATTGCCACAGTATAGAGAGCAGAAAAAGAAAATGGTTAAAGGGAAATGACCGAATCTGTGAAGGAAAAACAGATTCGGTCATTTTTCGTGCAAAAATCATAAAAAATCGTTCATGTATGGTGAAAATGATGTAAAAAATGACGATGATTTGTAGATTATTACGATTGAATGCAAAGAAGTATAAATGTACAATCTTCATATAAAAAACAGTAGGAGGTGAGGCAATGATCTATACAGTGACTTTGAATCCGGCGTTGGATTATATCGTTTCGGTGGATGATTTTCAGATGGGCATGACAAACCGGATTCAGTCGGAGAAGCTCCTGCCAGGGGGCAAGGGACTGAATGTCTCTATACTCCTTCATAATCTGGGTCTTCCGAGCATTGCGCTGGGATTTGTCGCAGGGTTCATTGGAGATGAGATCAGGAGGAGGTTTGAAGCGCTGGGGGGAAGTCAGCAGTTTATCCGTCTTCCGGAAGGGTGCAGCAGAATTAATGTCAAGATGCAGTCAGCGGACGGGACAGAAATCAATGGGAAAGGCCCCTTTATTAATGAAATTTGTCTGGAGCAGCTAAAAAGCCAGCTGGACAGTCTGAAAGAAGGCGATGTTTTGATTCTCTCCGGCAATGTTCCATCCTCGGTTCCAGCAGATATCTACCGGGATCTTCTGGAGCGGATGGAGGGACGGGATGTTCTGGCTGTGGTGGACACTACACGGGAATATTTGATGGAACTGCTGGAAAAACGGCCCTTTCTGATTAAGCCGAATATGCAGGAACTTGGCGAGATTTTTGAGACGGAGATCTGTGAATGGAAACAGGCTGTTGTATATGCGACAAGACTGCAGAGGATGGGAGCACGAAATGTGCTGGTCTCTATGGGCGGCCAGGGCGCAGTTCTTCTGGATGAAACGGGAGCGGTTCACCGGGCGGAGGTTCCCCCGGGTACGCTGGTCAACAGTATTGGAGCGGGAGACTCCATGGTGGCAGGATTTATCATCAGATGGCTTGAGAAAAAAAATTACAGTGAGGCCTTTCGGATGGCCGTAGCGGCGGGAAGTGCCAGTGCCTTTTCAGAAAATCTTGCGAAAAAAGACGAAGTCTTAAAGCTGTACGAACAAATAAAAGAACGACAGGAGGGAACTGCGTGATACAGGAATTGCTGAAAGAGGAGTACATATTTTTAGAGGAGACACCTAGAAAGCAGACGTTGAAACAGGCTTTGGAACTGATCAGTGGGAAATGCAGTGTATATGCGGGAGTGAAGGAATCCGATTTGACCAAAGCATTTTTAAAAAGGGAGAAGATAGATTCTACCGGTTTCGGAGAGGGGCTGGCAATTCCCCACGCCAAGGTAAAGCGGCTTCAGAATCCGATGGTAGCATTTTTTAGATTTACAGAAGGGGTGGATTGGAAGGCTGTGGACGGACAGCCAGTGAGAGCGGCTATTGCTCTGATTATGCCGGCTGAGGACGAGGACAATACACATCTGATGATCCTCTCCGAACTGGCAAGAAAGCTGGTGCATGAAGAATTTATGGACAAGCTTTTGAACGAGACAGATAAAGGGGAACTATACAGCTATATTTTGAAGGAAATGGAGGAATAGGTTATGTTGAGACTAGTCGGCGTAACTGCGTGTCCCACTGGGATTGCGCATACCTATATGGCGGCGGAAAAACTGGAAGAGGCCGCGAAGAATAAAGGCTTCCAGATGAAAGTGGAGACGAGAGGATCTGTTGGTGTTGAAAACCAGCTGACTGCGGATGAGATCCGGAAGGCAGATGTTGTTGTATTGGGGGTCGGTGTATCTGTGGACAAAAGTATGTTCCGGGGAAAGAAAATTGTGGAGGTATCTGTATCGGATGCAATTCACGATTCGGACAAGGTGATGGAGAAGGCGGAGGCAGCCGCAGAAGACGCGGCGTATCCGGTCTACGCTGGCGGGAAGGAAATGCAGGAAGAAGAGCACACGGAGGATACATTCATGAATCTCCTCAGGAAAATCCCCAAGCATTTAATGACGGGAGTTTCCTATATGATTCCGTTCGTGGCCGCAGGCGGCATTATGAAAGCGATTTCCTTTATGTTTGGGATTGACGCCTCTAGTGTGGAAGGTTCCCTGCCTTATTATCTGAACACAATTGGCGGCGTCGCATTCAGTATTATGATTCCTATACTGGCGGGATTTATTGCGTACTCTATGGCTGACAGACCCGGTATTGCCCCCGGTATCGCAGCCGGACTGATCGCCACCCAGCTTGATCCGAGTCCTGGATTTATCGGCGGCATGATCGGCGGCCTTGCGGCGGGTATGATTGTGTGGGCGATCAAGAAGATTCCAATTCCAAAGGTTCTCTCAGGTTTGATGCCAGTGCTGATCATACCGCTGTTTTCCACATTTATTGTAGGAATCCTAATGTACTTCGTAATTGCACCGCCGTGTGCGTTTCTGCAGACAACAATGACGAACTGGCTGACAGGCATGTCAACGGGAAATGGAATTATTTTGGGAGCAGTGATCGGCGCCATGCTGGCCTTTGACTTGGGCGGCCCGGTAAATAAGGTGGCTTATATGTTCGGCGTGGGACTTTTGTCTGAAGGAGTGCTTGGGCCCCAGGCTGCAAGTATGGCCTCTGGAATGGTGCCATCACTTGCGATGGCTCTGGCTACAGTGCTGGACCGTAAACTGTACACTGAGTCAGAGAGAGAAAGTGGAAAGACTGCCTGGTTTTTAGGTCTGTCCTTTATTGCAGAAGGTGCCATCCCCTTTGCGGGTGCAGATCCTTTCCGGGTTATCCCATCCCTGATGGTGGGCTCGGCGGTGGCCGGAGGTATGGCTATGGCGCTGGGGCTGACGCTTCAGGCACCTCACGGAGGGATCTTTGTTATGGGACTGGTGAATAAACCGATGCTGTTTCTGCTGTGTACGGCAGTTGGAACGGTGATCTCGGCACTGCTTGTAAATTTCCTGAAACGCAGGAAGAAAGGAGTGCGCGGATGAATTCGAAAGAGAGGGTTTTAAGAGCTGTCAATCATCAGCCGGTAGACCGGATGCCTGTGGACCTGGGCGGAACAGCCTGCAGCATGGTTGACGAAGTATATTTTAAAGTAAAAGAAGCACTGGGCATAGCGGGAAACATTGAGCCTTACCGGAAAGGGTCCAACGTGTGTTATTATGACGAACGGGTTTTAGAGAAGCTGGGTGTGGATGTGCGCAGGGTATTTGCAAGACAGACGGACAATTACCCTAAATACCATGAGGATGGGACATTTTCTAACGAGTGGGGACTTATTCAAAAGCAGGGAGAGCTGTTTGTGGAGACGGTGCGTAACCCTCTGGCTGAGGCGGAGACCGCGGACCTGGAAACTTACGATTGGCCGAAAGCGGAGGAAGTTCTGGACATTACAGGAATCCGGGAAAAAGCGGAAAAGCTGTACAGGGAAAACGAGTATGCCATCTCTTTGCGGATGCCCTGCAATGGAATCTTTGAGATTGCCTGCTGGCTGAGGGGAATGGAGAATTTTATGATGGATACCATCCTGGAACCTGAATTTGCACATGCGCTGGTGGATAAGATTCTGGAAATACAAATGAAAATGTATGCATATGTACTTCAGGAGGTGGGCGCGTATGTGGACATCGTGGAGAGTGGCGACGACTATGGAAGCCAGACCGGTCTGCTCATGTCCCCGGAGGCGTACCGGGAATTTATTTTTCCGGCAAGAAAAAAATTAAATCAGATGATTCGGGAAATGGCGCCGCATGCCAAAATTTACCTGCACAGCTGTGGGGCGGTTTCTGATATTATAGAAGATATTATCGACTGCGGCGTGGATATTCTAAATCCTATCCAGACTACGGCTCAGGGGATGAATCCGGCAGAGCTGAAGAAAAAATATGGAGACCGGATCTGCTTCCACGGAGCAGTGGACACTCAGAAAGCTTTGATCGGCACTCTGGATGATGTGGAGCATGAGGTGAAGGAAAAAATTAAAATACTGGGGGCAGGAGGCGGCTATATTCTAAGTTCCTGCAATCATATTCAGGCGGATATTCCAGCGGAAAATGTGATCGCTATGTTTGAATGTGCCAGAAATTGCGGTAAATGAGATGGATTTCGCCTGAGAAAAGAGAGGACTGCGATGTTTATGAGGAAGAGACAGGAAGAAATCCTCGCGCTACTGGCAGATAACCGCAGTATCACTATGCGGGAGCTGGTGGAAATTTTTAAGGTGTCAGAATCAACTATCCGGAGAGATTTGACGGAGCTGGATAAACAGAGAAAGCTGGAGAAAGTTCACGGCGGCGCGATTGTGGTGGAGGATCGGTTTCGGGCCACGGATGAGAAGGTATCCGAGCGGGAAGGGCAGAACCGTGCAGGAAAGATTAAGATTGCCCGGTATGCGGCATCATTAATTAAGAAGGATGATTTTGTCTATCTGGACGCAGGGACAACCACAGGACATATGATTGAGGCGATTCAGGAGAAAAGCGCCACCTATGTTACGAATGGAGTGCTCCATGCCACTCAGCTGGCTAAGCGGGGATTCAACGTGCATATTCTAGGAGGCAGATTGAAGGAGACCACGGAGGCTGTAGTGGGTGAGGAGGCCTGGGAATGTCTGGAAAAGTATCAGTTCAACATCGGTTTTTTCGGAGCCAACGGCATCGGAAAAAAGACTGGATTTACCACCCCTGATGTCAGCGAGGCGTATGTGAAACGCGCGGCCTTTACTCACTCCCTGAAGCGGTATGTGCTGGTGGACGGCAGAAAATTTGAACGAGTCAGCTCTGTGAAGTTTGGAGAATTTCAGGATGCCTGGCTCCTGACAGACTACGTACCGAAAAGTGGATTTGAGAACAGTGAAAATATTATTATTATCAGATGACAAAAAATAAGAGACTATCAGGAAATCGATCGTTTTAAAAAAGGAGACAGCCCTGTTTCGGTTCAAAGCTTTGGAAATACCGAAATTCATCGAGCTGTCTCCCTCTTTATTAATGTGTATTCTCGTTTTTCAGCTCCTGCATCTTCATAGCGCGTACCTTCAGCGGCAGGCCGAACAGGTTGATAAAGCCGTCAGCGTCGTGATGGTCATAGAGCTCGCCTGTCGTGAAGCTTGCGAGGGATTCGCTGTAGAGTGAATACGGGGAAGTCTCACCCGCGCGGATGATGTTCCCTTTATAAAGCTTGAATTTCACTTCACCGGTCACATACTGCTGTGTCACGTCCATGAATGCCTGGATGGCCTCGCGCAGAGGTGTGAACCATTTCCCTTCATAAACAATCTGGGCGAATTTATTGCCAAGGTCTTTTTTAACTTCATATGCAGCCCGGTCAAGTACCAGCTCCTCAAGCTGCTGGTGAGCTTCCATGAGGATGGTTCCGCCCGGTGTCTCATAGACACCGCGGGATTTCATGCCGACTACACGGTTCTCTACGATGTCGATAATGCCGATTCCGTGTTTCCCTCCGAGAGCGTTTAATTCGGTGATGATCTCGGAGACCTTCATCTCTTTCCCGTTGATGCTCTTGGGAACGCCCGCCTCAAATGTCATGGTTACATATTCGCCTTTATCAGGAGCCTTTTCCGGTGTCACGCCAAGGACAAGCAGATCGTCGTAGTTTGGCTCGTTTGCCGGGTCCTCAAGCTCCAGGCCTTCGTGGCTGATATGCCACAGGTTGCGGTCGCGGCTGTAGCTGTGTTTTGCGTCAAAGGGGAGATCGATGCCGTGCTGGCGGCAGTATTCGATCTCGTCCTCGCGGGACTGCATGGTCCATACGTCTGTCATGCGCCATGGAGCGATGATCTTAATATCCGGGGCGAGAGCTTTGATGCCGAGCTCGAAACGGATCTGGTCATTTCCCTTGCCTGTCGCGCCGTGGCAGATAGCGACAGCGCCTTCCTTGCGGGCAACTTCCACAAGTTTCTTCGCGATAGCCGGGCGGGCCATGGACGTGCCGAGAAGATATTTATTTTCATACACAGCGCCTGCCTTCACGCACGGAACCACATAGTCATCGCAGAACTCATCGATAATATTCTCTATATATAATTTGGAAGCTCCTGAAAGTTTGGCTCTCTCGTCAAGACCGTCCAGTTCCTCTCCCTGTCCGCAGTCAATGCAGCAGCAGACGACATCGTAGCCAAAGTTTTCTTTCAGCCACGGGATGATGGCAGTTGTGTCAAGACCGCCTGAATACGCTAATACAACTTTTTCCTTACTCATATCAATTGCCTCCTGAATGTATTTTTATTCGCTGTTCTGCCCTGCGCCAGCAGGGCGTAAATCGGATGATCTTATGGCTTTTACAAGCTAGAACATACTATACACCAGAATTTATAATTATGCAAGAGAAAATTGATAAAAAACAATAATATGCATAATTTCACATTATTGTGCATAAAAACACATTTTTGACATATAAAAATGCATAAAATGACAGGCTGCGTTAGTAAAGATGCAGGATGGGAACACAGGGAAGCGGATGCACATAGACTGATAGGGGATGGAACACCCGGAAGGCGGGCCATTGAGATTGGGACTGACAGCATAAGTATGAAAGGCTCATGAAAGAAAGGAAGGAAATTATGATATCCATTAGTCTGTGCATGATCGTTAAAAATGAGGAAGATGTACTCGGGCGCTGTCTGGAGAGTGTGAAAGACGCGGTGGATGAGATTATTATAGTGGACACCGGGTCAGAAGATAAAACAAAGGACGTGGCGGGGCGGTATACGGATCAAGTCTATGATTTTATCTGGAGGGATGACTTCTCGGCGGCGAGAAATTTTGCCCTGTCAAAGGGCCATAAAAACTATCTGATGTGGCTGGACGCGGATGATGTCATATCCGAAGAAAATAGACAGAAGCTCAAAAAGCTGAAAAAGGTTCTCACACCGGATGTAGATGTGGTCATGATGCCCTACGCGGTGGCATTTGACGAAAGCGGGAGGAGCACTTTCAGCTATTACCGAGAAAGGCTGGTGAAGAACCACAGCGGGTTCTGTTTCCTGGGGCGCGTCCATGAGGTCATTCCGCCAAGGGGAAAGATCCACTATGCGGATATTCTCATCGAACACCGCAAGGAAAAGGAAGGGGACGGCAGCCGAAATCTCAGGATCTACGAGGAGATGGAGCGGGAAGGAGAGGCTTTTGACAGCAGAGCTCTCTATTATTATGGAAGAGAACTTGTGTACCACAAACATTATGAAAGGGCGGCTGAGGTTCTGCAGGAGTTTCTCAAGCGCCCGGACAGCTGGGTGGAGAACCGCATTGATGCCACGCGGCAGCTGGCGGTGTGCCGCTATGCGGCGGAGGATGAAGAGGGCGCGTTAGAGTGGCTCCTAAAGGCATTTGCTTATGATATTCCAAGAGGAGAGACGTGCTGTGATCTTGGGAGGCATTTCCTGGACAGGGACCAGTATGAACAGGCGGTCTACTGGTATGAACAGGCCCTTAAAGCGAAGAAAGCTTCCCGGTCCGGCGCTTTTGTGGCAGAGGACTGCTATGGGTTCCTGCCGGCCATATCGCTGTGCGTCTGCTATGACCGCATGGGCGACCGCCGGCGCGCGGAAGCCTATAATGAACTGGCAGGGCAGTATAAGCCGGATTCCCCTTATTACCTGAGCAATAAAAGCTTTTTCGCGGCCGGGAGAAAAGAAGCCCAGGATGGGGCCGGAGCGGATGCGAATGATCGGAACAGTGCCGGGGCATAAGCAAAAAAAGATTCTCAACATACAATAATTATGAAAGGAGGTCAGAAGATATGATATGGTTTCGAAAAAAACAGGCGAAAGAGAAAGAAAAAGATGTAAGTGAGATAAGAGAGCAGTCGGCAGACTGTGGAAATGAGAGGGACAGAGAGTCTGGTTCCGGACGCTGTTCATGTCAGCCGTTCGGGTGCAGGCCGTGCCCGCCAAGACCCTGCCGCTGTACAGGACCGACAGGACCGACCGGGGCAGTTGTTTATCCGCTGAACATTCGGTAATGAAAACCAGATCGTTAGTTAACTAAAAATCATAATAGGTTGACAATCTATTTGTGGTATGCTAAACTTTTTCCGTCATGCGGATAAATTGGATCGGATTTCCATTTTGACGACTGCAGAAGCAATGAAATAACTTGAATTACAGGAGTGGAAAATGAGAAACAAAAGAACCAAAAATTTAATTTTGTGCGCTTTATTTGTGGCCCTTATTATTGTGGGGGCGTTTATCCGCATTCCAGTTCCCTATGTGCCGTTTACTCTGCAGTTTTTATTTACCATGCTCGCGGGGCTTCTGCTTGGCGGTAAAATGGGTGCGGCTGCCGTGGGTGTTTATATGCTCCTAGGACTTGTGGGGCTTCCTATATTTGCGGAAGGCGGAGGGCTTTCCTACGTTTTAAGGCCAAGCTTTGGCTATATTATCGGATTCGCTGCCGCGGCATACGTGACGGGCACCATTGCCGGCAGAGCGGCGGCTCCGGGGTACAAGCGCCTTCTGGCCGCTAATTTCACCGGCCTTGCCATCGTGTATGGATTCGGTATGGTATATTATTACTTGATCAGTGATCTTTACCTGGGCACCCCTATCGGACTGTGGCCGCTGTTTCTGTATTGTTTTATTCTGGCGGTTCCGGGAGACATCGTTCTGTGTATCGTGGGCGCCATCCTTGGGAAGCGGCTGATCCCTGTGATAAAGAAAATGTAATCCGTGAGTCAGGACAAGGTGCCTGTATAAGTTGAAAAGGATGTGATTCTATGTTAAAAGATTTGAAAGCTCTGACAGATGAAGTTTTAGGCGGACGGCTGATTACAAAGGAGGAGGCCATGGACCTGTATGAACATCCCCTGGAGGAGCTGTGCGAATGCGCCGATCAGATCCGCCGCCATTTCTGTTCGAATCAATTCGATATCTGTACGATTATAAATGGAAAAAGCGGGCGCTGTTCTGAAAACTGCAGATTCTGCGCGCAGTCGGCACATAACCATACATGTGCGTCCGAATACCCGCTGCTCCCCGATGAGGAGATCATACAGCAGGCAGAGATCAACCACGGACAGGGGGTGCTGCGCTATTCTATCGTTACCTCCGGAAAGAAGCTTTCTGACGCGGAGGTTGACGCCATGTGCCGGGTTGTCGAAAAAATCCGCAGGGATGTGGGCATCTCAGTATGTGTTTCCTTCGGGCTGTTAAATGAACAGCAGTTTAGGAAACTGAAAGCGGCAGGCGTTACCCGGGTACATAACAATTTGGAGACATCGAGAAAAAATTTCTCCAATATCTGTACGACCCATACCTTTGACGATAAGATCCAGGCCATCCGCGCTGCCCAGGCAGCAGGTCTATCCGTGTGCAGCGGCGGCATTATGGGACTTGGGGAAACGCCGGAAGACAGGATCGATATGGCGTTTACGCTCCGTGATCTCGGCGTGAAAAGTGTACCGGTGAATATGCTCAATCCCATCCCGGGAACCCCCTTTGAACACAATCAAAAACTTACGGAGAAAGATATGCGGAGAATTGTGGCGGTGTACCGTTTCATTCTTCCGTCTGCCTCTATCCGCCTGGCCGGAGGGCGGGGCCTGCTTAGCGATAAGGGGAAAAGCTGTTTTACGTCCGGCGCGAACGCGGTTATCTCAGGCGATATGCTCACAACCGCAGGAATAACAGTAAAAACAGATATGGAACTTTTAAATGAGCTTGGATATGAGGCAGGGCTGTGCAATGAGTAAAAATCTATTTATTACCGGAACCGGAACAGATACAGGCAAAACATATATCACCGGGCTGATTCTAAAGAAATTCAGAGAAAACGCCAGAAACGCGGCTTATTACAAGGCCGCGGTGAGCGGGAATGAACGGGGGGCTGATGGTGCCCTGATCCCCGGAGATCCGCTGCATGTCAAGAATGTATCCGGGATTGGACAGCCTTTGGAAGACATGTGCCCATATATTTATGAGACCGCTGTATCTCCCCATCTGGCTGCCTGCATGGAGGGCAGTCCGGTCGATAT
The DNA here is from genome assembly GCA_959022495.1 of uncultured Lachnospiraceae bacterium. GTDB lineage: Bacteria > Bacillota > Clostridia > Lachnospirales > Lachnospiraceae > Mediterraneibacter. The sequence goes on along the minus strand of CAUEYX010000013.1, from coordinate 35,336 downwards.
GGGATGTGTTTTAGAGAACTTTGACCGTTTGTGCGAAACTTATGATTATGTCACTGTCGAAGGCTCCGGCGGAATTCTGTGTCCCCTGCGTTTCGACGAACAGAAAATCTGGCTTGAGGATTTTATCAAAGCGCGGGACCTTGGCTGTCTGGTTGTGGCTGATGCCGGTCTCGGCACGATCAACGCTGTCGCGCTTACCGTGGAATATATGAAGTCCCGGCAGATTCCGGTGCGTGGAATCATTTTTAATCATTACGAGGAAGGAAATCCACTCCATGAAGACAACCGCTTTATGTGTGAATATATGACAGGAGTAAAAATCACTGCCTGTGTTAAGGACGGGGCTGTGGATTTGGATATGCCGTTTGAATTATTGGAATCACTTTACATGGAGGGAAAAGAAAAATGATCTGGTACCCGTACGAACAGATGAAAACCATGAAGGCCCCTTATGAAATTGTGGACGCGGACGGAGTTTACCTCTATACCAAAGACCGGAAATTGATTGACTCTGTGTCCTCCTGGTGGAGCGTGATACATGGATACAAGCATCCTGAATTAAACAGAGCGATTGAAGAGCAGCTGAAAAAATTTGCTCACGTCATGCTGGGCGGACTTACACACCAGGCGGCCCGGAAACTTTCAGACAAACTGCAGAGCTGGCTTCCGGGCGATCTGGATTACTGCTTTTTTTCTGACTCGGGCAGCGTGGCAGTTGAAGTCGCCTTGAAAATGGCGCTGCAGTATTACATGAACCGGGGAGAAACACAGAGGACCATGGTGCTGGCACTTGAGCGCGCCTATCACGGGGATACATTCAAAACAATGGAAATCGGTGATGACGAGGATTATCATTTTGTGCTGAAAGCTTATGGGAAAAGTAAAAATGTGGTGCATATCCCCACCGAGATTTCAGCCCTGGAGAACGCGTTTTCGAAATACCATTCGCGGCTGAACTGCTTTATTGTGGAGCCGCTGCTCCAGGGAGCCGGCGGCATGCAGATGTACGATCTATCCTTCTTAGAGCGGGCGAGAGAGCTGTGTGACAAATATGGGGTACTGCTGATTTTTGATGAAGTTGCCACCGGATTCGGGCGTACCGGGAACCGTTTTGTGGCCGATCTGGTACTGCCGGATATCCTGGTTCTCGGCAAGGCGCTGACCGGCGGATATATCGGCCATGCGGCCACGGTGGCCAGCCGAAGAGTCTATGAAGGCTTTTACGACGATGATCCTTCCCATGCTTTGATGCACGGTCCTACTTTTATGGGGAACGCCCTGGCATGCAGTGTGGCACTAAAGTCCATTGAACTGTTTGAGGAGCAGGATTATATGTCTAAAATTCACCGGATTGAAGAGATTACCCGCCGGGAGATGAAAGATTTCAGCGATCCGCGTGTCAAGGAAGTCCGGATCATGGGAGCCTGTGTTTGTATTGAGGTGTATGACGCCCAGACGCTGAAAGGCTGTCAGGAATTTGCCTATGAGCACGGGGTGTTCAGCCGGCCGTTTTTGAATTATTTTTATGCCATGGTACCGTACATTATCAAGGAAAACGAGCTTGTCCAGGTTTTGAGTACGATGAAAGAATGGTTTTATACCCGATAAATTACAGAATGAAGCAATATGGCAGGGGAGCATTCCGCGGGATGCTCCCTGATTTTATCTAATCCGGTTCCTTTCTGACACATATCCGGATAAAGCCGCATACACTGGATAGAGCCTGATTTGAGGGAATGATGCCTATGACAAGAGAACAGCTTTTATTACTCCGGGATACGGTCCCGCCTATGGATCTGCGGATAGATATCAGGGACGTAGAGCTTGATCCCCATGTGCCAGCGTCTGAGCGTATGGAAGAATATCTGCGCCAGATAAAAAATCCTTATTATTTTAGATGCGGAGACATTGCTGTTCATGTTCAGTTTTCTTCAGATGGAAAACCCCTCCGGGACGTCCTGGCGCAGTGTCTGGCCGCCGCGGAAAAACGCTGTTAAGGGGGAAGCGTTTTATGGGAAGGACCAGAAAAAATGCTTCATTATCCGGGACGGCAGAATGTTCCCGGCCACAGTGGCGGATCTGCGTTTATATCCGTCTCTCCAAAGAAGATAACAGGAATATTCCCGCGGAGGAGAGAAATAGCCTTCAGCTGAAAAGTGAAAGCATTCAAAATCAGAAAAGTATTCTTACTTCATGGATTGAGAGCTACTTTGAGCCAGGTACTTATGAGATCGCGGGCTTTTTTGAGGATGACGGGCTGACCGGGACCGATGACGAGAGAGAAAATTTTATGCGCATGATCAGCACTGTCGAGAGGGGAGAGGGAAACTGTATTGTAGTGAAAACGCTCTCAAGGGCCTTTCGAAATTATGCAGATCAGGGGTACTATCTGGAAGAATACTTTCCGTCTAAGAATGTACGTTTCATTTCTACAATGGATTCCTTTGTGGATACTTATACGAATATGGAGGCGGTATATAATCTGGACATACCTATGTACGGCGTGCTCAATGACCGTTTCGCGTCCACTACCTCCCATGCGGTGCGGAGAACCTTTGACGATAAGCGCTCGAAAGGGAAATTTATCGGGGCGTTCCCGCCGTGGGGATTTCTAAAAGACCCGGCGGATAAGAATCATTTAATTCTTGACCCCGATACAGCGCCGGTCAAGGTGCAGATGAAGGACTGGCTGCTTCATGAAGGCTTAAGCCTGAACGCGGTGGCCAGGCGGCTTAACACCCTGGGGATTCCCAACCCCGCAAAGTATAAGCAGTTAAAAGGCTGGAACTATTCCAATCCACATGCGAAGGAGAATGACGGCCTCTGGTGCGGGACAACGGTAAAAGCCCAGCTGGTCAGCTTAATGAATCTGGGGCATATGGTGCAGGGAAGGCAGAAGGTAATAAGTTATAAAATTCATGACAAAGTTTCCATGCCCCAGAGTGAATGGTATGTTGTAGAAAATACCCATGAGGCTACATTTTCCAGGGAAGACTACGATGCGCTCTGCCGCCTTTTCCAGAGAGATACGCGCGCTGCCAGTAATTCAGATACAGTCCACAAATTTGCCGGGCTGATAAAATGCGCCTGCTGTCAGAAAGCCATGCACCGCTCCCACTGCAGAGAGCGCATTTATTACAAATGCCGTACCCGCAGAGAGAAAGGCCCGGAAGCCTGTGGTGTGAAATCGATCCGGGAAGACCGGCTGGATCAGGCTGTCCTGGGAGCAGTACAGGGGATGATCAGACTGGCGGGCCATCTGAACTTTAATAAAAACGATACGGACAATGTTTCCGGCAGCAATCCTGCCGCAGACAGGCTGGCACGTCTGCGGGACCAGAAACAAAAGGAATTTCAGCGGACCCAGAGCTTGTATGACGGTCTGTACAGCGACTGGAAACTGGGAGAACTTTCGGAATCGGAATACCGGCGCATGAGGGAGCGCTATGCAGGTGAAATGGAACGTTTGAATACGGCGGCTGCCGGCATCGAAGAGGAGCTGGAAAAACTAGAGCGCGGTGCTTCGGCGGGCAATCCGTTTTTAGAAGAATTTTTAAAATACCAGAATATAACCGTGCTGAATCGGTCGGTACTCCTGGCTTTTATCGATACGGTGTATGTCCATGGAAATGACGAGATTACAATTCAATTCCATCTGAGAGATGAGCTGCTTGATTTCTTTCAAAATGATGGGGCTTCGGGCATAGACTGAATAGAAAATACGGGAATGAGGGTGTGACGCTGTAGTTCTTCCTGCGGGATACAGCGAATAAATCACTGCCGACACGGGTCCGACAGGCGCTACGGGTCCGACCGGTCCGGCCGGAGGACCGACGGGAGCGACGGGAGCAACTGGAGCGACCGGCCCAACGGGTCCGACTGGCCCGACGGGAGCAACGGGAACAGCCGGGGCGACCGGTCCAACCGGCCCAACAGGAGCAACCGGGGCAACGGGAACAGCCGGGGCAACCGGTCCAACCGGCCCAACAGGAGCGACGGGAGCAACAGGAACAGCCGGGGCAACCGGTCCGACCGGTCCAACGGGAGCAACAGGAGCAACAGGAACAGCCGGGGCGACCGGTCCGACCGGTCCAACGGGAGCGACGGGAGCAACGGGAACAGCTGGGGCAACCGGTCCGACCGGTCCAACAGGAGCGACGGGAGCAACGGGAACAGCCGGGGCAACCGGCCCGACCGGTCCAACTGGTCCGACCGGCCCGACAGGAGCAACCGGCCCGACTGGTCCTACGGGATCGGACGGCGAGGACGGCGAAGCGGCTACGATTCAGGTGGGATCAGTAACCACAGGTGATTCGAATACTCCTGCCCAGGTAACAAACAGCGGGGATGAGCGTAATGCAGTCTTTGATTTTGTGATACCAAAGGGACTCACAGGTTCTACGGGTGCCGACGGAGAGGACGGTATGGATGGGGCGACCGGTCCGACAGGAGCAACTGGTGCGACCGGTCCGACCGGCCCAACCGGCCCGACGGGAGCAACCGGCCCGACAGGGGGGACTGGTGTAACCGGTCCAACGGGAGCAACGGGAGCAACCGGTACAGCCGGAATAACCGGTCCGACGGGTCCGACTGGCTCTACGGGGGCAACCGGTTCGACAGGGGCTACTGGAGCGACCGGACCATGCTGCCATTCTGACCAGCTGCTATCCGCTTACTCGACCCCGGCGAAACCTGGTACGAATGGCGGAGCGCTCGTCTTCGATCAGAATGGTGTGACGAATGGAACTGCCATTACGCATACAGCGGGAAGCTCCAATATTGTGATCAACCAGACCGGATTCTACCGGGTATCCTTTAACGGTACGATTGCGCCGGCTAAAAACGCTGATTTTCCGCTTTCGATTACGCTTTCCCTTAAGCTTCAGGGAGTGGATGTGCCGGGCGGCGCTGCGATTCAGTTGTTCCACACTTCCTTAGAGGGAGAGAATGTGGCATTCTCGCAGTTTATAAGAGTAACGACGGTTCCGTCTACTGTGACAATTGTCGCGACAGGCGGCAGCTTCCTTTACTCCGTGTCAGCGGTCCTTGTAGACCGGATTGGTGATTTGAGCTAAGGTATGATTGGAGCGTACCATTTTAGGGAAAGTGGACGCGGCATGATCATATAAGCAGATGTAGAAGGCTCCGGGGAGACTGCTCTTTCCGGAGCTTTTTGCTGTGAAGCGTTAATGGAGTTTTTTAACCTCCAGTTAAATTTCAGGTGAAAAATCAACTGTAACTCCGTATCATATCTTGGGGAATCCTGCTATTCTGTCTTTATCAGAAGAAGCAATGCTCATAGAAAAGCTATCTGATAAATATGATAAATTAAAAGGAGACAAGAAAGAGAATGAAGATACACGAGATCATCCGAAATAAGCGCCGGACAAAGGGAATGACACAGGAAGAATTGGCAGCCTATCTGGGAGTCACCGCATCGGCGGTGAATAAATGGGAGAAAGGAGTTTCCCATAGTTAAAGATACCACACCAAATATGATGAACCCACGCTTATACACTACCAGCTATAATAAACCGCAAGGACAGCAATTTGATGATACTGCTGTCCTTTCTTTTATAAAATTGCAGTACACATAAAAAAGCTGTAAAATGATAAATATATTTGTCCTTGTAACAATTCTCGGACATTTGCCTGTTATACTATCTGCAAAAAGCAAAGGAAGTGAGGATATGAAGCAGATTTTAATTGTCGAGGACGACAGTTTTTTGAATAAGATGTTGGCCTATAACCTGACCGCAGACGGCTACGGCGTGACTTCTGCCCTAAACGCCAGAACCGCAGCCGAAGCCATACGCCAGCGGGAATTTGACTTAGTGCTGCTGGACATCAACCTGCCGGACGGCAACGGTTTTGAGCTGTGCAAGCTGATAAAGCCCCAGCACCCGGACACCATCGTAATTTTCCTGACCGCCAACGATCAGGAGAGCGACCAGATACGGGGCTATGAGGTGGGCGCGGTGGACTACATCACAAAGCCCTTTGTGATCGGGGCCTTGCAGCGAAAAATCAAAGCCATGTTCGCCATGCTGGAACACCACAAACCGGCCAAGGACATTTACGACGACGGGCGGCTGTTTCTGGACTTCTCGGAGCAGACGGCTTCCTTAAACGGCAAGCCCCTGACCCTATCCCCGATGGAGTACAAAATGCTGAACCTGTTCCGTAAAAATCCCCGGCAAGTGCTGACCCGTGGGCAGCTTTTGGAAAAGCTGTGGGATATAGACGAGAGGTTTGTGGACGAACACACCTTGACAACCTCCATCAGCCGGATTCGCAGCAAGATCGAATCCGACGGCGGCGCACCCTACATCAAGACCGTTTACGGCATGGGCTATCAATGGACGGGAGGCGAGGCAAAATGAAGTTTCAAAACCTCTCGGTAAAGCGGCTGTTTGGCCGGGTGGCAATGGGGCTTGTCCTCTCCATGTCCGGGATCACCATAGCCCTGTTTCTTGTGACAAAACAGACGGCGGTGCTGCTGACGGGCGGGGCGCTGCTGCTGTGCGCCCTTGTGGGGATTTTTGTACTGACGCAGGCGTTTGGAAAGCGGCTGTCGCAGTTTACCGCTGACCTGTGCCAGACTTTAGACCACATGATCGCCGGGAATGAAGCGCCCCAGCGCCCAGAGGACAGCGAAACCCAGCTTGCCAGAATCGGACACCGGCTGGCAAGGCTTTACCAGATCATGCAGGAGAACCGCCGCCGGGTGGACGAGGAACGGCAGGAGTTACAGACCCTTGTATCGGATATTTCCCATCAGGTGAAAACGCCGGTAAGCAATCTGAAAATGGCGACGGACACCCTGCTGGAAAAGCCTATGACCGAGGCGGAGCGCACCGACTTTATCCGGGGAATCCGCAGCCAGACGGATAAGCTGGACTTTCTCTTTCAGGCCCTTGTGAAAACCTCCCGGCTGGAAACGGGCGTGATCCAGTTGGATAAGAAACCGGGCCGCCTCTTTGATACCGTGGCACAGGCCATGAGTGGAATTGTGTATGCAGCAGAGAAAAAGGAAATCGTCGTGTCCGTGGACTGCCCGGAGGATTTGACCGTTTTCCATGACAGCAAGTGGACATCCGAAGCCCTCTTTAACCTGCTGGACAATGCGGTGAAGTACACCCCGGCAGGCGGGAAAGTCGCTGTGTCGGTGGTGCTGTGGGAAATGTATGTGGAAATCAAAGTAGCCGACACCGGCAAGGGCATTTCCGAAAGCAATCAGGCCGCCATCTTCCGGCGCTTCTATCGTGAGGAAGAAGTACACGAACAGCAGGGCGTGGGCATTGGCCTGTATCTGGCCCGCGAGATCGTAACGCGGCAGGGCGGCTATATCAAAGTGGTTTCGGAGCCGGGCAAGGGTTCGGAATTTTCCATTATGCTTCCCTTGCGTTGAGAGAAACTTTCTGCTTCGGGTCAAGTTGGCCCGAAGCGCAGAGATAAAATGAAATGTCCGAGCGTTGTAACATTTCACCTCAATTTTCAATGAATTTTTTTAGCCGCTGTAACATTTCGCGGACATTTGGGTTTTACAATACACTTATCAACAGGTAGGAAGCCTTGAAAGGAGTTTTGAATATGAGCGTTTTACAGACGATTGACCTGAAAAAGTATTACGGTACAGAACCGAACATTACCCGCGCCCTTGACGGCGTAAATTTCTCCGTGGAGGACGGCGAGTTTGTGGCTGTTGTGGGAACCTCTGGTAGCGGCAAGTCCACCCTGCTTCACATGATGGGCGGGTTGGACACTCCCACCAGCGGAACCGTGATTGTCCGAGGCGAAGAACTGGCAAAGAAGAACGACGAGCAGCTTACCATCTTTCGCCGCCGCAACATCGGCTTTATCTTCCAGAACTATAACCTTGTTCCCATCCTGAATGTGTATGAGAACATCGTCCTGCCGGTGGAGCTGGACGGGGACACGGTGGATCAGAAGTTTTTGGACGAGATCGTTCACCTGCTGGGGCTGGAAGATAAACTGAAAAATATGCCGAACAATCTTTCCGGCGGACAGCAGCAGCGTGTGGCTATCGCCCGCGCCTTGATTACCAAACCGGCTATCGTGCTGGCCGACGAGCCGACCGGCAACCTTGACAGCAAGACCAGCGCCGAGGTGCTGGGGCTTATCAAGCGCACCAGTGCGGAGTTCCGGCAAACCGTTGTGATGATTACCCACAACAACGATATTGCCCGTCTTGCAGATCGGATTGTCCGCATTGAGGACGGCAAAATTGTGGAATAAGTAGGGGGTGGCAGACTATGACATGGCCTTTTGAAAATGATACCAGTAACATTGAAAAGAAACTGGCAAAGCGCAGTTTGCACCATGAACGGCAGCGTAATTTATTTGCAATCATTGCTCTTGTGCTAACTGCATTTATGATAACTGCGACATTCAGTATTGGTTTTAGTTACTTTGAAACCTACCAAATGCAACAAATTCGGTTAATGGGAACTACCGCTGATGTCGGAATCACAAATGTAACAGAAAATCAGTTGGTTGACATTTCAAAATCAAACCTTGTCCTTGACGTAGGTATACAGCAGCGTTTAGGCAGTGTTGATACAGAGCAACTGCAAAATGCGAGATTAGGTATAGTTTGGATAGATGATACCGAGTGGGAACACCACCGTCTTCCTACTATATCAGGTGTTGTAGGAAATTACCCATCAAGTAAAAACGAAATTATGCTACCTACATGGGTACTTGAACAGATGGGCATTTCTGATCCGCAAATAGGGATGGAGATTGTGTTGTCGTACCAAATTGGCGATAGCTATAATTATGTCTCAGACACCTTTTTGCTGTCGGGCTACTATACGGACTACATTCCAATGCGCACAAATAATCGTGGTTATGTTTATGTTTCATCCGCTTTTAAGGATAGCTTAAATGTATCACTGGATAATAGTGTTACGGCAATGATCCGTTTTCAAGGCAATGATACTGCTGACAAAAACTGTGAAAGATTGCGGCGTGAGATTGACTTTACAGAAGGGCAAACATTTGAAATTGCACCATTAGAACAGGCAAATGGTGGAACTATTATTTTAGCTGTAATAATTTTAGCAGTTTTTATATCCTTTAGCGGCTATCTGCTGATTTATAATATTCTTTATGTCTCTGTCGTAAAAGATGTGCAATTCTATGGCCGTCTTAAAACGATTGGAACGACCCAAAGGCAGATAAAGAGAATTATCTATAAGCAGGCAATCAGAATCTCTTGTATTGGTATTCCGATTGGTCTGTTACTTGGTGCGGCTGTTTCCTTTGGCATTGTTCCTTACTTCCTGAATATGATGTATTCAACAAATTCTGATGTGGGAACAAAAGTATCTTTTTCGCCGTTTATTTTCATAGGAGCGGCCATATTTACGTTCATTACCGTTATGATTGCAAGCATGAAGCCCGCCAAAATTGCCGGAAGTGTTTCACCAATAGCAGCACTCCAATATACAGCAGCCAGCACAAAGAGCAGCGCCAGAAATTGTAGCAAAATGAAGTTGTCCAGAATGGCATGGAACAATGTCTTTCGTAATGCTAAGAGTACAATCCTTGTTTTTGCATCGCTTTTTTTCGGCCTTTCCTTGTTCCTTGTCGTCACAGGGCTATTACATGGTTTAAGCCCGGAGAATTATGTGAGCCAATGGGGAGTAAGCGATTTTGCACTCACATATAGTATCCACGAAAGAGAAGATTTAATTTCCAGCGAAATGGTTTCAGAGATTGGTCAGCTTGACGGCATTGAGAATTTGAGGTTGACCTATGCACCTTATCCTCAAGTAGCAGCAGATGTTGTATATGACGATGCTGTATTTCACGAGTTTCTTGCGTCATTAGACGGAGTAAACGGCATTGATTTTTCTGATCCGGCAAAATTAGAAAATTATCAGCAAAACTTTTTTAGCGGGGTTTTTGGAATTGACAGTGCATATTTGGAAGAAATCAATAAAACCTTAAACTTGCCTATTGACACGTCTGCCTTTGAACAAGGAAAGGTTGTGCTGCTGTCCAAAACAGTAGAAGGCCTTATTCAGCCAGGGCAGGAAATAACAATCCAGACGCAGAACGGACAGCATTCCTTTATTGTAGCGAACGGTTATTTGAATGAAGGGTTTCGAGCAGGAGGAGGCAATGAGAGAGGGACGGCTCCTGATTTGTATATTAGTCAAACAGCTTTGAAAGAACTCTTTCCGCAATATAGAGTGTTCCGCGTGGCCTTTGATACGGATGGTCAACATGACGAAAGTATACTGCAAGAATTAAAGCAAATCACCGCATCACAAGCTAACATTGATATTATATCCCGATATGAACGGCGAGAAGAAATGCAGGAATATCTCATTACAGCAAAGGTTTTAGGAACAGGGTTGTCCGTGATCCTGCTGCTTGTTGGTGTCATGAACTTTGTCAATACAATGGTTGTCAATGTAAATACTCGGCGCTATGAATTAGCTGTTCTTGAAAGCATTGGAATGACAAAGCGACAAATCAAACGAATGCTATTTATGGAAGGTTTCTATTATTGGGGCGTTTCCCTTTCCCTTGCTGTCACCATTGGAACAGCAATCTTCATCTTGCTATATATGATTTTTAGTAAAGTGGCCTATTATGCTGTTTTCTCCTATCCATTTATCCCACTGGTGCTGGTGTCTGGACTGGTGTTGCTAATCTGCCTTATTGTGCCTATATGGGTCTACAAAACTGACGTTAACCTTCCAGTTGTGGAGCGATTGCGGTTGACAGAGTGAGTTTAATCAAATAGCAAAACATCCTTAGATCAATCATATCGAAGCGGAGCAGATTTTAGCTGCTCCGCTTCTTTAGTATTTTTCAAAAAATTCTTTTGAAATGTCCGAGCTTTGTAACAATTCAGCCTGTTTTTCTGTCGAAATCAAAGGCACCTCGGACATTTATAGTTCTTCCAAAAGTTTGATGATAATATTACCATTCATGGAAGAAGCAATCTGTTATTGCAATAATGCGAAATTGACGATAGAAAGTTTTTCATATCTCGGTCAGCTCAACAATTACATTACTCTGCTGATACAGCCAGTCCGTAAATTCTTTCGGGCTGGCTGTTCCTGTTTTTACAGCCTTTTTTCTCTGTAAGGCTTCTTTCTTAAAGTCGGAAAAGGAAGCCTGTATTTTTTCCAGACGGTCAGCCGGAAAGCCTGCGGTATTTTTTACCCGGTTTATTTTGTTGCGCCAGTTCTGGCATTCATTTTTATAAAGCAGGTCATAGTTATTTTCTCTTGACCTCTCGTCAAATTCCCGCTTGTTTTGAAGCGCCTGTGCTTTTCGGCACTTGTCGCTGCACAGCTCATACCGCTGGCTCTTTGCCAGAAAATATTTTCCACAGACCTTGCACCGCCGGAAGCAAAGCCCCCAGTCATTCAGCCTGTTCAGATAATAGGTAATCAACGGGTAGAGGGACGCATAGGCAGACACACATTCTTCTGTGCGCCGGTTGTCCGGGAACCAGAGGTCAAGCCGGGTATCTTCTGACGGTGCGCCTTTGAAATAAAGGCTGCCAGCTTGAAATTGTTTCGGTTTTCCTGTCTCCCTGTCAAAGCTCATGGTTTCGTTTTGGAATACCCCGGTCAGTCTGCTCATTTTATCCATGAAGCGGTCACAGGCAGCGTTACGGTCACGGGGTTCTCTGGCAAGCAGATAGCTGTTCCAGATACGGAACGCCACATACATTTTCAGAGGGTCGTTGCTAAGATATTTCTCCCAAAGAAATTCGCTTGCCGCCTGCTCCAGCTCCGGCTGTTTCCATCGGTTGGAGTGGAGAGCTTGCCGCAGCGGAGAAAGCCCGTATAAGTTCCAGTCTCTGTCCGTGTCACGCTCAAAGTTTATCAAAAAAGTTCCCAGTGGGCGTGTCATATCACAAAGCACCTCTGCGTTTTGGCTCCCGTTCAGACGGAAGCGGATCTGCTGTTCTTCCCCAATCAAAATCCGCTCTTTCATTTTCTTCCTGTCCAGCGTCAGGACAAACAAAATCCTCTCAAAACATGGCTCATGCCGTATAAACTGATTCTCCATCCCTATCCCCTGCCTTTGTTTATGGTAATTATATAATTCAGTTATATCCGTTACACTCATGGTATCGCAGAATCATTGTTTTGTCAAGGATAGTACGCTATGATGATTGCGGTTGGTAATTTCGTACCGCACAGTACCTTGACAAGTGAATGACCGTCCAAAAGGGATATGACCGGCAGGAGAAGTGACGCATTCGGCGCACCAATGCAGGGAAACACCGCAGGAATGGGGCAGGAAAACGGCTTTTGGGGAGAACGGCAACAGGAAGCATTTTAACCTATTTGATTTATGGGAGGAACAGAATGAACGATAAAAAGAGATTGAACAGCTACGAGGATTTACCGCTGGTTCTGGATGTGGCGGACATTCAGCGGATTATGGGAATTTCAAGAGCGAGCGCCTATGAGCTGGTACACACACCCGGCTTTCCAGCGTTCCGCAGGGGCAGACTTATCAAGGTCAGCAAAATTGCTTTCTTTGAATGGATGGCAAAAGGCTCCGAAACCGTACCGGGAAGCGACAAATAAGCGTGAGGTATCATTCCCTGACTTGCAATACTGCCGCACTTTCCAAAGGGGCATACAGAGGGAAAAAAACTTAAAAATGATACCGAGACGCTACATCAAAACAGCCTATCTGCGTACATCAGATAGAAACGGAGAAAGGAGCCGGTTATGGCAAGAATGAGTAACAAGCGGCGGTTGGAATGGTCTTTCTTCTTAAATGACCGCAGCCGTATCACTTACAACGAACTGTGCCGGAAATGCCAGCACGAATGTAAACAGAGCTTCCGGGCGGTTGTGGTTGACTGCCCGAAGTATCTTTCCAAGCGTTCCAAGAAAAAGGACAAGACTGCCGGAAACGGCAAAATCCCTTAGGAACTAAGGGCGCACTTCTATACATAGTCTAAAGACCATGTATCGTGCGTCCTGCGGAGCTTACCTCTGCCGCTGATAAAATCAGCAATCCGAGGTCTGCGTTCGCTTCGCTCCGACAAGGTGGCTACACCCCCTTGCGCCGCTAAAGCGGCTATCCCCTGTGTACCCGCCGCAAAGAGAAATCCGCTCTGCGGTTTTCCCTTTTCATCGGGTTTTATAGAAGCACTGACACACGGACTGTCTGCGGATGGTCTTTCTTTATCTTATCAGCAAAGGATGTGAGAACATGGAAAAATCTTTGGAACAGTTGAAGCAGGAATATGAAAAAACCACTGTCCTGCTGGAACAGGAAAAACGGAAAATGCAGCGTTTGAAAAACCGGCAGGCGTATCTGGAAAGCGGTTCCCGGAAACAGAGGACGCACCGGCTGATTACCCGTGGGGCAGCTATTGAGAGCATTGCACCACAGACAAAGGAGCTATCCGAAGCGGAATTTTATTCCCTCATGGAAAGCATTTTGAATCTGCCGCAGGCGGAGCATTTCATCCGGTCTGCCACAGAGAACCACGCCCGTATTTCCGGGCAGGAGAAAGGCGGTGACTAAGGATAGCACTTTATCATTTTTCAATCGCACAGATCAAGCGCAGCGCCGGTCAGAGCGCCATTGCCAGCGCAGCCTATCGAGCCGGGGAGCGTCTTTACAGCAGCTACTATGGAGAAGTCAGCGACTACACCAAAAAGGGCGGCGTGATCGCTTCGGAAATCATGCTGCCGCCCCATGCGCCGGAAATATATCTTGACCGGGCGACCCTCTGGAATGCTGTGGAGAACTGCGAGAAACATCCAAAAGCACAGCTTGCCTATTCCTTTGATATTGCCATGCAGAATGAATTGACGCTGGAAGAAAACATGGAGCTGGCGAGGAAGTTCGTACAGGAGCAGTTTGTGACAAAAGGCATGATTGCCGACCTTGCTTTTCACAGCCCGGAGAAAGAGGACGGCGGCATCCCTAACCCGCATTTTCATGTGATGACAACCATGCGCCCTTTGAACCCGGATGGCACATGGGGACAAAAACAGCGTCGGGAATATCTTCTTGATGAAGATGGAAACCGAATCCGGGATAAAAACGGCGATTATATGTTTAACGCTGTCCATACAACAGACTGGCATGAGCCGGAAACGCTGGAACACTGGCGGGAGCAGTGGGCGGCTGCCGTTAATACAAAATTTGAGGAAAAAGGGCTGGATGTGCGTATCGACCACCGTTCCTATGTGCGGCAGGGGCTTGACCTGATACCTACTGTCCACGAGGGAGCTAATGTCCGGCAGATGGAAGCAAAGGGCATCCGCACCGAGAAAGGGGAACTGAACCGCTGGATTAAAGCCACCAACCGGCTCATGCAGGATGTGAGGAAGAAGATCAAAGCCCTGTTTGTCTGGATGGCAGAGGTAAAAGAAGAACTTTCCAAACCGCAGACACCGAGCCTTGCCGACCTGTTGATCGCTTATTACAACCAGCGCAACGCAGGGGCATGGAGCAATAAAGCCAGAACCGGAAACTTAAAGCAGTTTGCCGAAGCCGTCAATTATCTGACGGAAAACAAGCTGCTCACATTAGAGGATTTGCAGGAGCGTCTTTCCTCTGTCAACGAAGAATTTGAAGCGTTAAGCGACTCCATGAAAAAGAAATCTGCCCGGATAAAGGAATTGCAGGAATTGATACGGGAGGGCGAGAATTACCAGCGGCTAAAACCTGTTCATACGGAATTGAACAATATCAAGTTTAAGAAACAGAGGGAGAAATTTGAAACATCCCACGATGCGGAGTTACGGCTGTTTTATGCCGCCCGCCGTATTTTGAAAGAAAAACTGGACGGAAAACCCATTGCCCTGAAAGCATGGAAACAGGAATACGCACAGTTAAAAACAGAGTATGCCGAACTGTCTCCGCAGCACAAGCCACTCCGGGAGGAAGTCATACGGCTACGGCAGGTGCAGAACGCCGTAGATACCGCACTGCGCCGGAGGGAGCAGCCACAGGCAGTACAGAGAAAGAAACATGAGATGGAGCTATGATATAACCGGCAGCTTTACCGCTACCAGTATTTTTATGGAGGGAGCATTTGAATGTATTTGAAGCGGTGAAACAGTCTGTTACCACCCGGCAGGCTGCTTCATTCTATGGAATCCGGGTGGGGAGAAACGGCATGGTCTGCTGTCCATTCCACAATGACCGCACGCCCAGCATGAAAGTGGACAGCCGCTTTTACTGCTTCGGCTGCGGGGCTTCCGGGGATGTGATCGACTTTGCCGCTTTGCTGCATGGATTGGGGAAACGGGAAGCTGCGGTCAGGCTTGCGGAGGACTTCGGCGTTTCCTATGAGAAATCCGGCAATGCGCCGCCAGATAGGAAGCGTCACAACAGGTCACAGCCCCGACAAAAATCAGCGGAGCAGAGATTTCAGGAAACGGAACGGTATTGTTTCCGGGTGCTATGCGATTATCTGCGCCTGCTGGAGCATTGGAAAACAGCACACGCCCCACAGCCGCAGGATGCCATCTGGCATCCTCTTTTTGTGGAAGCGTTGCAGAGGATAAGCTACACAGAATACCTTTTGGATATTTTGTTATACGGAGAAATAGAAGAAAAAGCGGCATTGATCGCCGCACAGGGAAAGGAGGTGTTGCGGCTTGAACAGCGAATTTCAGAGCTTGCCGCCGGAAACGCAGGAAGCGGTCAAAAGGACGATGGACACAATGGAACCGGCGCAGACACCGGCAGAAATCCGGGAAACATTAGAGGGGACGCAGAAAGGCGGCGTGAAGAACAGCATCCGAAACTGCCTGACGGTGTTCCAGCGTGACCCTCTGTTTCGCGGGGCGCTGCGCCTGAACCTTTTGACGGAGCAGATTGACATTGTGAAGCCGCTGGGCTGGGAGCGCACCAGTACCACGCTGACCGACATGGACATGAACTACCTGCTTTTGTATCTGGAAGAAAATTACGGGCTTACCAGCGAGAAAAAGGTGCAGAGCGCCATCAAGATTGTTGCCAATGAAAACCGCTACCATCCAGTCAGGGATTACCTGAACAGCCTGCAATGGGACGGCACAGAGCGCATCCGTTACGCCCTGCATCACTTTCTGGGAGCCGATACGGACGAATACACCTATGAAGCCTTGAAACTGTTCCTGATGGGAGCCATCCGGCGGGTATTCAGACCGGGGAGCAAGTTTGAGGTCATGCTCTGTCTGGTTGGTGGTCAGGGAGCCGGGAAATCTACCTTTTTCCGGCTGCTGGCAGGCAGGGACGAATGGTTTTCAGACGATTTGAAAAAGCTGGACGATGAAAATGTGTACCGCAAGCTGCAAGGGCATTGGATTATCGAGATGTCGGAGATGATTGCCACAGCCAACGCCAAGAGTATTGAGGAAATCAAGTCATTCTTAAGCCGCCAGAAAGAAACCTACAAAGTGCCGTATGAGACACATCCGGCAGACCGGCTGCGGCAATGTGTATTTGGAGGGACGACCAACCGGCAGGACTTTTTGCCCCGTGACCGCACCGGCAACCGGCGCTTTCTCCCCGTGACGGTGTACCCGGAACGGGCGGAGGTTCACATACTGGACGATGAAGCGGCGGCGAGGGCGTATATCGAACAGATGTGGGCGGAAGCCATGACGGTTTATCGCAGTGGGAAGTATAAGCTGTCATTCAGCATGGAAATGAACCGATACCTGAACGCCCACCAGCAGGACTTTATGCAGGAAGACACACAGGCCGGCATGATCTACGCCTATTTGGAGGACTACACCGGCGACAGGGTATGTTCCAAGCAGCTTTATGAGGAAGCGCTGGGGAACTTAAATTCCCCGGCAGACTGGGAGACACGGGCAATCTGCGAGATTATGAATACCGGCATTGCGGGCGGCATCATACAGGGCTGGGTAGCCTACAAAAGCCCGAAGCGGTATAAGAAATACGGTTCTCAAAAAGGCTGGGAGCGTGTCAACCAAGCTCCGCCGGAGGGGGACGGTTTTCAGGAAATCACGGAAGAAGAAGCCCGGCAAATGGAACTTCCATTCTGAAAAGCCACCGGTTGACAGTTTGGTTGACGCTTTGGTTGACAGCCGGTTGACGGGGAAAAGCCTGATATTTGGGGCATTTCTCTCCTTTGTCAACCATGTCAACCAAGAAATCAAAGAAAAAGTAAAAAGTAATAATAGAGCGCCTATGGATTGTTTTCAAAGTCTTTTCTGCCGGTTGACACGGTTTGGTTGACACGGAGACAGTCTGCGGCTGTACACCTGTCTGACATTCCCTTGTCGGGCATATTTCATTTATGGAGGTAACTGCCTATGGCAAAAAGCAAAAACGAGAGCAATAACAAAAACAGCGGCACCCTGCTTACCGAAAAAGACGGCACCCAGTATTTTGTCATGGGGAAAGTCCGTATCAAGGTATCGGAGCATTTCGCACAGGATGGGAAGCCGCTTGACAGCCTGCTGGAAGATGTGATCCAGCACGCTGCCGCCGCTTCCTGAAAAAATACGGAATAACGACTGTCAATCAGCCCACGCTTATGATATACTTGTACCAGCGAGTATTGTATAAGCGTGGGTTGTTTCTTTTAGAAGGAGGATTTTTAACCGTGAAACAACCATACAATACAACGATTTATAACACTGCACTATATTTGAGATTGAGCCGTGACGATGAATTACAGGGGGAAAGCGGCAGTATCCAGACCCAGCGCATGATGCTTAGACAGTATGCCGCAGAGCATGGGCTGACCGTTGTAGACGAGTACATTGACGACGGATGGAGTGGGACAAATTTCGAGCGTCCAAGTTTCCAAAGGATGATTGATGACATCGAAGACGGGAAAATCAACTGCGTTGTCACAAAGGACTTATCCCGTCTGGGAAGAAACTATATCCTGACCGGTCAGTACACGGAAATCTATTTCCCCAGCAAGGGAGTACGCTACATTGCCATCAATGACAATGTGGACACCATCAACGGAGAAAGCGAGCTTGCACCGTTCTTAAACATCCTGAATGAAATGCACGCCCGACAGACCAGCAAAAAGGTCAAGGCTGCCATGCACACAAGATTTGCCAATGGCGCACACTATGGAGCCTATGCACCGCTGGGCTATGTAAAAGACCCGGACAAAAAAGGTCATCTTCTGATCGACCCGGAAACACGCTGGATTGTAGAGAAGATTTTTGACCTTGCTGTACACGGGCGTGGAGCCGCCAGCATTACACGGATTCTGGTGGAGGAAAAAGTACCTACCCCCGGCTGGCTGAACTATGAAAGATACGGGACTTTCGCCAATATCTACGCCGGTGCGCCCGCAGAAAAAGC
Source organism: uncultured Lachnospiraceae bacterium (assembly GCA_959022495.1). Classification (GTDB taxonomy): domain Bacteria; phylum Bacillota; class Clostridia; order Lachnospirales; family Lachnospiraceae; genus Mediterraneibacter. The sequence goes on along the minus strand of CAUEYX010000013.1, from coordinate 17,015 downwards.
CTATGCGTGGACGATAGCACAGGTCAAGAGCATTTTGAAAGAGGAAACCTACATCGGTCACAGCATTCACAACAAGCAGAGCAACATTTCATTCAAGAACAAGAAAAAGGTGCGGAAGCCGCAGGAAGAATGGTATCGTGTGGAAAATACCCACGAAGCCATCATTTCTGAAGAAGTGTTCCAAAAAGTTCAGGAGCTGATTGCAAGCAGACGCAGGAAACGCAGAAACGGTACGACACAGATTTTCGCAGGATTGATAAAATGTGCAGACTGCGGATGGTCTTTAGCCTATGGGGAAAACAAGCAGAATAAGAACCCATACGGGTACTACCATTGCAGCAAGAACGGGCAGGGATTACGCCAGTGTTCCATGCACTATATCCGCTATGATGTACTGTATGCCTATGTGCTTGCAAGACTGCAATACTGGTCTATGCTGGCACAGAAAGACGAGGACAAGCTGCTGAAACGCCTGCTCAATGCCAGCGACAGGGAAAGAAACTCTGCGAAGAAAAAGCAGGCTGCGGAGCTGAAAAAGGCAGAGAAGCGTAAAGCCGAGGTTGACGGGCTGTTTGCTAAAATGTATGAGGACTGGTCTGCCGGACGCATAACCGAGTATAACTTCAATATGCTGTCCGAGAAGTACCAGAACGAGCAAAAGGAGCTTGAAACAAAAATAAGACAGCTTCACAAAACGATGGAAGCCGCCGTACAGACCGCAGCGGATGCTGAAAAGTGGATTGCCCTGATGAAACAGTATGTCAACCCTGTGGAGCTGACCGCCGAACTTCTGAACACTCTAATTGAAAAAATAACCGTCCACGAAGCTGTCAAGGGCGAGGACGGAAGCCGTGAGCAGGAAGTAGAAATCTACTACCGCTTCATCGGCAAAATCGACTGACCTTTCTTTTTTACCCAACAATATCTTTAATTAAGGGAGACGGGGCTGAGTTACCCGGATATTACGTTTCTTCCCATTCTGGCATCGTATTTTAATATTTCAGTGGATGAGCTGCTGGGATACGAGCCGCAGATGCCGAAGGAGGATATCAGGAAACTCTATCGTAAGATGGCGGAACGATTTGCGGAAGAACCTTTTGAGACAGTATACGAAGAATGTGAAGAATATGTCCGTAAATATCATTCCTGTTTTCCCCTGGTAATGCGCATGGCAGGACTCTACCTGAATCACAGTCAGCTCTCGCAAGATCCCACGGCACTGCTGGAACATATCATCGATATGACGGAATCGGTAATCCGGGAATGCAGGGACGCAGATATTTCGAAAGAGGCCCAGGGGATAAAAAGAGTGTGCTGGATGATACAGGGCAGGACGGATAAAATTTTGGAGAGCACCGATGAGATCATTCATCCTTTGGATCAGGAGATGGAGACCATCGGGCAGGCGTATCTCATGCAGGGCAGCATGGAAAGAGCAGAGGAGTACCTGCAGTCAGCGGCGTACCAGCATCTTCTGATGCTGATCGGTGATACCGGAATCCTGCTTGCCGGGCAGAAGACATATTCAAGGCGGGCGGAAGAAATGATACGGAGGAGTCTGAAGACAGCGGAGCTTTTTCATTTAGAAGAGCTTCATTTCAACACGATGGTCCAGCTATATCTCACGATTGCGGAATTCTATGTCAGGTGTGGGATGGGGGAAGAGGCACTGGATATCCTGGAAAGATATGTGTCCTGCTGTATCCGTCTGAAATTTCCGCCAACACTGCATGGAGATGACTACTTTACTGCGATTGACCGTTTCCTTGAGGAACTTTCCCTGGGAAGTATGGCGCCCCGCGGCGACAGGACAATCCGGGAGAGCATGATATCTGCAGTATGCGGGAATCGGGCTTATGCCGCGCTGGAAGGAAATGCCCGTTTTACGAGGCTGAAAGAAAAATTAAGGCGGCATTTGGAAGCGGAGGTGTGAAAGATGAGTGGAGTCATAGAGATCATTATAAAATATCTTCCCGTATTTCTGCCTTTGATCATCATTGAACTGGTTCTGGCGCTGACAGCTCTTATTCATGTGATCCGGCACCCTCATTACCGTTTTGGTAATCGGACGGTATGGATACTGGTCGTGCTGTTCATACAGTTGATTGGTCCGGTCTTGTATTTTGTGATAGGGAGAAGTGATGAGTGATGAATGTACTTGAAGTGAAAGATCTGGTGAAAACATTTGCGGGAGAGAGGGTGCTTGACGGAGTATCCATGCGTGTACCGGAACATTCGGTTTACGGCTTCCTTGGGAAAAACGGTGCCGGTAAAACCACGACTATGAATATTATCCTGGGATTCCTGCGGGCAGACAGCGGGTGTGTGTCAGTGATGGGACAGAAAATAAATTTTGGGAATCATTCTGCCGGCCGCTATATCGGATATCTGCCCGATGTGCCGGAATTCTATCCCTATATGACTGCCCGTGAGTATATGGAGCTGTGTGCGGAAATATCCGGGCTGGGGAAAAAGTACGCACAGGAACGTATCGACAGCCTCCTATGCATGGTGGGGCTGAGAGATTTTAAGAAACGGATTGGAGGGTATTCCAGAGGGATGAAACAGCGGCTGGGGATCGCGCAGGCACTCCTTGGAAGTCCGGCAATCCTGATATGCGATGAGCCTACGTCCGCGCTTGATCCGGTGGGGAGGAAGGAAATCTTAGACATTCTGCGGGAAGCGGGAAGGCAGACAACGGTTATTTTTTCTACCCATGTGCTGGCGGACGCGGAAAGAATCTGTGATCATGTGGCAATACTTTCCGGTGGCAGGATTGTGGTAGAAGGCGGACTGGAACAAATCCGCAGATGCCATGGAGGGGGAGGGATTCTATTAGAATTTGCGGACGTGGAAAGTATGCGGTGTATCATAGAGAGAGCGGGAGAAAGTTTCAAGAGAGCGGAGGCAGAAGGGAGAAGAGTGATTATTCCAGAAGGAGATAAAGCAGAACAGCTCCGGCTGATGGCGGTAATGGCAGACCAAGGAATCTGTCCGGTCCGCATGGAGATTGTGGAGCCGTCACTGGAAACAATATTTATGGAGGCAGCGGTATGAGATCTTACAAGGCGTTTTTGAAAAAGGAATGGATGGAAACGGTCAGGAGCTGGAGGATTTTTATCCTGGGACTTGTGTTTCTGCTGATTGGGGCGGCCAGCCCACTGACAGCGAAGTATCTGCCGGAGATTGTCTCGCAGTTTATGCCAGCCGGCATGTCCCTGGAATTTGCGGCCCCGGCAGCGGAGGACGCATGGCTTCAATTCTTTAAAAACAGCTCCCAGATAGGCCTTGTGGTTTTTCTTATTATGTACAGCGGCATGTTTTCGGGGGAGTATGCCAGAGGGACTCTGGTCTGCGTTCTGGCAAAGGGACTGCCGAGGAGGACTGTAGTCTTGGCAAAGTTTACTTCAGCGGTAATCTGCTGGAGCGGGCTGTATCTTGGATCTGCCGCAGTGTGCTTTGGGTATACATGGTTCTTCTGGGATGAGAGTGTATCTATGGAAGGGCTGCCTTTGTGCCTGGCGGGGATGTGGGTGCTCGGGTTCGTGCTCCTTGCTGTCCTGACGCTTGGAGGATCTGTAGTCTCATCTGCGTGTGGATGCCTTCTTTTTGCCGGCGTATTTCTGGCGGCTCAGTTTGCTGGCAGTATTTTTCCGCGGGTGGCAGAGTATATGCCTGTCAGCCTTGCGGCGGGAAATGCCGGTCAGCTGAACGGCGCCGCAGACATGCAGTCTTTTAGCGGAACTTTGATTCTGAGCGTGGCTGTGGGCATTCTGGCGCTTTGGGCCGCTGTATGTGTGTTTGAGAGACGGAAATTGTTACTTTTGTGAGAAAGAAGTGAATTTTCTCTATATTTTTTATTAAAACTATATAATCAAAAATGCAAAGGGATGCATAAAAAGTGCAAACTAATTGGTTTGAAATTTGGTATAATAGCATTTGTAAGCAGATTTACTTTCCGTGATATTTACGGAAGGGGCTTGTTGAAACAGCATGAGGAAAGGGGCTTTGACCTGTCCGATGAATGCTAAATACCTAAAGAAAGGGGGATGAGAACATGCCAGATATTGTATTGACAAGAATCGACAATCGTCTGATTCACGGTCAGGTGGCGACACAGTGGTGTGGCGTTGTAGGCGCTAATCTTCTGCTTGTTGCGAATGATGCGGTTGCGGCGGATGAGTTCCGTCAGAGCCTGATGAACATGGCTGCGCCTGCATATGCGCAGACAAGGTTCTTCACCATTCAGAAGACAATCGATATCATCCACAAAGCTTCTCCGAATCAGCATATTGCGATTATCTGCGAATCACCACAGGATGTGCTCAAGCTTGTTGAGGGCGGGGTTCCGATTAAAAAATTGAATATCGGCAATATGCACATGGCTGATGGTAAACGTCAGGTTGCGACTTCGGTTGCAGTGGATGACGATGATGTTGCAACTTTTAAAAAGCTGCAGGATCTTGGCGTGGAACTTGAGATTAAGAGAGTTCCGGATACGCCGGCAGAAAGTGTTGACAAATTATTTAAGTAGTTACAAAAGGTTTTATTGGTTAAATGGAAAGGAGTAAATATGGAGATTTCAATTATCCAGGCAATACTGGTCTTCGTGGTTGCGTTTATCATGGGAATCGACCAGTTCAGCTTCTTAGAGTCTCTGTACCAGCCAATCGTTACCTGCCCGATTATCGGCGCAATCCTTGGTAACTTTGAGCTTGGTATCGTAGTTGGTGGTGCTTACCAGCTGATCCAGATCGGTAGTATGCCGATTGGCGGCGCACAGCCGCCGAACGCAATCCTTGGCGGTATTATGGCAACGATCTTCGCAGTGTCCCTTGACATGGAGGCAACTGCAGACGGCGTTGGCGCGGCACTTGGTCTTGCAATTCCGTTTGCAGTATTTGGACAGTACGCTGTTACGCTGACATTTACATTTATGTCAGGTATGATGGCTAAGGCTGACAAATATGCAGAGGAAGCTAATGTAAAAGGTATCCGCAACCTGAACTTCCTTGAGATGGGCGTTCTGGGATGCCTGTTTGGTATCCTGGCAGTTGCAGGTCTCTACGGTGGTTCCGCACTCGGCGAGACTCTTCAGAACTTCTCCTATGACTTCTCATGGGTAATGGCTGGACTGGACGCAGCAGGCGGCGCTATGAAGTTTGTCGGATTCGCGATCCTTATGAAAGTTATGATGTCCAACGAGATGTGGGGATTCCTTCTGGCAGGTTTCGTTATGGCACTGCTCTGCAGCGCAAATGCGACAACTTCCGGAGCAACTCTGATTCTGTGTGCATTCGTAGGTGTTGCTATTGCAATCTATGACTTCTCAACACAGACAAAGATCAAACAGAACGCAGGCGCAGGCGCCGGCTTTGTAGGAGGTGACCAGGATGGCATATAATATTCCAGATAGATATCAGGATCTGACTCCGGCACCAAAGCTGGATAACAAGACATTAAATAAGATGGTTTGGCTGTCCTGTTTCTTACAGGCATCCTTCAACTATGAGAGAATGCAGGCTTGTGGATGGCTCTGGTCAATGCTCCCGGGTCTTCAGAAAATACATACAAACAAAGAAGACCTTAAGGCTTCCATGGCACATAACCTGGATTTCCTGAACACACACCCGTTCCTTGTAACATTCGTAATGGGTATTGTTCTCTCCCTGGAGCAGAACAAGGCTGAGACACAGACAATCCGTTCCGTACGTATCTCCGCAGCTGGACCGCTCGGTGGTATCGGTGACGCTCTGTTCTGGCTGACACTTGTTCCGATCACAGCTGGTCTTACAGCGAATATGGCTATGGAAGGACAGATCATTGGTGCGATCCTCTTCCTGATCATCTTCAACGTAGTTCAGTTTATCGTTCGTTTTGGTCTTATGTACTGGTCTTACGGACTTGGAACAAAAGCGGTTACTCTTCTTACATCTAATGCAAAAGAGTTTACACGTGCAGCAAGTATCCTTGGTATTTTCGTAGTAGGCGGCCTGATCGCAAACTATGGCGGAACAACTGTTCGTATGATCGTTGGTGACACACAGATCAATATCCAGTCACTGCTGGACGGCGTGCTGCCGAAGCTGATCCCGCTTCTGATCACACTTGGCATCTACGCTCTGATCAAAAAAGGCTGGACACCGGTTAGATGTATCATCCTTATCCTTGTAGTAGGTATCGTAGGATGCGCGTTCGGTATCTGGACTGGAAATTCCCAGGCTATGGACGCTGACGGAAATACACTTCCGGGTGGATACACACCGCTTGTAGAGTGGTATGATTATCCGGTTCCGGAGGAAGCTGAATAAGCTTTAATTGAATAACCCCCTGGAGCATGCCGCTTCAGGGATGATGAGGGGAGGGATCCAGATCCCCCCCTCATATTAATCTAAAGAGAAATCAGGTGGCTGTTTGAATCCGATAACGCTTTTTATTATAGTATTAGCACTCGCTGCATACCTTATTTTCCAGGGCATGAAAAGTTTTCAGCTCCGCAGTCTTAATACGGGGCTGAAAAACAGGGACAGCGAGATGGTAGAAAGGCTTACAGATATGGGATTATCCCGGAAACTGCTGGGAGAATATGTCTGTGACCTTTACAAATTGAGAGTATATTATCTCACGAAAGAGGAAGACAAGTTCGAGAAGGTGCTTCGCCATATGATAGCGGCGGGGAATTACCGCAGTGACGACAAGGAAAGTTTTCTTGAGACATATTTCCATACGTTTCTCATCAAGGGAAACCGCAGGTACGCGGACTGGCTGCTGGCGGCAATCAGGGAGACAGGAAATCAGAAGTTAATCCGTTACAGTGAGGAATCTTATGCAGTGATGCTGGATGGAGAGAGCGGCCTGATCGACCAGATGACAGAGGATATTAATTCCAAGCTTTATTATGGATTCGCGCTGGGCGTAGTTCTGTTTATGGTTGCAAAACAGTATTCCTATCTGGGGGATGACAAAAACGCACTTGAATACATGAGGAGTGCAAAGGCATGTTTTCATCCAAAAGCAGTTTATATGCCTGTTGTCGACAAATATTTAAGAGAAGCAGAGGCGTGAGAAAAAAGCAAAAACATGCCTTGCAGATGCAGGCGTTAAACATGTTTAGAACAGGAGAGGTATTATGATTGGATTATTAGTTACAGGACATGCAAATTTTGGGACTGGCATAACAAGCTCTGTGAACCTGATCGCGGGAGAACAGGAAGCGTATCAGGCAGTTGATTTTCTGCCGACTTACAGTACAGAGGATTTGACACGTGAAATAGCAAAAGCACTTGACGAATTAAAGGAATGTGAGGGGGTCATTATTTTCACAGACCTTATGGGCGGAACACCGTTCAATGTTTCCGCGCAGCTCGGACATGGCAAAGAGAACATTCGTATCGTTGCGGGAACGAATCTGCCTATGCTGGTAGAGATCGTAATGTCACGTAAGTTTATGGATGATCTGGATGGACTTGTGGATTCAGTGCTGGAGACAGGAAAAGAACAGGTGACAAAATACGAATTTAAGCAGGTAGTACAGGAAGCGTCAGACGACGGGATCTAAAGCTGTCTGCATATTATAAATCGAATAAAATTTATAAGCCGGGCAGAGAGTCCGGCGGATAAAATGAAAGGGGTAGAAAAATGAGCACGATCTTTAATATCACAGAGGATAAGATGAAAGAAACTTCATCAACATTTACGCTGACAGAGATCTATCAGCAGCCGGCAACATGGGAAAAGACATGTAATCAGATCAAAGAACACAAGGACGAGCTTAAAAAGTTTATTGATCAGGTTATCACATGTGATGATTTTGACGTAATCCTGACAGGAGCTGGTACAAGTGAATTTGTTGGAAACGCGCTGTTTCCACATCTGACAGGTCTTCTGAACCATAAGGCAAAATCATATGGAACTACAGATATCGTAGCAACGCCGGAAGCGTATCTCTCCCGCACAAAGCCGACTCTTCTGATCAGCTTCGGGCGTTCTGGAAATTCACCGGAGTCAGTGGGAGCTGTTGACGCGGCTGAGGCAGTGTGTGATAATGTATATCATCTGTTTGTAACCTGCAATAAGAATGGGGCTCTGTCCAAACGTGCCGCGGAGACAGAGAACTGCTATGCAATTAACCTGACAGACGAGACACATGACCAGAGCTTCGCAATGACATCAAGTTTCTCCAATATGTATCTTGCAACCTATCTGTGCTTCCACTTAGATGAGCTCGATGAGACCATCGAGAAGGTACGCAAAATCGCCGCGGCCGGTCAGGCATTTCTGGACAACCAGTTCGGCATCGCTCAGAAGATTGTTGATGAGTATGATTTCAAGCGGATTGTTTACCTTGGAAGCAACACTCTGAAGGGGACATCCCAGGAGTCAGCGCTTAAAATGCTGGAGCTGACGGCGGGACGTGTTGTTACGATGTATGACACACCGATGGGATTCCGTCATGGCCCGAAATCAATCGTGGACGACACAACGCTTACGGTCGTATATCTCAGCGATGACCCTTACACAAGAAAGTATGAGATGGATCTGGTAAAAGAGATGAGCGGTCAGCGTAAGGGGAATAAAATTGCTGCGGTTATGAGCAGACAGGATGACGCGGCGGCGGCTCTGGTTGATTATACAGTTGTATATGGGCTTGATGACGCGGAAGAGAATGTCCTGCTTGGATTGGATTATATTCTTTTCGCTCAGACACTTGCAGTACTGAAATCCCTTTCCCTTTCTATTACACCGGACAATCCGTGTCCGACCGGAGAGGTAAACAGAGTGGTCCAGGGAGTGACCCTGTATCCGTACACAAGAAAATAAAACAGCAGAAAAAGAGGAGGTGTCTCAAATATGTTTGAGGCACCTTCGACAAGGAGGATAAATTACAACTATGAATTTAACTGTCATTATATGGACCTGTGTTACCGTCGCTGTCCTGATTGGAGTCTGCGCGCTTGTCCTGCTCTTTATTTCATCAAGAAATATGAAAAAGAACAGAGAAGCCATGAGAGATCTGCAGGGCGCTATTAAAGTAGGGGCCCGGATTTTGTTCGCGGGCGGCATCTACGGGAAGATCGTCAGAATCAAAAATGATGTAATCGATGTAGAGATTAATAAGAGCACAGTGATCCAGATCTCCCGCTACAGCATTCAGAATGTGATATCCGAATAAGGAATGGTCAGTGCTGCTGTTCATTTTGCTGTTTGTTCTGATTATCCGCTATCTTTTTTGAATAAGCGCTGGGTGTAGTGTTAAAATATTTCTTAAACAGCCGGGAAAAATAGTGGATGGAACTAAAACCCAGCATATATGCGATCTCACTGATTGTGTACTGATTCTGGCGGATCAGTTCTTTGCTTTTCTGAAGCTTAATGTTCAGCAGATAATTCTTCGGCGAAGTGTTTAAGTGGGTTTTAAACAGCGCCTGCAGGGAAGAACGCGAAATATAAAATTCGTGGCAGATCTCTTCTATCGTGATCGGCTCGGTAATCCGCTTGTTCATATAAGAGAGGATCTCTGAGAGAAGATCATTTCTTGCAGAATTATTGTCCGCGAACAAGGTTTTATGGCTGATCATTTCATAAAACTGCATCAGAAGAAGCAGTGCTTCTTGGAGGTAGCAGACCATGAGTGTTCTTGTATAATAAGAATTTTCACCGCTCTCTATGAGGAGCTTCCAGAGAATCTGCTGAAGCTCGCTGGTACAGTGGAATGTATGATTCAGAATATGCAGAGATTTTCTCTGATTTAATTCAAAGACTGCCGTCAGGTAAGAGCAGTTCTCACCGGTGTCCATGACAGCCTCTTCTGAACGGTATATGATCAGGTCATGAGGCTGGAGAGAATAGCTGCCTGAAGAGAGGCTGATGTCCATCATACCCTCATATACGTAGATAAGCTCATATGCTCTGTGCGGGGGTTTTACAATATGGCATGGTTTTTCCAATTTGCTGAACCAGCAGTCCAGTATTCTGCGGACATGGAGAGGCACTGATACCGGCTGATACGTATAAGGAGACGGCAGCGGTACGGTCTTCGGCTGTATGTGCGGAGTGGAGAGTGTCCATGTCAGCGGAGCTGCCAGCGGGACCAGATTAAAGAACATTCCGGGTTTCAGCTTTATGTAATGGCGGATGGGGAATGGCTTTAAGTCGGTCATGGCTGGTGAGTCTGAGACAAGAATCAGCGCCAGGCCGGGAGCGCATTCAATATATACTTCGCACGGAAATACAAATAACTGAGTCAGTTTTTTGGAAGGAGAAGTGATTTCCTGACGCATCAAGTTATGCTTCTGTCCATCAACTGGCTCATCATAAAAAGATCCATATGATTTGAAAGTACTGTTATCGGCTTGCTTGTTTGTCATACTTGTTCCCCCGTGATGTATAAAAGGATTTGTACTTTTTAAATTATATTACATGTTTTGGTAAAAATCAAGAGACGGGGATCGATAGATCCCGAAAAAGGACAGGAGGTATTATTATGATTATTCAGAGTAAAAAAGTTTGGTTTGCAGACCAGTTCGTGGAAGCTCAGATCGAAATCGAAGACGGAAAAATCGTAAATATCTATGAGTATGGCGCGAAACCGGCAGATCAGGATTACGGGGACAGCTGGATACTGCCGGGATTCATTGACATTCACTGTCACGGTGCGTATGGGTACGATACGAATGATGCAGAAGAAGAAGGGCTGCGTTACTGGACAAAGAATATCGTAAATGAAGGCGTGACCGCATTTCTTTCCACGACGATCACACAGAGTGAAGAAGTACTCACTAACGCTCTGAAAAATGTAGCAAAAGTTGTGAAGGAAGGATATGAGGGAGCGGAAATCCTGGGTGTTCACTTTGAAGGGCCTTACCTTGACATGAAGTATAAGGGAGCTCAGCCGGAGCAGTATATTGTAAAGCCGACCATTGAGCAGTTTGAGAAATATCAGGATGCGGCCGACGGATTGATCAAATATATCACCATGGCAACAGAGACGGACGAGGATTTTGCTCTCACGAATTACTGCGCGGAGCATGGCGTAGTCGTAAGCATCGGACATTCCTCGGCGACCAGTGACCAGGCGGTTCAGGCATTCGCGCACGGTGCAAGATCGATGACACATGTGTACAATGGAATGACGCCATTTAATCACAGGGCAAACGGCCTTGTAGGCGCCGCGTTCCGCATGAAGAGTATGTATGGGGAGATTATCTGTGACGGAAACCATTCCACACCGGCAGCTCTTCGCATGTTCTTTGACGCAAAAGGGCCGCATTACGGAATCATGGTCAGCGACGCCCTGATGGCAAAAGGTTCTCCGGCCGGTTCAAAATTCATTTTCGGCGGAAATGAAATTGAAATCTACGAGGATGGAAGTGCGCATCTGACATCCACCGGAGGACTGGCAGGGTCTACCCTCAATCTTAACAAGGGACTGCGTATCCTGATCGAGGAAGCTCTCGTACCGATTGATACGGCCATCAACTCCTGTACAAAGAATCCAGCGGCATGCCTGCGCATTGATGACAGGAAGGGTTCCATCAAAGTGGGACTTGATGCGGATCTTGTAGTCCTTGACCGCGAGTACAATGTACTTCAGACTTACTGCATGGGCAGGGCAATGCTTGATCAATAAAAGACGAAACGAAAGATGTGGTTAAAAAGAGATGAGTAAGAAAAAAGGTGCAAAGCCGGTGGAGAAGATCCGCCTGTCAGGCAGAAATATTTATACAGACAAAAAGGGACGGGTTATCTATTACGATATGATCACCAAAAAGGGGTATCTGGTGGACAAGAAGAGTGAGAATTCGGCCGTGTTTTTTAAAAACCGTTTTGTAGTGATCCTGTTTGCGGCGATTCTGTTTGGAGCGACATTTTTGTCAGTGATCCAGGCTGTGATCGCGTGGGCAGTTATGATGGTGCTTTCTGAGTTCGCTTACCGCATGTCCTTCTTGAAAAAGCTGGAACCTGTTACAGATGTGGATTTCGAGCGCCGCGTTTCTGCGCTCCAGTATATTATGGAGAATAAGGAAAAGGGAAGGATTATTGTCCTTATTATTCTTTATTTCTTGTTTTCCGTGCTGGTCCTGCTGAATGCGTATACTGAGGAGTATTCCACCAAGCTGTGGGTATTCAGCGGATGTCTGGCGGTTGTGGGAGTTTACTTTGGCGTTCTGCATATTATTGCATTGATTAAGATGAATAATAAGAAGAAATAATCGCAGAAAAATGGAAAAAGAAAAGAACGGGTGTCATCGAAGACATCCGTTCTTTTTTGAAAGCACGCCAGAATGTCAGCCGGGCGCGCTGTTCATTTACTTGATTAAGCCTGTCCCTCGGACCCGCACACGCTGATTTTCTGTTTTACAAGCTCAGTTACATGCTGCATTCCGACTGTACCGTATTTTTTCGGGTCAAATGCATCCGGATTTTCTTTCAGGTATTCTTTTACTCCGTCGCTGAATGCGATGCGCAGTTCTGTGGCAAAGTTAACCTTGCAGATTCCGCGTTTGATGGACTCGCGTACCGCGTCATCCGGCACTCCGGAAGCGCCGTGGAGTACGAGCGGGATGGACACGACTTCGCGGATCTCGCTTAAGCGGTCAAGGTCCAGCTTCGGAATCCCCTTGTAGATGCCATGGGCAGTTCCGATGGCAACGGCCAGGGAGGTTACGCCCGTGCGCTCCGCGAATTCTTTTGCCTGCTGCGGGTCTGTGTACGGGTTCTCATCGCCGCCGTCAAGATCGTCTTCTTTGCCGCCGACTTTTCCAAGTTCAGCTTCCACGCTGATGCCGGAGGGAGCGCACGCTGCCGCCACACGGCTTGTGACGGCGATATTGTCCTCAAAGGACTCGTGAGAGCCGTCGATCATGATGGAAGTATATCCTGTGCGCAGTGCCTGCATTGCCAGCTCAAAGCTGCTGCCGTGGTCAAGGTGCATAGCGACCGGTACGCTTGCGCGCTCTGCCGCTGTTTTTACCATTGCAAGATAATAATCGAGGCCTGCGTATTTTACAGTAGAAGGTGTGGTCTGCATAATGACTGGGGAGTTCATCTCCTCGGCAGCCTTGATGACAGCCATGACCATTTCCATGTTCTCCACATTGAAAGCGCCCACTGCATAGTGGCCTTCCTGTGCTTTTTTCAACATTTCATTTGTTGTAACTAATGGCATAAGATCTACCTCATTTCTTTAAAGATTTTATAGATTTTACTGTTCTGCACCGGTGTGAAACCGGTGCTGTTACGCTCTCAGTATATCACAGAACGGCCCCAGCTGTCCTCCCATTTTTCGCTTTCTTAAAAAATGCAAACGATTCTTTAATAAATCCAAAGTACGCCCCGTTTGAAAGTGCTACGATGAAAACAAAAAAGGAGAAATTACAATGCGTCAGAATCCACTGAAAAAAATTGTAGAACTGCAGAAGCAGGGAAAAAGCGTGGGGATCTACTCTGTGTGCAGTGCGAATGGTTATGTAATTGAGGCGGCATTAAAGAGGGGAATGTCAGATGGTTCTTGTGTGCTGATCGAGAGCACGGCGAACCAGTGCGACCAGAACGGAGGGTATACCGGCATGACGCCGGCTGACTTCAGGAGATTTGTCCTTGATATTGCTGAGAAGAACGGATTTGACAAGGACAAGCTGTTCCTTGGAGGGGATCATTTAGGACCTCTGACTTTTGCTGGGAAAGATGAGGCGGAAGCGATGGCGGATGCGGAGGAACTGATTCGCTGCTACGTCGGCGCGGGGTTTACGAAGATTCATATTGATACGAGCATGAAGGTAAACAGTGATGACCCGGATATCCGCCTGTCTGATGAGATCATTGCCGGACGCGGGGCCAGGCTTGCGCAGGTGGCAGAAGAGACGTACAAGGAGCTTCTGGCGAAAGAACCGGATGCGATTCCTCCGGTATACATTATCGGCAGCGAAGTGCCGATTCCGGGCGGAGCAGTGGGAAGCGAGGACAATGGAGTCCAGGTGACAAAGGTAGAGGACTTTAAAAACACGGTGGCAGCGTTTGAGAAAGCATTTACAGACGCCGGTCTTGGACAGGACGTATGGGACCGTGTCATCGGTGTTGTGGTGCAGCCGGGTGTGGAGGAAAAGGACAGCGGATGTACGGAGTATGACCGTGAGAAGGCAAAAGACCTGATGGCATCGATCAAAGATTTCCCGAGCCTTGTGTTCGAGGGACATTCCACAGACTATCAGACAAAGATTAAACTCCGCGAACTGGTAGAGGACGGCGTGGGAATTCTGAAAGTTGGACCGGGGCTTACGTTTGCGATGCGTGAGGCAGTGTTTGCCCTGGAAAATATCGAGAGAGAACTGCTCTACGGCACGGATGTGGAACTGAGCCGGTTTGCGGAAGTGCTGGATGAAGAGATGTTAAAGAACGATAAGAACTGGAAGAAACATTACCAGGGCACAGAGCTTGAGATACGATTAAAGAGGAAGTATTCTTTCTCTGACCGCTGCCGATATTACATGCCGGTGCCGGCGGTGGAAGCTGCCGCGGACCGTCTGCTTAATAATCTGCGCACGCACGGGATTCCGCTCAACCTGTTAAGCCAGTTTATGCCGATCCAGTATACAAAGGTGCGGGAGGGTCTGATTGAGAACGAGCCTGTGGCCCTGATCGAGGACAGGATCATGAACACGATAGATGAGTACCTGTATGCCACACATCAGAACGAGCTGATGTAGCAGCATCCGCAGAATGATGTGAGCGGAAAAGCATGGCAAATACCAGCTTCAAAGGGGAAAGAAGCTTTATGTGCAGGAAAAGGAACTGTATATGCGGTTCCTTTTCTTTTTTCTATTTATAAAGTCTGCCGGAGTATGGTGATAAAATCACTGTTCTGTTCCGGGAAAATATGATATCCTCTTCTTACAGGTGTATGGACCCTGACAGGCAGGGAGAAGAATGAAGGAAAAGGAGATTTCACACATATGGGATTTACGATTGAGACGGGAATATCAGCGGTTACGGTTTTTGTGCAGGGGCTTTTGAGTTTCTTTTCACCCTGCGTTCTGCCGCTGGTGCCTTTGTATCTGGGGTATCTGGCAGGGGGACTGAACATGGGCACAGGCCGGACGGGCACCGCGGGAGCAGCTGATGCGAAGCCGGGACGAAAAGAACGGCTGCGGCTGTTTTTCCGGGTATTCTGCTTTACTATGGGCATCAGCGGCGCTTTCTTTGTGCTGGGGCTGGGAGCTTCCGCGGCGGGAAGCTTCCTCAACGAGAACCGGATGCTCTTTGCGCGCACAGGCGGTGTGCTCGTTATTTTGTTTGGTCTGTACCAGCTTGGTATATTTGGGGGATCAAAGATACTGGGATCGGAACACAGGCTTCCGCTTAAGCTGGAGAAGATGACAATGTCGCCGGTGACGGCCCTCATCATGGGATTTGGCTTCAGCTTTGCGTGGACTCCGTGCGTGGGTCCCGCGCTGACGAGCGTTCTTCTTATGGCGGGAAGCGCAGAATCCGGGGCAAAAGGATTTCTCCTGATCGGGGTATATACCCTTGGTTTTATTCTGCCTTTCCTTGCCGCGGGGATATTTACGGCTGGCCTGCTGGCATGGTTTAAGAAACATATGAAGATAGTCAGATATACAGTGAAAGCCGGCGGCGTGCTTATGATCCTCATGGGGCTTCTTATGTTTACGGGAAAGATGAATGACATCACGGGATATCTGTCTTCTGTATCCCAGGATACTGCCACAGAAGGTGAGAAAGATACTGCCACAGAAGATGAGAAGGATGACAGCGGGAGTGATGGACAGGGGGCTTCCGGTGATGCAGGTGACAAAGAAGAGAATGCGGATTCAGAGCAGGAAGAGGATGAGTCTGCGCAGACAGTCCGTGCCTTTGACTTTGAGCTGACAGATCAATATGGGAATACGCATAAGCTTGATGATTATAGAGGGAAGGTGATTTTTCTTAATTTCTGGGCAACATGGTGCGGTCCCTGCAGGAATGAGATGCCTGAGATCCAAAAGCTGTATGAGGAGTATGCCGCGCAGGGGGAGACAGCAGAGGTGGTTATTATCGGTGTGGCGGCACCGGGAATGAGCGGTGAAGGCTCGAAAGAAGAGATCACCGTGTTTATGGAGGAGAACGGTTATACCTATCCGGTCCTCATGGATGAGACAGGAGAGATGTTCAGTTACTACGGGATCTCCGCATTCCCGACCACATTCATGATTGACAGAGAGGGAAATGTGTACGGTTATGTGAGTGGTCAGCTGACAGAAGATATCATGCGCAGCATCATTGACCAGACTTTGGAGGGTGGCGCTTAAATCCAAGGCCAAAACAGATTCCCAGGCAGATCCCCAAGGGAAGCCACAATGTGAGGTTATCAAATGCCGTGCCCAGTGCTGTGCCGAAGCAGATACCCAAACACATGCCAAGGGAGACAGAGGCGCCCCCTGCTTCCTCCTCTTCCTGCCATTTGAGGGCTTTGTGCTCCAGCTCTTTCATATAGGTTTCCTTACCGTCACAGTAGCTGTCATTGTCATGGGGATAGCGGGCAGCGAGTCCCTTTTTCAGTTCAGCGTACTCCCGTGCAGTGTCCGGGTGTGACCTGAGGTAATCGCGGACGGCAACATGGCGGCGGATATCTGCCTGGCTGCTCTGCTCGAAAAGGTGAATATGATGGGTGCGGGCATCTCCGCCTTTGGCATAGAAACGTCTGCCGGGGATGCCGAATTCGCCCCGGCACTCATAGCCGAGGGCTTCGAATTCTGGATTATGGGCATCCACAAGGGAGATGTCTTTTACGACGGGCATGATATCGATGATTGGCTTGGCGGGCAGGCCTTTGACAGAGGTACTGCCAATGTGGCAGACGGCAGTGCAGTTTTTCCCGAGAATTTTATGTATTTTTCTCTGTTCTTCTTGGAACATTTTTTCCCATTCCGGGCGGTAATCAATGACTTCGATTGTTCTCATATAGCGTCTCCTCGTATAATAAGTTTGTAAGCAATTAAAACAGCTTACAGACTTATTCT
>CAUEYX010000012.1 GCA_959022495.1 uncultured Lachnospiraceae bacterium | reverse complement strand
GAGAAGTTAGTAAGACCCCTTGAAGACGACGAGGTAGATAGGGCAGAGGTGGAAGCGTGGTAACACGTGGAGCTGACTGTTACTAATCGGTCGAGGGCATAACCAGAGCGGGAATAGGTCATGTCACTGCTTAGCGCCTGTAATGCAGGCGGTCAGCATGGACGGTACCCGGAAGGGTAAAAGATGGATGATGATTCTTTGTATGTAGTTTTGAAGGTATATGGATAATTTACACAGGAATGAGAGAGCAGAAACATCTGAGAGAGTGATCTTTCAGATGTTTTTGTATTGCGAAAAGATAAAATTTTTCATTTTCATTTAGAATACTTGACATTTCTACACTTGTAGAATAAAATGATTCTACAAGTGTAGAAAAAACTGAGGACGTAATCTTTGAGATGTATGTTTTTCCATAAATTGTTTTAGGGATCTGCTCCGAATTCCACAATAGTTTCGTGTGATGATGGTGCTAAAAGGAGGAGCGGGAAGGTAATTTTGAGAAAGGGGGACTGTAAATGACAGATCTTGTATTGAGCTATGGCTTCCGTTTATTTTGGGCTTTATTTCTAGGAGGGATGCTGGCGGGAAACTTTCGGCAGTCCTGGAACGCGGAGAATGGGAAAAAAGATATTTTTACACGGCAGAGAAGCGATACGGCTGTATGGATTGATCCAATTGGTTTTCCAATTATACTATTTATCTTTTGGACAATCCCTGTTTTGGGCGTGAATACAAGATTGAGCAGCCAGATCGAATTTCTCACGGCAGCGAGTGCGGATATGCTTCTGATTATCAGTATTTATTTTACTGTTCTGCTTTTGTTTCTTCCGCTTTTGAGGAAGTATTTTACTGCCAGGACATGTGCTGCATTCTGGCTGATTCCGGTGTTTTTACTTTCTCAGCCGGTGATGATGTACTACACAATTCCGCTGCCTCCCGCAGTATATCTGTATATCCCGCAGGTAATATTGACTGCGCTGCGTTTTATTTGGATTACAGGATTCCTGCTTATATTTTCTGTACAGATCATTTCCCATGTAAGCTTCATCCGGATTCTGCGAAAAACTTCATGTCCTGTTGAAGATCCGGTTCTGCTGGAGAAGTGGGATGCTGTGAGAGAGGAGATGGATTACAGCGTTCCGGTGGAACTGAGATACTCTTCGGCAGTGAAGACGCCGCTGAGCGTAGGCATGAGGAAGAAGAGGGAAATTACATACCTGCCTGAACGTAAGTTTACTGAGACAGAGGCTGAACTTATATTTAGGCATGAACTTCATCACCTCCAGAGAAAAGATACGCACACGAAATTTGTCCTGCGTTTTTGCAATGCTTTAGGATGGATACACCCGTTGGTGTGGCTGGCAGTTCAGAAGGCTGAGGAGGATCTGGAGCTGTCCTGTGACGAAATTGTATTGAAAGGTGCCGGCCCGGATAAGCGAATACAGTATGCCCGGCTTCTATTGTCAATTGCGGGAGATTCCAGTGGGTTTTCAACATGTCTTTCAGCTTCCGCGAAAACACTGAGATATCGGCTGAAAGGTGTGGCATCCGGTAAAGCAAAAAGGCTGGGGATGGGTCTATTGTTTGTGGTAATGGCGCTGAGTTCTCTCGCCGCAGGGAGAATTGCTTTGGTTACAGCACGAGGCAGCGCTGGTGAAGTGACCGGGTTAGATCTGCGGCAGGTCACGGGTGTGAATATTCAGCAGCCTGAAAATGAAGAGTCACTGCCCGTAACTGACACGGAGGCGTTTTCACAATATTTGTCTGAATTGAAGGTAGAGAAATGTCTTACCGTATATGAAGAGGAACGTGACTCCGCGAAACTGTGGCTGGATGGAGATTTTGGGGAGAGCGGTACAGGCTTTTCACTTACAGATGATTATTTTACTATTTATGACAGAAAAGACGACAATGTAAAACAGCAGTACTATGTCAGTGTGCCGGTTGACTGGGAATATATAAAATCCCTGGAATGACGAAGATTTGAAAAATTAAAATGCAGAGGGGCTGTCGCACTAATGATGATTTGTTTCATCATTTAGTGCGACAGCCCCTTCTGGTTACGGACTTTTATTACTGTCCACTCTTATTTAGTCTGATTCTAAATATTATCTGGTTTTTCTCTTTAATACAAATCCTGCCGCTGCGCCGGATACCAGTATCAGCATCATTACGCCTGCGATCGGAGCTGTATCACCTGTCTTAGCAGCCTTATTTACAGAACTGCTGTTGCTATTTCCAGAATTGCTATTTCCAGAATTGTTATTTCCGGAATTGTTATTCCCGGAGTTCTGATTACCGGATGTCTGGCCGTTATTTCCTGTATCGGATGTGTTTCCGCCAGTGTTGTCGCCGCCCGTATTTCCACCGGTATTGTCATCGCCCGTGTTTCCACCGGTATTGTCACCGCCTGTGTTTCCACCAGGCTCTTCTGTCTTAGCAACCAGTCCGTCTCTTGCGCTCATCAGTACTGCCACTGCATTGTCTACTGCCGGCTGATCTGCCTCGGATAATGTTTCATCTGCGAATACTGCCTGTGCCGCCGCAAAAGCACTGCGGAATAATATCACGGACTCCTCTGTGTACTGAGTCAGATCCAGCCCTGCCGCTTCGTTCAGAAGGGACTCCAGAACGGATTTATCTGCTTTCAGTCTCAGGTTTGACATTGCGGTTACCAGTGCATCCCATGCTGCGTCTGCATCCGGCTGCATTGCGTCTCCGTCAGCCAGTACTTCATTTGCTGCCGCAAGAGCATCTTTGAATTCCTGCTGGCCTGCAGTTACATAGTTTGTGAGGTCAATCATTTCAGCCAGTTCTACGGCCATCTGGAGGTCTGTCAGATCCGCTGCCTTCATATTCAGTGCCTGGATTGCTTTCATCAGCTTCAGAGATGTAGCCATAACCTGCTCTCTTGTTGCAGCGTCGTCTGCCATTAATGCATCACCCTCAGCAATTGCTTCTGTAAAGAGTGTGCGGATTGATTCTACACAATCATCTACATCGCCATTCGCGACATGCTCTTTTGCTTTATTGAGGAAGTACTCCAGTGTCTTCTTGCTGACTGTTTCTGTCTGAGCATCCGCGCTGATCGTATATGTTCCGTTCTCCACTGTCTGGAAGGAAATCTTGTCGCCGCTTAAGTTCTGTACTGCCACAGGTTTACCCTGGGAATCGACTACTGTATATTCGGACAGGCCGGGATACTCAGCAGTGAACTCGCCGCCGTCGCGGGATGTGATTGTGAAGGAATCAGCCTTTCCATCTGTCCACTTCATATCAACAACGAAGTTGCCGCGTGTTACCATACCGTTTACAAAACCAGTATTCCATTCTTCCGGCAGAGTCGGCAGGAACTGAACGTATCCGAGCTGGCTCTGGATCAGCATCTCGTTGATACCAGCGGTGTAACCGAAGTTTCCGTCGATCTGGAAGATCGGATAAGCTTTATAGTTTGCGCCGCCGCCATGAGATGAGAAGAGGTTTGTCAGGAAGCCTGAGTTGCCGCCGCCTACTGCGGACTGCACGATCTGGAAGGATTCCTCGGCATGTCCTGTACGTGCCCACAGGTTCAGCTTATGAGCTTTGGACCATCCGGTAGCGTCCAGTCCGCGCTCTTCCAGTGTAACCATAGCCGCGTCCATGTATTCCGCATTATCTTTGCTGATAATATTACACGGATAGAGAGCCATCAGGTGAGACAGATGTCTGTGCGGAGGCTCCTGTCCGCCGGAAGATGCGCCAAGGCTTACTCTCCACTGAGGAATGCTGATCTCAGCAAGGTCTCCGGCCTGAGCTTTACCGAAGGTTGTCTCTTCGTACCATTCTTTTACCTGTCCGCTGTCGCCCACAATAACAGGATCGAGCTTTTCCTGTTTCTCTCTCCACTCTGCGACCAGATCCTGGTCTACGCCCAGTGTTTCTGCCGCTGTGATCGTGTTTTCAAAGTGCTGCCAGATAAACTGCTGGTCATAGGAAGCACCGGCTACGATCGGTCCGTTCTCCGGGGAATAAGACGGAGAGGATACATATCTCTGCTGGCTGTCGCTCCAGACAAGTGCGTTATTCCAGAAGTTTGCCACGGATCTCATGGACGGATAGAGCTCGTCTCTTAAGTAATCCATATCATTTGTGTACAGATAGTATTCATATGAATTCAGGAGCGCCCATGCAGAACCGATCGGGTTCCATCCT
This sequence comes from uncultured Lachnospiraceae bacterium, assembly GCA_959022495.1. Classification (GTDB taxonomy): domain Bacteria; phylum Bacillota; class Clostridia; order Lachnospirales; family Lachnospiraceae; genus Mediterraneibacter. Next base: position 69,444 of record CAUEYX010000012.1, on the reverse strand, counting down.
GCGGCGTTGCCCTTCTGTCCCATAGAAGCAAACATGTACGGTGTACTGAAGCAGCCCACGAGCCATCCATTTTCACCGTCATCGTTCTCAATACCAAACGCGGCCTCTACCGCTCCCTGTCCTGCTACGCGCAGAACATCCAGGAAGTCGTTGTACGGGATCTGGCATTCCGCGAGATTGCTTGCCAGTGTCGGCCAGTAATTCATCTGAACATTGATATTAAAATGATAGTCTCCATACCATGTGAAGCCTCCTTCACCCCATACACCCTGGAGGTTTGTCGGAAGAGAGCCTTCACGGGAACCTGCAATTGTCAGATAACGTCCGAACTGATAGCAGATGATTTCCAGTGCGCGCTGCTCTGCTTCTGTAGGAATCTCACCGCCATTATTGTCTACCATGTTGCGGTACTTTTTGATCAGTTCATCTGTCGGGATCTGCGGGATTTCTTCGTTAAATCCGATCTCCAGGCGGGAGAACAGCGCAGAGTGATCAGCTACATGGTCTTCTTTCAGAGCCTCATAGCCTTTCTCTGTGGCAGCATTTACGCGCTCCGTAACTGCTGCGTGGGGGTCTTCACCGCGGAAGGTTGGAAGTTCCATCTTGTAATCCGTACCGCAGGCGAGGATCAATGTTGCGGCATCCGCGTCTGTTACACTGATGGATGAGCCGTCAACTGTCAGGCTTCCGCCATCCGGAATGACTTTCAGCTGTGCTTCCGCAATCAGTCCGTTGCTGGACAGTGAGCCTCTTAATGTGATTGTATCGCCTTCTGCTGTGTTAGAAGCCGCATAGGAAAAGACAGACTGCAGTTTGGTGTCAAAGCTGATCTTCCCTGCCTGGTCCGCTGTTAAACGGATAACCAGTACGTTGTCAGGATAACTGTTAAAATATTCACGGGTATAGTGCACTCCCTCATAATCGTAGCTGACTGTGGAGAGTGCGGTACGCATATCCAGATCGCGGATATATCCGGTTACCTGGCTTTCGTCTACGTTATGCGTATTAATAAAGATGCTTGCGTAGTCTCTTGGAGCGCTGTAACCGTTCAGATTCCCCATAAGTTTGTTGAGGTCATCCATTGCGCCTCCGTTGGTTCCTGTTCCGGCCGAGGAATAGGAGTTCTCATCGTAACCAAAAACGTACTGGGATTTGTCTTCCAATTTCTCCCGGATCGCGTTCAGGTTATCTCTGACCGCCTGAAGATCTTCCTCAGTTTCAGTCGGATTGGTATTTCCGTAATTGTAACCGTTGCTGTTATTTGCTGTCGGGCCGCCGTCCCATACCGTTTTTTCATTGAGGTGGATCTTGTCCGACGCGACACCGCCGTATACAAGAGCGCCCATGTATCCATTGCCGATTGCAAGCGCCTCGGTCTCCCAGTCGGTTGCCGGCTCGTCATACCAAATTCTTAAAAGGTTGTCATTTACAGAATTTGCAGATACTTCTGTCTCTGGTGCTGCATAAACTGCTGTGGGCATTAAGGACAGGCTCATTGCCGCTGCCAGTGAAATGCCTACCAATTTTTTGAATCTTTTTTTCATCCTTTCTCCTCCGTATTAATTAAAATTGAGTGGACAGATGTCTGTCCTGACTTAAATGTTTCTATGCTGTTCTGCTGATAGATCCCTCCTTACTGTTTTAATTTTTTAAATCTTCCATCCTTAACCCATAGGGCGTCCAGATCCGTTTGAAAAACCACACCACCTTCCCAGAAATCATTTTCGTAACGTATGCAATAAGCATAACACAGAATGTTCACAATTGGGAGCACATTTTACGACAATAAATAATTAAAATTGAAAAATATATACAAAAACACCATTTCTTAAATTTTTATTAAAAATAAATTGGTGAAAATGAATAAAAATAGGAGAGGGTTTGTGATAAAATTGATATAATGGAAAAACAATCAATGATGAAATGGAAGAACAGCAGATCGGATCATTGATTCTATAATTTGTGCCGGCAGTCAAAAGCGGCGGAATGGAGAGTGAGATGATTTATACAGTGACATTTAATCCGTCGCTGGACTATGTGGTCCGGGTGGGCGGGTTCAGGGCGGACACGGTAAATCGGACATTGGAGGAACATATTTATCCGGGAGGAAAGGGAAATAACGTGGCGGTCATCGCCTCCGGCCTGGGCATGAGGAGCCGTGCGCTCGGGTTTAAAGCGGGGTTTACCGGGGAAGCGATGGAGCAGATGCTCAGGGAGCGGGGCTGTGATACAGACTTTATCGCTTTGGATGAAGGTGTTACCCGCATTAATGTAAAGGTGAAATCCGGGAATGAATTCGAGATTAACGGCCAGGGACCAATGATTCCCGAAGAAAAGGTCCGGCAGTTATACGAAAAACTACAGTGTATGGGCCACGACGACGTGCTCGTGCTTTCCGGCAGCATCCCCAATACTCTGCCGGATGATCTGTATGAACAGATTCTAATGAGGTTCTCGGGAAGCAGAATCCGGACCTGTGTGGATGCCGCGGGAAGTCTTCTGATAAAGGCGCTCAAGTACCGTCCCTTCCTCATTAAACCTAACAGCTGTGAGCTGGAGGAACTGTTTGGCGTGAAGTTCACAAGCGATAACGCGATTGTGGAGCATGCCCGCAGACTTCAGGATATTGGGGCGCGCAATGTTCTCGTATCCATGGCAGGGGACGGCGCGGTTCTCGTCTCGGAGGATGGACGGGTATTTCAGCAGCTTCCGCCTGCCGGGAGAGTTGTTAATTCTGTAGGAGCGGGGGATTCTATGGTAGCAGGGTTCCTCACTGGTTATCTGCAGAGCGGGGATTTTGAGGAGGCCCTCAGGCTGGGGACAGCCGCGGGGAGCGCGACTGCGTTTACATCCTGGCTGGCTGACGCAGATCAGATTATGGAGATATACAGAAAACTCTCGGAGACAAAATAAATGTGCAGAATATACAAAAAAATATGAACAGATCTGTATAATATGTGAAAAAAGACGAACAAATATTGAAAGTGATAAACAATTTTGATATAATAATGATAGTAAAAACCGAAACGTTTCGGTTTAAATGCGGACCTATTTCACTAAGTAACAGGAAGGAGAAAAAAATGAAAAGGATCATGAAGAAAATGAGTACATATGCAGCTGCGGGCGCACTTGCTGTCACAACACTGCTCACAGCGTCAGATGTACAGGCATGGGGAGTGGAGAATGCCAAGGGAGGCGGGATCACGCAGTTTATGGACTGCTTTCTGCCGATGCCCATTATCGAGGGACTGACAGAAGACTGCTGGGGTACAGAGGCAGTGGGGCCCAGAGATCAGGGGAGCGGTCTGGAAGACAGGGATCTGTCGGACTATTCCTATTGGGATGGCGGGATCATCAAAGATGAAGAAAGCGGAAAGTATTACATGTTCGCCAGCCGCTGGAACCAGGCGGGCGGCCACTGGGGCCAGGATGGCATATCCGGATGGCAGGGATCACAGGCGGTCTGCGCGGTCAGCGATAATCTATATGGTCCATATGAAGATATGGGGCCCATATGGCCGGATTGGTGCGAAGGAGCAGGCCACAATGTATTCCCGTTCGAGATCAGTGAGTCCGATCCGCTGTACGAGGAAGGATATAAATATGCCATCTCCATCAGTGACACAGGCATGCATGGGAATGTGGCAAATGGTACAATCCACATCTCTAAAAGCTTGGACGGACCGTGGGATCTGATCGATAACGGCAATGGAGGGAAATTGAAGGCAGAAGGAGGTTCCGGCTTTTCCCTGTCTAATGTCAGCATCATGGTAAGGCCTGACGGGCGTTATGAAGCAACGAACCGTAACGGGGACATCGCCATTGCGGATTCCCTGGAGGGGACATGGAACGTCGAGACAAACGGACTTTGGTGGCAGATCGAAGGCATGCCCAACACGAATGTAGAAGATCCGGTGATCTGGTATTCAGACGGACTGTATCATATCGTTGCAAATAAATGGGACGCGAAAGAAGCTTATTATATGACCTCTGAGGACGGTGTGACTGGCTGGGTGCGCCATTCCGGCATCGCGTATACTCCGAAGCAGAATTTCCTGACCTATGAAGACGGGACAGAAAATAACTGGACGAAACTGGAGCGCCCAAATGTCTATATTGAGGATGGCACCATCAAGGCAGTTACATTCGCGGTGATCGACGTAGAGAAAGAGCAGGATTTCGGAAATGACAGCCATGGAAGCAAGATCATTGTCGTTCCATTTGACGGAGAAGCGCTGAAAGAATTCGCCAAGACAGACGTATACGTGGACCCCATGGCGGACCGCCGGGGGATCGAGCCCACAGACGACGCCACCGCTCAGTCCTGGGGAAATGAAAACACAAAGAACTGGGGCGGGGAACAGTTCCTTCAGCTTCAGAGAAATACATCCCAGGGACTCTTCGGAGAGGGAGAGAGACCAAACAGTGGGTATGACTGCAAGATCGGGTATATCAAATATGATATATCTGAATATACGGGAAAAAATGTAGAGAGTGCCACGCTTTCCCTGGTATATCAGGGACTTCAGGCGGGAAATAACGCGCAGAATCAGATCGAGGCAGCGCTGGCAGAGTCTGACTGGAAGGAAGGGATCGGCAAGGAGTATGATCCGGGCGGAAACGGTAATATTCAGCAAGACCCGAAAGATCTGATCTGGGGCAATCAGCCGTCTATCCTCTACGCTGAGTCAGGAATCGAAGATACCGTAACAGCAGTTTCTGATGTATTCGATACCCAGACAGTACCGGCTGAGATTCAGATCGATGTGACAGAACTGGTAAAGATGTATCTGGAGGCATGTCCCGACGAGACAGTGATTACGTTTGCCCTGTCCGAGATGAATGGCAACCGGATGCATATCGGCAGCAAGGAAGGCGGTGATACCGCTGTTCCGAGGCTGGATCTTGTGGTTTCAGATGATACAGAAGAACCGGAGAAACCGGTGAGCAAGAACACACTGGAGTATTTCTTAAACAGCGCGAAAGAGCACCTTGCAAATGGCGATGTGGATGAATGTGTGGAATCAATTCAGAATCTCTTCCGCGAGGCTATTGCCGAGGGAGAAGCCGTAATGGCGGACGAGCATGCCACAAGGGATGAGGTGATGAACGCGTCTGTCAAGTTAATGAAGGCGGTTCAGGCGCTTGGCATGAAGGCGGCGGATAAGACTGACCTTGAGATGGCGGCAGAGCTGGCAGAAATGATTGATCTTACAGACTATGTGGAAGCGGGGCAGCAGGAATTCAAAGATGCGTTTGCAGCGGCAAATGAAGTACTGGCGGATGGCGACGCGATGCAGCCGGAGACAGATGCCGCATGGAATGCCCTCTTAGAAGCTATGGAAGGTCTGCGGCTGAAAGCGGACAAGAGCGTACTGGAAGAATTGATCAATGAGGCAGCGGGGCTGGACTTAAGCCAGTATACAGAAGAATCTGTCTCCGCATTTAGCGTGGCACTTTTATCTGCCCAGAACGTACTGGCGGATGAAGCTTTATCCGTGGAAGACCAGCAGGCAGTGGACAATGTCGTATACGCGCTGCGAAGCGCGAAGGCAGCTCTGGTTCTGAAGCCGGATGAAAACGGCGGCGGAGAGCAGGGGGGAGACGATATCCAGAATCCGGATGATGGCAGCCAGAGCGGCGACGACGAGAATCCGGATGACAGCGCCCAGGGCGGTGATGATACCCAGAACCCGGACGATGGAAACAATGGCGGCAGCGCTGATGTGAACCAAGGAGGAAATGTGAATCATAACAACAGCGCAGCCAGTGGAAACAGCGGGAAAGATACATCTGCTGGCAACAGCTTAGGCGCGGCCACGGGAAATAAAGCGGCGAAGACCGGGGACACAGATCCTATTGCAGGCATGGCCATGATGGTTCTGGCAGCAGGAGCAGCCACAGCTGCAATTGTCAGGAAAAGGACAAAATAAGCCGGCTGAACAAAGAAGGCAGAACAGAAACATAAAAGGTACAGGAGGAAAAAAGCATGAACATGAGAAAGATATTGTCCGTTCTACTGGCTGTATCCATGATCTCAGCCGTGCCGTCTGTACCGGTCCTGGCAGAGGAGGGGGAGTCGGAGACATCCGGCACCCCCATCCTGCAGGAGACGGAACAGCTTGCGGAGCAGCTGGAAGGATATTCGGGAACTCCGACAAAGATCTACTCGAATACTTACGCGGAACCGGGAAACAACAGAAACTGGCGGGACGGTATGGTATCCGGAAACGGAAAGAATGGCGTTGTTACCTCAGGAGCGCCGTACAGTGACACGTTAATCTATCAGAATATGTATCTGATTATGCCGTCCAACTCAGAGCGTGAGACTTTGGAGGTCATTAAGACGGAATTGGAAGATGCCAGGCAGCATGTGTTTGACAATGACCCTACATGGAATCTGAATGGAAGATGGTGGAGAGACTTTGACTATACTTTCCATCCGGGTCATCAGCTGCGGCTGTCCATGGAAGAAAAGGAAACGAGCGCGTACCAGCGATGGACGGATTATGAGACCGCGGAGGTCGGGGTTACCTATACGGACGCGGACGGAGAGTGGGAGAGAAGGACATTTGCTTCCCGCGCGGACGATGTGGTTATCACAGAGATCACACAGTCTTCGGAAGGGGAAAAGGTGAATATGACGATCTCCATCGATAACCCATCCTCTATGTATAAATTCGGGAATGGCGACGAGAGGAACATGCAGTATAAAAAGCTGGTGGACGAGGACGCGGATTATATCGCTCAGGCAGCCCATTACCCGGAGTATGAAAAGAGTGAGCTCAAAGAGGGCGGCTATGCGGGAGTCACCCAGGTGGTGACAGTCGGCGGGACGAAAGAGAAGATTTCCCTGGATGGAAGCAAAGACAGCCAGAATGTAGGCGATGAAGCGAATCCGGGAATCCAGATCAAGGACGCGGATGCTGTCTATCTGATTACCCGCACGGACCGCACACACAATATGGGGAAACTCAGTGAGTTTGCTGGAACAGAGAATTATGATCTTGTAGACAGTCTGTATGAAGAGATCAGTGCCGTGACAGCGAAATACACAAAAGACGGGACATTCAGCTATGAAGCGGCGGTGACTCCCCATACAGCACTGCATTCAGAGCAGTTTGACGCTGTCAAATTCAGCCTGGACGCGTCGGAAGATGACAGAGGGCTTTCTACGGAAGCTCTGTTAAATAAACAGAAAAAAGAAGGCGGCAGCCTGAACGCGGCTCTTGTAGAAAGAGCGTACAACGCGGGACGTTACGCGCAGCTGTGCTGTGCCGGTTACAGCACCTCCAGGCTGTGCGGCATGTGGACCGGGGAGTGGAATCCCGGCTGGCACGGATACTATACAATGGACGCCAATGTAAATCTTCAGGCGTCACCTATGAATACGGGGCATCTAGAAGAAGCGGCTCATGGTTTTATCTATTTTGTACTGCGTCAGATCGACGACTGGATGCAGAACGCCGAGGATACATATGGAATGCACGATGCCATCCAGGTTCCAGTTAATACGGACGGTGACCGCGCTCCCATGATAGAGAGTGACGCGGAATACCCGTTTCAGTATTGGAATACAGGCGCCAGCTGGATGCTCCTGCCGATCTATGAATACTGGCAGTGTTATGGAAATCAGCAGATTCCCATTATAGACGTGATTGACCTGCAGAGAGTCCGGGGAGCACTGGGCGTAAATGACGGCGGACTTTCGGAGGAAGAAGCAGCCGGGCTGATTGAGAGAGGATATCTGGATCTGGAAGAGGATATTCTCCGGCCGCTCCTGACGAAACAGGCCAACTTCTGGGAGCAGTTATGTACGCCGGAATACTATATCGGCACGGATGGAGAGTATTACCACGACCCGGATAAACAGGACCTGGAAGAAGGGGAACGCTATCTCCTGCTTCCCACGTACTCACCGGAAAATGCGCCCTCTGGAAGCTATAACAGCAGGACAACGCTGAACGCGACCATGGATATCGCGGCGGCAAAGGACGGTCTTTCGATGGCGATTAACATGGAAAAGGTAGTCACCGGGGAGGAAACCAACGCAAAAATCGAGAAATGGGAAGAATTGCTCAGCGACCTTCCGGAGTATGAATATGACGGTGTAGAAGGTGTCGAGACTTCCTCGGGAGGAAATGGAGCCCTGCGCGAGTGGTCTACACAGAGATACACAGAAAATAATAACCACAGGCATATCAGCCATCTGTATGTGGCGTGGCCCGCATATGAGACACAGTATGATGAAGACCTGGAAAAAGCCGCGAAGGCAGCTCTGGCGAACCGGGACAGACTGAATACAGGAGACAATACCACCGGCCATGGGTGGATGCACCATTCGCTGATATCCGCGAGGCTAAAAGACGGCACAGATATTTATGATTCCCTTCTTCATATTCTGTCCAGCGACATTTATTACATGTCCATGCTGACGGACCATAATACAAATAGAGGCAGTGATACTTACTGTACCGATACGTCCATTGGAATGGTCGGCGTGATCAACGAAGCACTGGCCTTTTCCAATACAGGCGAGATCCAGATCCTTCCCGCTCTGCCGGAACAGTGGATCACCGGTTCCATAGACGGCATGATGGCAAGGACAAGGGCGGAGATCGAGAAGCTCAGCTGGGACCTGGAAAAAGGGATTGCGGATGTCCAGATCCGCTCGGACATTGACCAGACGATTACACTGACCTCCGGTATGCCATGGGAGACAGTAGAAGCAGATGCTCCGTCAGAACCGATGATCACACAGGGTGAGGAAGTAAAGCTTACATTGTCGGCCGGTGAGACTGCCCATGTGAGATTTATCAGGGAAGATGTAAGCAAAGAGGATCTCAAAAAGAGCATTGACTCCGCGAAAGAAGAACTGAACGCGAAACTGCCGGAGAATTTCCCGGTGTCGGATGAAACTGCGAACAAGCAGATGGAAGATGCCATCATCGCGGCAGAAGGAGTATATAACGACGAAAACGCGTCCGCGGAGGAAATCAGGGAAGCGGCATGGGAACTGATTGACGCTTTAAGAATGTTCCGGGAGGCCTATACGTTCTCAATGGAGGTATCATTGCCAGAAGGCATCTATTCCGGCAGGCAGGAAGTGACCCTTTCATTTAAGCAGGACGACAGGCTGTGTGCCCGTTATACGACCGACGGCAGTGAGCCGGATGCAGATTCACCGGTATATGAAGATAAGATGATACTGCCGCAGGGGATCACAGAGCTGAAAGCAGCCATTTTCGCGGCGGAGACAGGTGAAAAAGTGGGCGATACATTGACAATGTCATATCAGTGCAATATCGGCCCCAATTACGCGAAAGGGAAATCCACCTCCACGCCCAATAACAGTTATTCCAACCAGGGGACAGACAGGGCTGTGGACGGCAATTCCGGCACACGCTGGTCTGCTCTGGGCGGCGACGGGAATTACCAGATGGAAGTAGACTTTAAAGGCCCGTATACATTTGACAGCATCGCAGTGGATGAGTATGTGGAAGTGGTGGACCAGGAAGACCACCGCATTGAACAGTTTAAGGTTCAGTATGATGACGGATCGGGAGAATGGAAAACAGCGTACAGCTTCGACCAGGAAGCGCCGGAAGGAAATTATATTATGCTTCGGCCGGACCCGGATGCAGGAGCTTCTCACGCATATTACGGCGCGTCCTTTGAGCCAGTGACAGCAGAGAAGGTGCGGCTGGTGATGAAGGCCACAAAAGAAGTATCCATATGGGAGTTCTCGATCTATAACAATGAAGACAGAAGTACCTATGATAATGTGGCACTGAAAAAGCCGGTGACGGCTTCCTCATATGACGGTCCGACTCCGACTCAGAACGCTGTGGACGGAAACTGGGATACCCGATGGGCAGCGGGAAGTTATCATTTCCCGGAGTTATTGACAGTGGATCTTCAGGGACAGTATTACATTGAAAGTATGTATACCCTGTTTGAACTGCCGTCGGCATTCCAGTTTATAATCGAGTATTCCTCTGACGCAGAGACGTGGAAAACATATACAGACTGCAGGGACAATACAGCGCTGATTACCGAAAACTACGCGCAGATGCCCATTGCCGCGAATTATGTAAGAATTACCCTGACCGGTTCGTCTGACAGAGCCTGGGCAAGCCTGTGGGAGTTCCAGGTATATGGAAGTGAGATAACAGACATTTCTCCCCAGGAGATTTCGGGACAGGTCAATGAAGCAATCCGGCTTCCGGAGAAAATAACAGTGACCCTGGCTGACGGAGAGGTAAAAGAATTTGCGGCCCTGTGGGAGAACGAGACCGTGACATACCAGGAACCGGGCACATACCAGGTGACAGGAAGTATTCCGGAATTGGACGATATGAGCGTGACTGTTTCTATCCGTGCGGAAGGTGAGGCACAGCCTGTCAGCAAGAAGACACTGGAGTATTACTTAAACAGCGCGAAAGAGCACCTTGCGAATGGCGATGTGGATGACTGTGTGGAATCAATCCGAAATCTGTTCCGCGATGCCATTGCCGAGGGGGAAGCCGTAATGGCGGACGAGTACGCGGCAAGGGATGAGGTGATGAACGCGTCTGTCAAGTTAATGAAGGCGATTCAGGCGCTTGGCATGAAAGCGGCGGATAAGACGGACCTTGAGATGGCGGCAGAGCTGGCAGAAATGATTGATCTTACAGACTATGTGGAAGCGGGGCAGCAGGAATTCAAAGATGCGTTTGCAGCGGCAAATGAAGTACTGGCGGATGGCGACGCGATGCAGCCGGAGACAGATGCCGCATGGAATGCCCTCTTAGAAGCTATGGAAGGTCTGCGGCTGAAAGCGGACAAGAGCGTACTGGAAGATTTGATCAATGAGGCGGCGGGGCTGGACTTAAACCAGTATACAGAAGAATCTGTCTCCGTGTTTAGCGTGGCGCTTTTATCTGCTCAGAATGTGCTGGCGGATGAGGCTTTATCCGTGGATAACCAGCGGACTGTGGACAATGCCGTATACGCGCTGAGAAGCGCGAAAGCAGCCCTGGTCCTGAAAACAGATGATACCGGTGACGCAGAGCAGGGCGGAGATGACACTCAGAAACCGGATGATGGCAGCCAGAGCGGCGACGACGAGAATCCGGATGACAGCGCCCAGGGCGGTGATGATACCCAGAACCCGGACGATGGAAACAATGGCGGCAGCGCTGATGTGAACCAAGGAGGAAATGTGAATCATAACAACAGCGCAGCCAGTGGAAACAGTGGGAAAGATACATCTGCTGGCAGCGGCTTAGGCGCGGCCACGGGAAATAAAGCGGCGAAGACCGGAGATACAGCTCCCATTGCAGGTATGGCAGTGCTGATCCTGGCAGCAGGAGCGGCCGCGGCTGTGGCAGCAGGGAGAAGGAAAAGGATGGGGTGAATTACAGTCCAGAAAAAGGATACAGCGATCAGAGAATCCAATGGTGAGAGCCGTTAGGTGAAAAGAAAAAGGCGGTCCGTCATAGAGAAGCATTTACAAGAGAATAAATATTGAAGAAGAGCCCGCACTGATTAGGGATGGGAGAGCCCGTGCTTTGTCAGTGCCGGGCTTTTCTTGACAGAAAAGACTGGGTATAGTACCATGGATACAGATGAAACGAAACGTTTTAGTTTCGCAGGTGTTTTGTTGATGTGGAGCGGGAATTACAGGAAAAGGCGGAATTATATATGGGTGCGACAATGAAGGATATCGCGAAACTTACCGGTCTGGGACTTGCTACAATTTCTTCCTATTTTAATGGAGGTAATGTCCGGGAGAAAAATCGGATTAAGATTGAGGAGGCGGTTAAGGAATTAAACTTTGAAGTAAATGAGGTTGCGCGGGGACTGAAGACGAACCGAACGAAAATGATCGGCATCATTATTCCAGAGATGAATAATACCTTTTTCGCGGAGATTATTACAGAGGCGGAGGACATCCTGAGAAGCCACGGGTACGCGACCATGATCTGTGACTGCCGGTCTGACGCGCGCAGGGAGAAGGAGGCCGTGGAATTTCTTTTTCACCGGCGCGTGGACGGACTGATCATTATGCCCGCGGACCCGGCAGGTTCCAGCCTGGAGCGCTTTGTGAAAGCAGGAAAACCCATTGTGATGATCGACCGAAAGATCGAGGGAATCCGCTGTGACTGTATCCTGGTTGACAATGTGGGGGCTGCCTCGGATGCAGTCGGCCGGCTGATCCGCGCGGGGCATAAGGAGATCGGCATGATTGCGGGGCCGGAAGATGTGTATACATCCAGGGAGAGGCAGAAAGGATATCGAAGGGCACTGCAAGAAGCCGGAATCACCGCGCGGGACCAGCTGATAGAAAAAGGAAATTATACCATTGCCGGGGGAGCGGCTGCCATGAGAAAATTAAAAGAGACGAACCCGGATATGACGGCAGTGTTTGTCTCAAACTATGAGATGACAGTGGGGGCGATGATGGAGATCAACGATATGGGAGTTTCCGTGCCAGAGGAGCTCTCTGTCATCGGATTTGATAATATTGACTTCGCGAAAGCGGCTGTTCCCCGGCTGAGTATTGTTACACAGCCTACAAAGGAGATCGCCCGGGAGGCGTCAGTGGTTCTGCTTGAGAGGCTCAATGAGGCAGGAACAGGGCGTTCCCCGGCTGGGGCAGAGGCAGGGGATGATCCGGCGCATGAGGCCAGGAAGAAACGCGCTGTCAAAAACATCAGTCTAAAGACCCGATTCATGGAGGGAAAGTCAATAAAGGACTTGTCAAAAGAAACGGTAGAAACCGGCTTACAGGGAGAAAATTAAAAATAGAGCACAATCGGTTTTTGCCCTTGACAAATGCTTTCCGTAAGGTTACGATATTAGCATTAGCATTTTAGTTAGGAGGAGAGATTATGAAAATGTTAAAGAAGGCAGCAAGCCTTGCGCTTGCGTCCGCGCTTGTATTCTCGCTGGCAGCATGCGGGAGTGACGGAGACAGCGGCAAAGGCTCATCCGACGCGGAGACATTTAAGATCGGCGGCATCGGACCTACAACCGGAGACAACGCGATTTACGGAAACGCCGTAAAGAACGGAATCCAGCTCGCGGTTGATGAGATCAACGCGGATGGAGGTATCAATGGATATCAGATCGAGTATCAGTTCGAGGATGACCAGTCTGATTCCGAGAAATCAGTCAATGCGTACAACACCCTGAAAGACTGGGGCATGCAGATGCTGGTTGGAACCGTTACATCCACACCGTGTACCGCGGTTGTGGAGGAGTCACACGCGGACAACATGTTCCAGCTTACACCGTCCGCTACGGCTGTTGAGAGTATTCAGTATGACAATGCGTTCCGTATGTGCTTCTCTGACCCGAACCAGGGAAAAGCATCGGCTGATTATATCTCAGAGAACGGACTTGCAAAAAAAGTGGCAGTGATCTACAACAGCTCTGACACATATTCATCCGGTATCTACCAGAGATTTGTGGAAGAGGCAGAGTCAGTAGATCTGGAAGTTGTTGCGGCGGAGGCGTTTACAGCGGACAGTAAGACAGACTTTTCCGTACAGCTTCAGAAGGCGAAAGATTCCGGCGCTGAACTTGTATTCCTTCCGATCTATTACCAGGAAGCGTCCCTGATCCTCGCGCAGGCAGACAAGATGGGGTTTGCTCCGGCGTGGTTCGGATGTGACGGCATGGACGGGCTCCTTGCGCTGGACGGATTTGACGCTGCACTTGCTGAGGGGCTGATGTTCCTGACACCGTTTACAGCTGACGCGGAGGATGAGGGAACACAGACATTCGTTGCTGATTTCGAGGAAGAGTTCGGAGGCACTCCGAACCAGTTCGCTGCAGATGCTTACGACTGTATTTATGTAATCAAGGCAGCAGCTGAGAAAGCGGACCTTACACCGGATATGAGTGTTTCTGACATGAGTGATGCTCTGAAGACAGCGATGACAGAGATTACAATCGACGGGCTGACTGGAACACAGATCACATGGGGCGAGGACGGCGAGCCGTCCAAACAGCCGACAGTCGTGGTTGTTGAAGGCGGAGCTTACAAAGTGCTTCACGCTGAGTAAGAAACACCGCGTTACGCGTAAATAAATATCAAAAAAAGAAAAGCTTTGAGGTTTGGCCGGGCCAAATTTCAAAGCTTTTTCATACTCTTTTTTTAAATCTCGCTATCCCCGGGAAGACGCTCCTGTCAGCTCCAGGAAAAGCTCCTTTACAGTCTTACCGTACACGGGATGCCTTTTGTAAGGGGCGATCTCGCAGAGCGGCTCCAGCACGAACGTTCTTTTATGCATGTCCGCGTGAGGGATGCAGAGATCATCCTCTTCACATACCAGGTCATCGTAGAAGATGATATCCAGGTCCAGGGTGCGGGGGCCCCAGTGAATGATTCGCTCTCTGCCAGCCTCCTGCTCGATGCGGTGAAGTTCATCCAGAAGTTCGTGAGGCGTGAGGAGGGTCTCAAGCCTCAGACATCCATTCAGAAAATCGTCCTGGTCGGTCACCCCGTAGGGAGGGGTGGTCAGGAAGTGGGAGACCTTCCTGACAGAGCTGCCTCTGACGGCATCCAGAGCTTTGACAGCACTGTTGAGATAGTGTTCTTTGTCGCCCATATTTGAGCCAAGAGCAATGTATACTGTGTGCCATCCGCGCTCGATCTCCACGCTTACGGTTCTAAGAGGCAGCCGGACCGGGGCCCAGGGTTTCTTGATCTCCAGGCGGATTTTCCGCAGCCCCTGCGTGCGGAGGAGAAGTTCTTCCGCCAGTGATTCCGCGGCCCGCTCCAGGAGTTTAAATGTATGTTCTCTCAGGTAGCGGTCTATGAAGGCGCTGACCTCCCCGTAATGGATGGACGCGCTCAGATCGTCGCTCAGACCTGCCCTGCGTGTCTGTGTATAGAGCGCAGCTGAGACAAGAAATTTCTGGCCCAGTGTATTTTCTTCCGGGAAGACTCCGTGGTTGGCAAATACCTCAAGCTCTTCAATCTTAATTTTATCGTATTTTTGATTCATGTTCCGCGTCATCCTTTCTCTCTGCTTTCATTGGTCCGATTTATGCGGGAGCCTGCTCCTGCATCAGCGCCTGTGTCATGCGGACTGCCCGCCTGGTTTTCTCTACATCGTGGACTCTGACAAAGGCACATCCTTTCTGGACTGCGTATACGGTGGTGACAAGGGTGCCTTCCTCTCTCTGGCAGGGAGGGAGGTCCAGTGTCAGCCCGATCACGGATTTGCGGGAAGTCCCGAGGAGGATAGGGAGATTCAGTTCGTGGAGGATTTCCAGGCGGTTTATGATGGTGAGGTTCATTTCATAGGTTTTGCCGAATCCCACGCCGGGATCAAGGAGGATCTTCTCTCTGGGGATGCCGGCTTCGTCAGCCCGCCGCACGCATTCTCGCATATCATCCATAAAATCTGGAATAAAATCATGGTAGTTTGGTTCCTGCCGGTTGTGCATCAGGCAGCAGGCCGCTCCGTATTCCGCGATCACGGAGCCCATTCGTTTGTCATAATTCAGCCCCCAGATATCATTGACGAGATCAGCTCCCGCGCGGATCGCTGTCTCAGCGACGGCGCTCTTGTACGTGTCAATCGACAGGGGAACATCGAATTCCCGTTTCAGCCGCTCGATAACCGGGACAGTCCTTGAGATCTCCTCATTATCCGATATCTGTGTGTGGCCGGGCCGGGTGGATTCCCCTCCGATATCAATGATATCCGCGCCTTCATTTATCATCTTCTGGGCGTGGAACAGCGCGGCGTCAGGAGAGTTGTGCTCTCCTCCGTCGGAAAAGGAATCCGGCGTTACATTGAGGATGCCCATGATATAAGTATGATGTTCTGTGTCAAATTCTCTGCTGCCGATAATCATAAATCAATCTCCCTGTTTTTCTTTTCTTCGCTCCAATTACACTGTGGCTCTGCCGGACATGAGAAACATGCCCTGGAAGCTTTGTCGCTTTCATAAAGAAGGAGCTCCAGTACCTGCGGGTCTTCGCGCAGCCTGCGGTGCCCCCGGATGGCTGTGAGGATCATCGCCCGTTCCGATTCGGAAAACGCGTTTTCCGGCGGAAGACTGTCCAGTATTTCAGCGGCGATTTTCTCTCCGGCTGTCTCATGGGGGATCTGTTTTTCATACTGCAGGGATTTCCCGATATCATGGAGAAGAGACGCCGTATAGATCACTTCCCTGTCAAGATCCAGCCCTTCTTCCAGACTGCGGATATAGGCGATCCGCGCGGTGTCAAGAAGATGGGGCATCTGGTGGCGGCAGAAAATGCGGTCCGCCTCTAATTCTTCCAGGCGCCGGTAATAGGTCTGGTATAAAGGATGCTGAATGACTGCGTTTACCCGTTTCAATGTATGGCACCTCCCTTATGTTATCTTTCCAGCATGTGGAAAAACCGCTGCTCCAGAGACGGGTCCGTCTCAAATACTCCCCGCCGGGCAAGGGTTACGGTGCGGCTGCCTGGTTTTTTGACTCCGCGCATTGTCATGCACATGTGTTCCGCCTCCAGCATCACAAGGGCCCCCTTTGGCTGCATGTATTTCATCAGCGCGTCCGCAATCTGCCCGGTGAGCTGTTCCTGGATCTGCAGCCGCCTGGCAAAGACCTCTACAGTCCTCGCCAGTTTGCTCAGCCCGACGACTCTGCCATCGGGGATATAGGCGATATGGGCCTTGCCATAAAATGGAAGGATATGGTGTTCGCACATGGAATAGAAAGGAATGTCTTTCTCAATGACCATCTCGCTGCTGTCTACGGTGAATGTGCGGGAGAGATGAGTCTTCGCGTCTTCTTCCATCCCGCTGTACAGCTCCGCGCACATCCGCGCGATCCTGGCAGGGGTGTCCTTAAGCCCCTCTCTATCCGGGTTTTCGCCGATGCCTTCCAGCATGAGGCGCACCGCCTGTTCGATCTTCTTATTGTCTATCATCAAAGGTTCCTCCCTCTTTTTCGATGCAGACAGGATGATCCCGGTCTGTTTTTATTTTACTGCCTGCGTGGTCCCTGGCCTGGTCATATGCTTCTTTTACCTGATGGAGGTAAGATAGTGAGCCGAAGGCAGCGATCACATCTTCCGGTCCGGCCTCCTCAAGCGCTGACATTACTGCCCGCCGGATGCCGTCTTTCTGCCGGTCGATGGGGTCCGTTTCCTGCCTGTCTGTACCGATCTGCGTGCAGGCTGCTGTGTGTGGGCAGTATGGCTTAACTGCCTGGGCGAGCGCATCTGCCGGGAGCCCCCGCTTTTGGTCAGGCAGGTCCACGGTATACACGGAGGATGCCAGGGGGCACATGATGCGGGCGATGGCACGGTAATCTTTATCCCGGAACACACCCAGAATAAAGATCAGTTTCCGGCCGGGGAAATAGGTCTCCAGGGTCTCCCTCAGACCCAGGGCAGCAGCCTCGTTGTGTGCCCCATCCAGGAGAAAGGCGGGCGCCGCCCCGATACAGGTAAATCGTCCCGGCCAGGCGGTGCGCTCTGCCCCGCGCCGGATGTCCTCGGTACGGATGGTCCAGCCCAGCTGTCTGAGCGCGCGGACTGTCTCAAGGGCGGTGACCAGATTATCCGCCTGATAACTGCCGGCCAGGGATGTATGGATCTGGTCAAATTCTTTGTAGGAAAGTACAAGGCCCCGCAGGCCGGAATGAAGGAGCACCGTCTGGTCCGGCTCAGCCTGGATGAAAGGGCAGTGACAGCGGGCCGCGCTGCGCTTTAGAATCTTAGTGACAGAGGGGCTCTGCCCCGCGGAGATAACGGCGCATCCCGGTTTGATGATCCCCGCCTTATTCTCCGCGATCTCTTCGAGTGTACTGCCGATGACGCCGACATGGTCCAGGCTGACGGGGGTAAGAACAGCGCAGACGGTATTTTTAATAATGTTTGTGGCGTCCAGCGCTCCGCCCAGACCGGCCTCCAGCACCACGAGATCACATTTCGTTTCCCGGAAATATAAAAAAGCTATCGCCGTTTCAGCCTCAAAGACTGTGGGAACCGGTTTCCCGGCATCCTCCAAACGGGCGACAGCGTCTGTAACCAGAGCGGTCATCTCAGCGAATTTCGTTTCGGATATCCATGTTCCGTCTACTTGGATGCGCTCCAGGTAGGAGATGACTGTGGGTGATACATACCGCCCGATTCTGTATCCTGCCTCACTTAAAATGGTTGAAGTGTATGCAAGCACAGATCCCTTGCCGTTCGTTCCTGCGATATGTATGAACCGCAGATCATCTTGTGGATCTCCAAGTTCACGCAGCAGACCTCGAATCGTATCTAAGCCAAGTACACTTCCGTATTTGGACAGATCGTCCAAATATACCCTTGCTTCTTTATAGGTCACGCTTTCTCTGTTCCTTTCCTGTTGTCTTTTCTATCTATCATTCTGCCTTGTTAAATGAACAGGGATATCATAGCACTAAAAGAAAGGATATACAAGTATTTTCTTACAATGCCCTCTTTCCCGTTGACATTCCCCTTCTTCTATGTTAGACTTAGTGTACTATATGGAATAATACACTTAATACACATGGATTCAGGGAAGGAAGAGGAAAGCTATGATTTCAATTGACTATCAAAGCAAGCTGCCTCTCTATGAGCAGATTGCTCAGCGGTTCCAGACGCTGATTTTAAAAGGCGTGCTTCCACCTGACGCACAGATGCCGTCCGTGAGGTCACTGGCAGTAGACCTGTCCATCAATCCGAACACCATACAGAAGGCATATTCCCTGCTTGAGCAGATGGGATATATCTACCCGGTGAAAGGAAGGGGCAATTTCGTGGCGGACAGCACCGCTCTTGTGCGGCAGAAGAGGGAGTCCCTGCTGGAAGAGATCCGGCGGCTCGTCACAGGAGGAAAAGAGCTGGGAATCCGGCGGACAGAAATGATCCAGGTCATTGACCGGATATACCGGAAGGAGGATTCGTATGATCGAGTTGAAGAATGTTGACAAAAGATTTCAGGATGTCCACGCCGCGGAGAATATTACCGCGTCCATCCGGGAGGGGATGGTATTTGGTCTGGCCGGTTCGAACGGGGCGGGGAAGAGCACACTTCTGCGCATGATCTGCGGCATTATGAAACCGGACAGCGGAGAGATATTGGTGGACGAAGAGTCAGTTTTTGAGAATCCAGCCGCGAAAGGGCAGATCTGCTTTTTGTCAGATTCGCCGTACTATTTTGCCAATGCGTGTATCGCTGAGATGCGGGATTATTACAGGCTTATCTACCCTTCTTTTGACAGTAAATTTTTTGATTCCCTTATCAAGAAATTCGATCTTAATCCAAAAAGGAAGGTGAATTCTTTCTCAAAAGGGATGAAAAAGCAAGTATCCATCCTCCTGGGGCTGTGCGCGAAAACAAAATACCTGCTCTGTGATGAGACATTTGACGGTCTGGACCCTGTAGTGCGCCAGGCGGTGAAGAGTCTGATTGCCTCAGAGATCATGAACCGAGATTTTACTCCGGTGATCTCCTCCCATAATCTGCGGGAGCTGGAGGATATCTGTGACAGTGTGGGGCTTCTGCACAAAGGAAAACTGCTCCTTACCCAGGATCTGGATCAGATGAAATCCAATATCTGTAAGCTGCAGTGCGTGATTCCTGATTCCCACAGGGAGCAGGAGATGCTCAGCGCGCTGCACATCCTGAAACTGGAACGAGCGGGCACCCTGCTGACACTGACGGTGCGGGGAGGCAGAGAGGAAGTGCTGACCCTTGCCCGGGAAAAGGGAGCGCTTTTTGCGGAGACGCTTCCATTGACTCTGGAAGAAATATTTATAAGTGAAACGGAGGTGGCCGGTTATGACATCAAAGATTTCTTATTTTAAATTGATCCGCTTGGATATCCGGCACAGAGGATGGCTTGCTGCCCTGACTGCGCTTGGACTTTTCCTTGCAATGCCGGTATTTACCATGCTTTATGTGGACAGTTATCTTGGTTCGGCGGCAGATGGAGGAAGCCCGGCATACGTCTATGAAGATCTTCGGAATCTTTTCCCGGGTCTTTTAAACGGAAACTCTGTTTATTATCTGGCGGCGGCGATTGCCGGGTTCGCCGTATTGGCGGCGTTGACAGGATTCGCGTTTATTCATTCTAAAGAGAAGCTGGACTTTTACCACAGTCTTCCGGTCAAAAGAGGACAGTGGTTTGTGGTCAGTTATATTTCAGGACTGCTGATTTTTGTCGTACCTTATGTGATCTGCGCGGCCCTGACGGCCGCTGTGGGAGGGATGAACGGGCTTTTGACACAGCAGGTGGCTGAAAATTCGGCGGTGGCCGTGCTGGGAGGGCTCCTATTTTATCTGCTTATCTATCACACCTGCATCCTGGCGGCGGTGCTGACGGGACAGACAGTGACAGGAATTCTCGCGTCATTGGTTATCGCTGTATATCCCAGTCTTTTATTCGGTATGTTTTCCGTTTTGACAGGGACGTTTTTTGACACTTATGAGGCAAAAGCCAGGCTTATGCATCTGCTTATGGAGACTGCGTCTCCGGCAGGGCTGTCTCTCAAGCTGATCGCCAGCACGGCGTTGGGGACATTCCCGGTCACGCAGGCGGTGTCAGCAGTCATAATACTGCTCCTTCTCCTGGCGGGGGCGTTTATTTTGTACAGGATCTATCCGTCAGAAGCGGCGGGAAATTCCCTTGCGTTCCCGCGGACCGCGCCTGTTTTTAAAGTGTTGATTACGATTCCGACTGCACTTTTTTTCAGCGTTTTTGGGAAACAGTTTCTGGGAAGTGCCGGGACAAAATGGATTTTTGCATTGAGTCTTCTTACATCGGTAATTCTCTGTGCTGTGATCGAGTTTATTTATCAGCAGGATCTGAAGATGCTGTTGAAAGGATGGCGTTCATCGCTGATCTCAATTGCCGGAGTACTGGCTGTGCTGTTTATCTTTCAGTTCGATGTGTTCGGATATGATTCCTGGATGCCGGATCAGAATAAGATTGAAAAAATCAGCATCCAGTCCACCTCTTTCTGGGGGTATTTTGAATATCCGGAAAATATAACCGGCGCGTATGATGACAAAATCGGATATGCAGGGTCAGAAGACGGTTTAGAGACGCTCTGTCAGCTGGCTCAGACGGGGATCGCGAACCTGGAGGAAGGGATTACCCCTGAGGCTCTGGATCTTGGATCAACGGACAGTGACATTGCCAAGGAGTATGTGAATGTGTCTTTCTGCTATCAGCTTAAGAGCGGCAGGGAGGCGTACCGCAGATACTGCATAAACCGGGAGGAAATTCTCTCAGCATTGGAAGAGCTTTCCCGGGATGAAGAATTCAGAAAAGAACTTTTCCCGATCTTCCATGTAGATCATTCCGAAGTTTTATCTGTGTTTATGAGGGACGTCTATGGGCTGCTTAAAAATACAGAGCTGAATGCAGAGCAGCGGGAGAAGCTTCTGGATGCCTATGAGAAAGACGTGCTGGCTGTTGACATGCGTACACTTTCAGAGGAAATGCCAGTCGGGGAGCTGGTACTGCAGATGACAGATCCCAACACAGTGGGCGCAGAGCAGAGGCCAGGTGATCAGACGGCGGAGAATACGACAGCAGCCCTTGATATGGCAGGCAGTGAATGGGACAGTACGCTCTCTGTTGATAATTTCTATATCTATAAAGAGTACACCAATACCTTAGCATGCCTGGAAGAGTACGGCTATGTGCCCCGTGAACAGATCGCGCCGGAGGATGTGAAATCGATAACCATGTATATCTGGCCGGAAACGGTTCAGGACGAAGGGCTGGAAGAGATGCTTTCTACCCTCTCCGACCGCGCGGAACGGCTTCCGTACGATGACGGATCGGAAGCGATTACGGTCTGGGCACAGGAGGATATACAGATTGTTCTGGGTCATCTGAAAGTATGGAATTCCGGTATTTTAGGAAATGGCGGATGGCTGGGCAATTATGCGGATATCCAGTATGTGGGAGGAACCGGGATGTATTCATACAAGATAGAATGACAACACACATGAACTTAATATATTATGCGGGAAATTATGTACGGCTGGGCTGGGGGTCAAAACTCTGCCCGGCCGTTTCCTGTTTAAGCTGGATATACCGTTTGGGATCAGTGATGGAGGAAGAGCGTTTAGATGCCTGAACCGGCTTTTTCAACTGCCTGCTTTAATTTTGGTCCGGCTATGGCGGCAAGGATGATTTTTATCCCATCACCCGGCAGGTAAGGAAGAACGCCGATGGCGGCGGCAGAACCAAAAGTCAGTTCCATCTGCATGGAAAGCCAGACAGTTCCAAAAAGATAGCACACAGCCATGCCGACGATCATGCCAAAGACCGCGGCAGTATTTTTACCGGGAAAAAGCTTCATTAGAAGCCCCTGTATCAGTGCGAGAAAAATGAACCCGATCAGGTAGCCGCCTGTCGGTCCGGCTAGCTTGTTAAGACCGCCGGAAAAGCCGGAGAATACAGGGAGACCGGCAATGCCGAGACAGAGATACACAAGGAAGCAGATGGTGCCGTTTTTGATCCCGAGCAGATAAATCGCGAAGAAAACGACAAAATTCGTAAGAGAAATGGGGACAGGACTGAATGGAAGAGGTATCGATAAGGGGCCGATAATACAGAGTATAGCGGCCATAAAACCAATCAAAGTGATCTGCCTTGTACGTGTAATAGGCTGTTGAGGCAATGTGTCAGTCTTTTTCATGTTTATATAACCTTCTTTCAAAAATAAGTAATTCAGCTTAAAAATGATTGTGGGCAGCGGCAAAGAGCAGTCTGCCTTTCCAGTATAGGACAAAGAGGGTTGACTGTCAACCAAACAATGAGGAAGGTTGACAGTCTTGCGCGTTTCTTCGCAGGCTGAATTTTACGATTATGAGGGAACAGTGCCGCTTCTGCAGATTTCACACATGTATTTCATAAAAAAATTATAATTCTCTCTCGCGGTACATGGTATAATGATCGCACGATGTGCGATCCAGGGCGATTATATCGCCCTGCCCCATTACATGGGGATTATACCGTGAGCCACCGCTTGGAAAGAAAATGCCCTGTCGGGCGCTTCCTTTCCTGCGCTTGTGGTATAATGCTCGCACGATGTGCGATCCAGGGCGATTATATCGCCCTGCCCTGCGCTGCAGGGAATTTTTGGACAGGAGGCAGAACATGTTTGGTTATGTGACAATATACGAACCAGAACTGAAAGTAAAAGATTTAAAAAAGTATAAAGCATACTACTGCGGGCTGTGCCGTGTATTGAAGGAAAAGTACGGATTTATGGGGCAGATGACTCTTACTTATGACATGACATTCGCGGTAATTCTGCTGTCATCCCTGTATGAGAACCTGGCAGAGATGGAACAGCACCGCTGCAAGGTCCACCCCGTGAAGAAGCAGATGATGCTGACCAATGATATAACGGGATATGCCGCGGCGATGAATGTGCTTCTCGCGTATTATCATATGGAGGACGACTGGCAGGATGAGCGGAAGTTTACAAGTCTTGTGACAAAGAGCCTGGTGCACGGGAAGGCCAGGCAGATAACGGAGGCATATCCAAGGCAGAGCAGGGTGATCCAGGCCTCATTGAAAGAACTGGCGCAGTGTGAGAAGGAAAAGAGCACGGATATCGACCGGACGGCAGGCTGTTTTGGCAGGCTGATGGAAGAGCTGTTCGTGTACCAGGAAGATATCTGGGAGAGGAATCTGCGGAAAATGGGATTCTTTCTCGGGAAATTTATTTATATTATGGATGCTTATGAAGATCTCCCGGAAGACCTGGAAAAGGGAAGGTACAATCCGTTGACCGAAGTCTATGGAAGGGAAGATTATGAGGAGCGGATGAAGCAGATCCTGTGCATGATGATCGCGGAGAGCACCGCAGAATTTGAGCGGCTGCCGTGTCTCGTTGATGTGGACATTTTGCGCAATATATTGTATGATGGAGTCTGGAATCGTTATAATAAGATACAGATGAAGAAAAGTGAGGAGCATAAAAATGGCGAAAAACCCATATGATGTGCTGGGCGTATCCCCCAGCGCATCGGATGATGAGATAAAGAAAGCGTACCGGGACCTGACCAGGAAATATCACCCGGACGCGAATGTGGACAATCCGCTGGCGGATCTGGCGGAAGAAAAATTCAAGGAAGTCCAGGAGGCGTATGATACGATCATGCATGAGCGTTCCGCAGGTGGAACCGGAGGATATTCCTACGGCGGCTCATCCTATGGTGGGGGAGCCGGCAGTTCCGGCGGATATGCGGGATATGGATATGGAGGAAGTTCCGGCAGTTATGGCAGCAGTCAGAACGCGCAGTCTGATCCCAGACTCCAGGCGGCAATGAATTATATCAACAGCAGGCGTTTCCGTGAGGCACTCAACACATTGGATCAGGTGCCGGAGAGGTCCGCGCTGTGGTATTACCTGAGCGGATGCGCCAATGTCGGACTGGGCAATAACGTGCTGGCGCGTGATCATGCGGCACAGGCTGTGAATATGGAACCAAATAACCTTCAATACAGGCAGCTTTTAAACCAGCTTGAGTTCAGCAGCCAGAGATATCAGAACAGCGGCTATGGCAGCGGATACGGCATGGGCGGCGGTTCATGCGGCACAGGTAATATGTGCTGTGACCTGTGTATTGCGGACCAGTTGTGTGAATGTATGGGAGGAGATCTTTGTTCATGCATGTAAAGGCGAGAACTTTGGCGTTTGGCGGTCTGCTGCTGGCGCTGACAGTTGTTTTTATGGCACTTGGAAGTATCATTGAGACGAGTACATTATTCCTCCTCGCGGCGGCATCCTTTTTTGTGGGGATTGTTGTGCGTGAGTTCGGATTGAAAGCAGGTGCAGCGTTTTACATTGCGGCGGTTCTGCTTGGATTTATCACTGCGCCGAATAAGTTTTATGTATTGACATTCACGGCTATGGGGTTCTATATCTGGGGAATCGAGGCTGTCTGGAGATGGCTGGAGAAGCATCCCGGGATTATAAAACGCCGGGCTGTTTTCTGGATTTCAAAATATCTCATATTTAATATTGCATATATACCAATTGTGCTTATCTTCCGGGATATGCTCTTCTCGCGGGCAGTGACAGACACCGTGCTGATCGTTGTCCTTGTCGGGGGGCAGATCGGCCTGTTCATATATGACAGAGCATACGAATATGCGCAGGCCCACATATGGGGCAGGATGCGGGGAAGAGTGATCGGATAATTGTGAAAAATATGTGAACGGGGTCAGGCACCTTTCTGGAGGGGCCTGACCCCGTTGAGTATTATTGTCAGAAAATTTTGCAAAAAGGAAGAGTCACGTAAATACGTGACTCAAAGGGGGAAAAAGTTTATGAAAAAGTGTTCTTCTTAAGAACAATTATAGTATAGAAAATAGATGTGGAAAAATTGTGATGAAGTTTTGAATGGATTATGAACAAACAGATAAAAAAGTATGAAGCTCCAAAACCTTTGATTCGGTTCGGAGCCATTATCTAAGAGTCATTGTTTTATTTTTAAGAGCAGTGCTTCTTGAAGAACCTGTGAGAAGTTGATATTACGTTCCATAGCCACGGTATTGAGCCATGCCGGTATAGAAAGTGTTTTCTTGACCGGCTTTTCAAAATGGCTTTTCGCGTATTCTTTTACATTGACTGTTACCATGTTTACGAATGACTCTTCCGGGCTGATTTCTAACTCTGCAGCGATCTCCTGAATGTTGATATCGGAGAGTGAAGAGGGTGCAGGGGCAGATAGATTTTCTTTTTCATTCATATAAAGATAACCTGCCAGACACTCGATTGCCATTTCAAATGCCATTTCGAGAGTTTCGCCGCAGGTAGAGAGCCAGTTTAAGTCCGGAAAGATGACAGAATAAGTATCGTTTTCTTTAAAAAAGCATGCCGGATATGCTGATAACATATTGATTACCTCCATTTCGTTTGGCATTATCGGCAAGGTACTTTCCTCCTTTATATAATAATACGCAATACGTATAATTTTAAATGATAATAGTTTAGTTTTGAATTATAACAGGGAAAGAACAAAAAATGTAAAAATGCCAGGAATCATTGCTTTTTAATAAATGGATATAGAAACAACAAGAGAAGAAGCCGGAAACAGCTTTATTATTTCCGGCTTCTTCTCTTGTATTATTTTAGGAGTTTGGATTTATCATAGCATACAATATGATTTTATGCGCTTTTACAGATGGATTCTTGTTCCGGTCTTACCGAGGATTCCGTCTTTTGCCTTCTCGAGCAGTGTGATCAGTGCCTGTCTGCCCGGCTTGGATTCCGCGAAGTCAACCGCTGCCTGTACCTTCGGCAGCATGGAGCCCGGCGCGAAATGTCCTTCCTCGATGTACTGCTTCGCCTCGTCTACTGTGATGTCGCCCAGCCATTTCTCATCTGGTTTTCCGTAGTTGATGGCTGCTTTCTCCACTGCGGTGAGGATGATGAGGAAGTCAGCGTCCAGTTCCTTTGCCATCAGGCAGCTTGCGAAGTCTTTATCAATGACTGCGCTGGCACCCTTTAAGTGGTTGCCCTGACGTGTGACGGGAATACCGCCGCCTCCGCAGGCGATGACAAGGTCGCCGGAGTTGACCATAGTGCGGATCGTTCCGATCTCTACGATTTCCTGTGGTTTCGGGGATGCAACCACACGGCGGTAGCCGCGCCCTGCGTCCTCTTTCATGATGTAATCGTATTTCTCAGCCATCATGTCCGCCTGTTCCTCAGTCATGAAGCGTCCGATGGGTTTGGACGGATTTGCGAATGCCGGATCTTCCGGGTCTACGCGGACCTGTGTGATCATGGTCGCCACCGGGATGTCCGTGATGCCTCTGTTTAAAAGCTCTTCACGGAGCGCGTTCTGAAGGTCGTAGCCGATGTACGCCTGGCTCATCGCCACACAGACGGAGAGCGGTGTGTTCGGCTGCTGCGGATCTTCATGTGTGAGCGCGATCATGGCATTGTTTACCATGCCAACCTGGGGACCGTTGCCGTGTGCTACGACGACCTCGCAACCTTCTTCAATAAGATCAACGATTGCTTTGGATGTGATCTTTACAGCTTTCATCTGTTCCGGCAGGGTATTGCCAAGGGCGTTCCCGCCCAGGGCAATGACGATACGTTTTTTCTTTTCCATAGCGTCCTCCTGCGTTTTATTCTTTCACAGCGGCGATGGTCTCTACCTCACAGAGAACTCCCTTCGGAAGTGCTTTTACAGCAACGCAGGAGCGTGCCGGTTTGCCTGTGAAGTATTTCGCATAGATTTCGTTAAATGCTGCGAAATCGCCCATGTCTGCAAGGAAGCAGGTTGTTTTTACAACGTCTGTAAAGTCGGCGCCCTGGCTCTCAAGAAGTGCTTTGACATTCTGCATTACCTGCTCTGTCTGCTCTTCAATTGTTGTCCCGACTACTTCGCCGGTCTCCGGAGAGAGCGGGATCTGTCCGGAGAAGAATGCGATGCCGTTGAGGATGATCCCCTGTGAGTACGGTCCGATGGCTGCAGGTGCGTTCTTTGTGTCAACATATTTTAACATGGTGTATTACCTCCTGATATCATTGATATTGTAATCTGTTCGATTATTTTCGGGGCAGAATCCTGTCTGCCCCGTGGATGTT
Organism: uncultured Lachnospiraceae bacterium; assembly: GCA_959022495.1. Lineage (GTDB taxonomy): Bacteria > Bacillota > Clostridia > Lachnospirales > Lachnospiraceae > Mediterraneibacter. The sequence goes on along the minus strand of CAUEYX010000012.1, from coordinate 41,855 downwards.
TTCGTATCTGATCTGATGATCTTACTTAAAAACGCGCGGTGTGCCTTTTTCTTCCAGCTTCTTGAGGATGTCAGCCGGATCAGCGAACTTCGCGAGGAAGATCATGGCAGCGATGATGTACGGCTTGTAGCTCGCCTCTTTGTAAAGCGGGTCTCTGTAGCGGTCGAATACGCTTGCGTCAACCTCGCCCTCTTCGCAGCTTACGCCTGTGATGTCAGCCGGCAGGCAGTGCATGTAGAGTGCCTTGCCGTCCTTTGTCGTCTTCATCAGTTCCTCTGTGCAGGCCCAGTCTTTATGCTGCGCGTTCTGAGCAAGGAGCTCCTGCTCCAGAGCCTTGATTCCGTCGAAGTCGCCGTTTCCGTAGAGTTCTGTACGTTTCTCCATTGCAGCGAACGGAGCCCAGCTCTTCGGATATACGATGTCAGCATCCTTGAATGCCTCTGCCATGTCGTTTGTCTTTGTGAAGGTACCGCCGGATTTCTTCGCGTTCTCAGCAGCGACTGCCTCGACCTCCGGGAATACCTCGTATCCTTCCGGATGAGCAAGTACAACGTCCATTCCGAAACGTGTCATCAGTCCGATGATTCCCTGGGGAACGGAGAGCGGCTTGCCGTAGGACGGAGAGTAAGCCCATGTCATGGCGATCTTCTTGCCTTTCAGATTCTCTACGCCGCCGAACTCATGGATGATGTGGAGCATGTCAGCCATTGCCTGTGTCGGGTGGTCGATGTCGCACTGCAGGTTGACAAGCGTCGGTTTCTGCTCAAGAATACCGTCCTTATTTCCCTGTGTCACAGCGTCAACAACCTCATGCATGTAAGCATTTCCCTTGCCGATGTACATATCGTCGCGGATACCGATCACGTCAGCCATGAAGGAGATCATGTTCGCTGTCTCGCGGACGGTCTCGCCGTGAGCCACCTGTGATTTACCCTCGTCCAGATCCTGAACCTCAAGACCTAACAGGTTGCAGGCAGAAGCGAAAGAGAAGCGGGTACGCGTGGAGTTGTCGCGGAACAGAGAGATGCCGAGACCGCTCTCGAATACCTTTGTGGAAATGTTGTTCTCTCTCATGAAGCGAAGAGCGTCAGCTACGGTAAATACCGCCTCGAGCTCCTCGTCTGTCTTCTCCCATGTGAGGAAGAAGTCGCCGTTGTACATATCCTTAAAGTTCAGTGAATTCAGCTTATCGATGTAATCCTGTAAAGTTTTCATTTTTGTTTATCCTCCTTGATCTTATGAAAAAAATTTTACTTTGTATTACGAAAATCTGTTTTTGTATCATTCATTCCGCCGTTTCGCTCTACCTCAGCTAATGCGCATATCTGTAAGCCTGCGGATGTTGTGTGATTGCCCCCGCATAAACAGACCAAACAAGCGAGGTGCAACCTATCTCGTAGTTGGCAGCTTTCCGATCTTGGCACACTTACACTTCTTATTTGAAGTGCGTACGCTGAGTGGAACTGTGCTGCGTGAGCGAAGCGTTTTGCGGAACACCCATTCCAACGGATGAGGTAAAGTGGAGCCCGCTTCGTGATGCAGTACAGTTCCACTCAGCGGGACACTGTTTAATAAGTTTTACTCGCAGTAGGATTTCGGCAGTGCCGCATATACAGCCGCGCATGTCACGAGATCCTGTTTCCATGTCTTCTCGTTCGGCGCGTGTGCCTGAGCCTCAGCTCCCGGTCCGAATCCGATGCACGGGATGCCGTTTCTTCCCATGATGGATACGCCGTTTGTGGAGAATGTCCACTTGTCTGTCAGCGGGCGTGCCTGGCGCATTTCCAGAGTTTCTTCAGCGCCGATCCTCTTGTCGCCGTACAGGGATGTGTAAGCTTTCTCAAGAGCCTTTGTTACCTTGTGATCCTTCGGGATCGCCCATGTCGGGAAGTAGCACTCGATCTCATATACGCATCCTGTGTAAGACGGGCGGTCATAGTTGTACATGGATACAACGACGTCATCGCCATATTTCTGTACGCTCGGGAGTGCGCGGATCTCGTCCAGGCAGCTCTCCCATGTCTCGCCGAATGTCATGCGGCGGTCAAGTGATACCGCGCAGGAATCCGCTACCGCGCAGCGGCTCGGGGATGTGTAGAAGATCTGGGATACAGTGACAGTACCGCGTCCGAGGAAACGTGCCTCTTCCCAGTCCGGGTTGTATTTCGGGTTGAGCATTTTTACCAGACCTTTGATCTCGGTCTCGTCAGCGTCGTCGTTCCCGTTGAGGGAACGCACATCCTGAAGGATGTCAGCCATCTTGTAGATCGCGTTGTCGCCGCGCTCCGGAGCGGAACCGTGGCAGGATACGCCTTTGACGTCCACGCGGATCTCCATACGTCCGCGCTGTCCTCTGTAGATACCGCCGTCTGTGGGCTCAGTAGATACGACAAACTCCGGACGGATCTTGTCTTCGTTGATGATGTACTGCCAGCACAGGCCGTCGCAGTCCTCTTCCTGAACAGTTCCCACCACCATGATCTTGCATCCCTCCGGGATGAGGTCAAGGTCTTTCATGATCCTTGCGCCGTATGTAGCGGATACGATACCGCCGCACTGGTCGGACACGCCGCGTCCGCCGATCTCGGTATCCGTCTCATATCCCTCGTACGGGTCGAATGTCCAGTTCTCAATGTTTCCGATACCTACGGTATCAATGTGCGCGTCAAATGCGATGATCTTGTCGCCGGTTCCCATGTAGCCGATGACATTTCCCTGGGGATCGATGACGACTTCGTCGAAGTCCAGTTTCTTCATCTCAGCGGCGATGGTCTCGATGTGCGCTTTCTCGTCGCAGCTCTCGCCCGGGTTCTTCACGATGGCGCGCAGAAATGCGGTCATGTCTTTTTCATAGTTCTGTGCAGCTTCTTTGATCTTGTTGAAATCCATAATAATCTTTCTCCTTTTTTGTGTTATGTATCATCAATAGGTTACATCTATCGGTCGTTACCGCCCCAGACGATGGATTCGTACCTCTGCGGGTCTGTGTCTCCCTCCGTGGAGAAGAGGAGGACTTTGGAGTTCTCATCCAGACCCAGATGATCTCTGAGAGGTTTGTACTCATCCATTGTCATGATGCACGCAAGTGTTCCGAAGGGCGCTGCCCCGGATTCGCCGGATGTCACCGGCTGGTCGCCTTTGATCGGCGCCGCCAGCATCCGCATGCCTCTTGCCGCTACCCAGTCCGGGGATGCGACGAAGGTATCAACGTGGTTCTTTAAGATATCCCATGAGATGGTGTTTGGCTCGCCGCAGGCAAGTCCTGCCATGATGGTCACCATGTCGCCGTCCACGATGCGGATGTCGCCGTCTCCCGCGCATGCGCCTTTGTACAGACATGCGGCAGCCTCAGCTTCCACGACGATGACCTTCGGCGGGTTCTCAGGATAGCGGTTGGCGAAATATCCCTGGACCGCTCCCGCGAGGGAACCGACGCCTGCCTGGATGAACACATGGGTCGGACGCTCGCATCCATAACCGTGGAGCTGGTCGTCAGCCTCCATTGCCATGGTACCGTAGCCCTGCATGATCCACGCCGGAATCTCCTCATAGCCGTCCCATGCGGTATCCTGTACCATGACGCCGTTCTCGGTCTTCTCTGCCATGGCATTTGCCATGCGGACACATTCGTCATAGTTGTATTCCTCGATGGTCGCCTGGGCGCCTTCTGCGAGGATGTTGTTCAGCCGTGTCTCTGTGGTGCCCTTGGGCATGAGGACGACTGCTTTCTGTCCCAGTTTATTTGCCGCCCACGCCACTCCGCGCCCGTGGTTTCCGTCCGTGGCTGTGAAGAAGGTCGCCTGACCGAATTCTTTGCGGAGCTCTTCGGATGTGAGCACATTATAAGGAAGTTCTGATACATCTTTTCCGGTCTGCTTCGCAATGTAGCGCGCCATGGCGAAGGAACCGCCGAGCACCTTGAAGGCGTTCAGCCCGAAGCGGTAGGATTCATCCTTTATGTATACTTCTTTGAGACCAAGGTGCGCTGCCATGTGGTCCAGCTTCGCCAGCGGTGTGACTGTGTACTGGGGAAAGCTTTCGTGGAAAGCACGTGCCTTTTTCACCTCATCAAGCCCCATGACCTTCAGCTGCGCGTCGTCGGTCTTCGGCATGTTGTTTACTGCCCATTTGATTGTTTCCATTGTGGAACCTCCTTATATTAATTGTTTCCTTAAGTAACATTTTTCGCATGCCGCCATATGCCGGGACCGACACTCCATGCCGCCTGCAGGCAAGCCTGCGCGTCAGGAGATGTCCTCCTGCCGCATGCTCAGTTTTTGTCCATGTAGCTGTACAATGTAAATTTTGATATCCCGAGAAGGGAGGAGACTTTGTCCCCTGACTTTGTGATCAGGAACGCTCCGGCGTTGTTTAAGTACTGTACCACAGCGACCTTGTCGTCCTTGTTCATGAGCGCTACAGGCTTCCCGACTTTCGCGATCGCCTGTTCAATGAGCAGGTCCAGAAGCTCGGTCACGTTGTGGGTGATGGTCTGAGGCGCGTCTGGATTTTTTTCTTCCGCATCCTCTTCAGGCTCAGTATGTACCAGGCCGTGGAGCGTATTCTCCATGGCAAGCAGTGTCGTGATGTCATAATTAATGGAAAAAATGTAGGCGACCCTGCCGTCCTCATCCCGGATATAGAGGGTGCTGGATTTTAAGATCCTGCCGTCGTCTGTGCGGGTGAGATAAGCGAGTTTATCTTTCACCTTGGACGGATCGGAGCGAAGCGTCTCCAGCACGATACCTGAAGGACCGTCCCCGGTATGGCGGTTCGACACATGACCATTCTCGATGTAGACGATGGAACTGTCCAGATCTTTCCTTTTCAGGTCATGGATCACGACTTCGCAGGAATTCCCGAACTGAGCGGTGAGACCGTGCGCGAGCTGTTTTAAAAACTCAAGTTTGTGGACCATTTTTTCACCTGCCTTTTCTAAGCATAAAGCCAGAGAGAAAATGTAAATGTGATGTGTGTCTCTAAACCAATCATAGCATAAAAAAAGCCGGTGTCAACACTTTTTCTAAAAATTTTTTAGGTAATCTAAAAATTATTTAGAATTCAGGTTGCATTTATACACATTTAATGGTATTCTATATGGAGTAAGAGGTATTTATATGCGAAATGCACAGAAAAACGAGAAGATGTGTCAAAGGTGATGTGTGTAAATTCAATAAAAAAGGAGAAGAGAGGATGCTTGTTTTAGGAAACGGAAAAGTGATCACAAGAGACGCCGCATGTCCGTTCATCGAAGACGGAGCGGTTGCCGTTGACGGCGCCACCATCTGCCGGGTCGGGACCACGCAGGATATCCGCGCGGCGTACCCGGACGCGGAGTACATCGACGCGAAAGGCGGGCTGATCATGCCTGCGTTTATCAATGTACACGAACATATTTACAGCTCATTTGCAAGAGGGCTTTCCATCAATGGCTACAACCCGAACGGATTCCTTGATATCCTGGACGGGATGTGGTGGACCATCGACCGGAACCTCACACTGAAGGATACTTATTTGAGCGCCATGGCTACTTATATAGATTGTATCAAGTGCGGTGTGACGACGATCTTTGACCATCATGCAAGTTTCGGCTCGATCGGAGGCTCTCTTTTTGAGATCGAGAAAGCGGCGAAGGAAGCAGGCGTGCGCTCCTGTCTCTGCTATGAAATTTCCGACAGGGACGGCATGGACAAGGCGAGAGCCTCTGTCATGGAAAATGCGGAGTTCATCCGCCACGCATTGAAGGACGACAGCGGTATGATCGCCGGCATGATGGGTATGCACGCGCAGTTTACGATCTCGGACGAGACCATGGAATTGGCGGCTGCGAACAAGCCGGATGAAGTGGGATATCACATCCATGTGGCGGAAGGCATCGAAGACCTTCATCATTGTCTGAAGCATTACGGCAAGCGGATCGTGGACAGACTGATGGATCATAACATCCTCGGGGAGAAGACGCTTCTCGGACACTGCATCTACATCAATCCGCACGAGATGGATTTAATTAAGGAAACAGATACCATGGTCGTACATAATCCGGAATCCAACATGGGCAATGCCTGCGGCTGCCCGCCGACCATGGAACTGGTACACAGAGGGATCCTGACCGGTCTGGGAACAGACGGTTATACCCATGACATGATGGAATCCTTCAAGGTGGCGAATGTGCTCCACAAGCATCACCTCTGCGATCCCAATACGGCATGGGCGGAAGTGCCGCAGATGTTATTTGAAAACAATGCCAAGATCGCGGGCAGATACTTCGAGCCGGAGCTGGGCGTCTTAAAAGAGGGCGCGGCAGGCGATGTGATCATCGTGGCTTACGATCCGCTCACGCCGCTGAACGAGAACAATATCAACGGACACCTTGTATTTGGCGTGACAGGACACGACGTTGTGACTACGGTTGCAAATGGCAAGGTGCTTATGAAAGACAGAAGACTGACACAGATCGACGAGGCGAAGGTCATGGCAGACTGCCGTCAGGCGGCAAAGGAGCTTGCCGGACGGATCAACAGCCGATAACAGCCAACAGGAGGAAAAATAAAATGGACAACAAAGCAAAAAGAGACAACTCGGAACTCTTTAAATGGGACGGCAAGCCGTCATTCGGACAGATGCTCCCGCTGGCGGCACAGCATGTGCTTGCCGCAGTCGTGGGATGCGTAACACCGGCGATCCTCGTCGCAAATGCGGCGAACAACGCGGGCGGCAATGTGAACATGGGACTGCTCATCCAGGTATCCCTTGTATTCGCGGCGCTCTCCACATTCCTGCAGTTATACGGGGGAAGGTTCCATCTGGGATCGAACCTTCCGGTCATCATCGGCGTGAGTTTCGCTTATGTGCCGACCATGACGGCAATCGCGGCGCAGGCGAAGGACGTGGATACCATTTTCGGCGCCATGATCATCGGCGGTGTGGTAGCGATCGTGGTAGGACTGACCATCAAGCAGATCCGCAAGGTGTTCCCTCCGCTCGTGATCGGGACGGTTATCTTTGCCATCGGTCTGTCGCTTTATACGACGGCAATCAACTACATGGCAGGAAACTCCTCCAATACCTATGAGCTGGTCGTAGAGCAGCAGGGCAAGACAGAGGCGCTTGTATACGGTTCCTGGCAGAACTGGCTGGTTGCGTTCGTGACACTGGGCATTGTGGTGGCTCTGAACCATTATGGAAAAGGTCTGTTCAAGCTGGCGTCCATCCTCATCGGCCTGATCTGCGGTTACATCCTGGCGCTCTGCTTCGGAATGGTTGATTTCTCCGCGCTTTCCAGCGCAGGCTGGATACAGATCCCGACGCCGGCAGCGTTTGGTATCCGGTTTGACGTGTCAGCCATTATACCGCTGGCGATCCTTTTCCTTGTGAATTCCATCCAGGCGATGGGAGATTTCTCCGCAACCACAAGCGGCGGCATGGACCGCCTGCCCACGGACAGAGAATTAAACGGCGGTATCATCGGATATGGTATCAGCAATATTGTCAGCGCTGTTTTCGGATGTCCTCCGACGGCGACTTACAGCCAGAACGTAGGTATCGTAGGTTCTACAAAGGTTGTGGCAAGACGCGTGTTCACCTTATCAGCGACATTCCTGCTCATCGCGGGTCTGATCCCGAAGTTCTCCGCGCTGCTGCGTACGATCCCGCAGTGCGTGCTCGGAGGCGCGGTGGCTTCTGTATTCGCGTCCATTGCCATGACAGGGATCAAGCTGCTCACAACAGAGAAGCTGACATTCAGAAATACGACAGTCGCCGGATTATCCATCGCCATCGGTATGGGTGTATCCTTAAGTGACGGCTGCTTAAACCAGATGACACAGAGCATCCACGGCGCGCTGAACATGAGCATGAGCCTTGAGAGCTTCCAGTCCATCATCAACAATACATTCGCGTCATCTCCGGTCGTATTGGCAACCATCTTCGCAGTGATCCTGAACCTGCTGCTGCCGAAAGACAAACCGGAAGCTTAAGACAGAACATAACCCTGGACAGAACGAGGCGGCTTTTCCTTTGGGAAGGCCGCGTTCTGGCACAAGTGAATATAGGAGGTAAGATATGAGTGATATTATGAGACCCATGTCATTTGCCCAGCTTCTTGACTGGACACTGACAGAGCAGAAAGAGAAGGGAACCGTGTTCGGTGAGCACCATCCCTATCATGCGGACGCGAAATATAACAGGACCATTTTTGAACGTCCCCTGGAGACACCGGTAGGACCGGCGGCAGGACCGCATACACAGCTTGCCCAGAACATCGTGGCAGCGTACTATACAGGCAGCCGCTTCTTCGAACTGAAGACCGTGCAGATCATGGACGGGGCGGAATTATCCGCATGCGTGAACAAGCCGTGCATCAAGGCGGACGACGAGTGCTACAACTGCGAGTGGTCCACCGAGCTGTATGTGCCGGAGGCAATGGAAGAGTACATCAAGGCATGGTTCCTCTGCAAGATCATCGCGAAGGAATTCGGACTTGGCAGCATGGACGGCTTCCAGTTCAACATCAGCGTAGGCTATGACCTGGCGGGCATCCAGTCCGAGAAGATCGACAATTTCTTAAATACTATGAAACACGCGCAGGACAGCGAAGTGTTCCAGTCCTGCAAGGCATACCTTTTAGAACATGCGGACCGGTTCGAGCATGTGACAAAGGAAGACATCGAAGGCATTTCCGGCGATATCTGCAACTCCGTGACCATCTCCACGCTCCACGGATGTCCTCCGCAGGAGATCGAGCGGATTGCCATGTATCTGATCACGGAGAAGGGATTCCATACCTTTATCAAGTGCAATCCCACACTCCTCGGATATGAGTTCGCGAGGAAGACTATGGACGACATGGGCTATGACTATGTGGCGTTCGGTGATTTCCATTTTAAAGATGATCTGCAGTGGGAGGACGCAGTCCCCATGCTGACGAGACTGATGGCAGTCTGCGCGGAGAGGAACCTGGAGTTCGGCGTGAAGATCACCAATACATTCCCGGTAGACGTGAAGCAGAACGAGCTCCCCAGCGAAGAGATGTACATGTCAGGGAAATCCCTGTATCCGCTGTCCATCTCCCTGGCAGCGAAGCTGGCGAAGGAATTCGACGGAAAACTGCGCATCTCCTATTCAGGCGGCGCAGATTATCACAATATCAAGGGCATCGTGGAAGCAGGCATCTGGCCGGTGACCGTGGCGACCACGCTCTTAAAACCGGGCGGGTATGACCGTATGGCGCAGATGGCAGCCCTGCTTGAGAAAGAAAATGACGTGTTCACAGGCGTGAGCGTGGAGGCTTCCGCGAAGCTTGCCGAGGACGCGAGGACGAATCCGCACCATGTGAAGGCAGTAAAGCCGCTCCCGTCCAGAAAGATGAAGAAACAGGTGCCGCTGCTTGACTGCTTTGTGGCGCCGTGTAAGGAAGGATGTCCCATCCATCAGGATATCACCGCTTATCTTCAGCTTGTAAACGCGGGCAAATACGAAGAGGCGCTGGAAGTCATCACAGAGAAGAACCCGCTTCCGTTCATCACGGGAACGATCTGCGCACATGCCTGCATGGGCAAATGTACCCGCAATTTCTATGAAGAACCGGTACATATCCGCAACATGAAGCTGATCGCGGCGGAGAACGGATATGACGCATATATGGAGAAACTGACAGCTCCGGCGGTGACAAGACCGGGCAAGGCAGCAGTCATCGGCGGCGGTCCGGCTGGTATGGCGGCAGCTTATTTCTTAAGAAGAGCCGGAATGGAAGTAACGCTCTTCGAGAAGAACGACGCTCTCGGCGGCGTGGTGCGCCATGTGATCCCGGAATTCCGCATCCCGTCAGCTTCCATCGACAAGGACGCGGCGCTCCTTGAGAAGATGGGCGTGAACATCTGCTTAAATACAGAGATCAAAGAACTTGATATGCTTAAGAACGCAGGGTACACGGCAGTGATCGTGGCAGTGGGCGCATCCGACCCGGGCGTGCTCCGTCTGGAAAAGGGCGAGCCGGTGAACGCGCTTGCCTTCCTTGCAGACTATAAGGCAAATGACGGCAATCTGGACATCGGCAAGAACATCGTCGTCATCGGCGGCGGTAATACAGCCATGGATACAGCCAGAGCAGCGAAACGCACGAAGGGCGTGGAGCACTCCTATCTGGTATACAGAAGAACGAAACGCTATATGCCGGCAGACGCGGAAGAGCTTGAGATGGCAGTCGAGGACGGCGTGGAATTCATGGAACTGTTGTCCCCTGTGAAACTGGAAGACGGGAAGCTGCTCTGCAAGGTCATGAAGCTGGGCGATATCGACGCGTCAGGCAGAAGAGGCGTTGTGGAGACAGACGAAGAGAAAGAGATCCCGGCGGATACCGTGATCGCGGCAGTCGGCGAGAGAGTTCCCACAGGCTTCTACGAGGCGAACGGCATCAACGTCAATGAAAGAGGACGTGCTCTTGTCAATGAGGACACCTGTGAGACAAACCTTAAGGGCGTCTATGTAGTGGGCGACGGTCTCGGCGGACCGGCGACGGTAGTAGAAGGAATCCGCGACGGTCTGAAAGCAGCGGAGGCTGTCATCGGCGAAGCACTTGTAAAGGATATCCCGTCCGCAACAGACGAGGAGAAGATCTACGGCAAACGCGGAAATCTGGCGGACATGAAGGAAGGACGTGAAGAGACGAACCGCTGCCTTGGATGCTCCGGCATCTGCGAGAACTGCGTGGAGGTATGTCCGAACCGGGCGAATATCTCGATCCGCGTTCCGGGCATGGAGAAGCACCAGATCATCCATGTGGACTATATGTGCAACGAATGCGGCAACTGCAAGAGCTTCTGCCCGTACGACAGCGCGCCGTATCTTGACAAGTTCACACTGTTCGCAGATGAGAAGGATATGGAAGACAGCAAGAACCAGGGATTCACAGTCCTTGACAAAGACGCGGTGAAATGTAAGGTACGCTTCTTCGGGGAAACCTATGTGTGGACAAAAGGCGAAGAGACGAGGATACCGGAAGGACTGCTCAGACTGATGGAGACAGTCTGCACGGACTATGCATATCTGCTGAGATGATAACTACACCGTTCAGGAGCGTTTGCTGCATGGCTGAACTGGGGGAAAATTTACACCGTTCAGGAGCGCCATTCGTAAAACCGCACTAACGTGCTAATCGTGGCTGCGCCACTGTTTTACTCATGAGACGGCGCTCACCCCATGCTTATGACCGCTTGCAGAATTGTGCAAGCACATTCTGCATACGCGTTCAAAGCATGGCTGAACTGAAAGGAGGACACATGAAACGACTATTTAAAGGCGGAACAGTGATCAGCGGCGAGGGAATGAGAAAGGTGGACCTTCTTGTAAAGGGTGAGAAGATCCTTGCGATAGGTGAGAATCTGGAATTTAAAGACGCGGAGATCGTGGATGTGCGGGGAAAGCTTCTTTTCCCGGGATTTATCGACGCGCACACCCACATGGCGCTGGAGGTGTGCGACACAGTGACCGCGGACGGATTCGACACCGGAACGAAAGCTGAGCTCGCGGGCGGAACGACCTGTATCGTGGATTACGCGACCCAGTATCCGGGAGAAACTCTGCAAGACGGACTTGACAACTGGCATAAGAAGGCGGACGGACAGTCCTCCTGTGACTATGCGTTCCACCTGGCGATCACGGACTGGAATGAAGAGATCAGCCGGGAACTGGGCGAGATCGTGGCAAAGGAGACCATGTCCTTTAAGCTTTATATGACTTATGACACCATGGTTGACGACGAGACCATGTATGAGATCCTCTCACGGCTGAAAGAACTTGGCGGCATCGCGGGGGTACACTGTGAGAACCACGGCATCATCCAGGCGCGTCTGAAAGAAGTGGAGAAGAACAAAGGAGATAGAAAGGATGTATCCGACTATCCGTGGACGCGTCCCAAGGAAGCGGAGGCAGAGGCAGTACACCGTCTGCTCGCCATCGCGAAATGTGTGGACACTCCGGTCATTGTGGTGCATCTGAGCACAGCGGCAGGGTACCGTGAGATCCTGAAGGCAAGAGAGGGAGGGCAGATCGTCTATGTAGAAACATGCCCCCAGTATCTTGTGATGGATGAGGAGAAATATTCCCTTCCTGCTGAGGAGGCAAGACAGTATATGATCGCGCCGCCCCTCCGCAGAAAGAAGAATCAGGAGATCCTCTGGCAGGCGCTCAAAGAAGGGCGCATCCAGACCATCGCCACAGATCACTGCAGCTTTACTAAGGAACAGAAAATGGCGGGCGCGGATGATTTCTCGAAGACGCCCTGCGGGATGCCCGGAGCGGAAGAACGTCCGGCGCTGATCTGGCAGTTCGGTGTCAATGAAGGAAAGATCACGCCAGAGCAGATGTGTACTTACCTGGCGGAGAATCCGGCGAAGCTCTACCACCTCTATCCGTGGAAAGGGGCGCTCATCCCGGGCGCGGACGCGGACATCGTTGTCTGGAACCCGGAGACAGAGTGGACGCTGACCGCGGAGGGGCAGCAGTCTGCATGCGATTACTGTCCCATGGAAGGGGCGAAGATCCGGGGCAGGGCGGAGCAGGTGTACTTAAGAGGCACGCTTGCCGCTGAAAATGGAAAAGTGCTTGTGGAGAATACCGGGGTATATGTCCGGCATGGCGCAGAGTAATGATCTGGAAATATAAAGAAGGAACACTGTGCGGGGAAGAATTTTTGCTGAAGGCACTGGAGATCACGGCGGGATCGGATCCTGCGCCTGTTGTCTCCGTGGCGGGAGCCGGCGGGAAGACGACCATACTACACACTTTGGCAGAGGAGTATGCCCTCGCAGGAGAGCATGTGGTCGTCACGACGACGACGCATATCGTGGATGAGGGAAAGGAATACTTTCTCTTAGACCCGTCCGTGGAAAAGATCAGACAATATTTAGAAACGTTCCGCCAGGTGTGGGTCGGGAGACCTGCGCCCGGCGGCAAATTAAAAGGGCTTACAGAGCCAGTGTTCGGAGAGCTCCTGACATGGGACATACCGCTTCTTATCGAGGCAGACGGAGCAAGGCGGATGCCGCTTAAGGTTCCTGCCGCGCATGAGCCGGTGATACCGGAGGAGACAACACATGTCCTGTCCGTATACGGGCTGGACGCGGTGGGCAGAACGTTCAAAGAAGTCTGTTTCCGCTTTGAGCTGGCATGCCCTTTCTTAAAGAAGAACGAAACAGACACAGTCACGGCGGAGGATATCGCGTTTCTCGCAGCCTCAGAGCGGGGCGGACGAAAAAGCTGTCCAGGGAGCGCCGTGTATACGGTCATTTTAAATAAAGCAGACGATCCCGACCGGAGAGAACTTGCGCTTGAGATATGCAGGATGCTGGAGCGCGAAGGCATTTCCGATGTGATCGTCACCTCCTTTGTGGCAGGATAGGAAGGATAACGGCATGAAGATATTGATCAAAGGCGCGGGGGACCTGGCGACGGGGATCGCCTCCCGTCTCTACGGTGCAGGGCACCAGATCCTAATGACAGAGATCGGGACACCCCTTACAGTGCGGCGGACAGTGGCTCTCTCAAGAGCCGTCTACGAGCCGTCGGCAAAGGTCGAAGAGATGGAAGCGTTCCGTGCGGAATCAAAGGAAGAGGCAGAGCATATCATGGAGCGGGGAGATATCGCCGTCATGGTGGACCCTGAGGCGGGATGCCGGGAGTGGTACATGCCGGATGTGGTCGTTGATGCCATCCTCGCGAAGCGGAACCTCGGTACAAAGATCACGGACGCACCTTTTGTCATTGGCGTGGGACCCGGATTTATAGCGGGGGAGGACTGCCACTGCGTGATCGAGACAAAGAGAGGGCACACGCTGGGGAATATCATCTGGAGAGGCAGCGCCATCCCCAATACAGGGGTGCCCGGCAATGTGGGCGGCTATACGATCGAGCGGCTGATCCGCGCCTCTGCGGACGGCATCATGGAGCCGCGGGCGAAGATCGGCGATATGGTGGAAAAAGGGCAGGTCGTTGCCGTGACAGGCGGACAGCCGGTATACGCGCAGATGCCGGGAGTGGTCCGCGGGATGCTCCAAAGCGGAGTATCCGTAAAAGAAGGATTGAAGATCGGGGATATCGACGCCCGGGCGGAGATTTCCCACTGTTATACGATCTCCGATAAGGCGCGCGCCATCGGCGGCGGAGCGCTGGAGGCAGCGACAGGGTTCGAGAGGATGAAGGGCAGGTATGCCATCGTCGTGCTCGCGGCGGGTGCAGGCGTGCGCTTTGGCGGAAATAAGCTGCACGCGCTGGCGGACGGGGTGCCCATGTATGAAAAAATGCTTGAAAATGTCCGGGCGTTTTCTTCATTTCCCGCGTACATTGTGACCGGGGATGAGAAGATCGCCAAGGAAGCGAAGGAGCGGGGCATCACACCGGTATGGAATGAGCATCCGGAGGAAGGCATCAGCCTGTCTCTGAAGCTGGGGCTTGAGGCAGCGCTTCAAAACACGCTGACAGGCGTCCTCTTCTCTGTGTGCGACCAGCCCCATCTTACGGTACCGACGTTACAGCAGATCTTCCGTGCGGCAGTTTTGCACCCCGGCAGTATCGTCTGTGCGGGGCATGAGGGAAGAGCGGGCAACCCGGTGCTGTGGGACCGAAGATATTTCCCGGAGCTTCTGGAGCTTTCCGGGGATGTGGGCGGCAGGCAGATCATGGACAGGCACAGGGAAAGTGTGCGCATCGTAGAGACAGATGAGCGAGAATTAAGCGACGTGGACCGTCGGGAAGATATCGGAAAATAACAGCGGCGGTGTGCCGGGAAAATGCAGTTCCCTGTACGCCGGCGCTGGGAAAAGGAGAAGGAAGATGGCTCAGAAACGCAAGAAAAAAGTGGCTGTTGTGCAGTGCTCGGGCGGAAGCTGCACGCAGACGGACCTTCCGCGGGAATCTTACGGAACGGACTGTGCGCAGGCTGTTCAGGCGCACCCGGAAGGAATCTTAAAGTGCAGGTGGGGCTGCGTCGGGCTCGGAAGCTGCGTGTTGGCATGCAGGCTGGGCGCCTTACATATCGGAAGCCGGGGCACGGCGGAAGTGGACTGGGAGAGATGCGTCGGCTGCGGGCTGTGCGTGAAGGCATGTCCCATGCATCTGATCCGCCTTACACAGCCGGAATACAACATCTATCCCGCCTGTGTCAATGAGGACGCGGGAGCAGAGACCAGAAAGGCATGCCAGACCGGATGTATCGCCTGCGGCATCTGTGTGAAAGCCTGTCCGATGCAGGCAATCCGTATCATAGATAACCATGCGGTGATCGATGAAGAGAAATGTATCGCCTGCGGCATGTGCGCGGTGAAATGCCCCAGAGACGTGATACGGGATCAGAACGGGATCCTGACAGTTCAGTAAAGGAAACACCCTGCGGGTATACCATAATGCCGTGAGAAGCACGGCATACAATAAGGAAAGGCTGGAGAAGAGATGAAAGAAAGCTTTTGTTTTACAGTAAACGGAGTAGAGCGTGTTACGGATGTAGATAAGCCGCTCCTCCGCTATCTGCGGGACGATCTGCACCTGCACTCCGTCAAGGACGGCTGCAGTGAGGGCGCCTGCGGGACATGTACCATCGTGGTGGACGGCAAAGCGGTGAAATCCTGTGTCCTGACGACAAAGCGCGCGGTGGGGAAACAGATCCTTACCACGGAGGGGCTCAGTGAGGAAGAGAAAGAAGCCTTTGTCTATGCCTTTGGTTCCAAAGGGTCTGTTCAGTGCGGGTTCTGTATCCCCGGGATGGTAATGGCAGGGAAGGCTCTGATCGACCGGGTGCCGGACCCGACGGAGGAAGAGATCAAAGTGGCGCTGAAGGGAAATATCTGCCGCTGTACGGGATATAAGAAGATCATCGAAGGGATCCAGCTCGCGGCGGCGATCCTGCGGGGAGACGCACAGATCGACGAGGAGCTGGAAAAAGGCGACAGCTACGGCGTTGGCAAGCGTGCCTTCCGCCTGGATGTGCGCGAGAAGGTGTTAGGTTACGGAGAGTATCCGGATGATGTGGAGATGGAAGGCATGGTCTATGCCTCCGCAGTGCGCTCCAAATATCCCCGCGCCCGCGTCCTTGACATCCATACAGAGAAGGCGGAGGCGCTTCCGGGCGTACTTGCCGTGCTGACCGCGGACGATGTGCCGAACAACAAAGTAGGACACCTGCAGCAGGACTGGGACGTGATGATCGCCAAGGGAGATATCACCCGCTGCGTGGGCGACGCCATCTGTCTGGTGGTGGCAGAGACAAGGGAGATCCTTGAGAAAGCGAAAAAGCTGGTCCGCATTGATTATGAAGAATTAAAGCCTGTGACCTCCATCAAAGAGGCAATGCAGGAGGACGCGCCGAAGGTCCATTCCAAAGGAAACTTATGCCAGAGCAGGCACGTCACAAGAGGCGACGCCAAGACCGCGCTGGCGAATTCCAAATATGTCGTGACACAGTCGTACCGCACGCCGTTTACGGAGCACGCCTTCCTGGAGCCGGAGTGTGCGGTGGCAATGCCTTATAAGGACGGGGTAAAGGTCTACTCCACGGATCAGGGCGTGTACGATACGCGGCACGAGATCGCCATCATGTTCGGATGGGATCCGGAGCGGATCGTGGTGGAAAATAAGCTGGTGGGCGGCGGTTTCGGCGGCAAGGAGGATGTCTCCACCCAGCATATCGCGGCGCTGGCGGCAGTGAAGCTGCAAAGACCGGTGAAGGTGACATTTTCCAGGCAGGAATCCATCAACTTCCATCCGAAGCGCCATGCCATGGAGGGAACATTTACACTGGGATGCGATGAGAACGGTATCTTCACGGGACTGGACTGCGAGATCTATTTTGACACCGGGGCGTACGCGTCACTGTGCGGACCGGTCCTTGAGAGAGCATGTACCCATTCCGTAGGACCGTACTGTTATCAGAATACCGATATCCGCGGCTTCGGATATTATACGAATAACCCGCCGGCGGGAGCATTCCGGGGATTTGGCGTGTGCCAGAGCGAATTTGCCCTGGAATCCAACATCAACCTTCTCGCGGAGAAGGTGGGCATCTCCCCGTGGGAGATCCGCTACCGCAATGCCATCGAGCCGGGCAAGGTGCTGCCCAACGGGCAGATCGCGGACTGCTCCACAGCGCTGAAGGAGACCCTGCTGGCAGTGAAGGATGCTTATGAGAGCAATCCGGGCAGGGCAGGCATTGCCTGTGCCATGAAAAATGCCGGAGTAGGTGTGGGACTTCCGGATAAGGGAAGGGCGAAGATCAAAGTCCATAACGGCAAGGTGGAATTGTACAGCGCGGCGTCTGATATCGGGCAGGGCTGCGCCACGGTATTCGTCCAGATGGTGGCGGAGACCACCGGGCTTGGCAGAGAGAAGATCCGCAACATGGGCGCCAACTCCGAGGTGGCGCCGGATTCCGGTACTACATCCGGTTCCCGTCAGACACTGATCACCGGTGAGGCGGTGCGCATGGCGTCCGCGGATCTGGCGGAAGCGCTTCAGGAAGCTGGAGGAGACCTGGAGAAGCTGGAAGGCTGGGAGACCTTCGCGGAGTTCTTCGATCCTACGGATAAGCTGGGCGCGGATGTGCCGAACCCCAAGAGCCATGTGGCGTACGGATTCGCCACGCATGTTGTCATCTTAGACGACGACGGCAGGGTGAAAGAAGTGTATGCGGCGCACGATTCCGGCAAGGTGGTCAACCCCATTTCCATACAGGGGCAGATCGAGGGCGGCGTGCTCATGGGTCTGGGCTATGCGCTGACAGAGGATTTCCCGCTCAAAGATTCCGTGCCCCAGGCAAGATACGGGACTTTGGGGCTGATGAGATCCACACAGATACCCGATATCCACGCCATCTACGTGGAGAAGGAAGAGCTTCTGCCATTCGCCTACGGGGCAAAGGGAATCGGGGAGATTGCGACCATCCCTACCGCTCCGGCGGCGCAGGGTGCGTACTACGCCATGGACCATGTGCTGCGGACAAAACTTCCCATGGAGGATACCTATTATTCCGGAAAGCAGAAAGCAGTGAAGTAAGCGGAATGTGAAGCAGCAAGTCAGGGAAAGAACAAGGCAGGGAAAGAACAGGACAGTGAAAGAAAGAGACAGGAGGTGAGACGGATGGAAGAGCAGACAGAACAGAGAAAAGGCATCACAAAGGCTGGGACATCTTCCATCCGTCCCCGCCTGAAAGTGCAGATCGAGGGGACGGAGCCGTTCTTCGGACCGGGAGTGAGGATGCTCCTTCTGCATATCCGGACAGAAGGCTCTGTGCGTGAGGCGTGTGAGAAGATGGGTCTGTCATACAGTAAGGGCAGGAAGCTTCTGGACCGCGCGGAGCGGGAACTGGGATATGCTATCGTGGAGCGGACCCACGGAGGAAAGAACGGCGGCGGCGCCTGTCTGAGTGAGGATGGCATACGGTTCCTGGAGAAATATGAGCGGTTCGAACAAGAACTGACGGAGACAGCGGAGAAAAAGTTCCGGGAAATCTTTGAAAAACAGTGATCGTGTCAGCGTGCAGCGGGCAGGTTGTCTCTTGTACATCAGCGCTATCTGATAACCAGGCACTGAATAAAGCGGCGGATAAGCCGCTTTTGCAGGGAAAGCGATTGTTTTTTAAAAAGCAATCGGGTATAATCTATAGTAGATAAAGCGCTGGGATATAAGGTGCGGAAAACTGCCCTTGTACTCTGGCGCTGCCTAACGAAGGAGGATAAATGTATGAAAAAAAGATTATTAGCAGCATTATTGGCAGGAGTGATGGTATTTTCCATGGCAGGGTGCTCCGGCGGAAATGATTCTTCAGACAAGGATAAGGACGCTCAGGCAGAGGATACGGGAACTGATGAGGAAGAGACAGAGATCCAGGTCTTTATCGCGGCAAGTCTGAAGACCGTTATGGACGACCTCGCAGAGAAATATAATGAGGATCACCCGAATGTGAAGATCACATACAACGCGGACAGTTCGGGAACACTTCTCACCCAGATCCAGGAGGGATATGAGTGTGATATCTTCTTCTCAGCGGCTCAGAAGCAGATGGATGACCTTGAGGCGGACGGGCTCATGGTAGATGGAACAAGAGCCAATGTCGTCAACAATCAGGTCGTTGTGGTGACGCTGAAAGACAGCGGGACAGCGGTGACAGGGCTTGAGGATATCAGCAAAGCAGAGAGCATCGCCCTGGCAGGCGGAAGCGTTCCGGTAGGAAAGTATACGAGACAGGCACTGGTGAATCTGGGGCTGCTCCCGGCGACAGACGATGTGGCGTCGATCACCACAGAGCAGGTGTCTGAGGCCCTCGGCGGCGTGGAGATCAGTGAGCAGGATAACGTGAGCAAGGTGCTCATAGCAGTGGCGGAAGGCTCCTGCGAGGTGGGAACCACATACTACTCTGATACATACGGATATGAGGATGATCTGGATATCCTTGAGACTGTAAGCTATGACCTGACAGGAAACGTGATCTATCCCATCGCCCGTGTTGTAAATGAAGAGGCAGACGACGCGCAGACAGCGGCAGCAGAAGATTTCCTGAAATTCATCCTTTCCGATGAGGCGAAGGAAGTGTTTGAATCCTATTACTTTGACACAAATGTAGAATAAAGGAATATTTATGGAAGAAATCATGGAAATACTCAAAGAGCTGGACTGGAGCCCCCTGTTCATATCCCTGAAAACAGGAGTGGTGGCGACTTTTATCTCTTTTTTCCTGGGGATATTCGCGGCGCGCAAAGTCGTGAAGGCATCCCCGGGGAAGAAGGCAGTCATCGACGGTATCCTTACCCTGCCGATGGTCCTGCCGCCCACGGTGGCAGGTTTCTTCCTGCTCCTTTTGTTCAGCAGGCGCAGGCCATTCGGCGAATTTCTCTTTGAAGAATTCGGCTTCAAGGTCGTACAGACCTGGCTTGGATGTATCATCGCGGCGACGGTGATCGCCTTTCCGCTCATGTACCGCAACGCCCGGGCGGCAATGGAACAGATCGATACGAATCTGGTGTATGCCGGGCGTACGCTTGGCATGTCAGATACGAAGATCTTCTGGAAGATTATTATTCCCACCGCGGGACCGGGGATTGCTTCCGGTACGATCCTGACATTTGCCAGGGCGCTGGGCGAGTACGGAGCAACCTCCATGCTGGCGGGAAATATCCCCGGAAAGACCGGGACCATCTCCCAGAAGATCGCCATGGTCATACAGGACGGCGATTATTTGACCGCGGGGATCTGGGTGGCGATCGTCATCGTTATCGCCTTTATCGTCATCTTCCTGATGAATCTTATCTCAGGGTCAAAGATGAAGAATATCGGGAGGTGGTAGGCCATGGCGATCAATGTGCAGATCCAGAAGAAGCTGGGCGGCTTCCAGCTGGATATCCATTTTCAGAGTGATTCAAAACGGATCGGCATCCTGGGAGCTTCCGGGTGCGGAAAGAGTATGACGCTGAAGAGCATCGCAGGCATCGAGGCGCCGGACGAAGGCAGGATCGAGGTGGAAGGGCGGACGCTCTTTGACAGAGAGGCAAAAGTGAACTTGAAGCCCCAGAAGAGAAATGTGGGCTACCTGTTTCAGAATTACGCCCTGTTCCCCACAATGAGCGTGGAGAAAAATATCGCGGCGGGATTAAAGGGCAGCAGGCAGGAAAATGAAATCCGGGTCCGCCAGATGATCGAGAAGTTCCAGCTCTCAGGCCTGGAGAAACGTCTGCCCGGTCAGCTCTCCGGCGGGCAGCAGCAGAGAGTGGCGCTGGCGCGCATCATGGCTTATGAGCCGGATGTGATCCTTCTCGACGAACCGTTTTCCGCGCTGGATATGTATCTGAAAGACCAGCTTCAGCAGGAACTGATCCAGATGCTCGCGGACTACGGGGGCACAGTCATCCTGGTGTCCCACAACCGGGATGAGGTATACCGCTTCAGTGAGGAACTGCTCATCATCGATCAGGGCCACATCGCTGCCTCGGGCGAGACGAAAGAACTCTTCCAGAACCCGGTCAGCAAGGAGGCGGCGCGCCTGACCGGATGCAAGAATTTCTCCCGGGTAAGGCGGATCGATGCCCATACGCTGGAGGCGCAGGACTGGGGCATCACCCTGCATATCAAAGGAGAGATTCCGGACTACACAGAGTGGGTCGGGTACCGCGCCCATGATTTCGTACCCGTGTGGGGAGAGCGCGGAGAAAATATGTTAAGAGCGGACATCGAGAGCAGCGCGGTACTGCCCTTTGAACGGAATTACTACCTCAGACCGGAACGCACGGGACAGAGCACAGCGCAGCATATCTGCTGGTTCGTGCAGCGGGAAAAGCTGGAGGTGCTGGAGGAGAGAGGGCTTCCGGATTATCTGGAGATCAAAGAAGAAAATCTTCTTTTCCTGCGGTAGGGAAGAAGATAATCAGAAAAAAATATTTACAGATGAAATTCTCTGTTATATAATGTGCACTTGTGCAGTGAAAAAAGGGTATGCTGAGCATATCCTTTTTGAATGGACAGATATTGTACAGAATGGACAGATATCGTACAGACGCCGCCGTCCCAGGCGGAAATATACAGAGAGGAGTATCCGTGCAATGAGAAGCGTACAAAATGACATGACAAAAGGAAACCCGATGAAGATCATCTTAAGATTTACTTTTCCGATCTTCCTGGGAAATGTATTTCAGCAGTTTTATAACATGGCGGACGCGGTGATCGTCGGGAAGTTCGTGGGGACAAAGGCTCTGGCGGCAGTGGGGAGTACAGGAACGATCATGTTCCTGATCTATGGGTTCGTGGTCGGCATGACCGCGGGATTTACCGTGCTGACCGCGCAGAAGTTCGGGGCAGGGGACATGCGGGCAATGCGCAGCACCGTGGCAGGCGCCTCGATCCTGTCGCTGATCGTAGGCATTATCCTGACCGTAGCTTTTATGGCATTTATGAAGCCATGGCTTACAGCGATGAACACGCCGGATGATATTTTTGCGGACGCCTATGCGTACATCATGATCATAAGCGGCGGTATACTCGCCCAGATGCTCTACAACCTGTTGGCGAGCATCCTGCGTGCTCTCGGAAACAGCAAGGTGCCACTGTATTTCCTGATCCTGTCCGCACTGTTAAATATTGTGCTGGATCTTGTTTTCATTATCGCTTTTGGCATGGGAGCGGCAGGGGCAGCGGTCGCCACCATCATTTCACAGGGGATATCCGGGCTCCTCTGTCTTGTATACATCATCAGAAAAGTGCCTATGCTGCGGATGGAACGGAAAGACTGGCATCCCTCAGGGCATCTCCTGGCAACCCAGCTCCGGATCGGGATTCCCATGGCACTTCAGTACTCTATAACAGCAGTGGGTACGATGATGGTGCAGTCTGCTCTCAACATTCTGGGCTCTACCCTTGTGGCAGCCTTTACTGCGGCGAGCAAGATCGAGCAGGTGGTGACACAGGCGTACGTTGCCATGGGAACCACGATGGCTACATATGGCGCGCAGAATATGGGCGCTGGGGAGGTACTGCGCATCCGTCAGGGCTTTAAGTCCTGCACAATTCTTGGGATCATTTATTCATTCCTGGCGGCGGCTTTTGCCATGACAGTGGGAAAATATATGACGTATCTGTTTGTTTCTGGGGATGCAGGGCTGATCATGGAATCTGTGGATATCTATCTGAAATGCGTGGGAATTTTCTTCATACCGCTGATGATTGTAAATGTATACAGAAACGGGATACAGGGGCTTGGATATGGTATTCTGCCTATGATGGCAGGTGTGGCGGAGCTTGTCGGAAGAGGTGTGGCAGCAGTCATCGCTGCGGGACAGAAGAGTTATCTCGGCGTGTGCCTGGCAAGCCCCGCGGCCTGGATATTGGCGGCACTTCTCCTGATTGGGATGTACTACTACATTGTAAAGATCGACCTCAAAAAAATCTTCCGCGGCACTGGCGCGGAAGATTGAGAGGAATTGTATGAAATTGAGGATAAATAATCTATGTGAAATGGATGTAAATCCATATAAACTTTAATAATAAATACAAATCTCTTAGGCGAAGCCCGGCGGTCATGTATACGAACTGTATGCACAGCCGCCGTCCTCTTTATGTATGCTCCTATGATAGCAGGCAAATGTGAATCGCCTGTGTCAATATATGGAAGAAAGTTTAAAGATTCTAAAAAGAAAATAAACGGAGAAGCTATCCTATTATTTCTGCAAGTATGAAATGAGAATGATGCAAAGACATTATTAATGCATACCATATGAAGTTTTAATACATTCTAATCATGTGCTATGAAGTATAAACTCATGATAGGTAAAATGAAAGAGTTTCAGGCTGTCTGCAGCAGCTGCCACGGAGAGGATTCCGATCTATTCACTGCTGGAAATGCTGCGGCCATGAAAAAGATATAACCGCTTTGGCGATTATATAAATGTAATGTACACGAAAATTTGAGAAAGCGAGGAGAGGAAGAAATGATTGATTTTAACAACAGTGCATTCGTAAAAATGAAACTAGTGGACCCAGGATCTTTGATGAATGACATTCAGCCTCTATTAATCAATGGCGAGCAGGTGATTGGAGCCTACAAAGCAATGAGGGATTACTGTGTGTTTACAGATAAGAGGGTGATTTCAGTTAATGTGCAGGGGATGACAGGGAAGAAAAAGGATTTCACCTCACTTCCGTATTCAAAGGTAAGCGCATATTCTGTTGAAACCGCTGGTGTTGTTGACCTTGACAGCGAACTGGAACTGTATTTCAGTGGTTTGGGAAAAGTAAAATTTGAGTTTACCGGTCAAAGTAACATTGTTCAGATTGGACAGATTATCAGCACGTTTATTCTATAATCAAAATTTTACATACGAATCGAAGTATGCCAGGCATTTAAATTGAAAAGCGATACAGAACTTACAATCGAAGCATCCGCATTTATATCACTGGATGATGCAAAAGACACTCAGAAAATCGCAGTTCAATAATTAAAAACTGCCTCGGCAGCTCCAAAATAAGAGCGCCGAGGCAGTCCTTTATCCGGTGATTTTCTATTTCTTTTCAGTTTTTTTCACAGTATGCATCATTTCTTTTTCCGCATTTGACCAGCGTTCCTTTTCAGTCTCATAGCGCTCCCAGAGCCAGGCGACCGCTTGGTCCATCCCCTCTTCTGATAAAGGGAATCCGGCGCTTTCCCGTTCCTCTTCCGGGGTCTGTTCAAAACACCAGGGTTCTGGGTAGATAAAGACTGTAAAAGTCGTGCTTGCCTTTCCGTCATCTCCACGGAAGAGATAGCGCATCCCTTTGTGGCTTCCGGAGAACGGCTCTTTTTTTAATCCGCCTGCCGGGATCAGTTTTTTATCGATCATGGTATACTTTTTCCTCTCTTTTACTGCATGGCTATTATATCACTGTGCGGCTTTCTCTGCAAATTCTGTTGTCACCAGATCTTCATAGGGAACCCGCTCCTCAAGCTCATCCGCGCTCTCAAGGATATCCTGGAGCAGGTCAAAGCTGCTCTCCTCAAAGATCAGGTCACTCTTCCATGTGTCCTGCTCGTAGTAGCGCGTAACGATAGTCGTGATCGTCTCCAGATCCGTTTCCGGGAACTGCGGTTCGATCGCTGCCGCAATCTCCTCCGGAGTGTGAGACTGCACATAGTCCATTCCTCTCTGCAGGGCGTTGGTGAATCCCTGGATCACGTCCGGATTCTCGTCGATATAGCTTTGCTTCGCGCTGAAGGCAGTGTATGGGACATATCCGCTGTCCTCGCCCAGGGACGCAACGACATAGCCCTTGCCTTCAGATTCCAGAGTGGTCGCGCCCGGTTCGAACTCGACCGTGAAGTCTCCCTGATTTTCCGCAAACGCAGCGGCAGTGGAGCCAAAATCAATGCTCTGGTTGATCTCAAGATCCGTCTCCGGGTCGATTCCGTTTTCCTTTAAAATATACTCAAATACCATCTCAGGCATGCCGCCCTTACGCCCGCCGAGTACCAGATGTCCTTTTAAGTCCTCCCATGTGAAATCAGGCATCTCTTCCCGGGCAACGAGGAAGTTCCCGGCGCGCTGGGTGAGCTGGGCGAAGTTGACCACATAGTCCGTGGCGCCTTCCGCATAGGTGTAAATGGACGCCTCAGAACCCATGAATCCGATCTCTGCCTCGCCTGAGATGACTGCGGTCATGGTCTTATCCGCACCAAACGGGGGAAGCAGATTAGGCAGAGACGATCTATAAAAAATCAACAGAATCTACGGCATAGTCATCATTTAAATGGATCTGACGGATCGTATTTCTCCAGAATGCCCTTTTGTTTTCCGGGCTCAGTGAGTTGTATATAGCACGAAAATCTTTTTGCAGGAGCGATTCTATGAAAGAATAGTCAGCAGCCGGTTCAATGAGCGTGACATGAATTTTTGAACGCTCCTTTTCAAGCGCATCATATTCTTTGCTGTAGTAGTCCCAGGTAATACGCCCTTTTTGGAACAAAATATTCAGACGTTCCATTTCCCTGCCAATCTGTTCTGCTGTACGCACGGATGGCTGTTTTGCCTTCTTTTTCTTTATATCTTCTACACGGATTTTATAAGCATGAAATTCATCCTGCAGGTTCTCAAGCAGATAGCCCTCAACCAGATTCTGGCTTACTTTATGGGTGTTGGCGCAGATCCGGTCGATCATTGCCCGGTTACAGCGGTAGTAACAGTAGTCCCTCTTTTCCCCAGTCTTTCGGTTAATGATAGACCGGCACCCGGTTCCGCATAGGATCTGGCCGCATGAGGGGCATCGGATCAGTCCAGAGAAATAATAGATCCTTCCGGAGGGCGGCTGTTTGACATTTTTCCTGCTGATCTGCTGGAGGCGGGCCCAGCGCTCTTCTGAGACGTAAGCCGGACAGTAAGGAATCCCACGGTATGTACCTTTGTAGAACTCGCTGGACAGCATTGTCCGGAGCGCACTGTAAGAGAATGCCGGGTCATAATTTCTCTGCATGTACCGAAGCGTCTGCTGTTTTGCCTGATGCTTCTCGAAGTAATCATAGAAAGCATTTACCATCTCTTCCTGTTCCGGGTCCTTGACCATACATTTCTTTCCGTCTATGATTCCGACTTTGTAGCCGCGTGGCATATTCCCGTCACCGAAGATTACCTTCCCCTGCCGGATGGACGCTTCATTTACAAACTTGATACGTTCGGATGTGGTATCTACTTCATTCTGACCAATCGAGAGGACGACATTGAGCTGCAGACGGCCGTCCCGAGTTTCCATGTTGATTCCGGGCTCCGAGGCTGAGATCCAGTGTACGCCATATTCATCGAGGATATCCTGTACTTTATAGAAGTCGGACATGTTGCGGAACCAGCGGTCAAGCCGCCAGAAGAGAATCACATCAATCTTCCCGGCTTTTACATCTTCGAGAAGGGCGTGGATCGCCTTTCGTTTTTTTAACTCTTTCCTTGCGGTTTTTCCTTCATCGGAGTAGATCCCGGCAACAATCAGCCCATGAGATTCTGCGTAGCAGGTCAGGTAATCCTTCTGCGCTTGGAGGGACTTCCCATGCATCATTTGTTCGGAAGTTGAGACACGGATGTAGATGGCACAACGTTTGATTTTCTCTGACATGGCATCATCTCCCTTGTAAGTATATGAAAAGGAGTACAAAAATAGCAGCCGGCGGAAACGAGTGATCCGCTGACATGCTGTTTGTGAAGGTGTATGCATGCAGAGACAGAAGCAGTATTATTGCAGCGGTTTGGCGAAAAGCAGCATCAGCTTGTCCGATCCTTGAAGGCGGGCCTGCTTTTCATGATACCGTCTATTGTACCCTGAATGATGAGAAGTTCTTCATCACTAAATACGTCCATTGCTGTTTCTATCTGACGGCGAAGTGTTGATTTTTCTGCTTTTTTATCTGGGTAAAAGTATTCGTCAACAGAAATATTGAACATTGTTATTAAATCATGAAATAACTGAAAACTAGGGTGCGCTCCAGCGTTTTCTATCTCTGCGATATGGCGTTCTCCATAGAACACCTTATCTCCTAAATCGTTACGGGAAAGTCCTGCTTTCTCCCTTGCTTCTCTGATTGCCAGCCCTAGTGGGCGAAAATCAAAAGTTTGAGTTTCTTTTGCCTTTCTCATTTTAAAATCACCTGTCATGAGTTTATACTTCATGGCACATGATTAGAATGTGTTAAAACTTCATATAATATGCATTGAAAATGCGTTCGTTATCCTTGTAGAGAATAAAAAGAGAATGATCGAGCAGCAGGAAAAACAAATGGCAGGCAAATTACAGTGTATATCCGTAAGCAGGACGACGATATAAAAAGAACAGCCAGACAATGAACTTATGTTCTGGATTGTCATGGCTGTCAGAGGATCAGCTGCCGTAATGGTTAATCTTCTTTTTTAGCTGCAAGTTCGTCGATCAATTTTTCAATCATCATTTTTTTGAGATAAACGTCAAAGCTCAGACTGCATAAAAATGCGAACAGCCTCAGCTCATCCTGGGATTCCCCCTGCGGCATATTCTGAAATGCCTGGCTTGATTTCTCATACGCCTCCTGCACGGAAGCCTTCATCGGTTCAATGCGGGATTTCTCTATCTCACAGACTTCCCGGTATACCTCGGAGAGCTTGACTGCCTCTTCCCCGGAAAAATATTTTTCCCTCAGAGGCGTCAGGATCGTCTCAATATCCTTGATGGAAAGGATATTTTTAAAATAGTAAATCAAAATAAGAAGAAGTACGTGCTCCTTGGAATATTTTTTCTTTACTGAAGGCGGAAGCAGATTGTTTTTTGAATAATTGTTGATCATGGTCTTGGTCAGTATCTTATCTTCGCTGCAGCGTTTCGTGGAAGATAGATGCTCGTCCATGAACGTGGTCACCTGATCCATATACAGGTCGATATTGGGAATCTCTTCCGGCCGGATATAATCAACGTGATCCAGGCTTTCAAGAATACTGTTTAATATATCATTTGTATCAATTTTCATAATATCACCTCAGTGTATTCATTATATAGTAACAAAAACCAGATGGCAAGAGGAAAATGCCGGCGCGAAAAGGCAGTTTATACGGGTGGGAAAATGTAGTTGACTTTGACGAAAACATGTTCGATAATAGACAGGAATCATAAAAAATATATGAATGTGTTTATGAATTTAAGGAGATACAGATGAGTATATATGATACGCTGAATGAACCGCAGAGAGAGGCAGTTTTTCAGACAGAAGGCCCGCTTTTGATCCTTGCGGGGGCAGGTTCGGGAAAGACGAGAGTGCTGACCCACCGCATTGCATATTTGATCGAGGAACAGGGGGTAAATCCCTGGAATATCCTTGCCATTACTTTTACGAATAAAGCGGCTGGGGAGATGTGCCAGAGGGTGGACAGCCTGGTAGGCTTTGGCTCTGAGAGCATCTGGGTCAGCACGTTCCACTCGGCGTGTGTGAGGATTCTGCGCCGGTACATAGACAGGCTGGGATATGACAGCCGTTTTACGATCTATGACACAGATGATCAGAAGACGCTGATGAAAGAGGTGTGCCGCAGGGTGAATCTCGATACAAAGCGTTTTAAAGAGAGAATGCTTCTGTCAGTTATTTCATCCGCGAAAAATGAGATGATCATGCCGGAGGAGTTTGAGCTGAACGCGGGCGGTGATTTTGCCCAGCTTCAGATCGCGAAGGCTTACCGGGAGTATGAGGCGCAGCTGCGCGCGAATAACGCGCTGGATTTTGATGATCTGCTTGTCAAGACGGTGCAGCTTCTGGATACGCAGCTGGATGTAAGGGAAAATTATCAAGAGCGATTCCGCTATATTATGGTGGATGAATATCAGGATACCAATACGGTACAGTTTAAGCTTGTCAGTCTGCTTGCGGGAAAATACAGAAATCTCTGCGTCGTGGGGGATGACGATCAGTCCATCTATAAATTCCGAGGGGCAAATATACGGAATATCCTGGATTTTGAGAAAGAATTTCCGGATGCCCGGGTGATTAAGCTGGAGCAGAATTATCGATCCACGGAAACGATTCTGGACGCGGCCAACGGTGTGATCCGATATAACAAAGGGCGCAAGGAAAAAACGCTCTGGACGGACAATGGCCGGGGGGAGAAAATAACCCTGAAGCAGTTTGACACCGCGTATGACGAGGCAGAATTCATTGCGGAGGATATCAAGGACAGTATTTCTGAGGGCGCGTCCTGCAGCGACAGCGCGATCCTTTACCGGACGAATGCCCAGTCCCGTCTTTTCGAGGAAAAATTTGTGGCCATGAACATTCCATATAAAATCGTGGGCGGCATCAATTTCTACGCGCGCAGGGAGATCAAAGATATTCTGGCATACTTAAAGACGGTTGACAACGGAAGAGATGATCTCGCCGTGCGGAGGATTATCAATGTGCCAAAGCGTGGAATCGGACTGACCACCATTAACCGAATTCAGGAGTCCGCGGCGGAGAGGGGCATCAGTTTCTATGAAGCGCTGCTGGCGCCGGAGCTGATCCCCGGCGTGGGCAGAAGCGCGTCAAAGCTTGATTCGTTCGCGGCGCTGATTGAGTATTTTAAAGGGCAGGCAGAGCAGGTGACTTTGACAGACCTGCTCAATGAGATTATAGAGAAGACAGGATACATTGAGAATCTGGAGGCAGACGATCCTGAGGATGCGGAGGCAAGAATCCAGAATATTGATGAGCTTGTCAGCAAGGCGGCCGCTTATGAGGAGGACTGCGCGGACCGGGATGAGACTGCGGATTTGAGCGGATTTCTGGAGGAAGTGGCTCTCGTGGCGGACATTGACAGCCTGGATGAGAATCAAGATTACGTGGTGCTCATGACGCTTCACAGCGCAAAAGGCCTGGAATTCCCCAGAGTGTACCTGGCGGGAATGGAGGACGGTCTGTTCCCCAGCTATATGGCGGTCACCGGGGATGACGCGGAGGAGCTGGAAGAGGAACGCAGGCTCTGCTATGTAGGGATTACCCGGGCAGAGCAGAAATTGACGCTGACCTGCGCGCGGAAGCGGATGGTGAGAGGGGACGTCCAGTATAACAAAATGTCACGTTTTATCCGTGAGATCCCCATGGAACTTCTGGAGACAGGCAGCGGCCGGGCAGGCACGGACAGACTTGCATGGAATCCAAAAAAAGAGGAGCTTTTGACAGGGTTTGGAAGGCCCGAGAAAGCGGGAAAAGGAAATACAGGAGGCCACGCGAAAGTGCCGTTTACCGCGCTTCAGAAAGGAAGCCAGCTCACAGCGGAAAAGACGGGACGCCTGTCGTATGGAGTGGGCGACCGAGTCCGCCATGTGAAATTTGGCGAGGGGACTGTTCTGGATATAAAAGAAGGCGGACGGGATAAAGAAGTAACCGTAGAATTCGATTCCGCCGGTGTAAGAAAAATGTTTGCCATGTTCGCAAAGCTGGTAAAAGTGCAGCAGACACTCTGAGCTCAAACTGACGCACAGCATCACGGCATAGAGAATAGAGAGGAAGTATTTTCGCGTTTTTGGAATAAATTAGTAGTAATCTGAAAATGTTAGTGGTATAATATCAGAAAGTAAGCACTGTCTCACAGACAGGGAAAGGACGTGTATTATGAACAAGATAGAAGAGATGATTGCTGAATCAAAATTAAGTGAGATCCTTCATAAAAATGAGGCAGAAAAACAGAAAAATACAGTAATCTGGGTATTGGCGATTATAGGCGCTGTGGCAGCGGTTGCCGGGATCGCGTATGCGGTATATCGGTTCTTTACACCAGATTATCTTGAAGATTTTGAAGATGATTTTGACGACGACTTTGATGATTACTTCAATGAGGACGATCAGGTATAATCGGCTGGGGAAAGAGGAAAAAGAGCAGAGCAGGCAGGATGTGGGAAAAAGCACCCTGCCTGTTTTGTCGTAAAGAAATTGTGAACGGTGCCTGACCCCTTCCGGAAGGGGTCAGGCACCGTTGGGGAGAATATTCTGAAAATTTGGAGGAGAAGATGAAAAAAGGGCAGATTTATGAAGGCGTGATTGAAAGAGTGGACTTTCCGAATAAAGGAATTGTATACGTCCCGGAGGAGGAGAAATATGTCACTGTGAAAAATGGCATCCCCGGTCAGCGAATCCGTTTCGTGATAAATAAATTTAAGAGAGGAAATGCAGAGGGGCGGCTCCTTGAAGTTCTCGAATACTCACCGAAGGAGACCCGTCAGCCTGTCTGCAGTATCTTTCCCGCCTGCGGCGGCTGTATGTATCAGACCATGCCCTACGAGGAACAGATGAAGATGAAGGAAGGTCAGATCCGCCGAATCATGGATGAGGCAGTGGACGGTCCGTATGTGTTTGAGGGCATGAAGGCAAGCCCGAAAGAGTTCGGCTACCGCAACAAAATGGAATTCTCCTTCGGCGATGAATACAAGGACGGACCGCTTTCCCTCGGCCTTCATAAAAAAGGAAGTACATACGATGTGCTGACTGCCGCTGACTGTAAACTGGTACATGAGGATATGAATAAGATCCTTGTCTGCGTATTGGAATACTTCCGTAAACGGAACGTGAGCTATTATAAGAAAATGCAGCATGTGGGATATCTGCGGCATCTCCTCTTAAGACGGGGCGATACGACAGGGGAGATCCTGGTCAACCTTGTTACCACAACCCAGGAAGAGCATGACCTGGCTCTTCTTGTGGATCAGCTTTTATCGCTGGAGCTGGAAGGGAAGATTGTGGGCATCCTGCATATCCTCAATGATTCCCTGTCAGATGTGGTCAAAAGTGATGAGATACGCATCCTGTATGGGCAGGAGTATTTCTACGAAAAACTGCTGGGATTAGAGTTCAAGATCACGCCATTTTCCTTCTTCCAGCCAAATTCAAAAGGGGCAGAAGTTCTATATGAGACGGTGAGGGAGTATATCGGGGATATCCACGATATGACCGTGTTTGATCTGTTCAGCGGGACGGGAACCATCAGCCAGGTGCTGGCTCCCGTAGCGAAACAGGTCATTGGCGTGGAGATTGTCGAAGAAGCGGTGGAAGCTGCAAAAGAAAATGCCGAGAGAAACGGACTTTCCAATTGTAAATTCATAGCAGGCGATGTATTTCAGGTGCTGGATAACATCGAAGAAAAGCCAGATGTCATCGTACTCGATCCTCCCAGGGACGGGATACATCCGAAGGCGCTGCCGAAGATACTGGATTACGGAGTGGGGAGGATTGTTTATATTTCCTGTAAAATGACGAGTTTGGCAAGGGATCTGGAAATGATGCAGATGAGAGGGTATCGGGTGGAAAAGATGTGCGCGGTGGATCAATTTTGTGAGACGGTGCATATTGAGACCGTAGTATTGATGTCACGGACTGAAAAATAAGGAACTGAAAAAGTGTAGGAAACAAGGGATTTCCGGGAGTTTGGACTGTATGGACAGCGGTTCTGGCTCCCGGATTTTTTATGCTTGTTTACTCCGTGGAAACATATCAAGAGAGAAAAAAGGCGGAGGGTTGAGTACACAGGATTGATATGGGGTGGGTTGTGGAGACAGGATTGTTAAATGGGGGTTGAGTATACAGAATAGTTAAAAGCATGAAAAAAGCACATTATTTCCGTCCGGTTGGAAATAATGTGCTTTTCAACTTCTCATGGTGTCAATCAATGCAAGCAGCGCCTGTTTCTGATCGTCTTTTAAGGTACTCCATTTTGCAAATAAGATGCGCTGTTCTTCCGTCAATTCGGGGCTGTTCCCTTCTGTAAAGAACTGCGCCAAGGTAATACCAAATGCTTTGCAGACCGCTTCTAAGGTCGGCAGCGTTGGAGCGTTGTTCCGATTAAACATATTTGTGACCGTGGAGTGGGAAAGATTGGATTCTTTTGCCAGTCTGTAATCCGTCCAGCTTCGTTCTTCCATGAGTTGCCTTATGCGTCTTTGTGCATCCATGTCATCACCTGCCTATCTGTATCTATTTTAATTCCCAAAAGGGTGCTATAATAGTCACAATCAGTAGATAGAATATTTCCCTTAAAGGGCATAGAATTCGTATGGCAGGAAAGGGGAAGGTTATGTGCAGGAGGTGCGGATGTTGGAAAAGGAAGAACATTTATTTGAAAGACTGGCTCGTGAAAGGAATATTACAGTTGAAGAAATGCGGGCAATTATCTCAGCCCGCATAGAAAAAGGATGGAATGATTCTGATTTGGAGAAAAGGGCGCAGTGGAGAAAAATTCCCTGTGCCGGAGACATTCCTACACCGGACGAGTGGTTGCGGTATGTGGTAGAAAAATTGCGAAGGGATGGGGATAGTGATTTCTTTTATCAATAGCATATCGTAAGCTACAGTTGGATGTTGGAAAGCAATTGCGTTATAGTTAAACAGTAGTCGAATCTTTTTAGTTTAGTTGTAGTTCAAGTTACCTTAAGATATAGCTTGACAATTATCCGATTTCGTGCTATTATTATCCTAAATCGGATAAAAGGAGCATGATGGGGTGAAATATAACAAAAAATTGATGGAGTACAACCGGTTAGATAACCAGGTAGATAGACTTTATTCTGCATATCTTTCTTCGGTGGGAATTTCTGAAACTGCAATGTGGATTTTATATTCTGCTTATACCAGCAACGGCGCTGTCACACAAGCAGAAATATGTGAGAACTGGTGCTGCGCTCCTCAGACGATTCATTCCGCATTGAAGGTGTTAGAAAAAAAAGGATTTGTTCAAATATTGTTGGCAGAGGGTAATAAAAAGAACAAATATATCCATTTAACCGATGAAGGGGTGATAATGTGTAGACGCATAGTTGAACCTTTGGTCAGTGCAGAGAATAAGGCCTTTTCAAAACTTACTGATGAAGAACAGAAGCAGTTGGTTTCTTTATTTAGAAAATATAGCAATGCGTTAAAACGTGAGATGAGGACTATAAAAGAAGGAGCGGATTATGACGCAAAAGCAGATTGAAAACAGGGCGTTAACGGTAACTGTGATCGTCAATACGATTATCACCGTCCTGGGGATTTGGATGTATTTTATTACGAATCTCCAGATTATGTTTCTGGATGGTTTTTTCTCGTTGCTTGCCCTTTTGTCCACTATCGTTGCGGTTATCATTTCAAGGTTCAGCAGAAAAGCAACACGGCGTTACCCGCAAGGGCTTTATTTCCTTGAGCCGCTGTATGCAATTTTCAAATCGGTATTAATGATTTCGCTGATGGTGTATGCAGTAATCAACTCGTCGCAAGCGGCTTTTGAATTTTTTATCAATGGTACGGGAGAAATCATGAATACAGGCCCGATTCCAGCATATTCCGTTGCGATGACAGCGCTTTGCCTGGGACTCTCCTTTTTTAATCGCAGGCAATATAAAAAGACCAACAGTACAAGTACAATACTGCGTGCGGAATATCAGACGAATTTCATCGACGGCCTGCAGTCGGCCTCAATTGGCGTGGCGATTTTAATTTTATGGATTATTCCGCTGGATTCTTTCTTTGGGTTCTTGCATTATACGGGTGACTTTTTTATTTCAATTGTCCTTGTAGCAACTTCCATCAAAGATCCTGTTGTTTTGTTTTTTGAGGCTTTTTGCGAACTGACAGGTGGAATCACAACAGACAAAAAAATATGCGAAGCTGTAAAATCTTCTACCGGACTTCCGGAGTCCGCCTTTGTTGTTTATAAGACGGGAATGAAAATAGAAGTCTGTATTCCAGTATCGTATACAGGCAAAGCAGATTTAGAAGCAAGGGACAAAATGCTGCGCACACTGCGTCAGTATTATGAACATGCAGAAATCAAATTTATTGCCTGAAAACATTATGAAAGCAATTGAGAAGAACCACCCTCTGTGCCACGGTATAAATCCAGGCGCAGAGGCTCTTGACTCAAAAATATGGGAACATCATCGGAGGACTGACCGCCGCAGCGGTCACGGTCGAGAAGATGTCGGGTGCGCCCGGTTATTGTGACAGATAACCGGGCGCTATTATTTTGCAGATATAGCAAAGGAGCAAATATGACAGAGCTGAAAATACCGATCCAAACATTGGATTCCAGAATTAAAAAACTAAATAACATATATGGAGCCATTGCTTTTGAACTTGATTTACCTGAAAGCAGTTTCTGGATTTTATATATAATTTCTGATTCAAAGGAGGAGCTTTCACAAGACATGGTATATAGAGAATGGGCGATACCAAAACAAACTATTAATTCGGCAGTCAGGCAATTGGAAAAAAGAGGGTTTATATTTTTAGAACGAATACGTTCTCCGGGGAGTTGTAAACAACAAGCAATAAAACTGACAGCCGATGGGCAGAGATTTGTCGAGGAAACCATAATCCCTTTTAAAGAGGCAGAGAGGCGTTACCTTGATAAAATGTCCGAGAAAGAAAAAACAATCTATTTTTACCTCTTGGAAAAACATATCTCATGTTTGCAAAAAATGAAACAGACAAATACGGAGATTGAAAATGAAACAGGAAGGAGACATTTTACATGAACAAGATTATTACGATTGGTCGGGAATTTGGCAGCGGAGGAAGGGAACTCGGAAGGCGGTTATCGGAAGAATTAGAGATTGCTTACTACGATAATGAGATCATCAGCGAGATTTCCAGAAAGACATCACTTTCAGAGCAATATGTGCAGGCAGTTGTGGAACATACGCCGGTTTATTCGTTCCCTATTCATATCGGACGGAGTTTTTATGCGCAAACCAACCCTGTGTTCGAGCAGCAGTTGAATGTTTACAGGGAACAGGCTCGAATCATCCGGGAAATGGCTGCCGCGTCGGATTGCGTGATTGTAGGGCGGTGCGCTGATTATATCCTCCGGGAATGGCATCCCTTCCGTATTTTTGTCTATGCGGATATGGATAGTAAGATAGAACGCTGCCGTAAAAAGGGACCGGAAGATGAGGCTTTGTCTGAGAAAGAATTAAGGCAAAAGATCAAAGGAATAGATAAGCAGAGAGCCCGCTATTATGAAGCTTATACCGGCAATCCATGGGGGGATAAATTGAATTTTGATTTCTGCATCAATACCACACACATGGATATCAAGAAAGTCGTACCTGCGATGGCAAAAATTTTTAAGTAAATAAGAGAAATACATGACGATCATCTGAGGGTTTACGGCCACAGCCGTAGTAACCGGAGAAGATGTCGGGTGCGCCCGGTTATTGTAACAAATAACCGAGATTTTTTGATTTTAAGATAGGAGCTGAAATGATTTATGAAACTGATTTTACAATTCATCAAACCGCACAGAAAATTGTGTGCGGCGGCGATTATTCTTTTGATTATTGATGTAGCAGGAGCATTATTTATCCCTACGCTTGCAGCGAAAATGTTGAATCTGGGAACATCCGGTGCCGCTTTTGATATGGTCATCAGAACCGGAATTCAGATGGCCGTGATTTCTATCCTGTCCGGTGTGGCGGCGATCCTCGGTGGATACGCCTGCGCGATACTTACTGCAAGAGTTGGCAAGGATATGCGCGTAGCAATCTACCAGAAATCATTGGACTTATCGGTGTATGATTTCCGCCAGTTTGGCACTGCGTCCGTTACAACCCGAACTGTATCGGATATTACGACGATCCAGTTCGCAATGACAAGCTTCATCCAGATGGTTCTGCCGGTACCAATTATTTTTATTATTGCACTGGCGCTGGCGTTTCAATTGGATGTGGAAATGGGATGGATTCTTCTTGGCGTCATCGCTGCAGTTTTTATCATTGCGGGTTTCATTATGAGAAGTTCGGCACCGCTGTTCAAAAAGCTGCAAAAACTGCTAGACCGGATGACGACGGTTCTGCTTGAGAATATCACTGGAGTTCGTGTTGTGCGGGCGTTTAATAATGAAAAACGGGAAGAAGGACGTATGGGAGCGGCATTTAAAATTTATGCCGACACTTCGATTCGGGCAAATCGGCGTTTTGCTAATCTGGACGGTCTTTCCTTCTTTTTTATCAACCTGTTTATTGTACTTGTTTATTGGCTGAGCGGCGGGCGCATCAGTGCAGGAAATATGCAGATTGGAGATATTACGGCAGTGATCGAATACGCCCTAATGGTGCTTTTCTTTTTGATGATGGCTCAGATGGTCATTTTAACCATGCCCCGCGCATTCGAGTGCTGTGACCGAATCAGTGAGCTTTTAAACCACACACCGGAAATCCAGGATATGGTGACGGAAACAACAGAAAAAGAAAACTACTGGGGGCGGCATCAGGAGGTGCTTTCGTTTAAGGATGTTTCGTTCCGTTTTGCAGATGCGGAGGAGGATACACTGAAGGGGCTGAATTTCATATGTCGCCGCGGAGAGACAACCGCAATTATTGGAGGAACCGGCAGCGGGAAATCCACCATTGCTTCCCTGATTCTCCGCTTCTATGATGTAACCCGTGGAGCAATTTCCCTGAATGGAACGGATATACGGGAAATGACTCAGAAAAGCCTGCGGGATCATCTGGCTTATGTACAGCAGAAAGCAGTGCTGTTTTCCGGTACTATTGCCAGCAACCTGCGATACAGCAACAAAAATGCCAGTGATGAAGAACTGATGTATGCAGCGGATGTGGCGCAGGCAGGGGATTTCATCCGTTCCCTTCCAGACGGTTTGAATGCATTTGTAGCCCAAGGCGGGACGAACTTTTCCGGCGGACAAAAACAACGGCTGTCGATTGCCAGAGCATTGGTAAAAAAACCGGAGCTCTACATTTTTGACGATAGCTTTTCCGCCCTGGACTTCAAGACAG
Organism: uncultured Lachnospiraceae bacterium; assembly: GCA_959022495.1. Classification (GTDB taxonomy): domain Bacteria; phylum Bacillota; class Clostridia; order Lachnospirales; family Lachnospiraceae; genus Mediterraneibacter. Next base: position 4,121 of record CAUEYX010000012.1, on the reverse strand, counting down.
ACGCCGCTCTGCGAAAAGCTCTGGCAAAAGAAGTAAAAGACGCCGCTGTTCTGATCGTCGCGCAGCGAGTCAGCACCATCCAACATGCCGACCAGATTATTGTACTGCATGAAGGCAGGATGGCAGGCATCGGGAAGCATGAGGAGCTTTTGCAGGATTGCCCTGTATATAAAGAAATCTATGAATCCCAGACAAAGGAGGCGCAGGAAGTATGAACAGAAAAACAAGCACTGTCGTGCGTTTATTCAGTCAGCTAAAGGGACAGCGTATCCGTCTGACAGTAGTAGCAATTTCCATTGTGATTTATGTTGCCCTAACGATCTACAATCCCATGTACAGTGCGGTTGTGATAGACCGTCTGTGGAAAAGTATCCAGGAGGCATGGAATGCCGGAACGCCTTTTGCAATTACCTGGTCCACAGTAGGCAGAGAACTGACTCAACTCAGTATTCAGTATTTTTTTACATGGATTTTTTATTATCTGCAATCTTATCTGATGGCCAACGTTGCGGAAAGCCTGAATCTGGAATTAAGAAAACAGATTGCTGAGAAATTAAACAGGCTCCCGCTGCGTTTTTTTGACCGGAATAAAGCGGGGGAAATTCTCAGCCGTGTTACCAGCGACTTGGATAAGATCGCAGACGTACTCCAAACGGGTCTGTTAAAGCTGATTGTTGCAGTCGGCACCATTATTGGTTCGCTAATCGTGATGTTTTATTATAGTTTACCGCTGACCTGCATTTTCTTGGTTTTTATGATCATCAGTATGATCATCACTCGGATTGTAGCCAGAAAGAACCTTCACTGTGCCGCAGAACGGCAGGAAACCATTGCAAAGCTCACCGGCGTTGTAGAGGAATATTATAATGGTCGGAATGTAATTAAAGCATATAACCATGAAAAAGAGAGTTTGGAGCAGGTCAGGGCGGCGGCAGAAAATAACCGGATTGCAAGCCAGAAAGCGGACTTCCTTACAAACTGCGTAAATCCGCTAATCCGACTCCTGACCAGGCTTGCCAATGTCGTCATTGCCATCATTGCCGGTAAGGCGCTGCTGGAGGGGCGGATGACCGTTGGTGTGGTGCAGGCGTTTTTTCAGTACGTCAATCAGACGGCGGAACCCCTGACAGAGGCCTCCTTTATGATTAACTCCCTCCAATCTGCTCTTGCATCGGCGAAGCGGACATTCGAACTTCTGGATGAGGAGGAAGAGATGCCCGATCCAGTCCCGTCCGTTGTTTTAGAAAAAGCAAAAGGGGATATTGCATTCCAAAACGTCAGCTTCGGTTACACTGCTGACCGTATATTGATGAAGAACATCAGCTTTGAAGCAAAACCCGGCCAGAAAATCGCAGTGGTCGGCAGCACCGGCGCAGGCAAGACCACCCTTGTGAATCTGCTCATGCGATTTTATGAGATAAACGGGGGAAAGATCCTGATTGACGGAATAAACACCGCAGAAGTGACACGCAGGGAGCTTAGGCAGAATTTCGGAATGGTACTCCAAGATACATGGCTGTTCCGGGGCACAATCGCGGAAAATATTGCTTACAGCAAACCGGACGCATCCAGAGAGGAGATCATCCAGGCGGCAAAGGCGGCTCAGATCGATTATTTTATCCGAACCATGCCGCAAGGGTATGACACGATGCTGGATAACGAGGCGGCGAACCTGTCAGCAGGGCAAAGGCAGCTTTTGACTATTGCCCGTGTATTCCTCTGTAATCCTCCGATTATTATTTTAGATGAAGCCACTTCCAGTGTGGATACCCGGACAGAAGTGGAAATCGGAAAGGCGATGAAAAAGCTGATGCAGGGAAGAACCAGCTTTGTGATTGCACACCGGCTGTCCACGATCCGGGATGCGGATATGATTTTATTCATGGAGCATGGAAATATTATCGAGCAGGGGAACCACAAGGAGCTTTTAGCAAAGAAAGGCTCCTATGCCGCACTGTATTACAGTCAGTTTGAATGATAGCTGCATAGAAAGAAAAACGGTGACGGTGTCTATGCTCAAAAGAAAATAATTATTGACTTTTATAGATATCTGTGTTTAAAGCAAAGTTAATATGTAAATGACATATGGAAATACAAAATGCAAGGCAAGGAAAGCTTGCCGGGATAGGTCAATCTGCCTTGTGTGGATTGGCCTTTTTCTTTCCGTTGTCGAAATCTGTCGATTTGACAGAATAATAATTTTTGAAGATTTTTCATAAAACCTTTCCGGTTTGAGGCTATAAAAAACGTTCTGGTATAGCGAGGAGGTGAAAAAGCAGCCACGCTCAAATCTGGATAAAGGAGGGACGAGTTATGGTATCTCCTTCCTATGAAAACAGAATCTGCGCAATGTTCGATTCTTTCTGTAAAACAGTATCGCGCAATTATTATCGGGATTTGCTGCGGGCCGAAAAGCGCCGGAACGACCATTACAAAGAGGAATCGGTAGACTATCTATTTGAATTATTAGGCCACAGGGACGTCTACCCGTCTGATTCTTTTGTGCTTGATGCGGACGGGCATTCCTGTGTGGTGGAGAGCGAAACGTTATATGAAGCACTGAAATCCCTGCCGGAGAAACAAAGGAAGGTTCTGCTTCTGGACTTCTGGCACTGTCTTACCGACGGGGAAATCGCAGAAAGACTGGAGGTAACGACCCGCACGGTGTATAACTTACGGCACCGTGCCTATCAAGCAATCAAAAAGTTTTATGGGCGGTAACGCTTATACCGATGGATTAAACTATGACCTAATTAAAAAGGCGGTTCACGGAGAGAAGGACGCATTGGAGGAAATCCTGCGGATTTACGAGCCTTTCCACAATGCCCTCGTAACCCGCGAGGTGATCGGCCACGACGGGAAGATACATAAGGAGATCGATGAGGACAAGAAGATACAGGTCCAGATGCATCTTCTGGAAGTGATCCAGACCAAATGGAGGGAACTGATATGAACCTGATGCCGGACCTGTTCTCCTTTGCCTATGTTCCAGGCTGGTATGCCCAGCTTGAAGAACTGGCGGAGCTGGCGATCCCGGAGCCGTGGCGGTTCCGGAGTCCGAATTATTTTACCAAAAACCAGGATACACCCATATTGGAACGGTATATCCACAACATTTTCAGAAAGCAAGCCATTGATTACAACGAGGAACACAGTCCTGAAAAAGCGGCGGAATATTTTCATGTAGGGAAAGAGTACGCCTGTTTCCATACCGGTCTTTACACGAGACGGTACAAAGCCATCTATGCCTGCTTTGACCGCAATAAGCGGCAGGCCAGTATGTTGGACTGGTATTTCCGGGGGTTCTCGGATGAGATATCGCCGTGGCTGAAATATATCAGCCCGCTGCCGAAGAAGCCCAGCTACTATATGACGCAGTATGGCGTCAACTTCAACCCGGAGTGGTCAATCCGTGTCAACGTGGACCATATCCTCGGAGATGAGGAGAACCTTTCCCGTATCCCGGCAAACATCCGCAACGCGCAAAACCTGCCCCTGTTATTAGAAACGGCAGTAGAACTGGCGCGGCGGAAGGCTGTGGTGGAACCGAGTATCGTGGTTCCACAGGGATACCAGGGCCGGGTACAATACTTGCTGCCGATTTGCCTGACCGATATGGAGCGGCCAGACCTTGCCATGACGCTTACGATTATGGACGGGTACTACTTGGGGAATACTTGCCTCACCTTAGAGATGGCATACCTCAACGCACGGCTTCTTTCCAGGCCGTCGGCTCATTGGCTCATAGAGCTTGTGGAGGAATAGCCGCGCACATATGAAAGACCCGCTCCCCGGCAGCCGGATCGGCTCTGGCGGAAAGGGGTGTATAAGATTTGCGCCGGAGCAAAAAGGAGGTTGAACAGCATGACATAAGAGAGAAACTGCATCCAGTCTACTGCCCAAAGTGCGGGTGGAAGTTACTGGATGCTGCCAAAGGTACAAAGACGCAGACGAAAATCCCCCATAAGGACCGGTATCCCGATTTGTATATAAAGTGCGGGCACTGCGGTGCGGAGGTTGGGATTATAAAAACTGAATAGCTACCACCGAATGTTCTGGATACGGAACTTACCGGATAGCTGCGGCAATACTACAGCCCTCATAAGGAATGTATATGACGG